>NZ_BDFC01000007.1:0-492477 GCF_001748205.1 Bacillus sp. F56
AACTGGAGATTTAGCAAAACGAAAATTGTATCCGTCTATTCACCGTCTATATCAAAACGGACAAATCGGAGAAGAGTTTGCAGTGGTAGGAGTTGGAAGAAGACCGTGGTCTAATGAGGATCTTCGCCAAACTGTTAAAACATCCATTTCCTCATCTGCAGATAAGCATATAGATGATTTCACGTCTCATTTTTACTATCACCCGTTTGACGTGACAAACCCTGGTTCTTATCAAGAGCTTAACGTATTGCTTAACCAGCTGGAAGATACATATCAAATCCCTAACAACAGAATGTTCTACTTGGCAATGGCTCCTGAATTCTTTGGAACAATTGCAAAAACATTAAAATCAGAGGGTGTAACAGCTACAACCGGCTGGTCCCGCCTTGTCATCGAAAAGCCGTTCGGCCACGATCTGCCAAGCGCACAGGCATTAAACAAAGAAATCCGTGAAGCGTTTACGGAAGATCAAATTTACAGAATCGACCATTATCTAGGCAAACAAATGGTTCAGAACATTGAAGTGATTCGATTTGCCAATGCGATTTTCGAACCGCTCTGGACAAACCGCTACATCTCAAACATTCAAATTACGTCTAGCGAATCACTTGGCGTAGAAGACCGTGCAAGATATTACGAAAAATCAGGCGCCCTGCGCGACATGGTGCAAAACCATATTATGCAGATGGTTGCCCTCCTTGCAATGGAGCCGCCGATCAAATTGAACACAGAAGAAATCCGCAGCGAAAAAGTGAAGGTGCTGAGAGCACTGCGCCCTATTGCAAAAGATGAAGTGGATGAATACTTTGTGCGCGGACAATATCAAGCCGGTGAAATTGACGGTATGCCTGTTCCTTCTTATACAGAAGAAGATAATGTCGCTCCTGACTCCAATACAGAAACCTTTGTTGCCGGCAAGCTCTTGATCGACAACTTCAGATGGGCTGGTGTTCCATTCTATATCCGTACCGGAAAACGAATGAAAGAAAAGTCCACAAAAATTGTCGTTCAATTTAAGGACATTCCGATGAACCTGTACTACGGCAATGAAAACAACATGAATCCGAACTTGCTTGTCATTCATATTCAGCCTGAAGAAGGCATTACGCTTTACTTAAATGCTAAAAAGCTTGGCGGTGCAGCACACGCGCAGCCAATCAAACTCGATTATTGCAGCAATTGCAATGACGAGTTGAACACCCCTGAAGCATATGAAAAACTAATTCACGACTGTCTTCTTGGCGATGCAACAAACTTTGCACACTGGGATGAAGTTGCCCTTTCTTGGAGCTTTGTCGACTCCATTTCTGAAACATGGGCAGCAAACAAAACCTTATCTCCTAACTACGAATCAGGCTCAATGGGACCGAAAGAATCAGATGATCTTTTGGCGAAAGACGGCTTGCACTGGTGGAATATATAATAAGAAAAAAGCCGAAAATGCTCGCAAGCATTTTCGGCTTTTTTGCAGCTGTCACAGAGGTATAGCACTCTCTTTAATAACAAAACCCCCCGAAGCTCTTGAGGTTCGGGGGGTTCTATTGATTACTTCATCCATTCAGTATGGAAAATACCTTCTTTATCAGTACGCTCATACGTATGAGCGCCAAAGTAGTCACGCTGTGCTTGGATTAAGTTTGCAGGCAGTACGGCTGTACGGTAGCTGTCATAATAAGCTAATGCGCTTGAGAATGATGGCACCGGCACACCTTGGGCAACTGCAAGTGAAATCACCTGGCGAAGCGCTCCTTGGTAGCTTTCTGCAATATTCTTGAAGTAGCTGTCAAGAAGCAGGTTGTCAAGCTCAGGCTCGCGATCGTAAGCTTCTTTGATCTTCTGAAGAAACGCTGCACGAATGATGCAGCCGCCACGGAAGATCATAGCGATTTCACCATATTTCAGATCCCAGTTATATTCTTCAGAAGCAGCTTTCATTTGGGCAAATCCTTGCGCGTATGAGCAGATTTTACTCATGAACAACGCTTTTCTGACCGCTTCAATCAGCTCTTCTTTATTTTCCGTAACAGGCTTCACTTCCGGTCCTGAAAGAAGTCCGCTCGCTTTCACACGCTCTTCCTTCATAGCTGAGATAAAACGCGCGAATACAGATTCAGTAATAATCGGAAGCGGAACACCTAAGTCAAGTGCGCTTTGGCTTGTCCATTTTCCTGTTCCTTTTTGTCCTGCTTTATCGAGAATCACATCAACAAGCGGTTTGCCTGTCTCTTCGTCTTTTTTCGTGAAGATGTCAGCTGTAATCTCAATCAGGTAGCTGTCAAGCTCTCCTTTATTCCATTCAGCGAAAACTTCATGAAGCTCATCAGCTGAAAGGCCCAGCACCTGTTTCAGAATGAAGTAAGATTCAGAAATCAGCTGCATATCTCCATATTCAATACCGTTGTGCACCATTTTTACATAATGGCCGGCACCATCAGGACCGATATATGTCGTACAAGGTTCTCCGTCAACTTTTGCAGAAATGGCTTCAAGAATCGGTTTCACAAGCTCATGTGCTTCTTTTTGTCCGCCAGGCATGATAGAAGGCCCTTTAAGCGCCCCTTCTTCTCCGCCGGAAACGCCTGTTCCGATAAAATGAATTCCGCTTTCAGCGAGTTCTTTGTTACGGCGCTGTGTATCTTTATAATATGTATTTCCGCCGTCAATTAAAATATCATCCTTCTCTAGATGAGGAAGAAGAGATTGAATTGTCGCATCTGTTGCAGTTCCCGCTTTAACCATTAATAAGATTTTGCGCGGTGTTTCCAAGGATTGGACAAATTCTTCAATGCTGTATGTGCCAACAACATTTTTTCCTTTTGCCTCTTGCAAAAACTCCTCAGTCTTACTGCTAGATCTGTTGTAAACAGAAACAGAAAATCCCCGGCTTTCGATATTTAAAGCCAGATTTTTACCCATGACCGCAAGTCCGATAACGCCGATTTGTTGTTTTGACATATTCTAACGTCCCTTCTGCAAACGTTTAATCATTTTAAAATTTAAATTAAAATAAAATGATATTTATAATAAAGAAATTACCATACTTTCACCCTTTTTTTCAAGCGATTCAGCTTTTCTTTTCATCCTGAAAAAAATCTTTATTAAAGCTTGTTCCCTTCATTTTGCTCTCCTCTTTTTTTAACCTTGCACCTTTTCTGATCAGTTTAGATCCGTACTTTTCATTCAGCTTTTCCATTATCTGCTGAATGGGCTCATCCCTCGCATCCTCATTAAAGCTGAACAAATCGAGCTGCTTATAGGCCTGCTCTTTTTCTACCAAATCGGTTCCGGTAATGCCAAGCAGCCTGACAGGATTTTTATTCCAGTGCTTAAAAAAGAGGTGCTCTGCTTCTTTCAAGATTTCATTTTTTTGATCAATCGGATTTCTCAGCGTGATGCTTCTCGTAATGGTTTTCCAATCTGCATATCTAATCATAATAAATAGCTTTGAAGCCATGACTTCCTTGCGCTGTAAACGGTCACTCACGGAAGCGGCAAGTTTTCTGAAAACGCCTAACAGCTCCTCTTCATCACTGGAATCATGTGAAAGTGTCGATGAGTTGCCGACGCTTTTAAATTCGTAAATGCGCTCCGGGTCAACCGGCGCATGATGAATGCCGTTTGCTTTATTTTTAAGGCGCGGACCGTTGATGCCAAGCAGGCGCTTCAGCGAGTGTTCATTAGCTGCAGCTAGCTCTCCGATTGTATGAATGCCAAGTCCTTTCAGTTTTTCCGCTGTCTTATTGCCAACTCCGTGCATCTCTCCAACAGGAAGCGGCCAAAGGATGTCGGGCACTTGCCTCTTTCTTAAAATCGTGATTCCAAGCGGTTTTTTCATATCAGACGCCATCTTAGCGAGAAATTTATTCGGCGCGATTCCTATGCTTGACGGAAGCAGCAGCTCTTTTTGCAATCTGCTTTGGATTTCTTTTGCCGTCTCCAGAGCCTGGCTGCTGTATGGTGTATCGGTCATGTCCATATAGCCCTCATCAATGGAGACAGGCTCCACCAGGTCAGTATATTCACGGAGAATAGTAAACATGGCTCTGGAAGAGTTTCTATAGCGGTCAAAATTCGGCGGAAGAACGATGAGCTCTGGACAATGGCGCTTCGCTTGCCAAACCGGCATTGTTGTTTTGACGCCGCGCGCCCTTGCTTCGTAGCTGCATGTCACCACAATGCCCTTTCGCTCCTTTACGTTTCCGGCAACTGCGACCGGCTTTCCCCGGAGAGCCGGATCATATGCCATTTCAACCGATGCATAAAAGCTATTCATATCAATATGGAAAATAATTCGGCTCTTTCCCGGCATAAACAAATCTCCTTTTCGTTCATTAGACAACGGCTTGTACATATAGTAAAATGAAGGTACTGAATGGATGTGATTAAAATGTTTGTGGAATCGATAAATGACGTTTTATTCTTAGTCGATTTTTTCACAATTATTCTTCCTGCTCTGACGGCAATCGGGATTGCATTCCTCTTACGAGAGTGCCGTGCCGGCGAACATTGGAAATCCAAACGAACAGATGAACATCAGACAGTCTTTCACATTAACCGAACAGACTTTCTTATTATTATATATCATCGCATTACAACTTGGATACGTAAAGTCTTCCGCATGAATTCGCCTGTGAACGATGATGAAGACGCCAGTTCTCTTCTTTTATAAACCGCATTTATAAAAAGGAGGAGAACAAAATTGCTAAAAACATATCAAAAACTTATGGCTATGGGTATCTTTTTGATCATATTATGCTCGGGCAATGCTGCCTTCGCGGCGACGAATCAGGTGGGAGGCCTCAGCAACGTAGGGTTTTTCCACGATTATTTAATCGAACCGTTTTCCGCGCTGCTTAAGGGGGTTGCCGGGCTGTTTCATGGAGAGTACGGACTCTCTATTATTCTGGTAACCATTATTGTGCGTTTGGTTGTACTGCCCTTGTTTGTCAATCAGTTCAAAAAACAGCGTATGTTTCAAGAAAAAATGGCGGTTATTAAACCTCAGGTTGACAGCATTCAGGCCAAACTGAAAAAGACGAAGGACCCGGAAAAGCAAAAAGAGCTGCAAATGGAAATGATGAAGCTGTATCAAGAGAACAACATCAATCCGCTTGCCATTGGATGCCTCCCAATGCTGATTCAGTTTCCTATTGTGATTGGATTTTATTACGCGATTCGCTCTACACCTGAAATTGCGTCACACTCGTTTTTATGGTTCAGTTTAGGACAATCTGATATTCTCGTGTCTCTTAGTGCGGGAGCTATGTACTTTATCCAGGCCTATGTCGCCCAAAAACTGAGCGCGAAATATTCCGCTGTCCCGCAAAACCCTGCGGCGCAGCAATCCGCAAAATTGATGGTGTTCATCTTCCCAGTGATGATGACGATTTTCTCGCTTAATGTCCCGGCAGCGCTGCCGTTGTACTGGTTCACAAGCGGGCTATTCTTGACAGTCCAAAACGTCGTCCTTCAGATGACGCACCATAAAAATAAAAAAACAGCCGCTCTTACTGAGCCGGTGAAATAATGAAGCAACCCCGCGCGACAAGCCGGGGTTGTTTTTTTGTTACTTGCGAAGCATTCACCGCGCCAGGCAGCCTTTTTTGTCATGGCTGAAGCAGAAATGGCCATCCTAAAAAAACAGCGGTCTCGTTTAAAAAGAAGGAAATCGGGAATACCTTTACTCACCTCCAAATGAAAGGAGCATATACGTTGACGGAACGCTTTCAGCAAAAAAACATTTCTGTGCCTGAAGGAATCTGGATCATGAGACAAACCTGGAATGATGTCTTATTTGCCCACTGGCCTGTTGATGTTTCTATCCTTCGCGCTTTGGTACCGTCCGTATTAGAATTAGATACATACAACGGACAAGCTTGGATCAGCATGCTTCCCTTTATGCTCACGAACCTAAGGGCGCGTTACCT
Source organism: Bacillus sp. F56 (assembly GCF_001748205.1). NCBI lineage: Bacteria > Bacillati > Bacillota > Bacilli > Caryophanales > Bacillaceae > Bacillus > Bacillus sp. F56. The sequence continues at coordinate 5,928 of NZ_BDFC01000007.1, forward strand.
TCCCCCCATTCCCGGTGCGCGTGCATTTCCTGAGCTTAACCTCCGCACCTATGTCACATATAAAGGCAAGCCCGGCATTTATTTTTTCAGCTTAGATGCCGATCATCGGCTGGCGGTTCTGGGCGCTCGCACGTTCTTTCATTTGCCTTATGTTCATGCTGATATGAAAGCTGAAAAAAACGATGATGACATTGACTATGTCAGCAAGCGGAGAGACGGCAGAGAAGCAGCATTCCGTGCCGCATACCGGCCCGTTTCAGCTCCTTTTACAGCGGAAAAGGATTCACTCGATTATTGGCTGACGGAACGGTATAGACTCTACACCGTCTACCGAAACAAACTCTATTACGAAGACATCCACCATCATCCATGGCTGCTGCAAAACGCTGAGGCGGAAATTTCAGTCAATACGGTGACAGATGCTCACGGCATTACGTTGCCAGAGGCAGACCCCTTGCTTCACTACGCTAAAAAACAGGACGTGTTATTTTGGCCGCTTAGGAAATGGAGCTAAAAAAACCCGATGCGGGAAATCGCATTCGGGTTTTCTTTTTTTATTTTGCCGCCTCTTCAATAATGGCAACAACCATTTCTGCCGTTTTGACGAGTTCTTCGATCGGCATTTTTTCATTCTTTGTATGAATTTGCTCATAACCGACAGCAAGGTTGACCGTCGGGATGCCATGACCTGCGATTACGTTCGCGTCGCTTCCGCCGCCGCTTGTTTGCAGCTCGCTTGGACGTCCAATTTTAGCAGCCGCTTTTTTCGCGATTTCAACAACTTGGTCGCCATCTTGATATTTGAAGCCAGGATACATGACTTCAATTTCGACTTCTGCGCGTCCGCCCATATCAGCAGCTGCCTCTTCAAAAGCAGCTTTCATTTTTTGAACCTGAGCTTCCATTTTCTCAGGAACTAAAGAGCGTGCTTCAGCAAGAATATGGACTTCGTCGCACACAATGTTTGTTTGCGTGCCGCCTTCAAATCGGCCGATATTTGCTGTTGTTTCTTCATCAATACGGCCCAATGGCATTTTTGAAATGGCTTTGCTAGCGATTGTAATCGCAGAAATGCCTTTTTCAGGTTCAACCCCGGCGTGCGCGGTTTTCCCGAAAATTGCCGCTCTTACCTTTGCCTGTGTCGGCGCAGCCACAATGATATTTCCGACTTTCCCGTCTGAGTCAAGGGCATAGCCGTAGGATGCTGTAATCATAGAACGGTCAAGCGCCTTCGCTCCGATCAGGCCAGATTCCTCACCAACTGTGATGATGAATTCAATCGTTCCGTGCTCAATGTTTTCTTCTTTCAGCACCTTAATCGCTTCAAACATTGCAGCCAGTCCCGCTTTATCATCAGCACCTAAAATCGTCGTGCCGTCTGTTTTGACGTAACCGTTCTCTACAACCGGTTTTACACCGTTACCGGGTACAACTGTGTCCATATGAGATGTAAAGTAGATCGTATCTGTTTGCTTTGTCCCTTTTAATGTGCAAATCAGATTACCGGCTCCGTGGCCAGTGATATCCATTGTATCGTCTTCTTTAACGTCCACACCTAAATCAGAAAATTTTCGTTTCAGCACTTTGCAGATTTCTGCTTCGTGTTTTGTTTCTGAATCAATTTGGACAAGCTCTAAAAACTCTTCCAGCAGGCGTTTTTCATTCACCATTTGTAAGTCCCTCCATATTAAAGCGGTATGTTACCGTGCTTTTTTTTCGGTCTCTCTTCTGTCTTATGTGCAAGCATATGAAAAGCTTGAATCAGTCTTCCCCTTGATTCTTCCGGCAAAATAATGTCATCAACCATTCCACAAGCGGCCGCTTTGTATGGGCCGGCGTTTTGCTTTTTGTATTCAGCTGTTTTTTGGCGTTTCGTCTTTTGCGGGTCAGCTGAAGCTCTGATTTCCTTTTCATACAAAATCGATGCCGCACCTTCTGGACCCATCACCGCAATTTCAGCATTCGGCCATGCAAATACAAGGTCCGCTCCGATTGCTTTGCTGTTCATGGCCACATAGGCGCCGCCATATGCTTTTCTGATAATGAGCGTGATTTTTGGGACAGTCGCTTCTGCATAAGCAAACAATAATTTTGCTCCGTGTCTGATGATTCCGTTGTGCTCCTGCTGAATACCGGGGAGAAATCCCGGGACATCCTCAACAGTCAACAGCGGGATATCAAATGCGTCACAAAAACGGATGAACCTTGCTGCTTTATCAGCAGCGTCAATCGTCAGGCTTCCCGCCAGATGCTTTGGCTGGCTCGCAACAATGCCGATTGCTTTTTCACCCAGCCTTGCAAATCCGATGACAATGTTCTTCGCAAAAAATGGCTGAATCTCAAAAAAAGACTGTGGATCGGCCAGCTCCTTAATCACCGTCCGAACATCATACGGCTTTGTCGTGTCAGCAGGCACGAGACGGTTTAATAACGGTCTGGAGGCCTCTTTCTCTGGTCTCGGCTCTGTTGTCCGGCCATTCAGCGGCAAATAAGACAGCAGTTTTTTCACCCCTGTCAGAACCTCCTTCTCCGTATGTCCGGAAAAGTGGGCGTTTCCGCTGACGGCATTATGTATCCCCGCTCCGCCTAAGCTCTCCGCATCGACCTGTTCCCCTGTCACTTTTTCAATCACCTTCGGGCCGGTAATAAACATCCGGCCGGTCTGTTCAGCCATAAATATAAAATCTGTGAGTGCCGGAGAATATACAGCGCCTCCAGCGCACGGCCCTAAAATAACCGATATTTGCGGAATGACTCCGGAATATAAGACGTTTCGGTAAAATATGTGACCGTATCCATCTAATGATACCACACCCTCTTGAATTCTCGCACCACCTGAGTCATTCAGCCCGATAATCGGCGCCTTATTTTTTGCTGCCAGGTCCATCAGAGCGCAGATTTTTTTGGCATGGGTTTCGCCAAGCGCCCCGCCGAATACAGTGAAGTCTTGCGCAAATACATAAACTGAGCGTCCGTCAATTGTGCCGTACCCTGTCACGACCCCATCCCCTAACATGCGCTGTTCTCTTGTTAACACTTGACTTTCCATGAAGGGGTGTAATTCGATAAAGCTGTTCTGGTCAAGTAGAAATATGATCCTTTCCCGGGCGGTGAGCTTTCCCTTTTGCCGCTGCTGAGCCTGCTTTTCCAGTCCACCGCCCTCTTCTGTCTGTCTGCGTTTCGTGTATAAATGATCAATGTGCTCATTCATGTTCATTGTGTTGGTCTCCTTTCGGTTCACAAAGCTCTACAAGAACACCATTTGTTTCTCGAGGGGAAATAAACGCGATCTTTTTCCCGTTCGCTCCCTGTCTTGGATACCTGTCAATCAATTGAACTTGCTGGTCAGACAAAGCTTTGAGCTGTTCAGATAGGCTGTTGCACAAAAATGCAATATGATGCAGCCCCTGCCCTTTCTTCTCCAAAAATAAACGGATGGGGCTGTCAGCTGTCGACGGTTCTATCAGCTCAAGTTTGACACTTCCCGCTTGAAAAAAAGCAACTTTCACCTTTTGCTCTTCAACCGTTTCTTGATGAAGAAATGCAAGCCCCAATACATTTTCATAAAAGCGTCTTGCATCTTTTATCGAAAAAACGGCTATCCCGATATGGTCAAGCCTGTTCATTTGCATCCCTGCTTTCGCTAATAGATATCGCTTGTCCGTCCATTCAAAACACGCTAAAATATAGACAGATTGTGTAAGGAGTGAAAATCATGTCTCAAAAACTGATGAAAAGCGTTTTGATCGTGATTTTGGGAGTTTTTATTCTTTCAACTGTACTCTCAGGAATCATCATGTTTTTATAACGATAAAAAAGCAGGGCAGCCTTATTCAATGGGAACATCCTGCTTTTTTATCAGAGCTTTATGCTCGATGGCAATCTCCTCAAAAGAGCGATTGTCGTCTGTGATCAGCACTCTCGTTCCTACTGGTATCGTTTGAAACAAATGAACGACCTCATCGTTATGCATACGTATACAGCCGTTTGACACAAATTTCCCTACTGATTCCTCTCGGTTTGTCCCATGAATTCCATAAATCCGCCCGTCCGTTCCTTTCGCGTCAAATCCGATCCATCTTGCCCCAAGCGGGTTGTCAGGAGATCCTCCTTCAATATTTTTCTTTCTGTAGTAAGGATTTTCCGCTTTTACCGTTACCGAAAACTCTCCTTCAGGCGTCAAATCATCTGTTTTTCCAGTGGCCACACTGTACACGCCTTCTACTTTGTTGTCGAGGATAACAGCAAGTTCATTTGTTCGCTTGTTGACAATAACATACGGATCACCCGGCAGCGGATTTTCGCCGAGCGGCCAAATCGGTGAAATCATCATTAAAATCGAACATAAGAAAAAACGCATAAGCTCCTCCTTTTTCATTAGGTTGACCAATGAAGGAAGAGCTCATGCGAATCATCCGAGTGATTTTTGCGCTTTTATTCCTTTAAAATAACTTTTAATCACTAAATATTGTTCCATTTCGCCGAGAAGATGGAAGAGAGCGGCTCTCGCTTCAAATTCCTCTCTAGTCGCTGGAAGCGGCATCTCCTCAAATTCTTTTCTCATGTCAGCAAGTCTTTTCAGAAATTTATACGCCGTGTTCCCAGGGTGTATCGCCTCCCGCAAATCGTGAATAAATTCAGCGATCATTTTTCCCTGATCTACCGTGATGGAGATCGATGTCACTTTAGGGAGAAGGCGTTCAATAATTTCAAATTGCTTTTCTCTCATTTTAAAATAATGATAATGCAGATTTTCGTAACGCAAAATGTGGTTTTGCACATCTCGATAAGCCAGGTTTTTGGCCTCCGTAATGAGCTGGTGCGTTTCCGGAATTTCTTTTCCTGACCAATCTTGCTCACCAGTTAACAAATACCGTTCTATTTCTGCGAAAATGACAGCAAAGTTATCCTCTATCTTTTTGCGGTAAGCAATCAGCTTCCGGTCAAGACTCGGCATATACAAGTTCATCAATAGAGCGACGCCGATGCCGACCGTAATCAGCTGAACTTCATTCCAGATGAAAGCAGGCGTGATACCGCCGGACATGTATAAATGAAGGATAATAACAGAACTGGTGACGATACCTTCGTTAATTTTTAACAGAACCGTTATCGGAATGAATATCAGAAGAAGCGCTCCGATCACAAACGGGTGGTAGCCAATGAGCTCGAAAAAGAGATAAGAAAAAACAATTGCCAGACAGCATGCCGCAAAGCGGGCCCATGACGCCTGAAGCGACCGTTTTTGTGTGATTTGAATGCACAAAATGGTGATGATTCCTGCTGATGCGAAGTTTTGCAAATGCAATAGCTGGCTTATATAAATAGCCAAAGCTGTTCCTAGCGCGGTCTTTATTGTGCGGTAACCAATTTTAAACATGTCGGACTCCATTTCTATTTGTTTCTTCAATAAAAAAGAAGAAGCGATCAGCCTTCTTCTTTTTTTCTATATTCTATAATATTTTCTCTAAAAAGTCCTGCGCTCTTTTGGATTTTGGCGAAAGAAAAAATTCCTTCGGATTGCCGTCCTCGACAATCGTTCCTTGATCCATAAACAGCACGCGGTCTGCCACTTCTTTTGCGAAGCCCATTTCATGTGTGACAATCACCATGGTCATGCCGGTTTCGACCAGCTCTTTCATCACCTGCAGCACTTCTTTGACCATCTCCGGATCAAGGGCGGAGGTCGGCTCGTCAAACAGCATGATATCCGGATTCATCGCAAGAGCCCTGGCAATCGCGACACGCTGTTTTTGTCCGCCTGACAAACGGTTTGGATAGTCATTTCGCTTTTCAAACAAACCGACTTTGCGGAGCAGGTCCTCAGCTTTCTCCTGTGCGGCCTGTTTTGATTCTTTTTTCACATTGACAGGCGCGTACATGATATTTTCGAGAACCGTTTTGTGCGGAAAGAGATGAAAATGCTGAAAAACCATCCCGATGTTTTCCCGAACCTTTAATGTGTTGGTTTTCGGCTTCGTAATCTCTGTATCTTTTATTGTAATGGTTCCGCCGTTTGGCTTTTCCAGCAGGTTTAAACAGCGTAGGAACGTTGATTTGCCTGAGCCTGAAGGACCGATCACGGCAACAACCTCGCCATCAGCGATTGTTGTTGAAATATTTTTTAATACTTCGTGTTTCCCAAATGATTTTGACAGCTTTTCAACCTTAATCATTGGATTTCAGCTTCCTTTCTACAGCCTTGCCGATAAACGTTAAAATCAAGACAAGCACGTAATAAATCAATCCCGCGATAATGAGCGGCTCAAGATAATTGTAAGTGGCGGCGCCAGCTTGATATGCGCGTCTCATGACATCACCAAGCCCGATGACGGTGACGATCGCCGATTCTTTTGTTAACGTAATTAATTCATTCACAATTGCAGGTGATATATTTTTGAAGGCCTGCGGCAAAAGCAGATCCTTCATCATTTTGCCGTACGGGACACCCAGTGCGACAGCCGCTTCTTTTTGCCCTTTATCAATGGCGTTGATTCCGGCTCTGATAATTTCCGATACATAAGCGGCGGAATTCAAAGACAATGCGACAACCGCAGCCCAAAACTGGTCAATTTGAAATCCGAGCAGCTGAGGAAGTCCAAAATAGACAATCATAAGCTGCAGCACTAAAGGTGTGCCTCTGAACACTGATGTATAAAAATCAGCGATCCAGATCAGCGGGCGGAATGTGCTGATCTTGCATAAGCTTAGCACAATACCGAGTATAAGTCCGATAATAGCAGATACAACAACAATTTTTAATGTAATTGCCAAGCCTTCTAATATAAAAGGAATTTGGGGGATCGTTGCTGAAAAATCCAAATTCATAGCCTTTGTCTCCTTTTCTTACAGGAAAAAAGATTTCCTATTCAATAAAAAGGCTCAACGAAAAAGTTGAGCCGCTTTTTTTACTTCTCGTCAGTGAACCATTTTTTCTTCAATTTCTCAAGCTCTCCGTTATCTTTCATTTCCTTGAGCGCTTTATTGAATTTGTCTGTCAGTTCACTGTCCTTTCTGAAAGCAATTGCTGAACCGGCCTCTTCCGCTTTCGCATCAGGAATCACGAAGCCCTGCAGGTCATCATTTGATTTGAAATACCCTTCTGCAACAATGTCTTCAATAATCGCGGCATCGAAGCGGTCAGATTTGATTTCCTGCACCAAATCAGAAATTCTGTTGCGGTCTTCTGTTTTAAAACCATATTCCGGAGAAAGCTCTTTCCCCTTCTCTTCCTGAATAGAGCCAAGCTGAACGCCAACCGTTTTTCCTTTCAGGTCTTTCAAAGATTGAATGCCGCTGTCTTTTTTGCTGACAATCATATGGTTCGCTGTGTAGTACACCTCAGAAAAATCAACTTGTTTTTTACGATCAGGCGTTGGGGTCATTCCTGACAGAACGAGATCAACTTGTTTTGATTTAAGCGCTGTAATTAAGCTGTTGAAGTCCATATCCTGCACTTCAATTTCATAGCCAGCCTTCTTCGCCAGAGCTTTTGCCAACTCCACATCAAAGCCGACAATATCATCGCCTTCTTTATATTCAAACGGTTTGTAATCCGCCGAAGTACCCATAATTATTTTTTTCTTTCCGCTTTCTGAACCTGAATTGCTTGAACCGCATGCAGTTAATGCAAAGGTGATGCAGGCAGCTACAAGTAATAAGAGTATTTTTTTCATGATCCATTTCCCCCATATTCATTACTTTTGGTGTATCTGAATATTTATTCGTTAATTTGTATTTTAAACAGTTTCTTATTTTTATGCAATACTATTTTTAAAAATTATCTTCAAGCTTATCTTTCCAGTGATCTCTTTTGATATTACTAGATAAAAATAAAATCACTGTACAATCCGATTGAATAATTCGTTAATATTTATTCATATACCCTTGGAATTTTATGCACAAAAAAACCCGGGATACTTTGAGTATCCGGGTTCTTCGTCTTATACTTCTTCACAATATTCTTCAAAGGCTTCCTGCAGCTTTGCCACTACGGCCATCGGCTCATGGCCTTCAATTTCATGGCGCTCTACCATTTTCATGATCTTTCCGTCTTTCAAAATCGCAAAGGACGGAGAAGATGGCGGATATCCTTCAAAATAGTCGCGCGCACGCGCTGTCGCTTCTTTGTCCTGTCCGGCAAAAACGGTTACGAGCTGATCAGGTCTTTTATCATAGTGAACGGAGTGGTATGCTGCCGGTCTTGCAATTCCTCCGGCGCATCCGCAAACAGAGTTTACCATGACGAGCGTCGTGCCTTTTTTCGTAAGTGCCGCGTCTACCTCTTCGGCTGTTTTCAGCTCGGTGTATCCGGCAGCTGTTATTTCTTGTCTCGCTTGGCGTACAATATCATTCATAAATAAATTAAAGTCCATGTTCAATGAAGACCTCTCCTTTTTCATCATCTGTTCTTATGATAGCAAGGAAACGTCCAAATCGGCAAATGACTTTGCTTCGCCGTGCACTTTTTTTGCTTTTCGTTTACCGCTTACAGAAAAAGGGGATTATATAACCAGAAGTAAAATAAAGGAGCAGTTGTATATGAGCCAACGGAAAGCATTACTGATCCATAACGGAAATGCCGGCAACAAAAATATAGAAAAAGCACTTGGTGCTGTCGTGCCGGTTTTATCTCACCATTTAGATGAAGTGATTATTAAACAGACAAAGAAAAAGGATGATGCGTATTATTTTTGCCGATCCATTGATGATTCTGTCGACACCGTCTTCATTCTCGGCGGCGACGGCACGATCCACCAATGCATAAATGCAATCAGCTCTCTAGAAAGAAAACCCGCGGTCGGAATTTTGCCCGGCGGCACATGCAATGACTTTTCAAGAGTGCTTGGCATCCCTCAAAATCTTGCAAAGGCCGCGGAAGCACTTATGTCAGGAAAAAAAACCAGCGTAGACGTATGTCAGATGAACGACCGTTATTTTTTAAATTTCTGGGGGATCGGCTTAATTGCAGAAACGTCGAATCAAATCAATGAAACAGAAAAAGCATTATTGGGGAAAATCAGCTATTTTACTAGTGCCTTGCGAACCGTCTCATCCGCTGCATCGTTTCCGATGAGATTAAAAATTGATGGAGAAGAAATTAAAGAAGAAGCCGTTATGCTGCTTGTGATGAACGGCCAATACATTGGAACGAACCGAATTCCTCTGCCCGATGCCAGTATTGAAGATGGCTTACTCGATGTCCTCATATGCCGCAACACCAACCTCACCGCGTTGCGGGAGCTGATGAGCATGGAACAGGGCGCAATTGATCGTTTTACCGGAGAGCTGTCCTATGTCCAGGCCTCTCGAATCGAGATAGAGACAGACAATGCCAAAAAGGCGGATATGGATGGAGAAGTTTATACACATACACCCGCAGTCATTCAGGTCCTGCAGCAGCATATCGACATGCTTGTTCCCGCAAATGATTAACTGTCTTAAGGGCTTAGAAAGATTTTGCAAATCCGTTGACTCTCCCCTAGGAGGAGGTCTTACAGTATAAGGGATGCACACTTGAAAAAGGGGAAGTCATATGGAGAAGAAAAATATTACCTTAACGATATTATTAACCAATTTATTTATTGCTTTTTTGGGGATCGGGCTTGTGATTCCAGTAACGCCGACCATTATGAATGAATTGCATTTATCAGGGACCGCGGTCGGCTATATGGTTGCCTGCTTCGCTATTACGCAGCTCATTGTTTCACCAATATCCGGGCGCTGGGTTGATCGCTTCGGACGCAAGATCATGATCGTGATCGGCCTGTTTTTCTTTAGTGTGTCGGAGTTTTTATTTGGCATTGGAAAAACAGTTGAGATGTTATTTATCTCCCGTATGCTGGGCGGTATCAGCGCTGCCTTCATTATGCCTGGGGTCACAGCTTTTATCGCAGATATCACGACCATTAAAACACGGCCGAAAGCGCTCGGTTATATGTCAGCCGCTATTTCAACAGGATTTATTATTGGTCCCGGCATCGGGGGATTTTTAGCAGAAGTCCACTCCCGGCTGCCTTTTTTCTTTGCGGCCGCTTTTGCACTGTTAGCAGCCATTTTATCAATGCTCACGCTGCGCGAGCCGGAACGGAACCCTGAAAATCAGGAGATAAAAGGGCAAAAGACAGGCTTCAAGCGAATTTTTGCACCCATGTACTTCATTGCTTTTCTCATTATTTTGATTTCATCTTTTGGTCTAGCATCATTTGAATCTTTATTTGCATTATATGTGGATCATAAATTCGGATTTACGGCCAGCGACATTGCCATTATGATTACAGGAGGAGCGATTGTGGGCGCTATTACGCAAGTCGTCTTATTCGACCGCTTCACAAGATGGTTTGGCGAAATTCTTTTAATTCGGTACAGCTTAATTCTCTCGACGAGTCTGGTATTCTTGCTGACAACCGTAAATTCATATATTGCGATTCTGCTGGTTACAGTCACCGTTTTTGTCGGATTTGATCTCATGAGGCCTGCGGTAACGACTTACCTGTCAAAGATTGCGGGAAATGAACAAGGATTTGCCGGCGGTATGAATTCAATGTTTACAAGTATCGGCAATGTATTCGGGCCAATTATCGGAGGAATGCTGTTCGATATTGATGTAAACTATCCCTTCTACTTTGCAACGGTCACCTTGGCTATAGGCATTGCACTGACGATTGCTTGGAAAGCGCCTGCACACCTTAAAGCCAGCACATGATCAAAAGCGTATTCTTTGTGTACTGCAAAGAATACGCTTCTTCTTTATACTGATGATAAAAAAGGAGTGATGGCATGAAGGAATCGTATTACTCAATTGGAGAAGTTTCAAAACTGGCAAACGTGTCGATTAAAGCGCTCCGTTATTACGATAAAATTGATTTATTTAAACCCGCCTACGTCGACCCGGATACCAGCTACCGCTATTATACAGATTCTCAGCTCATTCATCTGGATTTGATCAAATCATTGAAATATATCGGCACCCCTTTAGAAGAGATGAAAAAAGCACAGGACTTAGAGATGGAAGAACTGTTTGCTTTTTATACAGAGCAGGAGCGGCAAATCAGGGAGAAATTAGACTTTTTATCAGCACTGGAGCAAACGATTTCGTTGGTGAAAAAACGGATGAAACGGCAGATGGAATATCCCGCGCTCGGTGAGGTGTTTGTTTTAGATGAAGAAGAAATACGGATTATTCAGACAGAGGCAGAAGGAATCGGGCCTGAAAACGTGCTCAACGCCTCCTACAGCAAATTAAAAAAATTTATCGAATCAGCAGATGGATTTACGAACAATAGCTACGGCGCCACTTTTTCTTTTCAGCCCTACACCAGCATTGATGAAATGACTTACCGTCATATTTTCACGCCTGTACTGACGAATAAACAAATTTCAGCCATTACGCCGGATATGGAAATCACAACGATTCCTAAAGGAAGATACGTGTGTATCGCGTACAATTTTTCGCCTGAACATTATTTTCTCAACTTACAGAAGCTTATCAAGTATATCGCAGACCGCCAATTAACAGTTGTCAGTGATGTATACGAGTTAATTATACCGGTTCATTACTCCCCGAAAAAACAAGAAGAATATCGGGTCGAAATGAAAATACGAATCGCAGAATAATACTGCATAGAAAAAGAGCATTTTTGAAACAAAACTTCAAAAATGCTCTTTTTGCTTATTTAGTAAACAGATGTCTTTTGGTCAATTGATTCTAAAATTTGTTTCACTCGTCCCAAGAATCGTCCGCACACGAGACCGTCAAGCACTCTGTGATCTAAGGACAGACACAGATTAACCATGTCTCTGACAGCAATCATGCCATTTTCCATGACAACCGGGCGTTTGACGATGGATTCTACTTGAAGAATCGCAGCCTGAGGATAGTTGATGATGCCCATCGACTGAACAGAGCCGAACGAACCTGTGTTATTGACGGTAAACGTGCCTCCCTGCATGTCATCTGCAGTGAGCTTTCCATCTCTTACTTTTTTGGCAAGGCCGGTAATGTCTTTCGCAATGCCTTTAATTGTTTTTTCATCAGCGTTTTTAATTACCGGAACAAATAAAGAATCCTCTGTGGCAACTGCAATTGAAATATTAATATCCTTTTTCTGAATAATTTTGTCCCCCGCCCACATGCTATTCATTTGCGGGAATTCTTTTAACGCCTGAGCGACTGCTTTGACAAAAAAGGCGAAGAACGTTAAATTAAAGCCTTCTGTCTTCTTAAAGGAATCTTTTATACTGTTGCGATATGCAACCATATTTGTGACGTCGACTTCCATCATCGTCCAAGCATGCGGAATTTCTGTTTTGCTGCGCTTCATATTGGAAGCAATTGCTTTTCTTACGCCTGTGACAGGGATTTCTATATCACCTGCTGCAGACGCAGGATATGAAGTCTCTTCTTTTGGCTCAGGTTTTGGTGCAGACTTCGGTGCAGGAGCTGCTATGTTCGGCTCCTCAGCCTTCCGTTCTTGCACGCCGCCTGTTTCAATTAAGCGCTGAATATCTTTTCGTGTGATGCGCCCGCCGGCACCTGTTCCCGTCACTTGATCAAGGTCAATGCCGTGTTCACCAGCTAAACGGAGTACAGCTGGCGAGTAACGCTTCTTATTGGGCTGATCGGTTGCTTCGGCACTATTTGCAGCAGGCGTCCCAGCGGCTTCTGGCGCTTCTGGCTGTTCTTGTTTTTGTTCGATCGGATTCGCGCCTTCTGTTTCAACTTTGCAAATCACTTCTCCGACTTGCAGGGTCTGGCCTTCTTCTCCCACAAGCTCTGTTATCGTTCCAGTAAAAGAAGACGGAACCTCTGCATTTACCTTATCTGTCATGACTTCCGCGATCGGATCGTATTTGTTCACTTTATCACCGGGGGCGACAAGCCATTTGCTGATCGTCCCTTCTGTTACGCTTTCTCCAAGCTGCGGCATCGTCATTTGTTCAATTGCCATGATTGTATCCTCCTTACGTCTTTAAAACTCCGCTAATTCTCTCATCGCCGCTTCCACTTTATCAGGGTTGACCATAAAGTATTTTTCCATTGTCGGCGCATAAGGCATAGCCGGAATATCAGGACCTGCAAGCCGTTTGATCGGCGCGTCTAAGTCGAACAGACAATGCTCGGATATAATTGCGGCTACTTCGCCCATGATGCTGCCTTCTTTTGTATCTTCTGTGACCAAAAGAACCTTTCCAGTTTTGGACGCAGCTTCGATGATGGCTTCTTTATCAAGCGGGTAAACCGTTCTTAAATCTACCACATGCGCTGAAATGCCATCTTTTTCGAGACGTTCTGCAGCCTGTAAGGCAAAGTGGACACACAGGCCATATGTGATCACTGTGATATCGTCGCCATCCCGTTTTACGTCCGCCTTTCCGATTGGCAGGACATAATCATCTGCCGGAACCTCTCCTTTTATCAGGCGATACGCCCGTTTGTGCTCAAAAAACAGCACTGGGTCTTCGTCACGAACTGCGGCTTTTAAAAGGCCCTTGGCGTCATATGGTGTTGAAGGCATGACAATTTTCAGTCCGGGCTGATTGGCGAAAATCGCTTCGACTGATTGAGAATGATACAGGGCCCCGTGCACACCTCCGCCGTATGGCGCTCTGACGACAATCGGACAGCTCCAGTCATTGTTGCTGCGGTAGCGGATTTTAGCCGCTTCAGAAATAATTTGGTTGACCGCCGGCATAATAAAATCGGCAAACTGCATTTCAGCAATCGGTCTCATTCCGTACATTGCCGCTCCAATACCAACTCCTGCGATCGCAGATTCAGCAAGCGGTGTATCCATCACGCGTTCTTCCCCGAATTGTTCATAGAATCCGGCTGTTGCTTTAAACACACCGCCTTTTCTCCCTACATCTTCCCCAAGGACGAAGACGCGAGAATCTCGTTCCATTTCTTCTTTCATCGCCAAATTGATTGCATCAATATATGACATTACTGACATTTGTTCTTCCTCCCTACTTCGCATACACATAATCAAGCGCTGACTCAGGAGCTGCATAAGGGGCGTTCTCCGCTTCATCGGTCGCTTCATTAACGATTGCCATAATTTCATCCAGCATGGTTTGTTCTGTCTCATCGGACAGCAGGCCTGTTTCCTTTAAGTAAGTTTGATAAGTAAGCAGGGGATCACTTTTTTTCGCTTCCTCTACTTCTTCACGTCCTCTGTAGCTGCTGTCATCGTCATCACTGGAATGCGGTGTAAGGCGGTAAGAAATCGTTTCAATTAATGTCGGGCCTTCTCCTCTGCGTGCCCGTTCGCGTGCTTCTTTAACCGCTTGATAAACTTCCAGCGGATCATTTCCATTCACAGTGACGCCAGGCATCCCATAGCCTACGGCACGGTCAGAAATGTTCTCGCATGCGACTTGCTTATCGTAAGGCACTGAGATTGCGTATTTATTGTTTTCACACATGAAAATCACAGGCAGCTTATGAACAGCGGCAAAGTTTGCCCCTTCATGGAAATCGCCTTGGTTTGAAGATCCTTCCCCGAATGTAACAAAGGCTGCGATATCCTTTTTCTCCATCCGTCCCGCAAGCGCAATGCCGACTGCGTGCGGCACTTGCGTTGTAACTGGAGATGACCCCGTCACAATACGGTTTTCCTTTTGTCCGAAATGTCCCGGCATCTGGCGGCCTCCCGAGTTCGGATCCGCCGCTTTGGCAAATCCGGACATCATTAAGTCCTTTGCTGTCATGCCAAACGCGAGCACGACACCCATGTCTCTGTAGTACGGCAATACATAATCCATTTCACGGTCAAGTGCGAAAGCCGCTCCTACCTGTGCTGCTTCCTGTCCTTGACAAGAGATTACGAATGGGATTTTGCCAGAACGGTTTAACAGCCACATTCTTTCATCGATTTTCCTTGCTAACAGCATGGTTCTATACATATCAACGGCTTCCTGATCAGTCAGCCCTAGTGCTTGATGTCGGTTTTTACTCATTCAAGCCCCTCCTTTATGCTTTTAAAAATGAATGGCTTTGCCATCTACGGCAAGCGCTGCTTCTCCAATTGCTTCAGAAAGTGTCGGATGCGGGTGAATCGTTTGCCCGACCTCCCACGGCGTAGCGTCCAGCACTTTGGTAAGACCCGCTTCAGAAATCATGTCAGTGACATGCGGGCCAATCATATGAACGCCGAGAATATCATCGGTATCTCGATCCGCCACGATTTTGACAAAACCGTCGCTTTCACCGTATACAAGCGCTTTTCCAATCGCCATAAATGGGAACTTACCGATTTTGACATTATGCCCGTTCGCCTTCGCTTCATCTTCTGTTAAGCCGACACTGGCAGCTTCAGGGCTTGAGTAGATGCACTTCGGTACCAGCGTCGGATCAAGCGGATGCGGATTGAGGCCTGCAAAATGCTCAACAGCAATGATTCCTTCATGCGAAGCAACGTGAGCTAACTGCAGGCCACCGATTACGTCTCCGATTGCATAAATATGAGACTCCTTCGTTTGGCAGCTTTCATTGACTGAAATCACGCCATTTTCAGTGATAATATCGGTGTTCTCTAGGCCGATGCCTTCGATATTTGCTTGTCTGCCGATGGAAACAAGCATTTTTTCAGCAGAGTAGGTGGCGGTTTCTCCGTCTTTTTCCGCTTGTATGCTGATATCATCTGATGTTTTTGTCATTGTGTCAGGCAGCACCTTTGCCCCTGTTATGAACTGGATGCCTTTTTTCTTAAGAAGACTTTCCATTTCTTTTGAGATCTCTAGATCTTCAGTCGGCAATATGCGATCCGCGTATTCGATAACTGTTACCTTCACGCCAAAATCATGAAGCATAGACGCCCATTCGATACCGATAACACCTCCGCCGACGATAATGATTGATTTTGGCAGCTCCTCCATTTGAAGCGCCTCATCTGAAGTCAGTACAGACTTACCATCCGCTTCAAGGCCTGGAAGCATTCTCGGTCTTGATCCTGTTGCAATGATCACTTGTTTCGGGATCAGCATGTCATTTTCTTCGCCATTTCCCCGTTCAACAGAAATTGTTCCCGGCAGCGGAGAGAAGATTGACGGTCCAAGGATACGACCGTAACCTTTGTACACGTCAATTTTTCCTTTTTTCATTAAATGGTTTACACCCGCTGCAAGCTTATCAACAACGGCTTGCTTACGCTGCTGCACTTTTTCAAAGTTGAGGGACACGCCAGCCGTCTCTACTCCGAACTGGTCGGCTTCACGCGCTGTCCGGTATACCTCCGCGCTTCTAAGAAGCGCTTTACTCGGGATACAGCCTTTATGCAGACATGTTCCCCCGAGTTTTTCCTTTTCAACAACGGCTGTTTTTAAGCCGAGCTGAGCGGCTCTGATGGCCGCAACATAACCGCCAGTACCGCCGCCCAGAATGACTACGTCATACTCAGTTGCCATGGTGACTCACTCCTGTCTGTCTATTCAATACGATATTGTTTGGATTGCTCTTCGCCCTGCAATACTCTGAGCGCCCCTTGGGCAAGAGACTGCAGTTCATTTTCACCCGGATAGACTAAAACGTCTGAAATCCAATCTATGTATGATCTGATAGTAGAAACAAAGCTTTTGCCGTACGCAAGGCCCCCCGTCAGCACAATCGCTTCAACTTCACCTTTTAAAACCGCGCTGGCTGCTCCGATTTCCTTTGCTATCTGATATGCCATGGCATCATAAATGAAGCGGGCTTTTTCATCGCCCCCCTGAATCATTTGTTCCACTTTTACGGCATCATTTGTACCGAGATAGCCTAAAAGCCCGCCGGTGCCCACCAGTTTTTTCATGATTTCTTCTTCTGTATATTCTCCTGAAAAACATAGATCAACAAGATCCCCCGCAGGCACTGTTCCTGCACGTTCAGGACTGAACGGCCCCTCTCCATGAAGGCCGTTATTGACATCCACGACTCGCCCGCGGTCATGGACGCCAATTGTAATACCTCCGCCCATATGGGTAATAATCATTTTCATGTTCTCATATCGTTTGCCAAGAGAGGCTGCCGCTTTACGGGCGACAGCTTTTTGGTTTAACGCGTGAAAAATGCTTTTCCTTTCAATTTCAGGCATGCCTGAAACTTTTGCGAGCACTGACATTTCGTCTACGACAACAGGGTCGACGATATACGAAGGGATATTCAGGCCGTCAGCAATTTCCCGCGCGATAATGCCGCCGAGATTAGAAGCATGCTGGCCGGCGTAGCCGCTTTTCAAGTCCTCAATCATGTCATCATTCACTACGTAAGTCCCGCCTTCAATCGGCCGGAGAAGGCCGCCTCTTGCGCAGACTGCATCAAACTTTGAGATATTGATTCCCTGTTCATGAAGCGTTTCGAGAATATGGTTTTTGCGAAATTCATATTGATCAATAATTTGGTCAAATCGCTGCAGCTCTTCTATGTTGTGTCTCAATGTTTTTTCAAAAATGCTTCGTTCGTTATGAAAAACACCGATTTTCGTTGAAGTTGAGCCTGGATTAATTGTGAGAATGCGTTTTTCGTCATGTAGCACTTTCATAACCTCCAGATCAATTTCTTAACGTCTGCTTAATACACTGTGGCCGTTTTGCAAAAACTGGCTTCTTGAGCGGCGCATGCGTTCAATCCGTTCCTCTGCCAAGCGGTCAGCCGCTAAATATGCCGGAATGCCGTGACGCTGAGAAATCTCGAGTACACGCTCGATATTGCTATAAATGCCTTCTACTTTTTTCAGTGCGCGTTCAGCATTATAGCCGTAAAGCTCATCTGCGACGTTGATGACACCGCCCGCGTTAATCACGTAATCCGGTGCATAAACGATGCCCATTTCGTGAATTTGATCACCATGGCGTGTTTCTTTTAATTGGTTGTTGGCCGCACCTGCGATCACCTTCGCCTTCAGCTGTTTAATCGTGTCGTCGTTAATAGTCGCACCAAGGGCACACGGCGCGTAAATATCGCAGTCTTGTGAATAAATATCATCCGGATCAACTGCACGGGCGCCAAAATCTTCAACTGCACGCTGTACAGATTGTTTGTTGATATCCGTAACGATTAAGTTTGCCCCTTCTTCATGCAGGTGGCGGCAAAGGTTATAGGCTACGTTCCCAACACCCTGTACAGCAATGGTTTTCCCTTCAAGAGAGTCGGTTCCGAAAGCAGCTTTAGCTGCTGCCTTCATTCCTCTGTACACCCCGTACGCTGTGACTGGGGAAGGATTTCCGGAAGAGCCGAACGCAGGAGAAATCCCTGTGACATAGTCTGTCTCATCATGAATGATATCCATATCCTCGACCGTTGTACCCACATCTTCAGCTGTGATGTATCTGCCGTTCAGCCCTTGAATATAGCGGCCAAACGCGCGGAACATTTCCTCATTTTTGTCTTTGCGAGGATCGCCGATAATGACTGTTTTTCCGCCGCCCAGGTTTAAGCCTGCCGCCGCGTTCTTATAGGTCATGCCTCTTGCCAGTCTGAGCGCGTCTTCAATTGCAGCTTCTTCATTTTCATATGTCCACATTCTCGTTCCGCCAAGTGCTGGACCGAGTGTTGTATCATGAATCGCGATAATCGCTTTTAAGCCTGATTGTTCATCTTGGCAGAATACCAATTGTTCGTAATCATATTTCTCCATATATTTAAAAAGTTCCATGTTCGTTCCTCCTAATGTGTGTATTCTTTGGATGCGCATATTGCCAACGCAATGGAATACAGTTTATTTTCGGCAGAGTCCGCTCTGCTTGTTAAGGCAATCGGTGCTTTGGCTCCTGTAATGACAGCCGCCACGCTGGCTTTAGCAAAATAAATCAGTGATTTATATAAAATATTGCCGGCCTCAATTGTTGGGACGAGAAGGATATCTGCGTTGCCCGCTACGTCTCCCGAAATTTTTTTCTGAGCCGCGGCAATTTGTGAAACTGCGTTATCCAAAGCAAGCGGTCCATCAACAATACAGCCTTTGATCTGGCCTCTTTTGAACATTTGAGCCAGAGCTGCTGCATTCACGGTCGCTTCCATTTTTGGGTTCACCGTTTCGACCGCTGCCAGAGCAGCTGCTTTTGGCATATTGTTCCCTACTGCATGGGCCACATGAACGGCATTTTGCAAAATCTGCCGAAGCTCTTCCAGCGAGGGAGCGATATTCATTGCCGAATCTGTCACAAACATCAGCCTGTCAAAATCCGGTATATCAAAGACAGCCACGTGGGAAAGGACACTTGATGACCGAAGCCCCTCCTGTCTGTTTAATACCGCTTTAAGCAAAACAGAAGTCGGCACATTTCCTTTCATTAAAACGTCCGCTGTTTTATGATGTACAGCACGAACCGCTAATTTCGCCGACTCCTCAGGTGTATCGGCATGGACGATTTCCACTTGATGACCTTGCATGGATGATGTCAGCTCGTTCAGTTTTTTGCTGTCGCCCGTTAACAAAAAACGGGCGGATAGGTGCTCGGCAGCCAGCTTTACAGCCCGGATCACTTCCTCATCCTCAGCATGAGCAACCGCAATGGTCTTGTTTTTGTGCATCGACGCTTTGCCGATTAAATCTTTCAGCTTCATCTGCTACCACCTTTCTTGTTTCGACTCCACCTTTTATTATGCAAGTTCCGTGCCAGCTCTTAAGGGTGCTGTCATACCTGGTATATTGACACATTCGTGCAGAAGTTTGCGTTTATTCTGCAGATTATTGCATGCCTTCATTTGCAAGGCCATATTTATCCATTTTGTAATATAAATTCCGAATGCTGACACCGAGGGCTTTCGCTGTTTTTGTCCGGTTAAAATGATGCTTTTCGAGCGTTTGCTGGATCAAATGCGCTTCAAATTTTTCTACTGCGACAGACAGCTTTTCGCCTTCAATATCTGGAAAATCAAAACCTGTCCTCTGATCTGTGTCATTTTCTTTTTGCTCAAGTTCAAATATAGGCAAATGATCTTTTTCAATCCATTCCATATGCGGATTGAGAAAAATCATGGCTCGTCCAAGGACATTTTCAAGCTCGCGGACATTCCCAGGCCAATGGTAAGCAGATAAGGCGCGTAAGGCTTGCTGCGAGAGCCCTTTTACATTCCTGCCGTAATCCCGGTTGATCTTTTGGATAAGTCTGACGCTTAATGCTTCAATGTCCTCCAACCGCTGCCGCAAAGGCGGAATGGAGATGGGATAGCGGTTGATCCGGTAATACAGGTCTTCGCGAAACTTTCCATCCGCCATCGCCTTTTCAATATTTACATTTGTTGCCGCAATCACTCTGACGTTGACAGGGAACGCTTTCGTGCCGCCCACTCTGACGATTTCCTTTTCTTGAAGGACGCGCAGCAATTTGGCCTGCATATTTTGTGTCAGCTCACCGATTTCATCTAAGAAAATACTGCCGTTATTTGCTTCTTCAAATAAACCCTTTTTACCGCCCCGCTTCGCCCCTGAAAACGCACCATCCTCATAGCCGAACAATTCTGATTCAAGCAGGTTTTCAGAAAGGGCTGCACAATTCACGCGAATAAATTTATTGTATTTCCGGTCGCTTTCGTTATGGATGGCATGGGCAAACAGTTCTTTTCCTGTTCCTGACTCTCCGCGCAACAAAATCGTTGCCGGCGTTTTCGCACCGAGCTTCGCCTGCTCAAGCGCAACCAGCATTTGCTCGCTTTTGCCGATAATGTCGTCAAACGTGTATTTCGCTTCAAGCGTGCGAATAATTTGCCTGGCGCGGTTAAGCTCCGCTGTCAGCATTTTAATTTCGGACACATCGTGAATCACACCGACGCTGCCTTTCAAAATACCGTCCACAATCACCGGTGCTACATTGACGATGACCTCTTTTTCATTCGGGCCGACCTTCATTCTGACACCGCGGACAGGGCGTCTTGTTTCAAGCACCTTTAAATGCATGCTTTCGCCTTCGGAAATATCCGTGTTTGCAGGCTTGCCGATAACTTCTTTTTCAGATAGCCCGGTCATTTTCGTATATGCTTTATTGATTAGGAGCCCGATGCCGTTTTCATCAACGACAGAAATCGCCTCATCGGAGGATTGGATAATCGCCTCCAGCATCGTACGGACCTGCTTTAAGTTGGTCACTTCCTCCGCCAGCTCGACCGCATCGGTGATATCTTTAAACACACAAAGAGCCCCGAGCAGACGTCCGCCTTCATCAATAATCGGCAGCCTTGTGGTCACAATTTGCAAATGATCGCCTAAAAGCTGCTTCTGGTTGTATTCAGGCACTCTTGTTTTTAAAATTCGCGGCATCTTAGTGCTCGGAATGACTTCTTTTATTGGCCGTCCGATGACTTCCTCGCGTTTTTTCCCGACCATTTTTTCGGCCATATGGTTAAAGAGAATGATCTCTTCATTGATATCAATAAAAATCATCCCGTCATGGGTGGAATTAAAAATTCTGTCGTGTTTGTATGTTTGCTCTTTTAGCATTTGAATCAGGTGCTGCTTTTCTTCCATCAGCTGAAAAACGATGTATGCCATTTTCCCCGGCATGACAATGGTATCTTCATGCTTTCTTTGAAGGAGTTCGTCAAACACGGCTTGATCGCCGGTGGTATGAATGACGATATCCGGTTTTTGTTGTATGTAAGGTTTCCAATCAGATGAAACGGCAATCCCATACTGTTCTGCTTCTTTCAATCCCGGCGCCTTGGGGTCTTTGTCAACTACGGCAATGATATCTATGATGGCTGTTTTGATCAGAATATGTAATAACGCCGTTCCCCTTTTGCCGGCACCTACTATCAGTACCTTTTGCATCCCGATACCCCTTTGTATGAAAAAATTTGCACACCTATTTATTCCGTTGCAATAATTTGCACAACCCTATGTTACCACGTTTTCTTCTCTTGACAAAATATTTTTTCCGCTGGACAATAAAGGAAATGAAAAGATAAAGGGGTTTTCTGAAGATGAGCCGACTTCTTGCGCTTTTGATATTAGTCATCCCCGGGGCCATTTCCGCTTTAGGCATTAAACTGATGAGAGATACACTTTTCGGCCATGCAATAAAGCCATTTTCAGCTCTATGGCTTCAGGGATTGTCAGGATTCATCTTTTTCGCGATCGGCCTCTATGTGCTGGCCGGGTTCATTCTATACAGAGACAGAAAACGCAACCAAGTCAGCCCGCGATTCAGAAAACGATAACTGCAAAAAAGCCGGAGAATGCTCCGGCTTTTTTTGTCGCACTATTCGTCAGGCAAAACGGTCTTGGCAATCGTTTTATCTAATGCTTCATAGTCATAATAAGAGATGGTATCGTATAGTTCTTTTCGTGTCTGCAAATGATGAAGTCCTTCTTTTTGTGAGCCGTGCTCCTTCATCAAACCAAATATCCGCTCATAAGCTTTTGCCGCCGCTCGAAGCGAGGTGACAGGATATATCACCATGCGAAACCCCATATCTTCGAATTCATCGGCACGATAATACGGCGTTTTCCCAAACTCCGTCATATTCGCAAGGAGCGGAACGGAGATATGCTCAGCAAACTGGCGGAATTCATTCTCTGCCTGGAGCGCTTCCGGGAAAATCGCGTCTGCTCCCGCCTCAATGTAGGCCTCTGACCGTTTTATTGCAGCATCAAGCCCTTCCTGCGCCCTGGCATCAGTGCGGGCAACAACAATCAGAGAGGGCGCCGCTTGTTTCATGGCTTTTATTTTTTGCGCCATTTCCTTGATCGGAACGAGCTGTTTGCCATTTAAATGCCCGCATTTTTTTGGAAGCTGCTGGTCTTCTATTTGAACGGCTGCTACCCTGGCTTCAAGCATCTCCCGGGCGGTTCGGGCGGCATTTAACACACCGCCAAATCCCGTATCGATATCCACAAGCAAAGGCAGATCAGCAGCACGCACAAGGTCTTTGGCCCGATCCGCCATTTCTGCCGACGTAATGATCCCTAGATCAGGAAGTCCCCTGCTGGCTGTATAAGCTGCACCAGACAAATATATAGCAGAAAAACCGGCCTCCTTCGCGAGCAACGCTGCCATCCCGTCATGGGCGCCGGGAATTTGAAGAATGTCCGGCGCCGACATCAGCTTGCGGAAACGCCCGGCAAGCTCTTCTTGTGACGATTGCTGATTGACGATCCACGACATGACACAAATCCTCCTTTTACATGCAGAACATGTCTACGAATTCATTTACGCGCATCGTTTGTAAAGTCTCGCTGGTACAGCGCTCATAAATGTGTTTGCACTGTTTATCAGGAAAATGGCTTTTGAGATTGTCAGAAAACTTTTCCAGCAGTTTTGGCACTGCCTCCTCTCTTCGAAAACGATGGCCAAGAGGAAACTCACATTCCACCATTTCCGTGCTCGTTCCGTCTTTAAAATGAACCTGAACGGCATTTGAAATAGAACGCTTATCAGGTTTCAAATAATCCTCGGTATATGCTTTATTTTCAGTCACCTCCATTTTATCACGTAATTTATCTATTCTCGGATCACTCGCAGTTTCAGCTTCATAATGCTGTGCGGTGATATCACCAAAAAGCAAACCGATTGCTGTAATATATTGGAGGCAGTGATCACGGTCTGCCGGATTGTGAAGCGGGCCTTTTTTATCAATGATTCGGATAGCGGATTCATGCGTACTGATGACAATACGATCGATCTCATCAATTCGGTCCTTTACCCGCGGATGTAAAATAACGGCGCACTCTGCCGCTGTTTGAGCGTGAAATTCTGCTGGATAAGACACTTTAAATAACACATTTTCCATGACATAAGCGTCGAGCGGACGGGCGAGCTTGATCTCTTTCTTATTGAATAGAACGTCCTGGAACCCCCAACCCGGTGCGCTCAATGCTGTCGGATACCCCATTTCCCCTTTTAACGACATCAGCGCCAAATGAACACCTCTGCTCGTTGCATCTCCTGCTGCCCATGATTTGCGAGAGCCTGTATTTGGTGAATGCCGGTATGTTCTTAATGCTGCATTGTCAATCCATGCATTCGAAAGCGCATTTTTGATTTCTTCTCTCCCGCCGCCCAAAAGCTTTGCTGCAACAGCTGTTGTCGCAATTTTAACAAACAGCACATGATCAAGACCCACTCGATTCAGGCTGTTTTCTAACGCAAGGACGCCTTGAATTTCGTGCGCTTTAATCATCATCTCGAGTACGTCGCGTACCGTTAAAGGCTCTTTTCCTTCAGACAGCCTCACTCTTGATACATAATCACAAACAGCAAGGATGCCTCCCAAGTTATCGGATGGATGCCCCCACTCCGCTGCCAGCCACGTATCATTGTAATCGAGCCAGCGAATCATGCAGCCGATATTAAACGCTGCCCTCACAGGATCGAGAACATAGGACGTTCCCGGCACTTTGCTTCCATTTGGCACAGTCGTTCCTGGAACAATCGGCCCAAGCAGCTTTGTGCACTCTGGATACCGCAGCGCCAAAATCCCGCAGCCCAGGGTATCCAGCAATACATGCCCCGCTGTTGTATACGCTTCGGAACTTGTAATCTCTTTCTCAAGCACATAGTCTGTGATTTCTTCGATAACACGATCCGTTTTCTGCATTCTGCCAGCTCCTTTCATGATTCTGTTTGATATCGCAGGCCCATGTAACTGACACGGGGACGGAAGAGTCGATTATTGGAATGCTGTTCAATCACATGAGCGCATAAACCGGATGTTCTCGCGCTGAAAAAGACAGGCGTATATAAAGGGATCGGTATGCCGAGCATCCAATAAACCGGGGCAGCATAGTAATCCAAGTTCGGGTAGAGCCCTTTTTCCTTCTCCATCAGCCGCTCACCTGCTTCACACATCTCATATAAACGATGGTCACCGGCTTTATCGCATAATTGCTGCAGCGCCTCTTTCATCATGAGTGCTCTCGGATCCATTTTTTTCATATACACACGGTGGCCGAAGCCCATGATTTTTTCTTTTCTTTTCAGTTTTGTTTGCAGAAGTTGCTCAAATTCAGACGTCGTTTTTGCCTCCAAAAGCATATACATTACAGCTTCGTTTGCCCCTCCGTGAAGATTCCCTTTCAGGGAAGCGACAGCTCCTGTCAAAGCGCCATAAAGATCCGAGTGAGTAGATGCGATCACTCTGGCCGCAAAAGTTGAATTCGGCATCTCATGCTCACTGTACAGGACGAGCGACCGGTCAAAAATCTGTTCTTCCAATGAGGACGGCAATTTTCCTGTCATCATGTATAGAAAATTCGCACTGTAGGACAAGGATTGAAGCGGAAGAATCGGCTCTTTTTTATTGATGATCCTGTAGCTGGCAGCAGTGAGGGCAGGCATTTTCCCAAGAAGCTGATATGCGCGCTCCTTGTTAGCGGAAGGAGACCGATCATCAATTTGCCGATCATAACCGGCAAGTGCCGACAGGCCGGTACGCAGGCTATCCATTGGATGCGTGTGCTCAGGGAGCAGCTCAAGCAGACGGAGATGATTAGCAGGCAGGCTTGACGCACTGTTTATTTTACTTTCCAGCGTCTCTCTTTCACTTTCTTCCGGCAGCCTCCCTTCCAGCAATAAATGGACAAGCTCCAGATAACTTTTTGTTTTAGAAAGATCTATTAAATCATAGCCTCGTATCAAAATCTGGCTGGACTGCGTGTCAAGATAAGAAATGTGAGTTTCTGCTGCAATCACACCATCCAACCCTGGAGAGTAGTGCTGTTTCTCCTCCATATCCTCAACCTCCGTTTTTGCGTTTTTTTGGTTATCAGGTCCCGCCAAGCAAATACTTGGAAATAATCAGTCTTTGAATCTCATTCGTCCCTTCATAGATTTGCGTCACCTTTGCATCGCGAAGCAGCCGCTCAACGGGGTAATCCTTCATATAGCCATATCCCCCATAAATTTGGACGGCGTCTAACGCCGCCTTCACCGCTGCATCGGAAGCAAATTGTTTAGCCATAGACGCCTCTTTTCCACATGCCAGGCCGCGGTTATGGAGGTCTGCGGCGTGGTAGACAAGATGCCTTGCCGCCTCAGCCCTAGTCGCCATGTCAGCCAGCTTAAATGATATGCCTTGATTGGCTGCGATCGGCCTTCCAAATTGCACTCGCTGCTTCGCATAAGCAACGGCATGCTCAAGAGCCGCCTCTGCAATACCGAGCGCCTGTGCCGCAATGCCGATCCGCCCGACATTTAAGTTCGCCATGGCAATGTTGAAGCCGTCACCCTCTTTGCCAAGCAAATTAGCTTCAGGCACTTCTGCGTTATCAAAAATCAGTTCCGTAGTATTAGAGCCATAAAGCCCCAGCTTTTTTTCTTTTTTCCCAACGGTAAAACCGGGTGTGTTTTTTTCAACAATAAAAGCCGAAATCCCGTGCCTGCCTTGATCCGGAGCCGTTAAAGCAAATGTGATATAGATATCAGCTGCTCCGCCATTCGTTATGAATATTTTCGATCCGTTTAATACGTATTTGCCGTTCTTTTTAATTGCCGTTGTGCGAAGGCTTCCGGCATCCGATCCTGAGTGAGGCTCCGTCAGCGCAAACGCCCCTAAATGGTCTCCTGAAGCAAGCTTCGGTATATATTTCATCTTTTGTTCCTCATTGCCGAAGTACAGAATCGGATTTGTGCCGACCGAGGTATGAACGGAGAGAATCACGCCGACAGCCGCGCTGATTTTTGAAATCTCATGAATCGCCAAAATATAAGAAACAACGTCCGCCCCGGCACCGCCGTACTGTTCCGGCACCGGTATTCCCATCAGCCCGTGTTCGCCCATTTTTTTGATCAGCTGAAAGGGAAATTCGTCCGTTTTCTCCATAATTTCCGCAGCGGGAGCAATTTCTTTTCGGGCAAAATCACGCACCATTTTTCGCATCATGACTTGCTCTTGGGTTATATGCAACTCGGCCACCCCCGATGGAATTGACTTCAGGAAGTCCTCTCCTCATATTCATAAAAACCGCGTCCGCTCTTTTTGCCAAGCCAGCCTGCTTTTACATACTTGCGGAGCAGCGGGCAAGGACGGTATTTAGAATCGCCAAGGCCCGAGTGAAGAACTTCCATAATGGATAAACACGTATCCAGTCCGATTAAATCCGCTAATGCAAGCGGACCCATCGGATGATTCATGCCAAGCTTCATCACCTCGTCTATTGCCTCTGGCTTCGCCACTCCCTCATACACGCAATAGATGGCTTCATTAATCATTGGAAGAAGCACACGATTGGAAACAAACCCCGGAAAATCATTGACTTCAACCGGTGTTTTCCCCATCTTTTCCGCTAATGCCATAACATCTAAGGCCGTTTCCTCTAATGTAGCCAAGCCGCGTATTACTTCAACCAGCTTCATCACAGGGACGGGATTCATAAAATGCATGCCAATGACCCGTTGAGGCCGATTTGTCACAGCAGCGATCTCTGTAATAGGCAAGGAAGATGTATTGCTGGCCAAAATCGTATGAGGCGGGCAAATGCGATCAAGTGTTTTAAACATCATAGTTTTCGCCGCCATGTTTTCAGCGATAGCCTCAATCACAATGTCCGCATGCTCTGCCTCCTCAAGCGTTTGAGAAATCGAAATGCGGCTGATGACACTCTTCACTTCCGCCTCGGTCCTTTTTCCTTTCTCAGCGTCACGGGCCAGCTGTTTCTTCAGCCGCTTCAATCCTGCCTCCGCAGCTTCCGAACTCACATCGTACATCCGCACATAAAAGCCTGCGTCAGCAGCTGCTTGTGCAATGCCGCTTCCCATCTGACCTGCGCCAGCTACCATGATTTGTTTGATTTCCATTTAAATCCCCTTTTTCATCATGTTTTAATGAACCTGCACTAAGACGGCATCTCCTTGGGCTGCCCCACTGCAAATGGCGGCAACACCCAGTCCCCCTCCCCGTCGCTTTAATTCGTAAACGAGCGTCATGAGAATTCTCGCCCCGCTCGCGCCGATCGGGTGGCCAAGCGCGATCGCACCGCCGTTCACATTTACTTTTTCAAGATCGAAACCTACGATTTTTTCACATGTTAACACAACAGATGCAAACGCTTCATTTACTTCAAACAAGTCAATATCTTGGGCAGTTAAACCGTTCTTTTTCAGGAGCTTATTAATGGCAAACCCCGGTGCTGCCGCCAGTTCATGCGCTGGCATTCCCATAGTTGAAAAACCAAGAATTGTAGCCAGAGGCTGTTTGCCAAGCTCAGCTGCTTTTTCCTCCGACATCAGCACGAATGCGCCAGCTCCGTCATTGACCCCGGGAGCATTGCCGGCTGTGATCGAACCATCACTTGTATAAATCGGAGAAAGTTTCGCGAGCTGATCCAGACTTGTGTCACGGCGAATCGCTTCATCCTTATCAACAACGTTTGATTTTCCTTTTCGACCGATCCAGTTGACGGGAACAATTTCATCCTGAAAT
Organism: Bacillus sp. F56; assembly: GCF_001748205.1. Taxonomy (NCBI): domain Bacteria; kingdom Bacillati; phylum Bacillota; class Bacilli; order Caryophanales; family Bacillaceae; genus Bacillus; species Bacillus sp. F56. Next base: position 34,264 of record NZ_BDFC01000007.1, read on the forward strand.
TTCCCTTCATCGGCTGCTTTAGCTACCCGCGCATGGCTTCTCAACGCCCATTCATCCTGCTCTCTTCGTGAAATTGAATATTCCTTGGCCGCTGTATTTCCGTGAACAGCCATATGCACTTCGTCAAATGCGCACGTTAACCCGTCATACACCATTAAATCCCTTAGCTCGCCGTCCCCCATCCGTGCTCCCCAGCGTCCAGCGGGAATGGCATACGGAATATTGCTCATGCTTTCCATCCCCCCGGCAACAAGTATGTCCGCATCCTGCGCCCGAATCATTTGATCACATAAAGTGACAGCGCGAAGACCCGAAGCACAGACTTTATTCAGTGTTTCTGACGGCACACTCCAAGGCATTCCAGCAAGACGGGCAGCTTGACGGGAAGGGATCTGTCCTGAGCCGGCCTGGACAACCATGCCCATGACATTTCCTTCTACATCATCTCCAGAGACTCCAGCCCGTTGCAACGCCTCCTTCATCACAATGCCCCCAAGCTCGGCAGCTTTCACCTCTTTCAATACTCCGCCGAATTTGCCAAATGGCGTTCTTGCAGCACTTACAATGACTGTTTTCCTCATGGTTTCACCTCATTCAGAAGATAGACAGCGCTTACAAATTCTAGTTGTCTTCTATGAATGTATGCTTTGAAACGGGCACGAATGTATGAAAAAAGAAGGCTGTGTCAACAGCCTTCTTCTAAAGCAACTATTCATTTTTCAGCAATGCCGCAGCCTTTGCAGGAAAATCGGTAAACATGCCGTCTGCTCCCAGTTCAATGAGGCGCTTCATATCTTCCGGCCGATTGACTGTATACGGTCTTACCTTAATCGAACTGCTCCTCATTTTCTTCAGCACTTCATCTGTGACCCCGGGGCTGTTTAGCTTCGGGTGATAGCCGGTAGCTGGAATAGACGCGATATATTGATCCGGCTGATAAAGCACATCTGCAGTTAATACCGCCCGTTCGATATGGGGCGCAAGCTGAGCGCACAGTGCTACACTTTCATGATTAAATGTGGATAGGATGACTCTCTCCTCTATATTGAATCGCTTCACTGCCTCCAGCACTTTTTCTTCCATTCCCTCATAGCGGATCACGCTGTTTTTCAATTCAATGTTGATGAGAAAATCCTTTTTTACTGCCCACGAGAGCACGTCTTCTAATAGTGGGACTTTCAGATCGCTGTACGCCTGATCATGACCAGCGGCCGCATTCGCAGTCTTGATCACATCATAGGCTGTATCCTTCACGAATCCTTTAAGCGATGTCGTGCGGTTAAGCCTTTCATCATGAATCACAACAATGCGTCCGTCTTTTGTCAGCTGTACATCAAGCTCTATCCCGTCCGCTCCGGCTTCAATTCCTTTTTCAAATGCAAGCATTGTATTTTCGGGAAAGTGTCCTGATGCCCCCCGGTGGGCAAAAATCTTTGTCATCGTTTCACCTCAAACCCTAAGTTTTCTCCATTATACTTATTTTGTCGGATCCACTCTAGGATTAAGGCTATATTTATCTACTGATCATAATAAGAATCAATGCCGTTGACAATCGCATCTGCGGCCTTTTGCTGGTATTCTTCATTTCCCAGCTTGTCCGCGTCAGAGCTGTTCGTGATAAACCCAAGCTCCGCCAACACACTTGGCATTTGTGAATATGTAATGACGTAAAAGTCTGATTCTTTCACGCCCCTGTCTCTCGTTTGTAAGGATGAAACGAGCTGCGACTGAATATCGGCTGCCAGACGCCGGCTGTTTTCCCCTTCATAATCAGATTGAAAATACGTTTCTGTTCCTGAAGCTGAAGCAACCCCGGAATTTACATGAATGCTGACAAAAAGATCAGCGTGATTGGCACTTGCCTTAGTCACTCTTTCCTCCAAGGTCAGAAAATGATCGTCTGATCTGGATGCAACAGGATTGGCTCCCTCCTCTTTCAGCTTGTCCGTCACATGCTCTGAAACAGCCAAATTAATATCCTTTTCAAAGAGCCCGTTTCCGACTGCTCCACTGTCTTCACCGCCATGTCCGGCATCAATATACACGGTTTTCCCTTCTATCGGCTCTGCCGCCTGTGCACAAGGCGCGAGCGTCAAAGCCAATCCGCACAGCGCCAAACTCCTCCATAACATTCTCAACTTTCTCCCTCCGGTCTTTTTATGACGAATTCTTTCGCAGCTGAATATCTTCCAGCTGTAAAGTCCCATTATCCTTCTTTGTATATTTCACCAAAACTTTTGTCTGGTCTGGCAAGGATTCACATTCATCACGTTTATCCTTCGGAACTTGTATCATGGTTTCTTCTCCATTAAGAGAAACCGCAATCGTATGAGGATCAGCCGAGCCAATAAATTTTCCCTCTTCGGTAAACCTTGGTGCTGAGTCATCCGCACTTGCTACACTGCATCCCGAAAGAAAAAGCGCAGTAAATAGCAAAAGAACCGTTTGTTTCACACGATCACCTCTTCCTGATGTTTGGCTTTTATCTTTGACCAGAATGGCGGATTTGTAAAGACAACATGAATGCAGGCGATCAAGTTCCATGATTTTCAAAAGGGCTATACGACCCGATCATTTCCTGTTGTTAGAAAGATAACGAGCAGTTTTGTCTATGAGGATGGCTCTAAATGAGGCGCTAATTAGAAAAAATTAGCGGAAAGAAGCAACTTTTTATTCATTTTTAAAAATTTGTGAATTGGGTGAGCAAATGGTTTGACTGCTAGATCAGCCAGGCGTAACCTTTGAAAGGATATTTCCTTGAAAAAATTCGTTCTGCTGCTGGCGGCCGCTCTCATCACATGCTCCATCGGCCACCAAATCAACGGCGGCTACAAAGACCCTGAAAAAGAGCGGCGAAAATATCACTCTGCACTCAAGATATTCAGCCGATAAAGCAGATCAATTGCATTAATTTTTACATATAGGCTAGAATATGTGCGAATCCAAACGAAAGAAGATGATCAAATGAATCCTAAGTATAAGCCGCTGTTTGAACCCTTCACGTTTAAAAGCGGTGTTACAATCGACAACCGGATTGCAGTCGCACCAATGACTCATTACGCTTCTAATGAAGACGGTACAATTTCTGAAACAGAGCTTGACTACATCATCCCTCGTTCAAAAGAGATGGGAATGGTGATTACAGCCTGCGCAAATGTCACACCGGACGGAAAAGCTTTTCCTGGGCAGCCGGCCATCCACGACGATTCCAACATTCCGGGTTTAAAAACATTAGCACAAGCCATTCAGGCACAAGGCGCTAAAGCCGTTGTGCAAATTCATCACGGCGGCATCGAATGTCCGTCTGAGCTCGTTCCTCAACAAGATGTTGTGGGGCCAAGTGACGTGTTTGATAACGGCAAACAAATCGCCCGCGCATTAACAGAAGAAGAAGCTGAACACATCGTAAAGGCGTTTGGAGAAGCGACAAGACGCGCCATTGAAGCCGGCTTTGACGGTGTCGAAATTCACGGTGCAAACGGCTACTTGATTCAGCAGTTTTATTCTCCAAAAACCAATCAGCGCACGGACCGCTGGGGAGGAAGCGATGAGAAACGATTAGCCTTCCCGCTTGCTATTGTTGACGAAGTGAAAAAAGCCGCTTCAGAACATGCGAAGGGCGCGTTCTTAGTCGGCTACCGTCTGTCTCCAGAAGAACCTGAAACACCAGGATTGACAATGACTGAAACCTTTACGCTTGTTGACGCTTTAGGGGATAAAGAATTGGATTATCTTCATATTTCACTGATGGACGTGAACTCAAAAGCACGCCGCGGTGCAGATCCAACTCGCACACGCATGGACTTATTGAATGAACGTGTCGGAAACAAAGTGCCGCTGATCGCCGTCGGTTCCATCCATTCCGCAGATGACGCGCTGGCCGTCATCGAAAACGGTATTCCACTAGTCGCAATGGGACGAGAAGTTTTAGTTGACCCTGACTGGGCGGTAAAAGTAAAAGAAGGCCGTGAAAAGCAAATCGAAACAGTAATCAAAGGCACAGATAAAGAAAAATATCATTTGCCTGAACCGCTATGGCAAGCCATTGTGAACACGCCTGGCTGGGTGCCTTATAAAGATTAATATGAAAAGACTGCCGAAACGCATTCGGCAGTCTTTTTTCCCTTTATATAAATAGTTTATGTACACACCGAAACAGCAAAAGAAAGAGCTCCCCACCTACTTCAAAAAGAAAATCTAGGAAAAGCCCATCACGCTTTCTTGTTTTTTTCTTTTTCATTCGTACGTCTCCTTTTTACATCAATACGTTTTACTTACGATTTTGCAGGAGAAAGGTTTCAATTTGATCCTGATTGTTTGTTTTTGATAATCCAAGCAGCGAGAACACATGAAACCATGACTGTAAATGAGATAAAGTCAATCAGGGTGCCTAGTAAGCGTGAATCTGTAATGATGTTCGAATTGACGCAAAGCGCAAGAATAAATAAAGCAATCAGCAGACCATATTTTTCAAACACATACCTCACTCCTTACGGAAAATAAATTTTTCATATCCATCACCTATGATAACAAATGTCCCCAAAAACAAAACGCCTCCTATTTATCAGCGCAAACCAATAAATAAAAGACGTTTGATTTAATTATCACATAATATCCACATGTTTAAGAAGCCTTATGTTCTAATCTAAGCTTATCCGCAACCATTGCAATGAATTCGCTGTTGGTAGGTTTAGCTTTTGTCATGCTGACAGTATAACCAAACAGCGAGGAAATGGAATCAATGTTTCCTCTGCTCCATGCCACTTCAATTGCATGGCGGATCGCTCTTTCTACACGGCTTGCGGTTGTGTTGAATTTTTTGGCGATGTCCGGATAGAGGACTTTTGTAATGCTGCCGAGCAATTCGATGTCATTGTATACCATTGAGATTGCTTCACGCAGATAGAGATAGCCTTTAATATGGGCTGGGACGCCGATTTCATGGATAATGCTTGTGATGCTCGCGTCGAGATTTTTCTTCTTTGGTTCAGGCTGGCTGCTGCGTATAATGCTGCTTTGCGATGATGGCGCACGATGCGTCACACTGCTGGCATTTCCGCTGACTTGGCGGATATGACCGACAAGGTTTTCCATATCAAACGGTTTGAGAATAAAGTAGGACGCGCCTAAATCGACGGCCTTTTTCGTGACATCTTCCTGTCCAAAGGCTGTCAGCATGATGACATTCGGCTGTTTTTTCAGATCTGATTCCCTCAGCCTCTCTAAAACCGCAAGTCCGTCTAAATGCGGCATAATAATATCTAATACGAGCACATCGGGATCTTTTTCTTTAAACAACGACAGGCATTCCTGTCCGTTATAAGCAACGCCGATCACTTCCATGTCTTCCTGTCCTTCTATATATTCACTCAACAGGCTTACCAGCTCTCGATTATCATCAGCAACACAAACTTTAATTTTCTCCACGTTTCTTCCTCCCCAAATGTAGTTAACAGGATTCACCCTTGCTACATGTTTACATTCGACAAAACCGCTATATACCCTCTAAAAAAATCATAATCACCAATATTAGTGGCATATCTTTGTTATTCTATGTTTTTCTCTGTTTTTCGACTAAAAATGAAATTTGACAAACAAGGAAACGTGAATTTGTCGAAAAATCTTCTTTTGTATATTTTACCGTATGTATTCTGAGAAGTGAAGAGGGATCAAAACAAAAAAACTGCCGGAAACTCCGGCAGTCAGCTTGCTTTTTCTTTTCCGTAAATATCGATTCCTGCTTCTGACAGCATCCATTCAATATGAACACCGTAGCCGCTTGTCGGGTCATTTACAAACACATGGGTGACAGCGCCGATCACTTTTCCATTTTGAATGATCGGGCTTCCGCTCATCCCCTGTACGATGCCTCCTGTTTCTTTCAACAGCCTTGGATCAGTAATTTTCAACACCATTCCTTTTGTCGCAGGGAATTTTTGCGGCGTTGTGCTGACGATTTCAATATCAAATTTTTCCACCTTGTCATCATCAATAACCGTTAAAATTTCAGCCGGCCCTTTTTTGACTTCAGTAGAAAATGCAACCGGCAGTGCTTGATCTGAAATATTGTTTTGAATCGGCTGATGCAGCGTGCCGAAAATCCCAAATGGGCTGTTTCTGTTAATATCCCCGATCGTTTTGCGTTCTGAGGAAAATCGCGCCAGTTTTTCTCCCGGATTACCGCCTGTACCTTTTTCAATTGATGTCACAGTGGATTTAACGATTTCTCCATTCTCCACCACAATCGGTTTCTTTGTGTCCATATCGGAAATCACGTGGCCAAGTGCTCCGTATTTTTTTGTTTTCGGTTCATAAAAGGTCATAGTGCCAATGCCGGCAGCAGAATCCCTGATATATAATCCGATTCTGTATTTGCCTTCTTGTTCATCCTTTTGTGGAATCAGCTTTGTTTTGATTTTTTGTTTGTCACGTTTGATCAGTAAATCTAAAGATTCACCGGTTTTTCCGGCCTTTTGGATAAATGGGGCTACATCATTCATTTTTTCAATTTTCTGTCCATTCATTTCAATAATGATGTCGCCCGATTCAATTCCGGCCGTTTCTCCCGGAGATTTTTTGCCTTCACTTGTATTGATTTGATGAAATCCGACGACAAGAACACCGACGGAATGAAGTTTTACACCGATTGATTGTCCGCCAGGTATAACCTTTAAATCAGGAAGAACTTGCACTTTTGTTTTTTTAATTGGAAATCCGGCAAGATCGTATACTAATTCTGACTCACCTGACTTTTTGCCTGTCACCTTAATTTCGTGCGGATCTTTCTTTACTGTAAACGCTTCTGACGATTCTGATGTCTGAGCGTTTACCGATAAGCTTGTTTCAATCGCTTGTGTTTGGGTTTCAAATACTCTCATTTGCGTTGGAATCAGTAAATACTCTTTTAGCGGTTTGCATAAACCTACACTTAATAACGAAACAAGGAGAATTAAACCTACTGCTTTTCTGATGTTATCGGGCATTCACTACTTCACTCTCCTCGCTCCTATCCCACACCTTCTTTATGACTTGCTGCTACATCATTTAATTTTGCCTTTTGGAGGCTTATTTATAACTGTCATATGAAGAAAAACATTGGATATACTGATGAACGAATGGATGTAAACAAAAAAAATAAGCTGCGCTTTTCGCGCAGCTTACCCAGTTGTTTTGACTTGATCCGCTTGTTTTAAAAGTTCTTTCGCATGGCGTTTCGTTAAATCGGTTACCTCGACACCTGCAATCATGCGTCCGATTTCCACTATTTTTTCCTGCTTAGAAAGCGGCTTGACACGTGTCGTCGTTCTGCCGTCTTTTAACTCCTTCGCAATATAAAGATGCGTATCGGCCATGGCAGCCACCTGAGGCAAGTGTGTAATACAAAGCACTTGTGATCCTATTGACACTTTATGAATCTTCTCAGCAATTGCCTGTGCGACCCTGCCGCTTACACCGGTATCAACCTCATCAAAAATGATCGATGTCACATCCTGCTGTGAGGAAAAAATGCTTTTTATGGCAAGCATCACCCGTGACAGCTCTCCACCTGAAGCGACTTTCGAAAGAGATTTCAGCGGCTCGCCTGTATTGGTTGAAATTAAAAACTTCACCAGATCGATCCCTTGTTCAGTCAGCTGAACAGGCTGGCCGTTTACAACCGGTGCCTCTTCATTGCGTGACGCTTGTCTGATTTTGAATTCCGTATCAAACGTTGATTTTTCCATGTACAGGCTTTTTAATTCCCGATGAATCTCATCAGCCAGTTTTTTCGCCCATGTTTTCCGGATTTGAGAAACATTTGCCGCCTCCACTGCGACATCCTTGCCAACGGAGTCAAGCTCCTTTTTCAGGCTTTGGAGGTGGCTGTCCCTGTTTTCAATTTGGTCAATTTCTTCTTCAATTTTAGAAGCGTATTCCAAAATGTCTTCGACAGTGGCACCATATTTTCGTTTCAGCTGTTTGATTTCATTGAGCCGCGTCTCAATATAGTTCAGGCGTTCCGGATCATATTCAAGCTCATCCAGCATATTTCTCATCTGAAATGTAGCGTCCTCAAGCAGATAGTAGGAGTTCGAAACACTCTCAGACAGTTTTTTCAGCGGTTCGTTAATATCAGATATATCTTCAAGCTGGGCTGATGCCATTCCGACCCAGTCCAATCCGCTCTGTTCACTGCGAAGCGCATTATATGCATTTTGCAGCGATTCATATATCTTCTCAAAGTTTGAAATTTGCTGACGCTCTTCTTGAAGCTGTTCATCTTCGTTGATCTCAAGCTTTGCTGATTCGATTTCTTCGAGCTGAAATTGAATGAGATCAAGGCGGTGGGCCATTTCCTGTTCGCTTTCAGAAAGCTGTTTTAGCTTTTTGAGCAGCTTCATATACCGCTGGTACCCTTCCTGATACGCTTGGAGCGCGCTTTCCACTTCGGCTCCGGCAAACTTGTCCAAGAGCTGGAGATGATTTTCGTCTTCCATTAACAGCTGGTTATCGTGCTGCCCGTGAATATCTAATAAAAGCCTGCCGATCTCTCTTAGCGAGGCAATCGTGACAAGCTTGCCATTGACACGGCAAACGCTTTTCCCGCTCGTGCTGATATCTCTTCTCATGATGATCATTTCGTCTGAAACGTCGATTCCCTGCTCAGCGCATACGCCTAAAACGGGATGGCCGCTCTCCAAAAGAAACAGCCCTTCAAGTTCTGCTTTTGCTTCCCCATATCTAACAAATTCAGATGATCCGCGGCCTCCGACTAAAAGAGAAATGGCATCTATAATGATGGATTTGCCGGCTCCGGTTTCTCCTGTTAAAACCGTAAGCCCGCGTTCAAAAGAAACCGTCAGTTCCTCAATAATGGCAAAGTTTTTAATCGATAGTTCAGCTAACAAACAGCATTACACCTCTTATCTTTGTTAGTTTTTCTGTTACAGCAGTTCAAGCAGCCTGTTTTTTACGCCTTCTGTATCTTCAGGAGTCCGGCAAATAATTAAAATCGTATCATCTCCGCAAATGGTCCCCATCATTTCATCCCAGTCCAAATTGTCCATCAGCGCCCCGATTGCCTGGGCATTGCCCGGCATCGTTTTCAGCACAATCATATGGCTTGCTGAGTCTATTTTCACAAATGCGTCCATCAATGCCCGCTTTAGCTTTGAAAGCGGATTGAAACGCTGGTCCGCCGGAAGACTGTATTTGTAAGAACCATTATTCGTAGGCACTTTTACAAGGTGAAGTTCTTTAATATCCCGTGATACCGTCGCTTGCGTCACTTTGTAGCCATCCTGCTTCAGCATGTCGACCAATTCATCCTGCGTTTCGATTTCATTGCTCGTAATGATCTCTCTGATTTTAATATGCCTCTGGCCTTTGTTCATGTAAGCACCTCTATTTCCAGCTTATCTGTTCTTTTATGTTATATGATTCTCTGCACATTGTACATGAATGCAGAAAAAAGGAATAATAGCGCACTATTATTCCGGTACATCTGCTTTTTTTTCTTTTAACGTCGTATGTGCCTCTTCTACAACGCGCATGATCTCTTCTTCCGGCAGTTCCTGACCTGCCTGTCCCTCTCCCGGCCAATACAAATGAAGGAGAAACTCAATATTTCCGTCTCCTCCCGTGATCGGAGAAAATGACAGGCCTTTACAGATATAGCCTTCAGCGGCAGAAAAACTGATCATTCGCTTGAGCACATCAGCATGCACTTTAGGATCTCTGACAATCCCTTTTTTGCCGACCGATTCCCGTCCCGCTTCAAACTGAGGCTTAACAAGAGCCATGCAGTCGCTGCCCGGTACGAGCAATGTTTTAAGGACAGGAAGGATGAGCCGCAAGGAAATAAAGGACACATCTATTGTGGCAAACTCCGGCATGCCCTTTGTAAAGTCTGCCGGTGTTGCATAACGGAAGTTCGTCCGTTCCATCACGACGACCCGTTCATCCTGTCTGAGCTTCCACGCAAGCTGATTATAGCCTACATCCACAGCGTATGACTGTTTAGCTCCATTTTGCAAAGCGCAGTCCGTAAAACCGCCAGTGGAGGAGCCAATATCAATCATAATTTTATCTTTGACAGAGACGGGAAATTCCTTCAGCGCTTTTTCGAGCTTTAAACCGCCCCTGCTCACATACCTCAGCGGGTTTCCTTTTACGATTAACGGAAGGTCGCGGTCAATTTTTTCTCCAGGCTTGTCCAAGCGGTTTTCGTTTGAATAGACGATCCCCGCCATAATGGCTCTTTTGGCTTTTTCACGCGTTTCCGCCAGCCCTCTTTCCACTAATAATACATCTAATCGTTCTTTCTTTGACGTCATGATCCAATTCCTTTGTGTGTCTTTGGCGGCATAAGTAATCTAATACGGTTTGCCACCTGCTGTTTTGTCAGTCCAATTTCCTCTAGAAGCGCGGTTACGCTTCCGTGTTCAATAAACCGATCAGGGATACCCATTCTGTCGATCGGTGTATGATATTCACCTTGATCATGAGCGAATTCTAAAATCGAGCTTCCGAAACCGCCTTCTAAGACCGCTTCTTCAATTGTTAAAATTGGCAAGCCTTCTTTTAGGATACTCTTCATCATCTTTTCATCAATCGGCTTAATAAAACGCGCATTCACAACGCGCACGGAAAGGCCTTCTTTCTGCAGCTCTTCGGCTGCCTCAATCGCCATTTCAATTGTTGTACCGAATGTTAAGATGACAGCATCGTTCCCTGGACGCAGCACCTCCCACGTACCGATCGGAATCGTTTTCAACTGTTCATCCATTTTTACGCCGAGTCCGTTTCCGCGCGGAAAACGCATCGCTATCGGACCTTCGTCATAGCTAAGTGCTGTATGAACCATGTGCTGGCCTTCATTTTCGTCTTTCGGCATCATTAAGACCATGTTTGGAATGTGACGCATAAACGCAATATCAAACACGCCTTGATGTGTCTCTCCATCTGCGCCAACGAGTCCTGCACGGTCAATACCAATAAACACATTGGCATTTTGGCGGCAGATGTCATGAACGACTTGGTCATATGCCCTTTGCAGGAAGGTTGAGTAAATTGCCAAAAACGGCTTCATACCCTGCATTGCCATAGCTGCAGCCATTGTTGCGGCATGCTGTTCTGCGATTCCTACGTCGAACATCCGGTCAGGGAATTCCTTTGCGAACCCTTCAAGCTTTGAACCGACAGGCATAGCCGGCGTAATGGCTACAATGCGTCCGTCCTCGCGCGCCATTCGCTGCACAGTTCCACTGACAAGGCCGCTCCATGAAGGAGCTGCGGCTTTCGGTTTTACAAAGTCACCGGTATTAATTTTGTATGGTCCGGTACCGTGCCATGTTCCAATTGTATCGGTCTCAGCCGGTTTGTACCCCTTCCCTTTTTTCGTGATGACATGCAGGAGAACAGGGCCTTTCGTTTTTTTGGCGTATTGAAGATTCTCAATCAGCTCATGATAAGAATGTCCGTCCACCGGGCCCAAATACGTAAAACCAAGCTCCTCGAAAAACATTCCGGAGACGAGCATGTATTTCAGGCTGTCTTTGACCCGTTCAGCTGTCGCGGCAAGCTTGCCTCCAACTGCCGGAATCTTTCTAAATAAGTATTCAAGCTCATCTTTGACCCACTGGTATTTCCCCGCAGTGCGAAGCCGTCCGAGCATAGAATGAATGGCGCCGACATTTGGTGCAATACTCATTTCATTATCATTAAGAATGACAATCATGTCTTTTTTCTCGTCGCCGATGTGATTAAGGGCTTCAAGCGCCATTCCGCCGGTCAGCGCGCCGTCCCCAATAATCGGAATAATATATTCATCCGTTCCTTTAATATCACGCGCAGCTGCCATTCCCATCGCGCCTGACAGAGAAGTCGAGCTGTGCCCGGTTTCCCAAACATCGTGCTCGCTTTCGCTCCGCTTTGGAAATCCGCAAAGCCCTTTGTACTGGCGAAGCGTCGCAAATTCTTTTCCGCGACCTGTCAGCAGCTTATGGACATACGACTGATGGCCTACATCCCATAAAAACTTGTCTTTCGGGCTGTTAAATTCCTTATGCAGTGCAACAGTAAGCTCTACGACACCTAAGTTTGGGCCGATGTGGCCGCCGGAAGCGGATAAACTTGTAATCAAAAACTGACGGATTTCATCACTTAATTTCTCTAATTCATCAATGGACATGTTTTTTAAAAACGACGGGTCCTGTATTGATAAAAGATCCAAAGCGGATCAACTCACTTTCAGCATGAATTTCTGCAATGACACATGTCTTCCAGAATGCCGAGCTGGACAATCATCTCGGACATAAAAAAAGACAAACGCGCTTTCCTTTTCATTTTTCATATAAACTGCTTACATTTTACCATATCTCGTGCAGCCGCTTCAAATTAGGATCGTTTTAGTGATCTCTTGCCGCAATTAAATCACAAAGCTCATACAAAAGGTCTTTTTGAAGAGAGAGTCCCCCGATTAATCGCTTCGCCTCTTTTATATGAGCATCCAATTTGCGTTTGGCCCCTTCCAATGAAAGAAGTGATGGGTAAGTCGATTTGTCATTTGTGGTATCCGAGCCGACACGTTTGCCGATTTTCTCTTCACTGCCTTCTAAATCTAAAATATCGTCTCTGATTTGAAAACCGATTCCAATGTGGCTGCTGAAGGTACGCAGGGTTTCAATGTCTTCCTCAGGTGCATCCGCCAAAATCGCGCCGGCGATTACACAAAAACCTAGAAGCTTGGCAGTTTTCCGTTCATGAATGGATTCGAGCTCTTCAAGCGTGACTTGGCGGTTTTCCGCTTCCATATCAGCTACTTGCCCTCCGACCATGCCCTCGGTGCCTGCCGCTGAAATCAGTTCATTGACAAGCCGAAGGCGCTTTTCTGCTGACACCTTGTCTGACACGTGGGAGGTGATGAGCTTAAAGCTTTCCGTGAGCAGTCCGTCACCCGCTAATACTGCTGTCGCTTCACCAAATACTTTATGATTTGTCGGTTTCCCGCGGCGCAAATCGTCATCATCCATGCATGGAAGATCATCATGAATTAGCGAATACGTGTGAATCATTTCGACAGCACAGCCGACCGGAATGCCGTCTTGTTCGCTTTTTCCATATGCGTTTAATACAGCCAGTACAATCAGAGGACGCAACCGCTTTCCGCCGGCCTCTAGAGAATACAGCATAGATTTCTTTAATGAGTCCGGCATATCAAGCTTTTCTGTATAGACAGAAAGCTGATTTTCAATTGTTTTTTTCCGGTCCGCCAGAAAACCCGTTAATTTATTTGTCACCTTCGTCTTCCTCCTGAACACTGAAAGGTGCCAGTTCGCCGTCTTCTTTTAAAATGAAGTCCATTTGCTTTTCGACTTTTTGCAGCTTTTCATGGCACATTTTGGATAAAGCCATGCCTTCTTGGAAATAGTTAATCGCTTGCTCTAGAGGCACATCCCCCTCTTCAAGCTTTGAGACAATGCTCTCAAGCCCTTTCATCGCTTCTTCAAATGTCATGTTTTCATTTTTTTTCACGTCTGTCATTTTTCTTCCCCTCTCTTTTCTAATACTTCACAGGCCAGCACGCCATCCGTCAGCTTCACTTCTAGCCGGTCCTTCTCTTCTATCTGATTGACACTTTTAATGAGTTTATCTTCTTTATAAGCAAGACTGTATCCTCTTTCCATCACTTGAAGAGGACTTAGTGCATTCAGCTTGCCAAGAACTGTTTGGAATTGGGAATGCAGCTGCTTCATTTGGATATTCATATTTTTTCTCAGCTGATTTGTTTGTTCCTCGTAGCGTGTTTTCGCTTGCTTCAGCTGTTCATGAGGATGCAGCGCCTCTAATCTGTACGTTTCCCGCTCCAACTGTCTGCTTTTCCGATCTAAAAGAGCGGTCAGCTGTGCTTGAAACTGCTGGTACGCGAGGTCAAACTGCTGCTCTTTTTGCGCATACAATCGCTTTGGAAAACGAAAGGCATAGGACGATTGCAGCGTTTGAATCCGTTCTTTTTTCTGGCCGAGATGCTGCTGCATCGCTCTTGTCATCCTGACTTCCGCTGTTTTTGTCCGTTCGATTAAATCAGTGGTATGAGGCACGGCAATCTCAGCTGCCCCTGTCGGCGTCGCTGCTCTGATATCTGCGACAAAATCACTGATCGTAAAATCCGTCTCATGCCCAACTGCCGATATAATTGGAATATTGGAAGCAAAGATTGCGCGAGCTACAATTTCTTCATTGAATGCCCACAGTTCTTCTATCGAACCGCCGCCTCTCCCGACAATTAATACGTCGCACATCTCTTTTTCATTTGCTTCTTCAATGCGCGCAACGATGGATCTGCTCGCATTTTCTCCTTGTACGAGCGCTGGAAGAACAATGACTTTCACAAGGGGATATCTTCTTTTTAGAGTTGTAATAACATCTCTGACAGCGGCACCCGTTGGAGATGTCACAACCCCGATTGTGGCTGGAAATGCGGGGATTTGTTTTTTGTAGCGGTCGTCAAATAAACCTTCTCCGGCAAGCTTCTTTTTTAATTCTTCGTACGCTAAATAGAGCGCTCCGACCCCGTCAGGCTGCATTTCTTTGGCATATAGTTGATAGTTTCCGCTCGGTTCATATACGGAAATTCCGCCTCTGACCAGCACTTTCATACCGTTTTCAGGTTTAAAAGGCAGACGCTCGCTTTGTCTCGCGAACATCACCGACTGCATTCTTGCGTTTTCGTCTTTCAAAGTGAAATAAATGTGGCCTCGTGTGTGTATCTTTACATTCGATAATTCGCCTTTAATCCAAATATTTTCTAGGTGAGGATCTACATCGAATTTTCGTTTTATATACTTTGTCAGCGCTGAGACGGTAACATACGCTGCTTCACCCATGTCTAAAAACTCCTCTCCTAAGCATTCCTGCACCATAACTAAAGAAAACCCGCCCTGGCTTTAGGAGCCTGAAGAAGCGGGTATCGTGCTCATATTCAAGGCGGGCAACACGCCCCGCCTGTGAATATCTCCAATTATCTATGATAACGTACGTTTCGCAGATTTAACAGTATTATGCGCAAGCATCGTGATGGTCATCGGACCTACTCCGCCTGGAACCGGCGTGATGAAGGATGCTTTTTCCTTTGCCCCTTCAAATTCAACGTCTCCGCAAAGCTTTCCGCTTTCCAGACGGTTAACGCCGACGTCAATGACAACAGCGCCCTCTTTGATCTGGTCTGCACTGATGAAGTTGGCTCTTCCCACTGCCACCACCAGGATGTCCGCTTTTTTCGTATGCTCAGTAATATTTTCTGTTCTTGAATGACAGTAAGTAACCGTCGCGTTTTCATTTAATAAAAGCTGGCCGACAGGTTTGCCGACAATGTTGCTTCGGCCGACTACAACAACCTCTTTACCGGAAAGGTCGATATTGGTTTTCTTCAAAAGCTCAACAATTCCATGAGGCGTGCAAGGGAGAAACGTATCTTCACCAAGCAGCATTTTCCCTACGTTTAACGGATGAAATCCGTCTACATCTTTATCAGGAGAGATACGTTCGATCACCGCTTTTTCAGAAATATGATCTGGAAGCGGAAGCTGAACGAGAATCCCGTGAAACTCAGGATCTTGGTTATATTGATCAATAATAGAAAGCAGTTCAGCTTCTGTGAGGCTGCTGTCAAATTGATCGAGCTTGAAATTCATTCCCATTGTTTCAGCCGCTTTTTTCTTTCCTCGCACGTAAGAGTGAGAAGCAGGATCATCTCCAATCAAAATAACCGCCAGTCCGGGAGTGACACCTTGCTTTTTAAGCTCTTCTACCTCTTTTGCCAATTGTTCGCGTTTTTCTCTAGCCGTTTCTTTTCCGTCGATGATTGTTGCAGTCATTTTCTTTCCTCCTATGATTGTTCAATATCAGATTTAATGTTAGAAAGAACCCCGTTTACAAACTTTGTCGCTTTGTCATCACCAAACCGTTTTGCCAGCTCAATCGCTTCGTTCATGGAGACATTCACCGGAATGTCTTCGGCATATGCCATTTCATATGCTGCCAGGCGCAAAATCGCACGGTCAACATTGGCTATCCGATCGAGCTTCCAATTCACCAGATGCTTGGAGATCATTTCATCCAGTTGGTCTTGGTGTTCCAATACCCCGTGTACAAGCTGTTCAAAGAAAGGATCTGTTTTTTCTTCATCCAGTGCGTGTTCTATGGCTTCATTCACTGCAATATCGCTGACATCAATTTGAAATAGTGCCTGCAAAGCTTTTTCTCTTGCTGTTCTTCTTTTCATTTTCTTTCTCCTTTGATCCTCTTTATCCGCTTGTCGTTAAGCCACAAAGAGATCATAACATATTTTTTTCGTATCCGCATATTGAAATCAAGGTTTTTTCACCCTATTACCGAATATTTTCATAAACCTTAATATGATCATTCGGATTTCACGTTCATGAAGAAACTCGGCTTTTGAGCCGGCTTTCTTCATGCTTTGAAATAAAGGGTAACGTGTAAAAAAACCAAAGGGCCGCCCTCCCCTTGGTTTCGTGTTAAGCCATTTACATTTCTTCGTCGATTTGGACTTCCTGGGCTTTTGTGTCAAATTGAATGCCGACGATGTGAATATTAATCTCGTTAATCGAAAGAGACGTCATATTTAATAAGGTTTGACGAATGTTTTCCTGAACGGACGCTGCAACTTTCGGAATCGAAACGCCAAATGTAACGACACAGTATACATCGATCGTAATTCCGTCATCCGCCAGGTCGACTTTGACGCCTTTGCCATGATTCACTTTGCCAAAGCGCTCGACGACGCCTGTCGCAAAGTTTCCGCGCATTTCGGCAACCCCATCAACTTCTGATGCTGCAATGCCGGCAATGACCTCAATGACCTCCGGTGCAATCTCAACCTTACCTAAATGCGTATCTTCATGATCCATTTTAAGCAAGCTGTTGTCTTTCATTCAATTCACCTCCGTAAAAATTATGAGCCCATTACATCATATGTTTCTAAAAATTTCGTATTAAACTCTCCGCTCACAAATGTTTCGTGTTCAAGCAGTTTTAAATGGAACGGGATTGTTGTCTCAATGCCTTCGATGACGAATTCGCTCAATGCGCGTTTCATGCGGGCAATCGCTTCATCCCTCGTTTTTCCGTATGTGATTACCTTTGCAATCATGCTGTCGTAGTACGGCGGGATGGAATAGCCCGGGTACGCAGCTGAATCGACGCGGACACCAAGACCGCCAGGAGGCAGGTACATTTTAATTTCACCAGGTGACGGCATGAAATTTTTACTTGGGTTTTCTGCGTTGATTCGGCATTCGATGGACCAGCCTTCAAATTCAACATCTTCTTGCTTAAGGTCCAGTTCCATTCCAGATGCAACCTTGATTTGTTCCTTAATCAGGTCCGTGCCCGTCACCATTTCTGTGACTGGGTGCTCTACCTGGATTCTCGTGTTCATTTCCATGAAGTAATAGCGCTGTTCATTGTAGTCATAGATAAATTCAACTGTTCCAGCACCTGTGTAGCCAACCGCTTTTGCAGCCTTTACTGCTGCATCTCCCATCTGCTCCCTGATTTCTGAATCAAGGGCTGGAGATGGTGATTCTTCCAAAAGCTTTTGCAGGCGTCTTTGGATCGAGCAGTCGCGTTCTCCCAAATGGATGGTGTTTCCGTAGTTATCAGCAAGCACTTGGATTTCAACATGGCGAAAATCTTCTATGTATTTTTCGATGTATACGCCTGGATTTCCGAATGCTGTTGCAGCTTCCTGCTGTGTAATCTTAATGCCATTAATCAGTTCCTCTTCAGTGCGGGCAACTCTGATTCCTTTTCCGCCTCCGCCTGCGGTGGCTTTTATAATTACAGGATACCCAATTTCATTAGCAAGCGAAACCGCTTCTTCCACATTTTCTATAATTCCCTGTGAACCCGGTACGATTGGCACGCCGGCCTGTTTCATCGTTTCCCGCGCAACGTCTTTTGTTCCCATTTTTGAAATGGCGTCAGCGCTCGGGCCGACAAACGTGACATTCACTTCTTCACATAATTCAGCGAAATCAGCATTTTCAGCTAAAAATCCATATCCCGGATGAATAGCGTCCGTGCCAGTCAGCTTTGCAACACTCACAATATTTGTAACGTTTAAATAGCTGTCTTTTGATGCTTTTGGCCCGATACAAAAAGCTTCATCGGCCATTTGAACATGAAGGGCATCTTTATCAGCTTCTGAATAAACAGCGACAGTCTCAATACCGAGCTCTCTGCAGGCTCTGATGATTCTGACAGCAATTTCTCCTCTGTTGGCGATCAATAGCTTTTTAATCATGTTCAGTCTCCTTACTCTGCTTTTACAAGAAATAGAGGTTGTCCGTATTCGACCAGCTGGCCGTTTTCTACTAATACTTCAACGATTTCGCCTTTCACTTCTGCTTCGATTTCGTTGAAAAGCTTCATCGCTTCTACAATGCAGACAACTGTGTTTTCATTCACTTTTGAACCGGCTGTTACATACGGACCAGCTTCCGGTGATGAAGATGCATAAAATGTTCCTACCATTGGTGAAGTGATTTTATGTAGATTCTCATCTTGCTTTGGTGCTTCTTGGGCAGGTGCAGGCGCTGCTTGCTGCGCTTGCGGCTGAACTGCCTGCGGAGCCTGTGCCTGTACAGGTGCTGCCGGCGCCTGCTGCATGACTTGAACAGTGCCTGCTTCGTGTTTTTTCAGTTTTAAAGATACACCTTCATTTTCATATACGAATTCGTCAATTGTAGACTCGTCAATTGCTTTAATCAGCTCGTGGATTTCTTTGATATTTAACATTCAATCGCACTCCTATGTATGAAATTTCTTTTTTTATAGGTTACTACTAAAAGTACATACTATGTTCATCTTACAGGAGCGGACTTTTGAATTCAACTCTAATATGATAGCAACGCAAAAAGCCCGCTTGTTTAGCGGGCTTTTTTCTCCTCATTCTTATTTAGAGGGTTCAAATGTGACAGCGACATCTTTCATTGTTTTGATTTCTTTTGCGACAAGGTCGATAATGGCTGTCGCCTTCGATTTGGAGTGTTTGTCTGATTTGACTGTAATATTGATTTTATCTCCTTCAGCATTGACGAGCGCATCCTCGTAACCTTGTGTTTTAATCAGCGTTTCCAGCTGTTTTTCTGTTCCTTCCACTTCACTGAGAGCCGTCATTTTATCGTATGCTTCGCTTTTCTCCTTGGCTGTTGCATCATCGCTTGACACAATGGCATTCAGCTCTTCTCTTTCTTTGCTTCTGGCATCTTCTAAATCAAGACGGTACGTCGTAAATAGATCATCATCGGCTGTTTCCGTAACAACAGTTCCTTTTTCACTGGCTTCAGCGGATGTTTCCTTGTCTGCTGATGAATCTTTCGTTCCCTTTGTTCCATCTTCTTTTCCTTTTTCAGTTTCTGTACCGCTTTTTTCCTTCGTGTCTTGCTTGGCAGGCGCTTTTTCAGTTGCGACCTCTCCACTGTCAGACGCGCTTTTTTCACTTTGCATTTGCACGGCGTTTTTGCTTTCCGGCGACATGATATAGTAGACGCTTAACACCACGACAAGACTGAGCATTGTTAATAGCCAAACGGTTTGTTTTTTAAGCATTTATGAATCCTCCTTTATTTTTTTAGGGGCAACCGCAACCCGGTGGCTTGGAACATCCAGGACCCGTGTCACCGCTTCAATAATGGTTTGTTTTATTTGAACGTTGTCCACTCCTTGAGCAACAACGAGTACACCCCGTATATCAGGTTTTTTCGTTTGGACGACGACTGGTGTTTCTTTATCGCCGTTTTTGATCATGACGATTTCTTCCTCCGATGTCTGGTCTGTAACACTTCTTGTTCCGCCTTCTTTGTCTGTTTCTTCAGTGGTCGTATTTTTGTTTGATTTGTTTTTTTCATATACTTTCAGGGACGTTGCATCAACATTCACGACAACCGAGACATCATCCACTCCAATGATTGTTTCAAGAATTTCTTTCAGCTGATTTTCGTATTCTTTTTCATAATCATCGATCGAGTTTTTAGGCTCGTCAGACTTTGAGGCTTTAAACACTTCAGCTGTTTTCTCTTTGCTGCCTTCAGAATTTTGTGAGGATACGGTCGTTATCGTTTTGGCGTTTTCTGTTTTCTCGGGTGAAGAAAACAACTGGCTGACAAGCATAAAGGAAACTCCGAGAACAAAAACGAACAGAAAGTAATGATATTTGGTCAGCTTCGGCTTTTCGCCGTCCTTCGTTTGTCCCGGAAGAAACTGCTTTTTCAATACATTCCATAATCCGTTTTTATTCATTGCTGACACTCTCCCCGCCTTCCATATGAACCGTAATTTTCTTACGTCCGATTTCCCAAATGTCCGCGAGCTGGGTTTGGATCTGTTTGGCTTCTTTTTGTTCGGCTGCTTCTTTCGTTACGTATGCATGATCTGTATCAATGTGGACCGGCGCGACCGTTTGGACCGTTTTTTCAGAAGACGGGGCCATATACACGCTGATTGTTTTAATATCCTCTTCTGAATCTACCTTTTCTCCTGCCGTGAGTTTGATGCTGCCTACTTTATATTCATCATGACTGAATCTCTCCTCCGCTTTCTTTTTTAGTTGGACAGCCATTTCTTCTAGAATATATGCGCGCTGGGAAGCTTGTATTTCTATTTTTTTTGAATTGATTTGATTTTTTATGTCGGCGGACTCTGATTGCTCGTTTTTTGTGAGGTATTCAAAGATGACTTCGGGATCTGTCTTGAAAAGTTTAAAAATTGGCGTAAGCATGACGACAATCAAGAGCAGGCTGACTACCATTTTTGCGTACTTTTGCATGCTGGAGCTTGGCAGCAGCATATCAATCACAATTGCAAATAGGATAAACAACACGATGGTGGTAAGCCATTCCGTTAAAAAACTCATTCGCCTGCCTCCTTTATTTCATCATCATCGTGAGGTTCCCGGCTGTGATTATGACAGTAAGGCTTAAAAAAAACATGAGGGACACAATGGCGAGAGCTGCAAAAATATAGATGACGCTTTTGCTGATGACGTCGAGGCAGGTGATGACGGGCCCGCCTCCAAGCGGCTGAAGAATCGCGGCTGCCAGCTTATAAATAAAAGCGAGGGAAAGCACTTTGATTGCCGGAAATGCCGCGATACAGATCAAAATAGCGACACCCAGAATCCCTACCGTATTTTTCAGCAGTAAGGAGGCGCTGATTACTGTATCTGTTGCGTCTGTAAACATCCGGCCAAGCACTGGAATAAAATTTCCGGTTATGAATTTAGCCGTCCTGAGCGTAATGCCGTCTGTCACTGCAGCTGAGGCTCCCTGAACAGAGATGACGCCGAGAAAGATGGTAAGAAAAACAGCCAGTGCTCCGATGGCGATATTTCTGAGCAGGTTGGCCAGCTGCGTTACTTTGTATTGTTCGGTCATTGTGCTGACAATGCTCAGAATCGCTGATAAGAAAATCAGCGGCATGACAATATTTTGAATCAAGAGACCGCTCGTGTTCATCAGAAAGAGGATAACAGGATGAAAGAAGGCAGCAGATACAGCTCCGCCTGAGGAAGCCAAAAGCGCCAAGAGGAGCGGAATGAGTGCCAGGATAAAGCTGGTCATCGTCTGAATGGCCTCAGTTGCATAATTGATTGCCACATGAAAGCTGTTCAGCGCAAGGATAATCAGCACCATGTACACAATTGAGTAAGCGACCTTACTGACAGTGCTTTGCTGAAACGCATTTTGCAAAAGCTGCAGAATGACGCAAAAAATCGTGAGCAAAATCAATGTGCCCAGCAGCTTTCCATTGGCTAGCACTTCATGGAACAAATAAGAAAAGAGAGCTTTCAGCCATTCTTGCGGTGAGAATGATTTATCGCCATTGATAAACTCGATTAAGCTGCCTTTTTGGCTTTCCGGCAGCAGTCCGCCGTATTCTGTCATAATATCATTCCAAAATTCTCCGATCTTATCTGTTTCAAGCGAGGCTGCTGTCCTTTCCGCTAATTGCTCGGCCGTTTCAGCATGATCTTCCGTTTGTTCGTGATTACCGGCTGCTTGTACAATTTCTGCACGCCCTGCTATGATCAGCACGGCCAAAAGCAAAACCCATTGAAAACGCTTCAATCTACCGCCTCCTTTCGGTTATGACATAGAAGGTATAAGTCCGAGAATCGTTTCGATAATGACGGTTAAAATAGGCACAGCCATAACGAGAATTAAAATTTTCCCCGCCAATTCTATTTTCGAGGCGA
Organism: Bacillus sp. F56; assembly: GCF_001748205.1. Classification (NCBI taxonomy): domain Bacteria; kingdom Bacillati; phylum Bacillota; class Bacilli; order Caryophanales; family Bacillaceae; genus Bacillus; species Bacillus sp. F56. Next base: position 56,522 of record NZ_BDFC01000007.1, read on the forward strand.
TGGCTCCTTGACCGGCATCTTTTGTGAGCTGTGCCCCGAATTCAGCAATATAGGCGATTCCGATAATCTTTAAAATGGTTTCAACATAGACCATGTTGACATTTGCATTAATCGCGATTTTTTCTATCATTCGTATAATGTCGTAGATTTGGTCTACTAAATAAAGAAAAATGGCACATCCGGCAAAAACGACGATTAAAAACGCAAAAGTCGGCTTTTGTTCTTTTACTATTAAAGAAAGGAAGGTGGCGATCAGCCCTAAACCTACAATTTGAACAATGTCAATCTGCAAGCCCCCCTATCCTTGGAATAAAAACACAGCTTTTATCTTTTTAAATAGGTCATCTACAATGGTGGCCACCATAAATAAAATGTAGATAAAACCTAACAGCGTCACCCACTGAGCGTATTCTTTCTTGCCCATCTGATCCAATATCGTGTGTAAAAAAGCGACCACGATTCCCACTCCGGCGATTTGAAATATGACATTCACATCTACTCCCATTTTATTTTTGCTCCCCTCATGTTTACATCAATAGAAGAATGAGTAACAAGCCCGCTAAAAAGCCCAAACTTTTTATCATCTTTTCGTTTTTCGCTTGCGCCTGCTCAGCATCCGCTTCTGAGGTTTCCAAATGTGTCAGCGCCAGCTTGATGTGCTTTTGCTGTGAGATTCGATCATGAATCCCGAGCGTCTCGCCAAACTGCTTTAGCACCTCGTATTCGCTTTTTTTCAAAGACATGGTGTCCCATACCTTTTTTAAGCTTTGCTCCCACGCCGTTTTCGCGGAATCGCTTCCCTTTTCCAGCTGATCACTGAATGCGGAAAAAAGAGCTGAAACAGGCTGTGCGAGCTGCTTGGCAATCTGCTGTGAAGCGATATGAAGCGGTGTATGGCCGTACATGATTTCAGCCTCGAGGGATTGAAGCGCCGCACGCAGCTGACGGATTTGCCGCGGCCGTTCTGTATAAATCTTCGCCATCTCAAAACCTGTCCATGTTGTCGCTACCACAATGAATACTGCGCCCAGCAGCTTCAGCATGTTTTCACGCCCGGTGTCCTAGACAGCACATGTCCGTCTTTGTCATAAATACGACTCACTGTGCCCGGCCCTTTTGCTCTTGATAATTCCAAATAGCGGTCAAAGGCTCTTTCTTCCCACAATCGCTTCAATGAAGGCCGCTTCATGAGATCGGATATGCTCCAGCCATGCGCCGATACGATTACTGAAACACCTGCATGCAACGCCTCCAGAAGCGCATCTGTATCTTCCATACGCCCGATTTCATCGACAATCATCACCTCAGGACTCATAGATCGAATCATCATCATCAGCCCCTCAGCCTTCGGACAGGCGTCTAATACGTCAATTCTCTGTCCAAATTGATGTTGCGGAATGCCGCGAAGACATCCGGCAATTTCTGACCGTTCATCGACGATTCCTGTCTTTACGGGCAGCATGCGGTTTTTACCGGTGCTCGAGAGCCTCGCAAGGTCCCGAAGAAGTGTTGTTTTGCCGGTTTGGGGCGGCCCGATAATCAGCGTATTCAGCCAGCTGGTTTGATATAAGTATGGAAGCAGCGGCTCCGCAATCCCCAGCTTTTGCCTGGCAATTCGTATATTAAAAGATGCGATGTCACGGAGTCCTTTCACACCCCCGTTTTCCGTAATGACTCTGCCTGCCAGTCCGACTCTGTGGCCGCCTCTGATCGTGACATACCCTTTCTTCAGCTCTTCTTCAAGAGTATACATGCTATAGTTGCTGAGCCGGCTCAGGATCAGATGGGCATCCTCGGCCGTACCCGCATACGATAAAAAAACAGGTTGTCCTTTTCGAATCAATTCAATGGGGCGGTTGACCCGAATTCTGACTTCTTCGATTTCCAGCCATTGTTGTTCCGGTATTTCAGAAAGGGCGTTTTTCATGGATTCAGGGAGAACCTCAGCGATTTCATTCAACAGAGCCTCCTCCTTTCTACCGATTGGCTTCTTTAAAATGTATGATGTGAGGCAGACTTTATGACAAGCCTCTTCTTATTTATGAACACCCGCCAAAATCAAAACAACACCCGTAAAAATCAGAATCAGCTTTGCATACGAAAGCTGCCCGGCAATTTGGTAGATTCCGACTGTCATCGTAATGATAAAAATCAACGGCCCTACAATAGCAAGAATGCTGTTAACCACAACCGCCTTCCGGACATCGTTTGTCACAAGCATGATAATGGCTGCAGTCAGCTCAATCATAGAGGATAAAACTCGTAATCCCGCCATTGTTAAAACAGTAGAATTGATATTTCCAAGAAAAAATTTCATAGCACTCTCCCAACCTCCTGTTTTTTTATATGATATGCTCTAGCTTGCTGAAGTAGTCTTGTCATTTTCGTATAAAAGAAAGATTCTGTTTTTGGGCACAAAAAAAAGCCTGCTCCCAATTTGGGAACAGACTTCTTTTTTTCTTTCTATGCTCTTGAAACGTAAGAACCGTCTGATGTATTGACAACAAGTGTGTCGCCTTCATTCACAAAGAACGGCACGTTTACAACAAGCCCGGTTTCAGTTTTCGCAGGTTTTGTACCGCCTGATGCTGTATCACCTTTAATACCAGGTTCAGTTTCAACAACTTTCAGCTCAACTGTGTTTGGAAGTTCGATACCAAGTGTTTCATCCTGGTACATCATGATATGCACAGACATGTTTTCAAGCAGGTATTTTAATTCTTCTTCGATTTGAGTTGCGCTCAGTTCAAGCTGCTCATAAGAAGAAGTATCCATAAATACGTGCTGATCTCCGTTTGCATATAGATATTGCATTGTTTTTGTTTCGATTTGCGCTTTCGCTACTTTTTCACCAGCGCGGAAGGTTTTTTCCTGAATGGCGCCAGTGCGAAGGTTGCGAAGTTTAGAGCGGACAAAGGCCGCACCTTTTCCAGGTTTTACGTGCTGGAAGTCAACGACGCGCCAAATGCCGCCATCTACTTCGATTGTTAATCCTGTACGGAAATCGTTAACTGAAATCATGTTTAATGTCCTCCTATATTACAATCACAAAATAATAAGTTCTTTTGGGGAATGGGTGATTGTCCGGTTGCCGTTTTCTGTAATCACGATGTCATCTTCAATACGGACACCGCCTGTTTCTGGTATGTAAATGCCCGGCTCCACTGTGACCACCATGCCCGGTTCAAGGATAGCTGAAGATCTGACGGATAATCCCGGCGATTCATGAACTTCCATGCCGAGCCCGTGCCCGGTTGAATGACCGAAATATTCACCGTAGCCTTTTGCCGCAATGTGATCCCTTGTGAGGGCGTCAGCCTCTTTTCCTGTCATTCCCGGCTTAATATGTGCGACGCCGAGCGCCTGAGCATCAAATACAACCTGATAGATCTCCTTCAATTGATCACTGGGCTGACCAACAGCGACCGTACGGGTAATATCAGAACAATATCCTTTATAATAAGCGCCAAAATCAAGCGTAACAAGGTCTCCGCTTTCAATCAGTTTGTCACTGGCCACACCGTGAGGAAGGCTTGACCGAAGGCCCGAGGCGACAATCATATCAAAAGAAGAGCTGTCAGCTCCCTGGCTTCTCATATAAAATTCCAGCTCATTGGCAACAGCGATTTCAGAAATGCCGGGTTTCATAAACGTCAAGATATGTTTGAAGGCATCATCTGCAATCTTCGCAGCTTCCTCTAATATCTTAATCTCTTCACTAGACTTAATCAAGCGCAACTTTTCCACGGATTCAGCCACAGGCACTAATTCGGCCTCACTGATAACGGCGCTGTATGAAGCGTAAGTGCCATATGTCATGCTGTTCTGTTCAAAGCCGAGACGCTTGATGCCGAACGATTCCACAGTGTCGGCAGTGGTCTGAATCAGGCTGCCGCCATGTTCAATGATCTCAAAACCTTTTACCTGAACCTTTGCCTGCTCTGTATAACGAAAATCCGTAATAAACGCTGCTTTGTCACCCGATATAACAGCCAAACCCGCAGAACCTGTAAACCCTGTCATATAGCGTACATTCGTGCTGCTTGTAATCAGCATGCCGTCAATTCCCAGCTGTTCAAAAAGGTTTCTTAATTTCTCTAGCTTCATCCTTATTCTCCCCCTTGCTGGCTTAATAAGTAGCGAACAGCAAGCTTGTAGCCTTCAGCTCCAAGACCGACAATCTGCCCTTTCGCAACCGGAGCGATAACCGACTGATGCCTGAATTCTTCCCTGGCGTATAAGTTTGATAAATGCACCTCAACCACAGGAAGACTGATGCTTGAAACAGCATCCCTGATCGCATAGCTGTAATGGCTCAGGGCGCCGGGGTTCAGAACAATCCCGCTGTATTGCTCCTCAGCCTCATGTATCGCATCGATCAAATCACCTTCGTGATTAGACTGGAAGAAAGTGAGCTGGATATGTAAGGCTTCAGCAAATTGAAATAAATCTGTTTCAATATCGGTCAGCGTCTGGCGGCCGAATACTTCAGGCTCACGCTTCCCAAGCCGATTGACATTCGGTCCGTTCAAAATCAAAAAATGAGGCACATAATCTCTCCTTTTCGCGAGGGTTTCTCATGCAAAAAATGTTCACTTCTCGTGAACATTTTATCATACTGGAAAAGGTTTATACACTATTCTCTATGCATTCCCAGCGCACGTGCCAGCTTTTCCGAATTCAGCTCATTGTATTCAAATGAAATGGAATACCCGACAAACAGCCCGTAAAGCAAATAAATGCAAATCGTCGTAATAATGGTATCTGATGTCAGTTCGGTCACCGTGCGCACATCTGGAAAAATCGGATTAAAAACAAAAAACACGAGCAGCCAAAGCACCAAGCCGTATAAAATACCCGGCCACATTGTTTTTAAACGTTTCAATAGAAGAAAATAAAGAAACGCTGCGCCAATTGAAATCACTCCAATCAAAATGATGCTGATCACCGTTCCTAGTCCATGTTTTTTCCACTCTCCGAGCACAAACGGCTGCAAAATCATATTCGGGCTGATTTCAGAAAAATGAAACAAATATGCGATATAAGCAACGAAACTCCATAATACGCCTCCGCAAAAACCTGTTGCTGCCACCCTGCCGGCCATCGAAACAGGCGGCCCTTGCTTCTCATTCAATTCTTCATTTTGTTCTGTATCTTTTTCGCTTGTCATCATGGCACCTCCAGTTAAAGTGTGCCCAAAAAATGAAATGTCAATAAAAAAGCTCACACTTTTTGACAGCTGCGAGTAAAATTTGAAAATAACGGGTATAATGCATGTAGAAAAAGCAAGGCTATGGCAATTTTTCAGCCTGTCAATCTAGAGGTTTAGCGCTGTTTCCTGTACAATAGAGTGAAAGGAAATGGTTAGCAATCCTAAAGAAATAGGCAGGTTGATAATATGTCAAAACATAAAATTCCGCCCGCTTACGGCGGGCAGGCTGTTGTGGAAGGCGTTATGTTTGGCGGAAAGCACCATTACGTTACAGCCATCAGAAGAACGGATGGAAGCATGAACTTTTTTAAGCTTCCCCGCAAACACAACCCGAAACTGAACATCGTAAAAAAGATACCGTTTTTACGGGGGATCGCGGCCATTATCGAAGCGAGTGCAAACGGCACAAAGCATTTGAATTTTTCAAGCGAACGTTACGGGCTCGATCCATCTGAAGACGAGACACTTGAGCAGGAAGAAAAAAAATCGTCTGGACTGTCTATGTATCTCAGCCTCGCGGTTATCGGCGTCCTTTCATTTTTGTTCAGTAAATTCGTATTTACATTGGTTCCGGTTTTCTTAGCTGAACTGACAAGGCCGATTTTTTCATCGGACATAGCTCAAATCGCGGTTGAAAGCCTGTTTAAGTTGATTTTGCTGCTCGGTTACATCTATTTTTTGTCCATGACACCGCTCATTAAAAGAGTGTTTCAATATCATGGAGCCGAACATAAAGTCATAAACTGTTACGAACAGAATTTGCCAATTACTGTGGAGAATGTCCAAAACCAATCTCGGCTTCATTACCGCTGCGGATCAAGCTTTATTTTATTTACGATTATTGTCGGCATGTTTGTTTATTTACTCGTTCCGACAGATCCGCTTTGGCTGCGTGTGATAGATCGTGTCGCACTGATACCGGTCGTACTTGGTATATCCTTTGAAGTTCTGCAGCTGACAAACAAAGTGCGTGATATTCGCGGTCTGAAATTACTAGGGTACCCGGGACTTTGGCTTCAGCTGTTAACTACAAAGGAACCTAAGGATGACCAGGTTGAAGTTGCCATTGAAAGCTTTAACGAACTTCTCAGACTCGAAGAATTGTCTGAGCAAAATCAGAAGCCTTCTCACAACGTCATCTAAAATCCGTTGCCCTGCTACTACTTTCGGAGGTGGACAGTTATGAATCATCGTGTACAACCTATTGTTGCTGTATTAATTGCGCTGGGAGCGTTCGGTTTCCTCTATGTGCTGGTAACCAATCCCGGGGAAATGGCAAAAATGGCGGTTACCGTCATCGTGGCAGGTATCATTATTTATTTTATTGTGAAATATGTAATGAATCGAAATGCGGGCAGCGAAGGAGCAGCCTTTAAAAAAGCGGCGAAACAATCGCGGCGCCGGATGAAAGAACAAAAAGCAAAACACCGCGCCGGACATAAGGGACGTGTCAGCCACCTGCGAAGCGTTCCGAGCGCCAGCAAGCCTAAGCCGATGATTCTCAAGAAAAAAAGCCAGACTCAGCTGACTGTTATAGAAGGGAAAAAAAATAAAAAGAAAAACAGAGCGCTTTTTTAATAGGTCCACTGCTTTAAAAACAGCTCTGTCCGTCTTTTACCTAGCTCAATCAGGGCTAGTTTTTTTTGTTGCGTTAAATGAAAATCAGTCGCCATTACGTCATCAACAGGGAGAAAAATAATATTTTGTTCATAGCGTGATGCTATGTGTCTTGCGTCATGGGCATCCTTCATCGTTTCAAACAGGGCGCCGAACAGTTCGAAAGCGTTGCGGATATTTTTCTTCGGACGTTCCCTTTCACGCGGCGCAAGCGTCACACCGATCACAGGCCGCTTTCTTTCCTTTGAAAACAGCCAGATGGGGAAATTGCTTAACACACCACCGTCAACAACCGTGGCGGTGCCTGTGTCCGTTTTTAATTTTATCGGTTCAAAAAAATACGGAATGCTGCAGCTCATTCTGACCGCTCTGGCAACCGGGAACATATCGGGATTTAACCCGTAACGGGGCAAATCGTCCGGCAAAACAATCATGGTGCCGTTTGTCAGATCAGAAGCAATAAGGCGCAGAGACCCTTTCTGCAAATCGCCGAAAACCCTTATGCCTTTCGCTCTTAACAGATCAGCAATCCATTTTTCTATCGTATCGCCTTTGTATAATCCTAGACGCCAATATATGGACACCCACTGGAGCATTTTTAAGGGGAGAAAAGAGTACCTCTGATCCAGCAATTTCTCTCCGTCCACTTCTTCAATTAAAGCGTGGATTTCCTTACTGGTGTAACCTGACGCAATGAAAGCGGCAATAATGGCGCCCGCGCTTGTTCCCGCAACCCTTTTAAAACGGAAGCCTTTTTCCTCAAGCGCTTCATAAGCACCTGCAAGCGCAATGCCTTTTACTCCTCCGCCGGAAAACACACCGTCAATATACATCTCATTCCCTCCCCCTCCATCTGATCGTTTATTACCATTTTAAGAAAACACGCGAAGAAATAGACCAACGAATGACGGGCGGCGCCACCGCATCAAAAAAGACGGCCTCCTTTGAGACCGCCTTTTTACTGATTATGATGTTCTGTTTTCTTTTGGATTGATTTCAGATCTTTTTTACGGGTATCATCTTCTTCAAAATATTGAACAAGATCCCCGATGCGATCAATGCTGTTCCAGCTTAAATGATGTTCGATTCCTTCGACATCGTTATATATTTTCTCTTCATCAACACCAATGATTCTTAAAAACTGCTCAAGCAATTCATGTCTGTAAACCAGCCGTTTGCCTATTTTTTTCCCTTTAGACGTTAACACGAGACCGCGATATTTTTCATAAATTAAATATTCGTCTTTATCTAGTTTTTGAACCATTTTTGTTACAGAGGAGGGATGGACTGCCAATGCTTCCGCGATATCGGAAACTCGTGCATATCCTTTTTCTTCAATCAGCATATAAATCTGTTCAATATAATCTTCCATACTTGGTGTTGTCATCGAAACCCTCCCAAAAAGCACCTTAACTTTATAAACCATTACAAGTTTACACTAATGAACTTGAAAAAACAAGGATGCTCCGCGGGTCAAAAGCCCTGTTTACCGCTTATAATTCCATTCATCTGAAGCATACTTTGTTTCAGCCAAGTGATGAACGAAATCAAGCTCTTCCTGAGAAAGTTCGTACGGCTCCAGATGAATGTTAAGACCTGTTTCAAATCCTTCTTTAAAGGCTTTACGAGCCTCATCCATCGTCACCCGTTTTTCGGTGAGTTCATTAATGGCAACCGCTTTATTTTTGAAATTGCGCTGCATCCGCTCTCTTACTCTTTCACTTGGATATAAGAACAGATCGAACAGCTTGTCCTCATCTAAATCAAGAAGAATGGAGCCATGCTGAAGAATCACGCCTTTTTGTCTCGTTTGTGCGCTTCCCGCCACCTTGCGACCCTCAACCACTAGCTCATACCACGAGGGCGCGTCAAAACAAACGGATGACCGCGGATTTTTTAAGCTTTCTTTTTCTTTTTCGGTTCTCGGGATGGCAAAGTAGGCGTCCAGACCGAGATTTCTAAAGCCTTGAAGTATGCCTTCTGAAATAACCCGGTATGCCTCAGTAACAGTCGCCGGCATTTCGGGGTGCTCTTCCGAAACAATCACGCTGTATGTCAATTCCTGATCGTGCAGAACGCCTCTCCCTCCGGTCGGGCGTCTGACGAATCCGAGATTATACTTATGTACTGCTTCAAAATTGATTTCCTTTTTAATATTTTGAAAATACCCTACAGAAAGCGTCGCCGGATTCCAGCCATAAAAACGGATAACCGGGGGAATTTTCTTCTCGCTGTGCCAATATAAAAGCGCTTCATCAAGCGCCATATTGAATGCAGGACTTGCATTGCCTGAGTCTATAAACCGCCAAGTTTCTTTTTGCATTTTAAGACCTTCCTTACCGTTTTAATAGAATCAGTTTATCAAACTGCCGGGAAAATGAAAAATATTTTAGTTCCATTATAGATGACAATCACGCTGTGCTTTACTATAATAGTATTTGTCGAAAACGGCTCTATGACCTTGTTTTATGAAGCAGGGTTTTGATTTTATATGCTAAAGGAGTAGAATCACATTGTCTAATATGATCGTTTTGATTATTTTTGCTGCATTTATTGTCTATATGATTGCTTCATATGTTTATCAGCAGCGTATTATGAAAACACTTACCGAAGAAGAATTCCGCGCGGGTTACCGCAAAGCGCAGCTTATTGACGTTCGTGAACCGAATGAGTTTGAGGGCGGACATATTTTAGGCGCCCGCAACATCCCGCTGTCCCAGCTGAAACAGAGAAAAAATGAAATCCGTCCGGACAAGCCTGTTTACCTATACTGCCAAAACAGTGTCCGCAGCGGACGCGCGGCACAAACCCTGCGCAAAAACGGCTGCACTGAGATTTATAACCTAAAAGGCGGCTTTAAAAAATGGGGCGGAAAGATTAAAGCGAAGAAATAAAGCAAAACAGCTGTCTGGCAGACAGCTGTTTTTATTTATTTCTCTTCCACCTCGTATCTGAGCACCGGGTGTCTCGCCGCTTTTGTTTCATCCATTCGTTTTACAATCGTTGTATGCGGCGCCTCCTGAACAAGCTCCGGATTCTCCTCCGCTTCTTTTGCGATTTGAATCATAGCATCAATAAACGCATCCAGTGTTTCCTTTGATTCTGTCTCTGTCGGCTCAATCATGATGCATTCTTCAACATTAAGCGGAAAATAAATTGTCGGCGGATGATAGCCGAAATCAAGCAGCCGTTTTGCAATATCAAGCGTACGCACTCCCAGATTTTTCTGCCGCTTCCCTGACAATACAAATTCATGCTTGCAATGGCGGTCAAACGGAAGATCGTAATAAGGCGCGAGCTTTCTCATCATATAGTTGGCGTTTAACACTGCGTTCTCAGTAACAGCTTGTAACCCGTCAGGCCCCATGGAACGGATGTACGTATACGCTCTGACATTAATGCCAAAGTTGCCGTAATACGGCTTCACGCGGCCGATCGCATGAGGGCGGTCATAATCAAACGTAAAGCGCCCTTCTTTTTTGACTAAAACGGGTTTTGGCAAATACGGAATCAGATCTTGTTTTACGCCGACAGGGCCTGAGCCGGGGCCTCCGCCGCCATGAGGGCCTGTGAATGTTTTATGCAGGTTGAGGTGCACCACGTCAAATCCCATATCCCCAGGTCTCGCTTTGCTTAAAACGGCATTTAAATTAGCGCCGTCATAGTACAATTTCCCTCCCGCTTCGTGAACAATCTCCGCCATCTCTGTAATCTGTTCCTCAAACAAGCCGAGCGTGTTCGGATTCGTCAGCATAAGAGCTGCAGTTTCTTCATTCACTGCTCTTTTTAAATCCTCTAAATCAACAAGCCCATTTTCATTCGATTTCACCGTAACGGTTTCAAAGCCTGCTACTGTCGCTGATGCAGGATTCGTCCCGTGCGCGGAATCAGGGACAATGACCTTCGTCCGCTTGAAATCCCCGCGCGCTTCATGATAGGCGCGGATCATCATCAGCCCCGTCCATTCACCGTGCGCTCCGGCAGCAGGCTGAAGCGTTACTTCATCCATTCCCGTTATTTCTTCAAGGTGCTTGCTTAAATCATATAAAAGCTCTAACGCGCCTTGTACCGTGCTTTCATCCTGAAGGGGGTGAATCGCAGCAAAACCGGGAATACGCGCGATTTTCTCATTGATTTTCGGATTATATTTCATCGTGCAAGAACCGAGCGGGTAAAAGCCGGAATCCACCCCGTGATTGCGTTTGGAGAGCGCCGTATAATGGCGCATGATATCCAGCTCTGAAACCTCCGGCAGCGCTGCGTCTTCGTCCCGAATATAGGTGTCTGACAAGAGGCCCTCCAATTCGATTTCCGGTACATCGAGCTCCGGCAGACTGTAGCCGATACGGCCTTCTCTGGAAAGCTCAAAAATAAGTGCCTGATCCTGATTACTCATGGCGATCCCCCAATTCCTGAATAAGTGCGTCAATTTCTTCTTTTGTTCTCAGCTCCGTTACAGCAACCAGCATATGACAGTTTAGCTCCGGGTACGTCAGCCCCAGATCATATCCGCCAATCATTCCTTTTGCCAGCAAACGCTGGTTCACAGCTCTCACTGGTTCCTTCAGTTTGATGACAAATTCATTAAACATCGGCCCGTCAAACATAACGGTAAGGCCTGCTTTTTTTGCTTCTTGCTTTGCATAGTTGGCTTTTAAGAGATTTTGGCGGGCTATTTCTTTTACACCGTTTTTTCCGAGAGCAGTCATGGCCACTGATGCCGCCAGCGCATTTAACGCTTGGTTCGAGCAAATATTTGATGTTGCTTTATCCCGGCGAATATGCTGCTCCCTGGCTTGCAATGTAAGCACAAAGCCTCTTTTCCCGTTTTCGTCTTCCGTTTGCCCGACGAGGCGGCCCGGCACCTTTCTCATCAATTTTTTCGTAACGGCAAAAAAGCCGCAGTGCGGGCCGCCGTATGCTGAAGGAATGCCGAAAGGCTGCGCATCACCGACGACGATATCAGAGTGAAACTTGCCAGGTGGCGTGAGGAGGCCCAGCGCAAGCGGGTTGGCTGATACAATAAACATGGATTTCCCTTGATGAGCAATAGGCTCAATATCCTTTAACGGCTCGATCCGGCCAAAAAAATTCGGGTATTGAACGATCACTGCGGCTGTGTCCTCGCAAACGGTTTGGCGCAAAGCATCAAGATCTGTAACGCCATCTGCAGCAGGTACTTCAACAACTTCGATATACTGACCTTTCGCGTACGTTTTCAGCACTTCCCTCGATTCAGGATGCACGGTTTTTGATACAACGATTTTTTTCTTTTTCGTGTGGCCTGATGCAAGCATTGCTGCTTCTGCCAAAGCTGTTCCGCCATCATACATAGAGGAGTTGGCGATATCCATTCCTGTCAGCTCACAGATCATCGTTTGGAATTCAAAAATCGCCTGAAGCTCTCCTTGTGAAATCTCTGGCTGATAAGGCGTATATGCGGTATAAAACTCAGAGCGCGAAATGACATGATCCACAATGACAGGCTGATAGTGGTCATATACACCCGCTCCCAAGAAAGAAGCGTATTGTACGGTATCACGATTTTTAGAGGCCAGCTTTGTCAGTTCTCTTGTTAATTCCGTTTCTGATTTCGCTTTTTTGATTTGATACTCTTTTTTATATTTGACGTTCTCCGGTATATCAGCAAATAAATCATCGACGCTGCTTACGCCGATCGCGGCAAGCATTTCCTGTTTATCCTTTTCTGTTGCGGGCAAATAACGGTGCTTCATGTGTTGACTCCTCTCTCCAAGAAAAATATTAGCGTTTATAAAATGGTGTTTTGACAACCTTTGCTTTCACTAATTTTTTGCGAATCTCTACATCTACAACAGTCCCGATATTACTCGCTTCCGAAGCAATTAAGGCAAGGCCGACGTTTTTCCCTAATGTGGGTGACTGCGTGCCGGTTGTCACCTTTCCTACGGATTTGCCATTATGAAAAACTTCATATCCGTGCCGCGGTATCCCTTTGTCAATCATTTCGAGACCGACAAGTTTACGCTTCGCTCCGTTTTCTTTTTGTTCACTCAATACTGATTTCCCGAAAAAGTCAGACTCCTTTTTGTGCTTTACGGCAAAGCCTATACCTGCTTCAATCGGTGTAATATCCCGGGTCAGCTCCTGACCATACAGCGGGAGCTTCGCTTCAAATCGAAGCGTATCACGTGCTCCGAGACCACATGGAATCAGTCCATATGCATCCCCTGCATCAATGATTTTTTTCCAAATATGAACAGCATCATCACTGCGGCAGTAAATTTCATACCCGTCTTCACCCGTATAGCCAGTTCGGGAAATAAGCGCTTTGCAGCCGCTGATATCGGCTTCATCCATAAACGCAAACGGCTTTAAGGCAGACACATCTGCAGCTGTCAGATTTTTTAAGATTGCTTCTGCTTTCGGCCCCTGTACAGCCAAGAGCGCGATTTGATCTGACTGATTGTCAATCTGCACATCACCTGCTGCATGTTCTTTCATCCAAGCCAAGTCTTTATCTATATTAGAAGCATTAATGACAAGCAGATAGCGGTTTTCTCCTTTTTGATAGATAAGCAAATCATCGACGGTTCCGCCATCCGGATAACACATCGCCGTATATTGAGCACGTCCCGGTGTTAACGCGGAAACATCATTTGTCATCAGCCTTTGCAAAAAAGACAGACTGTCGTTTCCTGATACTTCGATTTCTCCCATATGGGATACATCAAACAAACCAGCTGCAGTTCGGACAGCCTCGTGTTCTTTTTTTATAGAAGAAAATTGGACAGGCAGCTCCCAGCCACCGAAATCAATCGTTTTTCCTCCATATTCCTTATACAGGTCAAATAACGGCGTTCTTTTCAGCATCTAATTCCTCCCCTTTTTCAACGGCGCAGCTAAAAAACATACAAAAAAGGACAGAGAAACACCTCATGTAAAATGAAGGTTCTCTGTCCTGGCACCTGAAAGTTTACTTTGCATACGCAAAGACGTCCCCTTTGGTGGTTTGCGCATCCGCGCAAACACTCTCCAGAGTTGCGTCGAGCAAGAGTTCTTTTGCCTGAGAGATTCACTCCGCAGTTTGCTCCTTCGGCGCCTGTATCCCGAGGTTTTCGGTCAGGTCTCTCCCCTTGCTGTCATTCGCTCATATTTTTATGCTGTTGTGGACATACTATAGCAATATCTTACATCCAAATACATACTCATATCCTACCATCATCACTATATGCTGGGCAACAGCAATTTGGGCAGATTTTTCTTATATTGTTCATCTTAAGAATCGAAGAATAAGAAAGGCGGTTTCAAAGCAATGAATGCAGAAATGATCTACGATGCAAAATGGCCTGAAGAATTTGCTGAAAGGCTGAAAAACGATGGCCCTTGGGCAAACTGGGAACTATACAAACTCTCTGCAGAAATCCAGAAAACATTAGCAATTCCAGAGTTTGAAGGCTTACGTGCTCCTTTATACCTGCCTTCCTTTACGCCGCTCCCACACCAGCTTGAGGTGGCGCAAAAAGTGGTTGAAAAAATGAACGGGAAAGCGATTTTAGCAGATGAGGTCGGTCTCGGGAAAACGGTTGAAGCCGGTTTAATTTTAAAAGAATATATGATTCGCGGGTTAGCAAAAAAAATTTTGATCCTTGTGCCCGCTTCCCTTGTGTCACAGTGGGTCAAAGAGCTTCAGGAAAAATTTTTGATTCCGGCTGTTGAACAAAAGAAAAGCTATGTGTGGGAACAATGCGATATTGTCGTCTCATCAATTGACACCGCGAAACGCTCGCCCCATCGCGAAATCGTTCTGTCAATCCCATATGACCTTGTCATTATTGATGAGGCACACAAACTGAAAAATAGCAAAACGAAGAACTATGAATTTGTCCGGAATCTCGTAAAAAAATATTGCCTGCTTCTTACCGCGACGCCAATTCAGAACCGTATCGAAGAGATTTTCAATTTGGTGTCCTTACTAAAACCGGGGCATTTAGGCAGCCAGAATCACTTTCAGGAGGAGTTCGCCAACAAGAAAACCAGTTTAGAAGCGCATGAACATTTAAAAGATCTTGTGAATAAAGTCATGATTCGCAATAGGCGGCATGATACCGGGCTGAATTGGAAACAGCGCCATGTTGAAACAGTACCGATTGAATTTTCTCCTTCAGAGCAGGCCCTTTATGATGAAATTTCCCGCTTGAAGGAAAGTATCAATAAGCCGGCCAGCATGTTCTCAATTATGACCTTGCAAAGAGAATGCTGTTCGAGCAGAGAAGCGGTATATATGACGCTGAAAAAAATGCTTGATCAAAAAGAGAAACAAGCACCTGCCATTGATGAGCATACGATTTCAGTTTTAATAGAGCGCATCAATCAAGTGACACAAAATTCTAAAGCGCTTCAAGTCGTTGATTTAATCAAAAAGATTGACGATAAGGTCATCATTTTTACAGAATACCGGGCAACCCAGATTTATTTGCAGTGGTTTCTTCAACAAAACGGGATCAGTTCTGTGCCGTTTAGAGGCGGATTTAAACGCGGGAAAAAAGACTGGATGAAGGACCTTTTCCGCGGAAAGATTCAAGTCCTTATTGCAACTGAAGCGGGCGGTGAGGGGATTAACCTTCAATTTTGCAATCACATGATCAACTATGACTTGCCATGGAACCCGATGCGACTTGAGCAAAGAATCGGAAGAATTCACAGGCTCGGGCAGGAGCGTGACGTGCACATTTATAACATGGCAACAAAACATACGGTGGAAGAGCATATTCTAAAGCTTTTATATGAAAAAATTCATTTGTTTGAAAAAGTGGTTGGCGAACTTGATGATATTTTAACGAAAATTCAAGTGAACAATTTTGAAGAACACCTTCATGACATTTTGTATCACTCAGCAACAGAAGAAGAAATGAAAATAAAAATGGATAACTTAACCTCATTTTTGTCTTATAAAAAACAGCAGCCTGCTGAAAAAAGAGGATCTTAGCCTGTAAGGAGGTTTTAGTAGTGAGACAGCGAGAGGTTCACGATTTTCTGCTGCGTTTTTTTCAAGCAAACAGCTGCCAAATCGTCGATCAAGGCTTAGGCTATATGACAGTACAGCTTACAGTTGAAATGGACAAACAGATCATGAACCGCCCTTTCTATTGGCATTGGCGTGAGAAGACAGGCGGTGATCCGAATCCAATGAAAATCACCTTTATTACAGATAAAGAAAATGCGCCAAAAGACCTAGATGGCGAATTTATATATTTTGGGGCCCCGCGCCTTTTTCAAATATTTAAAGCTGTTAAACAAAATGGGAGATTTACCAGAATGTATGAGAAAATTGAATCAGCCGGAGCCAAAGTCCCACTTCAGCCTTGGCTTGGTATAAATGTCACGATTTCATACCAGTCCGACATGAAAAAGGATAAGCTATTGTCACTAGGTCTTCACCTAGTCTCTGGAACGATTATTGAAGATTTTCAAAGCAAGCTGACCCAGCTTTCACTGACGTCTCAAATATGTGACTATTGCTTCACTATTTCACCTATGATCAAACCAGAAAGCGGGCTTAAACGTATGGAAAACTATATTTCCAAATCCGCTATGCAGGAGCCGTCCGACTGGGCGGAACAGGCGGTTGACAGGTGGAGAAATGATATGACATTGCTTGATAAGTTTTACGAGCATATAGAAGAAAAACCAGAAGAATACCATCTAGAAAAACAGGCGCTGAAAACGTTGTATCAACCAAAGATTTCAGTTGAAATTGAAAATGGCGGATTGTTTTATCTGCAAAATAATATTTCAAGCTAACTTTTTTACCATTCGACACCGTTCTCGTTTTTTTTAAGAAAATGCGATTATAATAAAAGTATATTGGAAAAAAATTCTGGTAATTGTAATGGCAAATGACTTCCAGAGACAAATGAAGCATACAATGAGTCATGGCCGGACTGGCTGAAATACATAAACAAGTATTTTAGGAGGAGAAACTGCATGAAAAATGCAAAACAAGAGCACTTTGAATTGGATCAAGAATGGGTTGAATTAATGGTGGAAGCCAAAGAGGCAAATATCAGCCCGGAAGAAATACGAAAATATTTACTTTTAAACAAAAAGTCTGCTCATCCTGGTCCGGCAGCCAGAAGTCATACCGTAAATCCTTTCTGAATGTGCTATAATATCACAAGGAAGGTGATGACATTGATTGGCCAGCGTATTAAACAATACCGTAAAGAAAAAGGCTACTCACTATCAGAACTAGCTGAAAAAGCTGGGGTAGCGAAGTCTTATTTAAGCTCAATAGAACGAAATCTACAAACGAACCCCTCCATTCAATTTCTCGAAAAAGTCTCCGCTGTTCTGGACGTCTCGGTTCATACTTTGCTCGATGAGAAACATGAAACCGAATACGATGGTCAATTAGATAGTGAATGGGAGAAATTGGTTCGCGATGCAATGACATCCGGGGTATCGAAAAAACAATTTCGTGAATTTTTAGATTATCAAAAATGGAGAAAATCCCAAAAAGAGGAGTAGTGCCTGAGCAGAGGCACTAACTCCTCTTTTGTCAATAAACATCGAGACGGCCCAGTATACAATATACTGGGCCGCCTCTTTTTATTGCTGTTTTTAATTTTTATCCTCGCTGTGCGCTTTTTCATTTTCTTTCACGTAACCATCTTTATCAGTATGGTCCTTTTTGATTGTCAGGCCGTTCCACTGTGTAGCTTCGAACGAGAATTGAAGCTTAATGGAGTTGCCTTGGTATTTATTTTGAACCATAAGCCCGTTTTCATCTTTTGTTTTATCATCTTTGAATTGGATCTCCATTTGAACCTGATCGAAATCAGTTGGTGTTTTTGGAACACCATCATATTCAGGAGCGGTTTTACCGTCAATTGTTGCTACATTGACTTTACCGCTTGCATGTAAGAATTTAGGGTCAATTTGTTTTTTAATTTTTTCAGCAGCCGCTGCATCATTTTTAGCAGACATCAAATACAAGTCTTTAAGGTTCGCATCATCTAAAATAATGTTTTTCGGGTAACCATTGCCGCCCTCTTTTCCAACTGTCAATAATGTCACTTCAAACTGGCTGAGAAAATCTTCCGGAGATGTATTGCTGCCGCCGTTTGCTTTAAAATCTCCATAATTAAGCGCCATTAAAACTTCTTTGATCGCAAGTGAGCCGTTATTTTCAAATTGGAAATCCTTTGTCAGCTTATCTCCCGGCTTTAGATTTGATAAGTTCACACTCGCTGAATTCTCTTTAGCAGATAAATCAAGCGTACCTGATGCAAAAGTAGCATCCTTTGATTTAATATCGTTAAATGCTGCCCATGTTCCTCCTCCAACTAAAGCTAATCCTAATGCCGCAGAAGCAACTCCTAAACTCAATTTCTTTTTCATACCCATGGCTAACTCCCCTTTTATTGAATATTTTTATATCGAAACCTGTTGCCAGGTTTACAACTGAGGTTAAGTGGACATGGTGCTGTCCTTTGTATCTGTTTCCAAGGCTTTTGTCTTTCTTTCAATTTCTCTAATGGCGCTGGTGATCGTCACAAAAGCGTACACTAGCAGCATCACGCCGGGAACAATTAATAAAATTGCCGTTCCAATCGGCTGGCTGGCAAAATGAAGCATATAGCCGGCATATGGAAGCTGAAAACCTGTGTATTGCGCGCGAACATTTTCGTCGGATACAGGCGCTGAATCGGCTGCAGCATTATTATCACCTTTTGTTTTAAATAACAAATGGTCTCCTTGCTTAGTTATGCCAACAATTCTGTGGGTGACCGCCGTATTTGCATCCTGCATAAATGTAATAACATCACCTTTTTGGAGCTCTTTCACATCAGTGATTTCTTTGACCAATATTAAGGAACCTGTATTGAACTCCGGCTCCATCGAACCTGACAGAACTGATTTCAGCGTGTACCCAAACACTGCCGGCTCTCCCCCGGATGAACGTGTTGAAATCACGACAAGTGTCAGCACTATAATAAGAGTAAAGATGATCACATATAGAATATTACTGATCAGCTTCATTGCTTTTTTCATCCTCTTCCCCGCTTTCCTTCTGATCTGTTTGAGTTTCATTTTCTTTTATTACAGCTTCTTGAGATGTTTCTTCTTTTATTGTTTTTTTCTGTATATCCTTTTGTGTTGTTTCCTTGTTGACGTGCGACTTCGTTTCTTTTTTAGGAACTGTCGGTTTTTCATCGCATTTTGCAAGCGTCATAGGCTCCGACCACTCAAATGTACTGCCGTCTGCCGGGTAGCCGGCCGGTTTATATACTTTAAATGCATAAATGCCGGGTTTCATTTTTTTCTTCGTCTCAATTTTATAAAGTGAATCGCCAATTTGATTGGAGACAAACCCTTTTTCGATCACATACCCATTCTTTAACGGTTTGCGGGCATTT
Source organism: Bacillus sp. F56 (assembly GCF_001748205.1). Classification (NCBI taxonomy): domain Bacteria; kingdom Bacillati; phylum Bacillota; class Bacilli; order Caryophanales; family Bacillaceae; genus Bacillus; species Bacillus sp. F56. The sequence continues at coordinate 75,752 of NZ_BDFC01000007.1, forward strand.
TCCAGCTTACGAAGCTCCCACTTCCACTTTGATTTCTTAAGTTTCTCACCTGTATTTTTGAGCTCAGCAAATAAGGTAATAGGTGAGCATACAGTCCCTTTCGTATTTGTTTGATCTGATATGTGCAAATCACTTTGATCCCAGCGTTTATCATATTGGCAGTTTTGATCTGTATGCTGAAAGTCTTTACACGTTTGAAGTGAGACATCCAACGTTTCAATATCATGAAAAGCAGCGCTTGTATCATCGGAAAATTGTAAGCATATTGCGGCAGTCAGACTGAAAATGACTGAAAGCTGAAAGATAAGCAGCACTTTCAGTTTTGTCTTCGCCTTTTGCTGATTGCGAAACAATCGAAACATATCTTACCTCCTGTAAAACACTGTAACTTGATATGACAATCGTTCTCTTTAAAGAACTACACAAATAGAGTATAATCAACGATTTATAGATTTAAAAACATCAAATTCGACCATTTTGTTCGTTTAAAAGAATGATTTCGCCATATTACAAAGTCTCGCTCCATATTGCTCACGTTTTCAATTTTTTAGAAATTTTTGGGATTGTTATGTGAGAAATTAAATGCATATTCCGCTCTAATTTGGTAATAATAAACAAAGAAAGGGTGACAGCATGATGATCAAACAATGTGTGATTTGTCTATCTCTTCTCGTCTTCGGCACCGCTGCCGCTCACGCAGAAGACGCACCGCTCGTAACCGCCCGCCACATGTCCAAATGGGAAGAAATCGCTGTAAAAGAAGCAAAAAAAAGGTACCCGCTCGCACAGGTACTGTTCAAACAAAAAGTATGGGACCGCAAAAGAAAAGATGAAGCAGTGAAGCAATACCATTTAACTTTGAGGGAAGGGTCAAAAGAATTCGGTGTTTTTGTGACGATTTCATTTGATCCTTATAGCCAAAAGGTCAATAAAATTGCCATTTTAGAAGAATATCAATAAGGTCCTCCATTTTTGAAGGACCTTATTCGTTAATTTGCAGTTATTTTTTCCGCTTGAGCCAAAGACGGAAGCCATAGGGTAAAATACCGAACCACTGCTGGGAAGCAGGCGTTTTTGTTTCTTTCCGCACCTCTTTTCGTTCTTTTCGCTCATCTCTCGGAGTATCTATATATTTGACAAATTGCTGCGTCATATATTTCACATAATCATTCGTTTTCACGTGATCACCTCATCATTCAATTATTATGAAGTGTTATCTCATATGACTTTTTTTATACCCTTTCCACTGCTTTATTCTGTCCAGCTCAGCATTTTTTTCTGTTTTTGATCAAACACGATCAGTGCAGTTCTTTCTGTTCCCGACTCCGTCAACACTTTTAAGTTGATTTCTTTTTGCTCTTTTATTGATGTATCGTGAATATAATAAAAAACCTGTCCATATGGAAATTGCTGCGTACCCTTCTGCCCTTTCTGTTGCTCAAGGACATGCCGAATTGAAAGAAGCGCACCATTCTGAAGCAAATTCTCTCCTGTATATAACTCTTTCGTTTCCTTCTCAAACATGCAGCGTGAAATATATTGAGCAGCAGTAAAGTTCACGATTAACAGCACAAGCGCTGACACAAAAAGAACTGCTGGATAAATAAACCCCCTCGTATGGTACATTCACCCTCCTCCTAAATACGAATAAACCGGAAAAGAAGTTTGATACACTTTTTTCTCACTCTCAATTTTCAGCAAAACAACACCATTTTCAATATCAGCTTTCATAGCTGTAATATGATCTAAAATGGGAACATGCCCTTTGCCATCCACTCTTTTTCTTACCATAGAATGATAAACTTCAAAACGGATGTCTTGCCCGGAAAGGTTGGTGCAAATTAAAACGCTCCCATGCTCGGCTGTCTTAACTGCCTGTGACTCCTTGCATTCATTCATCATCTGTTCTATCGAAATCATCCATTCTTGCTGTGTGAAACCGCCATGCTCCTGCTGTCGAGATAAAAACAGATGGAAAATCGTCGCTAACGATCCTGATATGAGCAAAAAGACAGAGAGAGAAAATAATACGTTAAGAAGCGTGTAGCCATTCTGTCTGCAGAATGCTGAGGCAAAATGATTTTTCTTTATAAGCTGCCGCTGAGATACATACGTTTTGATATTCGCCCTCCTCCTCCCACGTCATAGCATAGGTCTGGTTGTTCTTTGTCATCGTTTTTGACGCGGCTCCTTCACCAGTCATGACATATTTGCTAATGCTCTCATTCATCATCTGATAACCGATTTCTCGTGATTCCGCCATATTTTCATCAGCTATCAGCTTGTCCCACAAGGGAACAACTGTCAGCAGCACAAACAGCCATAGGCTTAGCGCAGACATTGTTTCTATTGTAGAAAAACCTTTACTTCCTATCCACATTGACTCTCCCGCTCCCTAAATAAACTGTTATATCATAAGTCGCATAGCCTTTTACTTGTATTTTCCCACCTGCATTCGGGTGCCCTTTCTCATTAAATTCCAAACGGTCTTTTAATGTCAGCGGTTTTATAGAAAGTCCCATTGCATAAGGACGTTTAATTACCGTATCACCCATGACTAATTGATATTCTTTTTTGTGAAAGAGAATTTTTGTTCTTTGTTGACTGGAAATCGCAGTCTGCTGTGCGAGCATCATATCATTTTTCAGCTGCCATGCTGCCTGTCGGACAGCTGTATTGTCATAAGCAGGAGGAAGTGTGGTGAAGACGGCAATTAGGAGGATAGAGGTAATGCTTAACACAAGCAAACTTTCTAAAAGGGTAAACCCCTCCTCCTCGTTTAATTTAATGTTCAACCTTAACTTCTCCGCCAGTGATGATAATGCGCTTCCCATTTGGACAGACAGCATCCTTTTTCACATAGCCCTCTGACTGCAAATCGGCAAGGCTCGGAGTTTGTCCTTCATGATCAAGCTCAAAAGCAGTCATTTGTGCTTTAACCATGTTTTGTAAGCCTTCACAGCCCTTTTTTTGAATGGTTTGATTATGTTTTGTCACGTTCGGTATTGTAATTAAAAGCAATATCGAAATAATGAAGAGCACGATCAACATTTCAACAAGTGTAAATCCTTTTTCATTCATCAGCCTCTTCCTTTCACATCTGATTCATCATCTGATACATAGGCAAAAGCATAGATAAATACACAAGTAAGATCATTGCAGCAACAAATCCATAAATCATCGGCTGAAGGATGCCTGTCCATTTTTGCGCTTTATGTTCCAGCCGCTGCAATATGAACTGGCTGTATGTGAAAAGCTCACGATCTAGACGGCCGCTCAGCTGGCCATGGGATATGACTTTTGAAAAATCAGTTTCAAAAAAAGGGCTCCCACAAATAGCCGTTTCAATTGATTCACCGGCTTTTAGCCGTTCAATCACGTGTTCTGCCTCGTAGCGGTAGAAAGGGAGAAACGTTTGATGTTTAAATGCATGAAGACTGTCATAAATGGAGAGGCCTGAGTTTAAAAGGCTGCTTAGCTGCAAAGAAAAAAAGTAGCTGTTAAACAGTCTGACAAGCTTTCCGACAAAAGGAATCCTGACACAAATAAGCATTTTCCGAGCAGGTGATTTTTTCTTAAACACAAACCAATAATAAATCCCGATACCAGCTGAAAAAAGAATCAGCAAAATGATCACAAGATCAATATGCTGAAAAAAAGCAAAAAGCATATCGGTTGAACGTGAGGTTTCCATATTCATCGATTGATAGATACCGGAAAATTGAGGAATGATGATGGACTGTAACATATAAAACATGACAGCAACGGTGAAGATGAGGAAAAGCGGATAGCGCAGCACCCTTTTCAGCTGATCTGCCTGTGCAATTTTTCGTTCAAGCAGCTCTCCGCTCTGGATCATGGAAGCAGGCAGTTCACCATGTGTTTCAGCAAAATAACAAATACCTACAGCTTCCTTATGAAATGACAAACGCTTTAATACTTGATAAAACGGAGCTCCTTCCCTCAAACAAGTGACCGTGTCAGTCAAGTCAGCCGTCTGCCTCTTATTCATCTGAAGTTCCATCAGGCGCAATCCATCCAGAAGTGTATATCCGCTTGCCGTCATTTCTCCGAGCCGCTTTAATAACCGGGCCTGATCCTTTAACGGCCAGGTTTTTCTAATCTTTTTCATGATAAACCCACCGGTCATAGTTGTTTGTCGTTAAATAGCCGAGCGCAATTCCTTTTCTGATAATTTGACGAAGCGTTTGATATTGGTAATTTGCATGATTTCCTTTTGCCTCCTGTATACATTGCTGAAGGTTTTTCCCATAAAGAAGCTCATAAACGCTAGCTCTTCTGGTATTTCGTGACTGACGGCAATACACTGATGAACATCCGTTTTCACAAAATGGACAAGCCAAATCAACCAAGCGCTGAGCCGCTATTGCAATGACGGTCTGTTCAATTTCATTCATATTGATACCGAATTCAAGCAGCCTGTAAATTGCGCCCTTTGCATCTCTCGTATGAAGACTGGTCAGCACCAGATGTCCCGTCATCGCTGCCCGCACCGCAATTTCAGCTGTTTCCGCATCCCTGATCTCACCTAAAATAATCATATCGGGGTCATGGCGCAAAATTGCCTTCAGACCTGCGGAATAAGTTACACCGGCTTTTTCATTCACCTGAACCTGAAGAACGTCTTCGTCCCTAGTTTCAACAGGGTCCTCTAATGTAACAATATTTCGATTAAAGTGTTTTTTTGCGTATTGAACGAGAGAGTATAATGTGGTAGTCTTCCCTGAACCAGTCGGCCCAGTAAAAATGAGCATGCCATGGGAATGTTTTAAAAATGAGAGTAATGTGGCTCCTGTCTTTGGAAATAACGACAGTTTATCAATCGAAGGGATATTGTATTGAGGCATCACTCTGATCACGAGGCTTTCTTCATTAATTGTGGGAAGCGTTGACATTCTTAAATGAACATTTCCCTCTTTCAGCTTTAACGTAAGTGAACCGTTTTGTGGCTTTCGCCTTTCCCCTATGTCCATCGTAGAAAGAAATTTAAAATGTGAAATCAGTCTTACGCACTCTTCTTTTTTCATGTTCCTTTTTTTCAGCAAGGCATGATCGACCCGAAAATGAATGATAGCGTCTCGCTCCCTCGGCACGATGTGAATATCAGAAGCCTTTGTTAGATATGCCTCTTCAATCAAGTTTTTGCTTATCTTTTCTATTGAATCCAATTTGATTCCCTCTCCTTTCCATGCGTATTGTAGAAAAAGAAGAGGCGGTAATCAAACAGGAAAAACGTGATTTTGTGAAGGCGTTATATACTGAAAAATCAATTCCTGCTGGCAAAAAAAAAGACTTTCAGCTGGAATGTACCCCTTTCATTATTATTTTCCCAATATAAAAAAGCAGACATGGTCACCATGCCTGCTTCATTCCATTTTCATTATGCTGTTTTAGAAATTTCACTTAATGCTTCTCCGGCTTTTTGATCAGTATCTTTCTCAACAGAAAGATCGCCTAAGGCAACGATACCGGTAATGTGCCCATTTTCAAGGATCGGTAAACGGCGGATTTGATGCTTAGCCATAAGCTGCCCCGCTTCTTCAGCAGACATATCAGGGTGGCCCGATACGATGTCAGTGCTCATGATATCACTTGCTTTTGCATCCATCTGATTTTCAGCTAAGCATCTCGTCACAATATCCCGATCAGATACAATCCCCTGAAGCGTGCCATTTTCACAGATTGGAATAGAACCGACATTGGAGTCTCTCATCTTTTTCGCTAGTTCCGTGATTGAAGCGTCTGGCTCACAGCATTCTACATTCTTCGTCATAATGTCTCTTATTTTCATGTTCATTCCTCCTTTACCGTGTTCTATTTATTCTTTATCCGCTGCACAAAATATGAAACATCTTATAAGGTCCGCCTTTTTCGAGATTTCCTTTTCTTCTTCCGCTCCTGCAGCATATCTCCCGTCCAGCCTTTTTTCCTCAAATATAGGTAGATCAGAACCGTAGATGTGACAATCAATAAGAGAGAAAAGAGGTAGCCATATTTCCAATTCAGCTCCGGCATTACTGAAAAGTTCATTCCCCATAAGGCGCCCAGAGCTGTAATCGGCGTAAATAGCGTCGTGAAAATGGTCAATGCTTTTACAATTTCATTCCCCCTGTGTGAGGTAATGACTTCCTCTGAATGCAGCAGATTGTTCAGCTCCCCTTCAAATTCGCTGATGTATGTAAATCCTCTGTCAATTTTCTGATGTGTCCGCTGATAATCCTTTTTCCCTTCATCTTGAGGTAAAAAGGTTTCTTTCAATGCCATTTCAATTTTTTTGGCGCTTAATATTAAATTTTTCCAAATCATCAGTTCATGGCGCAGGAGATGGACACGGTTTAAAATGCTTTTGCTATTGTCATCTTTAATTTGCCATCGCAACTTTCTCAGCTTTACTTCAAATTCATCGACACCGATTAAATACGCATTCATTAGTTCGCCGAGAAGAATTAAAAACCCCTCTATCGCATTGTCCGCTCTTTCCATTTGCCGGACAACTTCTTTTCCTTTAATCTCTCTCAAAATCGCAAAGTCAAAGTTGATTGTGAAAAAATATTGCCTTGTGATATAAAAGTGAAAAACAGTATGGTCTTTTTCTTCACCAAGCCCCTGATCATAAACAATCGACCCAAATACCGCTTCATTATCCGTTTCAGTTGTATCTACTCGCAAAAAATTAACGTGATGGTTATTTTCAAACCACTTTTCACACTGAGGCCAGTGAGAAAAATGGATTAGATCTCTTGCCTTACTTCTTTCTTGAGGCCCCATTTGGTACCAAAACCAATCTTTTCCCGTATGTGCCTTCATGTCAAGCTCCTCCAAACTTTTGTTCTTTATACTTTAATTGCCCAATAACGGCGTCACTAAACCATTGTGCGGCTCTGACACATGTTTTATGAGCATTTTCAGGTGGTATGGAATGGAGAAAGACATCGGAAAAGGGAGGTGCATGCCTTCCTTGGAGAAGGCAGTTGTTTTGGAATTTGTCAATTTACTAGCAGTCGCTATTCTCATTTTGTTAACAGGATTTTTTGTCGCCATAGAATTTTCAATTGTAAAAGTGCGGCGATCCAGAATTGATCAGCTTGTCGCAAAAGGAAAGAAAGGTGCTAAAGCGGCAAAGCATGTCATCACTCACCTTGATGAATATTTATCAGCCTGTCAGCTGGGCATCACAGTCGCAGCTTTAGGATTGGGATGGCTTGGAGAGCCGACGGTGCAAACTCTGCTTCGGCCGCTTTTTCATAAAGCAGGCTTAAATGAATCGCTTACACACCTACTTTCACTCGTCATCGCGTTTTTAGCGGTTACGTATTTAAATGTCGTGATCGGGGAGCTGGCGCCAAAGAGTTTCGCCATTCAAAAGGCAGAGAGCATTACATTGTTGTTCGCTAAACCGCTTATTTGGTTTTATAAGATCATGTTTCCATTCATTTGGCTGCTGAACCACTCTGCCCGATTGATTACAGGAGTGTTCGGACTGAAACCGGCATCAGAGCATGAACTGGCATATACAGAAGAAGAGCTGCGGGTCCTATTGGCTGAAAGCTATAAAAGCGGTGAGATCAGAAAAAGTGAATTAAAGTACATGAATAATATCTTCACCTTTGATAAACGAATGGCAAAGGAAATTATGGTGCCGCGAAATGAAATGGTCAGTTTATCACTAGATGAAGACTCCATTTCAAATCTTCAGGAAACAGTCAAGCAAACAAAATATACGCGGTATCCAGTTGTAAGAGAGGATAAAGATAACGTCATTGGCGTGATCAATATGAAAGAAGTGTTGTTTTCCATGCTGACGAAAGATTTTTCACTCAAAAAGCATCAAATTGAACCTTTCGTTCAGCCTGTTATCCATGTCATTGAGACGATTCCTATTTATAAACTACTGCTGAAAATGCAAAAGGAACGCACTCATATGGCGATCCTAATAGATGAATACGGCGGGACTTCCGGTTTGGTCACTGTCGAGGATATTATCGAAGAAATTGTAGGAGAAATCCGTGATGAATTTGATGCGGATGAAGTGCCTCATATACGCGAACTTGGAAAGGATCACTATTTATTAAATGCAAAATTATTAATCACCGACGTCAACAGCCTGCTTGGTACAGATTTATCAGACGCGGAAGTAGACACCTTGGGCGGCTGGTTTCTGACACAAAACATAGACGCTGAGCCTGAAAGTGTCATCGAATATGACGGCTACTCTTTTAAGGTAAAAGACATCGACAGCCATCACATTTTATTTATAGAAGTAAAAAAAGCTGAATAGCCTGAGAAAGGCTGTTCAGCTTCTACTTTCAGAATGAATGGCAAAAGCATCAACACTCTTTTATTTTAAATCCTTTATTGGCCAGAGCTTTAGCAAGACTTTGTTCGGTTTTCACATTCGAAAAATCCAGACCCAGCTTCACGACAGTTTGGGCAATTTCCGGCCTGATTCCTGAAATAATCGTCTCAATCCCGAGCAATTTGGTGCTGTCAATCACTTTAAAAATTTGATAGGCCACCATGGTATCAACGATAGGAACGCCAGAAATATCTAAAAATAAATACGAGAGCTTTAACGCTGAGCACTGCTCCAGCACCGACTCCAAAATCGTCCTCGCTCTGTAGGTATCAATTTCACCGACAAGCGGAAGAATCCCTATTCCCTCAGTAATCGGCATAATCGGCGCACTCAATTCATTAATCATTTCTTTTTGCGCGTTTAATTGTATTATGGTCACCTGATGATATTCCTCCGTAAACACTTCGATGATCCTATCAATGTTTTGATTCAAGATCCGGCTCCATTCATAAAAATCCTGAATGCTGATTTCTTGAGAAGAAGCTTCGCTGAATTTTTGAATCCATTCAAACATAATGTACCTGAAGGCGTTAAACTGGCCGACACTTTCTGTTACCGTCACTTCATGAACGGCACGGTCTCTGGCGCATTGAAGAGACCATCGATTGAGCTCCTCCGTTACGTCTTCTTTTCCAAGGGATTTTGCTACGATGGTCACCAATAATTCATGTTGGTCTTTTAACTTTTGTGCTAGTTTTTGCTGATCTTTCGCCGAATACAGCCAGCTGCCTTTTGACGTACAAACTTCCAGCCATTGTTGCGTGATATCTTCTTTGTGCTCTGTTAAGTGCTGATCAAGAGCTGCCATCTTAATGAGTTACCTCCTGTTTTTGAAAATTATGCTTTATATGTATAACGCATCTGCCTTTACACATACTATGTTTACATTCAATGGGCTATAGCCAAGCGGTAAGGCAATGGACTTTGACTCCGTGATCGTTGGTTCGAATCCAGCTAGCCCAGTTTCTGAACAGGTGAAAAACCGAAGATAAGCTGATTCGTATAAATCAGCGGATCTTCGGTTTTTCATCATGCAGATTGATGAACCGTTTTCTTCTTTGATAATTTCAACAGTTCTCCCGGATTGTAACCGATCACCAGCTTTTTGTTATCCACTAGAATCGGGCGTCGCAAAAGCTTTGGCTTCTCGATTAAAAGTTCCAGCACCTCATTTACCGTCATTTCTTCGATGTTTAAATTTAAATTTTTGAAGGTCTGGCTTCGTGTCGCTAAAATTTCATCAATGCCTTCTGTCGTTAACGATAAGATGTACTTTAATTCATCTATTGTTGGGGTTTCTCTGAATAAGTGCCGTTCGTTAAATTCAATTTGATGTGCTTTAAGCCAATGTTTTGTTTTTCGGCATGACGTGCAGCTTGGGTATGAGTAAAAAGTTAATTGTTGTTCCATTGTTTATTTTCCTCCTCAGTTAACCATCTCTTTGTAGAATAACTACCCGGATCATTTTTCATTTAAACCATTTACAGAACTTTTTTCGGATTATTTTTTAAAAAATATTCATACATTAGAGAACGCAATCAAAAGGACAAATTCCATATGTATATTAATCATGAAAATGTTTACATTTCTAGGTGTGATCTATTATAATAACAGTCAGAGGGACTCTCGGGAGGGGATAAAAAATGAATCGCATGTTCCGGGTGTTAGGATTTTGGACGGGAATTTTTGCAGTCATGTTTTATTTAGGTGATATGAAAGATGCTTCCCTTTTATTTTTTGGACAGACGATTTTATTTGTGTTCCTATCGTATTTGAACTTAACTGAACGCATGTATATTTATATTTTTGGCGCTTATTTAACGATTTTCTTCGCCGGCTTTACATATTACTCAATTTTTATTATGGTGCCCGGCGGCGGAGGCCATTAAATGCAAAAAGAGACAAACCTTATCGGTTTGTCTCTTTTTTTACAATGAAAACCCATTTAAAAACGGATTTTGATCCTGCTCAGTCAGTACGTCTGTTTCAGGTCCATGGCCGCTTAACACCAGCGTATGTTCCGGCAGCGTAAGCAGTTTTTCATGAATGGATGTCAGCAGCGTCTCTTGATCGCCGTCTATTAAATCCGTACGCCCTATACCGCCTTGAAACAGGACATCTCCGGAGATGACCAGGTCTGCGTCTTTCACATAGTAAGACACACTGCCTGGTGAATGTCCCGGCGTAAATAATGTTTCCAAATGAAACGGCCCGATATTCAACTCACCGTCGCCTTCAATCAGATGATCTGCAGGCTTAGCTGTAACCTCTATCCCTCGCAGCATGCCGGAGCCGTTTAGAGAGGCATCCGTAAGCCAATTTTTTTCATTTTGATGTAAGTAAACAGGAATATCCCATTTTTCTCTCACTTCATCAAGCGCTCCAATGTGGTCAAAATGGGCATGTGTAAGCAAAATGGCTAAAGGCGTCAGCCCTTTTTCTTTTATGTATTGATTGATTTTATGTCCCTCGCCGCCCGGATCAAAAATCAGGCATTGATCATCACTGATGAGAAAATATGCGTTCGCTTGAATCGGCCCTACTGGCATTCGTCTCCATTTCACTATTATCACCTCTTTCTTTTTTATGATCTTATTATGAGGGTTTTTTAAAAAAGATTCAAACAATCGCAATGAAAACGCTATCGACAAACCTATAAAAAACAGGTAGAATAAGACTGGAAAGAATTGCAGGTTTTTCAATGTAAAGGGGGCTGTGTTATGTTACTTGTCGTGATTTTCGGCCTTGTCGCTCTTTTCGCTTTATGGGGAGTCTTGCGTTCTGTTAGAAATAAAAATATACTCGGGTTTTTATTAGCCGGCGCCACCTTATTTGTCTTTGGCTGGTTTACCGTGATGACCGTCATAAACAGCGGCTATCCAACCGCACATTAAAACCTGTATCCGATAGGATACAGGTTTATTTTTATGGCTGTAAATGTTTATTGACACTTTCTATTTTGCTCTCAAGCGTCGTTTTTTTGTCACGTCTGTCATCAATGCGGATATTCGTTGCCACTCTGTGCAATCCTTTTTGAAATGGCGCTTCGTGAATGGCCTGAATGACTGTGAAAAGGTCACTGAGTTCACCTTCAATCAGCGTATTCATCGGTGTCAGCTGATATTTGATTTTCCCTTCAGCTTGATATCCTTCTAAAATCTTTTGCACATCGGCCACGTAAGCACTGACACTGGGTGTTTCCGTACCGATTGGGATAATGGTCACATCTGCGATAGCCATCGTTACTCCATCTCCTTTTGATCAATAATGAGTTGCTTCGTTTTATGTGATTTCAATAAAATGATTTGCTCAAAATGAAAGCCGTATAACGCATATTTCCCGTTCGGAGATATTTGAATCGGCTCCATTTCCCGCAGAGAGACTAGATCTTTTGTCTCTCCCGATGCCACAGTGATTGCAGCAAGCTTATAAGCATCACCGCTTTGTTTGAACGTATAAAACAGGCCTCCCGCTTCATCATAGTCATACTCCATTGGAGCCAAACTTGTATATTTCGTTTGGAGCGGCCATTTCACTGTAACAGGTGATTTTGTATGCAGCGTTTCAAACTGATACGTCCCTTTCCCTCCGGAAGCTGGCTTCACAGTAAAACTCATTTGATGGAAAGAATCGAAGAAAAGAACGTTATCCTCAAGCTTTTGCTCCGTCTTAGAGGCTGTATTAAACGTATATAAAGGCCCTGTTTTTTCGTCTCTTCCCTCTTTTACATAATCAAATGTATTTTTGGATGTCCAATGAATGAACGGAACCTGTACCGGACTTAAGAAAGACTCATCTTTTTTAGCATTCACCTGATATGTATGGAAATCCCAGTTTTCGCTGAATTCCGTCACCATTATTTGATAAGGATCATACTGATTCCAAGCAGCCTCCAGTTCATATGTTTCGTAATCTTTTTCGTAAAGCGTCTCTCCGTCTGCATTAAGCAAAACCATTGCTGTCTTTTGGCTATGTGTGATTTGCAGCAGAATCATCTGCTCCCTCGCATTGATTTGAACATCAACGATTTGACCATCCGTTTGATAGAGCTTTTTCGCTTTGCCTGTAAAGATGCGGTACGCAAAAAGCTCTGTTTTCGTCGGATTAGACGCAGTATATAAAATGGTGCTGTTATTCAGCCAGCCTTCCGCCCCGTCCGCTTTTTCCGCGGACAGCGGTATGATATCTTTATCCTCATCTTTTGCCGCCGATGCCTGTTTTTGCTGCTGATGAGATGGTTCGCATGCCGATAAACTAAACAGCAATGCCGACAGCAGAATGAAACAAACTGATCTCATCAGCCTTCCCCTCCGATCCTCTTTATTGTCTCATATTTGCTTCGGCAGAAAAAAGAAAAAGTTTTAGTTACTCATGAAAAAATAACGCTCTCCACAAGATGCCGTTTGTGGCGTTATATATATGTGAAAACTGCTGAAACGGCAAAGGATTTCGGCCTTTTCCAAGTTCCACCGTGTACCCTTCTTTAAAATAGTGGTGAATAAACCAATCGCGAAATCCCGCGTAGCTGTCTATATCCCTTACTCCCTTATAAATGTTCCCGCTTATCTCCTCAAAATCCTTTATAACAGCGGCAGATTCTTCAGGCTCAAGGCCTTTATAGCCCCAATAAATTTCTTCCCCTTGAGTATGGAGAGCCAGCAGTCTGTCAGGCGGATTCTCCGTTATCAGCCGGTACATCGCAATGGATTCCGGCTCTGTAAGCGGAGAGATTCCCGGAAAATCGCGGTAGCTGGGTGCTGTCGGTTTTCGGTATTTTTCAATTTCCCATAACGAAGGGAATTGCTTATTTAAATCAACCCCGTTTATGTTCGCCTTCCATTCATTAAAATTCGGACGATGTTCATTTAGCCTTTCGAGCTCATCTCTTCTGGCTCCCATAACTTCTGATCCGTTTAAGACAAGATCAACGCCATCCGGATTGACAAGAGGAACGAGGGATAAGGATGTACTGCTAAACAGCTGTATGGGAGAAAAGCCGAAGAAGGGCGAGTTGCGGCATAATGACATACAGTATTCCTTAAACCATTTTAGCAGGACAGACGTAGTAATCCACTCATTCGCATGAAATGATGCATTCATATGGACCTTTTTTACGGTATGCTCCCCACCAGCCTTCAGCTCCCAGATAGGCCTTCCGAGTACAGAACGGCCAATTTCCCTGCATGAGACAAACGGAAACACATCAATGATCTTCTTTATTTCCTCTTCAACAGCTGAATCATCGTAGATTTTCTCTTGCTCAATCCAGTTATCAGAAAAGTCCAGCTGCCGAGGCTGTAAAAAACGCTTTATGTCCTGTATGGTTTGAAGCTCTTTGCCACTATGCTCTTCTATCACATAACCAGGGCAATACAATTGGTGTTCCTGTGCGGTACAATTTGCACGTCTAAGCAATTCCTCGTCTATCTTCAGCTCTCTCGCCACTCTGGACAAATTGTTCTTGATCTCAGGCTTCACCGTAATAAACGCCATCATCATCCCCCTTTTTTGTTACTATATGACAGCGCATTAAAAAAAAGAAAGCCTCCCGCTCACTTTGATGCGGGAGACATTGTAATTACGATACTTGATCAAGCATTTGTTTTTCTTTCCGTTTTGACGAATTGTCCAGCCTTTTCTGATCATAAAATCGCAACAAATCTCCATAAATGATTTCATCAGAAAGTGATAGCTCTTGTTTCGCTTTATCAGCAAATGCTTCACATTGTTGTGTCTCTTCTAACGGTTTTCCCGTCTCTTTGTCATAACACGCACCGTCTGTATATACAACCTGATCCGTGATAAAGCTCCCGTCCCGTAGCACCGTAAAGTCCAGTTTTTCGTCCGAAAGCAGATCGTTGCCAAATTGAATTTGATCTTTCGTATCAATTCCTAAAAGATTCATCAGCGTCGGCCTGATATCAATCTGCCCGCCTACTGTTTCAATGGTTTGCGGCTTTTTATCGGTAATACCCGGAATATGAATGACAAGCGGCACTTTTTGGAGCTGCACCTCTTCAAATGGGGTTATTTCTTTTCCTAAAAACTGCCCCATCGCTTCATTATGGTTTTCCGATATACCATAATGGTCACCGTATAATACAATAACAGAGTTGTCGTATAACCCGTCTTCCTTCAGCTTTTCGATAAACCGTTTCAGCGCCTCATCCTGATAACGCACTGTCGGAAAATACTTATTTAGCGTCTGGCTGCTTGAATCATATTCATCAATCAGTTGATCCTCTTCATCAAGATCAAATGGGAAGTGGTTCGTCAATGTGATCAGCCTCGAGTAAAACGGCTGAGGCAGATTTTTCATCAGCTCTGAAGACTGCTCAAAAAATTCTTTATCCTTTAGTCCCCAGCCGACTGAATTTTCGTCCATAACATCATACGAGTTACTATCAAAAAACGAATCATATCCAAATGAGTCGTACATTAAATCACGATTCCAAAAGCTTTTATTATTAGCGTGAAGCACCGCTGAATAATATCCGCTGTTTTTCAAAATTTCAGGAGCTGCCATATATTGATTGCCCGCATTCGTAAAAAACACGGCACCTCGTCCAAGCGGATACAGTGAATTGTCCACGATAAATTCAGAATCCGAGGTTTTCCCCTGGCCTGTTTGGTGGTAAACATTATTAAAGTTGTAGCTCTGTTTTATAAAGTCATTCAGAAAAGGCGTGATTTCTTCTCCATTCACTTTTTCATTAATCACGAAGCTTTGCGTCGACTCTAAGGATACGAGAATGACATTCCTTCCTTTTGCAGCGCCGAATAACTTTTTGTTGGCATCTTTCGCATTAGCGGTTACATAGTTTTCAATTTCCGTCAGGCTGTTGCTATCTGCCAACGCTCTCTGTGCGGATTGCTTTGACTGAAGAACACCGTCGTAAATATGAAAATTAAACAGGCTAATGTTTTTAACAAGCATTTCTCTGTCAAATGAGCGTGTCAATAGCTGAGGTCTTTCCGCCTCAGACAAGCCCAGATTGAAGAAATAAACAGAAGCAACGAACAAAAAATAAGCCGCCCGTTCATTTTTCGTAGAGGGAATGTCCGATTGAAAAGCTTTTTGCCGGATGTAAAGCCATATTAAAACCACAATATCTACACCCAATAGGAGGTCTGTCGGTTCAAGAAGTGTTCCTATGCTGCTTCCGAGATCACCCATATTGCTCGTTTGAAAAAGAACAGGGATTGTTAAGAAATCATTGTAAAAACGGTAAAAAACCATATTAGCCAGCAATACAAACGTGACAAGACAGCTCATCGCGATAATGTAACGATTTCTGTTTTTGCCTTTTAAAAACAGGCTGAGGCCAAAAATAAGCAACAAAAAACTCAATGGGTTGATAAACAGAATAAATTCCTGTGTTAGATTGTCGATTTTAATATGAAAACTGGTTTTGTAAACAGCATACGTTTTCAGCCACATCAATAAAATGGCAATCAGCATAAATGAAATCTTCGAAAAAAACGTTTTTCGCATTTCAACCTCCTATGCAGCACGCTCAAAAAAATCAGTCAATTCCCAACATTCTCATTAACACATCAAATTAAATCTTAACCTGAGCACAACAAAAAATCAATTTCATTTACACATTTTTAACAATTTTGGTGTTTTAGCCATTCGTTTTTAGCGATCCAAGCGCCTCCAATAACGCCGGCATCATTTCCAAGTGCTGCGATTGAAATATCAGCAGCTTGGGCTGCCCGCGGAAACGCGCATTTGCGGAATGTTTTCTCAACTTTTGATCTCAGCAGCTCTCCGGCTCTCGATACGCCGCCGCCAAGAACGATTTTTGACGGATTAAGCGAGCTTGCCAAATTTCCGAGCACCAAACCAAGGTGCTTGGCTACATAATCAACCACCTCAAGGGCAATTTCATCATTTTCACCAGCCGCTTCAAACACATCCCGCGCTGACAATTGTTCAGTTGCTTTTAAACGTGTCGTCTGCTTAGCATTCGCTATTTTTTCTTTTGCAATTCTTACAATTCCTGTTGCCGATGCAATGGTTTCGATACAGCCCGTCTTGCCGCAGTTGCAAGGCGCTCCGCCTTCAGGGATGCTGCAAATATGGCCGATTTCTCCGCCGGCGCCATTTATGCCATGTACAATTTCACCATTTGCAATAATGCCGCCGCCAACTCCTGTGCCAAGCGTCACAAGAATGACGTCCTTCGCGCCATCACCCGCTCCCTTCCACATTTCCCCGAGCGCAGCAATATTCGCGTCATTTTCTATCACTGCTGGGATGCCGGTCTCTGTCTCCAAATGGTTTTTTAAAGCGTAATTTTTCCATCCTAGATTTACGGTTTCATAAACAACTCCTGCCGCCATATCTACAGGACCCGGTGCGCCCATTCCGATGTATTTAATGAGGTGCTTCGGTTTTTGCAGCTCATCCAGCTTGCTGTCGATTGTTTTTGCAATTGTAACGGTAATGGTGTCGCCGGTTTTATCAGTCGGGACTTCCCATTTATGCTGAATTTCACCATATTGATTAATAAAAGCGAGTTTAATCGTCGTTCCTCCCAGGTCAATGCCCGCAAACCAAATCTCATCCATTTTTATCACCTTAGCCTTTATAAAAATCTCTTAACGTTTTTTGTTTGTTCCAATTCTTTTCGAAGGACAGCTGCCGCTCTGGCCCACTGCTCCTTTTCAATCATGTGGTTCATGTATAATTCCTTTAATTCATCTAACATAAACTCAATTTCAAGCTCTCTGTCTCCAAAATAAACAATGTGGCCAAACGTTTTTAACAGCTGCTGCACATCATAAAATGTATTCATTTTTCCTCACCATTTCTTGATCTTAACTTAACATAAGCGTATTCATATGGAAGCGGTCCGTCAAGAAGAAAACGCTGACAAAAAAGCCTGCCCCCTTACCCTATTCCGCCTTTATGATTCTTTATTGTTTTCAATTTGCTGCTGAAGCTCTTTGTAGCGCTTCTCCTTCGGCTTCAGTTTTACAGCCGTTCGGATCGCCTTTTCTGCTTGGCCAAGCTCATTTTTTTCCACATACAATACGGCTAAATAGTAATATGAAGCATGGTCTTTAGGTTCTTTTTTCACTGCTCGTTCCAAAAGGGAAATCGCCTGATCATATTCGCCGAGTTGAATATCAGAAACCGCCAGGATTTTCAACAGATCGGCAGAGGCATCTTTTTGCTCTGCTTCTCCGTTTAGCAATTCCGTTACTTCTTCATACTTTCCTTCCTGATAAAGCTCGCTTGCCTGCTGAATCAGCGCTGACTCCTGGTGGGAAGGCGAATGCAATCCGTAATATAAAAATCCAGCCGCCAAAGCAATCAGTATAACCGCTGACAACAATCTTTTTCCCAAGGCTCCGGCTTTGGGCAGCCCCAGTGCTGCAGCGGCGAAAAAGCCGCCAATCAAGCCGCCAATATGTCCCGAATTATCAATATTCGAAACCGCAAAACCAAAGCCCAGATTGATGATAATAATGACAATAATATTGGTTCCTATAGTTCTCAAAAACATTTTCCGATTTGACAAAGCTACATACAACAGTGCGCCTAAGCATCCGAATATGGCTCCTGATGCGCCTGCTGAAGGATACGGGCTGAACACAAAGCTCGCAATCGATCCCGTAATGCCAGCCGCCAGATAAATCAGCAGAAACCTGCCCGATCCATACATGCGCTCAACCGCTGTACCAACCGACCATAAAGCCAGCGTATTAAAAGCTAAATGCGCTATGCCAATGTGAAGCACGATCGGTGTCAGAAGACGCCACCATTCTCCTTGTGCAATCAGGCTGTTTTCCTTTGCTCCAAAAGCGACCAGCGTCTCCGTATTTGTGCTGCCCCCGTTTATTTCGAGCACGAAAAACATCAGGACCTGAAGCGCAATAAATAAATATGTAAAGATGGGTTTTCCGTTTTGAAAAACCGCCGCTTCAGTTTTTCTCTGTTCTTCTTGTTTCTGCACTAACGAAAGGAAGCATTCCCTTGCCATTTGCGTGTCTTCAAACGAATCGTGTTCTTCTGTACGAAATGATGGAAAAACCGCTTGAAGATCATCTCGTAGCATCGATCCTCTAACGATCACAGGCTCAACTGACACAGTTCCCTTCTCAAAAGGTCGTTTGGAAATTTCTTGCCAGTCATCAACAGGGGCTTCAGTTGAAAAAAATACATTCAGCAGCTTCATTCTTCGTCTGCCCAATTGATTTCTGACTCTTTCTACTCGTTCGGCCTGCTCTTCGATGTCTCTAACCATTTCTTGACGGAAATCAAGATCGTGCTTATACAGACGAACTAGATCATGAGAGGACTTGTCCGGTGCTTCCAGCCATATTTCATCTGACTCGCCGGCTTGTATGACGCCATACCCGCTTTTCACCAGGTGCGTTGCCACTTTCCAATATGTATACTCCAGCAAAAACATATTTACCGCTCCAATAGTTTTTTTCCATTATAACAGCTGGCGGTCCGAAACGCCTACTGAAAGCAAAAAATCCCGTTTTTCACGGGATTTTAGAAAGCTTGCTGTATAAACTTATTGCGGATAAACGGAATTCTTAAAAACAAATGGATAAAAGACCGCCTGATTCCTGGCTGGCTGAGTACAGTATTCATAAGACGGTAGCGATTTTGATAAAACATGACGGCAGAAACAGTAAAAATGGCATAAATCAAAAGTTTTTTCATGATATCCCTCCTGCCAATAGGGTTTGTTATTCTACCTGATTTATTCTCGAAAAAGAGGCAGGAAAGTTATGAATAACAAGAAATGATGCGATCCTCTGTTATCAGCTTATGTACCGGCATGTCATGCGGCAGACGGGGTACGTGCGCAAACAGCTGACACTCGAAAAGCAGAGAGACTGACTTTCCTTCATATTTACTTAAAAAACGATCATAATAGCCGCCTCCAAAGCCGATCCTAAACCCGTTAACATCAAAACAAACACCTGGAACGATCACCAAGTCAATTTGTGATTGGTTTACTTCTTTTGTTTTTTCAATTATCGGCTCAAGGAGTCCGGCGTAAACGGTTTCGAGCTGATCATCAGTCTGATATGCGCGAAATTGCATTTTCTTCGTGTCCGGGTGGCATTTTGGGATGCAAACTTGCTTTCCTTCCTCCCAAGCCTGCTCAATGACCGGACGCGTCGGTATCTCTAGTCCTCTGGAAATGGTGACGGCAATGGTGCTGGCATTTTGCCAGTCCGGCAGAGAAAACAAATCCTTATACATACGTTCCGTTTTTTGAAGCAAATCTTCATTTGATAAAGCAGACAGTGCCTCCATCGTCTTTTTTCTTAATTGTGATTTCATCTCTCATCCCCCTCGGAATAGAAAAAAGCCAGAACCTTTTTCAAAGCTCTGGCTTTTTTCTTACACCTCAAACAGCAAAGCTGTTATTTTGTTTCACGGTGTAACGTAGATTTTTTATCACGTGGGCAATATTTTTTAAATTCAACGCGGTCTGGATTATTGCGTTTGTTCTTTTTAGAAATATAGTTACGCTCACCACATTCAGTGCAAGCCAAAGTAATATTAACGCGCATTATTTTCCCTCCAAACTAAAATCATTTACTTATTCAGACTTATATATAATACCACTATAATGGACGGAATGCTAGGCTGTTTTTCAATGAATTGCTGAATTATTGATGATACGCTCATAAAGCTGCACATATGATGACGTAATGAGTCGGGGGTGGTGGAGCTTAAACACTTGTTGTCTGCCAGCTTCCTTTATCCGGCGGGCTTTTTCCCGGTCTTTTAAAAAACGGTCCAGCAGATCCGCCGCTTCCTGTATGTGCGTAAAATCAGCGATGATTGCCGTTTTGTCATGAACGGCATAATCACAAAAACCACCCGACTGAGAAACGACAGTCAGCACACCTTGTTCCATGCTTTCCTGTGCGGCAAGCCCAAACGGTTCATAAGAACTAGGGAAAACAGCCATTTCACAGTGAGACAGTAACATTCTAATGTCTTTCCTATTCAGAAACGGCAGGAACATGACTCGATCCTTTAGGTTCAAAGCCGCAGCCAATTTCTCATAGGAGGACAGAGACGGACCCTCCCCAGCCAGCACTAGATAGAGGTCAGGCTGCCGCTGCTTCAAGATGGCAAACACCTTTAACAGCTGAGAAAATCCTTTTTCCGGAACGAACCTTCCATATGAAAAGAGGAATCTTCTATTTATACTTCTTGGGATTTTCCCCTTCTCTTCCTCCATAGATGCAGGGCTCGGGATAACGGTTGTTTTTTTATGTGCTGCCTTATTTAAAGACTGCTTCATAAATGTGCTTAATACGATCAAAGCATCGGCGGACTCTATAAGGAGCTCTTCGGTCTTGAGCCTGTATGGGTGTGGGACTTCTCGGCACACCTTCTTCCTTTCGCTTTCAAGACCGTGGATTGTCGCAGCAAGCGGAAGGCCAAGCCGTTGTTTCAAATACTGGGCGGCAGGGGCTGTTGTGTCATCATGAGCATGAATCAGATCAAAGCGTTCATTGCCGGATAACACCTGGCGAACCATTGTAAAGTTGGCCTCGGCTATGTAATCTTCAAACTTCGCATATGAAGACAACTGCCCTCTCGGAGTACAAACCGTCATGTTGATATGAGGATTTAAATAGGAAATGAGACGGTTTAAATGGACACCGAGCCCGCTTTTCGGCTCATCGGGATGTTCGAGTGAAAGCATGAGAATGTTCATCGTTCTTTTTCTCCTTCTCCATAACAGGTGTATGCAGAAAATTGCGCCTCCCACCTGGTGTGCGCCTCCTCAATCTGAAAGCTGTTTATATGGCGAATCCCATTTTCTTCAAGATAGATGTCGTCTGTGCAGGCAAGCTTGAGAGAGACATTCATAGAGTTAACCATTCTGTATTCAGCCCGATATACAGCATCACCAGCCGCCTGTCCAATCGTCCATTCCCCTTTATCATACGGTGTGCGTTTAGTCCTGACAGCTTCGATATCTTTTCTTTTGATGACAATGCGCAATTCTTTCATCATATCCTGCGTTTTTTCGAAAAGGACCGCTTCAGCCAGCCGCATTGTTTCTTCTGAGATTTCCCAGCATACGGTCAAGGTGTGAGCGTTTTGAATGTTCATGTCGAATGTGTCCCTAAAAAAAGAAAGCTTATGTCGTATATTATAGGGCAATGGGTGTTTATCCATGGACTCCTAACATTCTCCTCTCCTATCGTTCACTTAGTGATCCTATTAAACCATTACATAGAGAAGAAGCAAAGAAAGATTTCTCGACAAAATCTCGTTTTTTTCGCGAATTCCTTTAGAAACTATTGGTTTTATGGTATAAAAAAGAAGGATAAAAAAAGAATAGAAGGTGATGAAACGTGGAAATTGCTATTATTGCGTTGTTTATCGTCAGTATAGCGCTAATTGCATTCTCATATTCTCAAAGAGACCCGATGAAAGATGTAGAACAAGAGCTCGAAACTCTGCAGCTTTCTGCGATGCAGGAAATTTACAAGCTCAAAAAGAAAATGACCGTGCTTGAGGAAGAATTACTGGAAACAAACCTTGTCATCCGCAAATCAAAGCAGAGTGACATCAATCAAAAAATCGCTAAACAAATACTTTCTAAATATAATAACGGCATGTCCGCTGAAGCGATTGCTAAAGCTGAGCATGTATCAGTGGAAGACGTAAATACGATTATCAAAGATAACGAGAAGGTGCTCGTATGACAAAACGGGGCATTCAGGCATTTGCTGGCGGCATCATTTTAGCTACAGCCGTTCTTGCAGCTGTTTTTTATCTGACTGACGAAGACCAGGCCGCTGCTGTAAAAGAAAATAAAACAGTAACCGAACAAGACGTGAACAATTACCTTGATTCTAAAAAAATGGTTTCTGTGAATCGCGATGAATATCAAAAACTTCTCGATTCAAAAGAGAAATCCTTGACCAATGACAGCGAATCAGACACGAAAACAGACAAGGTCAAAACGTACAAACTGAAAATTAAAGACGGCATGAGCACTGCAGATGTATCTGCTCTTCTTGAAAAAGAAGGCATTATCTCCTCGGCTCAAGACTTTAATGACTATGTCATTGATGCCGGCTATCACAAAGAAATCCGTGCCGGCGAGTTTAAAGTAAAATCAGATATGAGCTTTAAAAAGCTCGTAAAAACGTTAACACGATAAAAAACAGGCTGAAAACTCAGCCTGTTTTTTTCACCCAAACTTTCCTGTAATGTAATCGAGGGTTCTTTGGTCCTGCGGGTTAGAGAACATTTTATTCGTATTGTCGCATTCAACAAGCTCGCCCATATAGAAAAAGGCGGTTTGATCAGAAACCCTTGCTGCCTGCTGCATGTTATGCGTGACAATGACAATCGTATATTTATTTTTCAGCTCAAGAATGAGTTCTTCAATTTTTCTTGTTGAGATTGGATCTAATGCAGATGTCGGTTCATCCATCAGCAAAATATCTGGATTGGTCGCAAGTGCCCTGGCGATACAAAGACGCTGCTGCTGGCCGCCTGACAAGGAAAGAGCGGACGTATGCAATCGATCCTTCACCTCATCCCATAGCGCCACGTCTTTCAATGATTTTTCCACAATTTCTTGAAGCTTCTTTTTATTTTTGGTGCCGTGGACTCTCGGTCCGTAAGCCACATTATCAAAAATAGATTGGGGAAACGGGTTCCCTTTTTGGAATACCATACCGATATTTTTTCGCAAATCCACGATATCCACTTTATCCTTTAAGATGTTGCTGCCATTATAGTTCAGCTCACCTGCAAGCTTTACATTCGGCGTCATTTGAATCATTAAATTCAATGTTTTGATAAAGGTCGATTTCCCGCATCCCGATGGCCCGATAATCGCCGTGACCTCGTTTTCATGTATGCTCAAATTGATATTTTTTAAAGCATGATGCTGTCCATACCATAAGTTCATTCCATTGACTTGATAGACTTCCTGTTTCATTACAGCTTCGGTAGCAATGCTCATTGCCGCCCTCCTATCCGAATTTCCCGTTAATATAATCCTCTGTCTTTTGCTGTTTCGGACTCGTGAAGATCTGTTCAGTCTGTCCATATTCTACAAGCTCGCCATTTAAAAAGAATGCCGTCCGATCAGAAACCCGCAGAGCCTGCTGCATATTGTGTGTGACTATAATAATCGAGTATTCTCTTTTCAATTCTGTTATTAATTCCTCTATTTTTGCATTTGAAATCGGATCAAGCGCTGAAGCTGGTTCATCAAGCAGAAGAACAGCCGGCTTCATCGCAAGCGTTCTCGCAATGCACAAACGCTGCTGCTGGCCGCCGGATAACGAGAGTGCGGATGAATGTAAACGATCCTTCACCTCATCCCAGAGCGCTGCTTTTGTTAAACTCTCTTCCACAATTTGATCTAAAGCCGCTTTATTACGCTCTCCGGCATATTTCAATGCATGTGTGATATTTGCATAGATCGATTTCGGAAAAGGATTTGGTTTTTGAAAAACCATTCCGATTTCTCTTCTCAAGCTGACGACGTTAATATTGCCGCCCAATATATTTAATCCTTCATAAAGGATTTCACCTTCAGCTCTTGCAGAAGGAATTAAATCATTCATTCGGTTAATATTTCTCAAAAAAGTAGATTTTCCGCATCCCGACGGCCCAATTAAAGCAGTCACCGCATTCTTTTCAATATCCATGTTCACATGATGAACCGCTTGTTTATTTCCGTAAAAAATAGACAGGTCTTTGACCTCGAGCACGTGGTTCTGCTTCGGAACAATAACAGCTCGCTCAGGTTTTTCTTTTACCATTTGTTCAGACATGTTTTTCGCCTCTTTCCGTACTAATTTGCCGTAAGCTTTTTGTAGATTATCGTGCCAAGCCATCTCGCTGCGAGATTAAACACAAGAACAGAAATCACCAGCACAGCAGAACCACCATTGGCAATCGCTTCAGCATCCGGAATCATTCCTTGCGTATTTACGTTCCAAATGTGGACCGCAAGTGTTTCAGCGGGCCTGAAAATATTAAGCGGCGATGTTTCCGAAAACGGATTCCACTCCGTAAAATTAAGACGCGGTGTTGTCAGGCCGGCTGTAAATAATAATGCTGCCGCTTCTCCGAACACTCTTCCTGACGCTAAAATGGCTCCAGTAATGATAGAAGGGATCGCACTTGGAATTAAAACGGTTTTTACAGTATGCCAGCGTGATACCCCTAAAGCGAGAGAGGCTTCCTTCAGATCCTTAGGGACTGAACGAATCGCGTCTTCTGTCACACGCACCATGACAGGAAGGTTAAAAACAGTTAACGCAAGCGCCCCGCCTATGATCGTATATCCCCAGCCTGTTAAGTTGACAAACATCAATAATCCAAACATCCCAATGACAATAGACGGGAGAGATGAAAGCACCTCGATACATGTTCTGATGAAATCAGTCACTTTATTATTAGGCGCATACTCAGCCATGAACACTCCGCCTCCCACACCGAGCGGGATTGTAATCAGCATCGTAATCAATAAAATATAAAAGGAGTTAAACAGCTGGTCGCGTATGCCTCCTCCGGCTGCAATGGCGCTCGATTTTGTCGTAATAAAATGAAAACTGAGCTGAGAAACACCGTTTATAATAATATAGGAAAACAAACCTACTAAAATGGCAGCGATAATGGCTGCACACAAACCAAACATTCCGGTCGCCAGTTTATCTGTTATTTTGCGGTTCATTACACTTTCCTCCTAGATGACAAGTAGCGAATAAGCAGGATGAACAAGAATGACATCGCCAGAAGCACAAGCCCCATTGACCACAGCGTATTGTTTTCAACACTTCCGTATGTGGTGTGGCCCATATTCAGTGTGATGATCGTTGTCAGCGTTCCCGCAGTGTCAAACAGGCTTTCCGGCAATACTCTTGTATTTCCTATGACCATCTGAACAGCCAAAGCTTCACCGAACGCCCGAGCCATGCCTAACACAACAGCTGTCATTAATGTTGGAAAAGCCGCAGGCACAAGTACTTTTCTGATCGTCTGCCATCTCGTCGCACCAAGCGCGTAAGAACCCTCTCTTAAGCTCTTCGGAAGAGAAGCCATTGCGTCAGCAGAAATTGATGTAATGGTCGGCAGAATCATGACGGAAAGGACAATCGTTCCCGCCAATAAACTGTGTCCTGTCCCGCTCGATTTAAACTGGGCGATAAACGGCACCAATACTGTAAGACCTATGAATCCATAAACAACAGATGGAATGCCGACTAAAAGCTCAATCACAGGCTGCAGCACTTTTTTTCCCCAATTCGGGGCAATCTCTGTCATAAAAATCGCTCCTGCAATGCCAAGCGGTGCAGCGATCAGAGCAGAAAGAATCGTTACTGCAAATGAGCCAAAAATAAATGGCAGCACTCCGTATTTCGGATCACTATCTGTAGGATTCCAATTTAAGCTCGTTAAGAATTCAATTGGGCTTACACCATTTACAAGAAAAGATTGCAGCCCCTTAATGCCGAGGAAAATGGTGATCGCCACAGATGCCGCAATCATAATGAGCGCACATGCTGTCACCATCATTCTTCCACGCACTTCATCCAATTGCCGATTTTGCCTCGAGCTGATTAAACGCTCGCTCACAGACATATTTTCTCTATTGTTTATCATTTTTTACACTCCTATGAATGTGTTAAGAGGAGAAACGGTTGTCCCCGCACTCCTCTTTTTATTAAGATCAGCTTTGCTTCCCTTTGGCATCACGTGTCACTTTCATATCAGTAACCGGAATGTAGCCTTGGTCAGTAACAATGCTTTTTTGAATGTCTTCACTCTTTAGATAATCGAGAAACGCTTTAGCTAAACCTGTCGCTTCACCTTTTGTATAAGAATGCTGATAAGCCCAGATTGGATACTCGCCAGTTGCTACATTTTTCGCTTCAGGCTTAACTCCATCAATAGATAGCGCAGTTACTTTGTCATCTGTTAAATATGAGAATGCAAGATATCCAATCGCTCCCGGAGTATCAGCAATGATCTTTTTCACTGTGTTGGAGGAATCTTCAGTAATGCCTTCTGCAGGTTCTGCTCCATCAAGCGCATACTTCACAAATGTAGCACGTGTGCCAGAAGAATCAGGACGGTTTACAAGTGTAATCTTTTGGTCTTTGCCGCCAAGCTCTTTCCAGTTTTTGATTTTGCCAGTGAAGATTTTTTTCAATTCATCTTTTGAAATATCCTTCACACCAGCATTAGGGTTTACAGCTGCTGCCATACCAACTACTGCGACTTGATGATCGACAAGCGCTTTTGCATCGATGCCTTCTTTTTCTTCAGCAAAAACGTCTGAATTCCCGATCTGAACAGCTCCTTCTGAAACTTGAGAAAGCCCTGTTCCAGAACCGCCAGCTTGTACCTGTATATCAGCATCAGGGTTTTCTTCCATAAATTTTTCCGCGGCAGCAAGTACTAGCGGCTGCATAGCCGATGAACCAGAAATGGTTAAAGAACCTGATGCCTTTTCTTCTCCTTTTGCAGAATCGCTATTCGATTTTTTACTTTCTCCTGCATTTCCGCATGCAGCTGCAATCATCATAAAAGCAGCCATCAGAAGCATAAGCACCAATTTGTTTTTTTTCATTTCCTGAATTCCCCCTGCGTATAATGTGTAATTTGTCCTACACGTATAGAGTAAAGGTTCTATGTAAAAAGGGTTTGAATCGAATGTTAAGGTTTTGTAAATCAATGCGTTTTTTTGTATAAAAAAAACGCCCACATTATGTGAGCGTTTCTTTTTAGTTATCAGAAGACGTTGTGTTTTCTGCATTTTCTTCGATTTTGTTTTTATTCTTTTGTTGCGTATCTTCTTTGTCCTGCTTCGATTTCAGCTCAAAATATTTATCCATTACTTCCCTGCCGATTTCGTTTGTGATGCTATATTTAGCGCTGTAATCAATATAAGCCCAAGGGACTACTACAGAGATCGCAATCTCAGGATTATCAGCCGGTGCATAGGCAACAAGTGTCGTATTATAAGTCGATGTTCCTGTTTTTGATTTATCAGGTCCATCATAGAACGATTGTGCTGTTCCTGTTTTACCGGCAGGCTGATATGACGCTGAAGCAAATTGGCTGGCAGCTGTCCCTTTTGTCATCACCCGTCTGAATCCGGCCTGAACCTCTTTAATATATTCACTCTTCATGTCGATTTTATTCAGCACTTCCGGCTGAACGGATTGTACGACAGCACCGATCCCTCTTTTAGCATCAGGTTCTCTGACTTCCTTTACAAGCTGAGGCTTTAAGCGATATCCGCCGTTTGCAATCGTTGATACGTATTGCGCGAGTTCCAGCGGTGTATACGTGTCGTATTGGCCGATCGCATAGTCAAGCAAGAATCCCGTCAATCTGTCTGTTCCTTTATAGCCTGTCATTTCATTCGGAAGATCAATTCCAGTTTTGACACCTAATCCAAATTGGCTGAAGTAATTACGGAACGTATCAAAGGCCGTCGTATCAATCGGTAAAGCTTGGTGCGGTTTATATTCACCTTTTCCGAGCGCGATCGCAGTTTTAAACATAAATACGTTGGAAGACTGCTCTAAGGCTCTTTGAATATTGACCGGACCTAAGTTAGTCCATGACTTTTTACCGCGTTTATCCTGACCAATATATAAAGGTTCATCTTGAAAAACAGTATTCAGATTGATGGCTCCGGTTTGAAGGCCTGTCAAGACTGTTGCGCCTTTGACTGCTGAACCCATGGCGTAAGATGACGTCATTGTACCTAAAGCATAATCATCAATTTTATATTTCCCATTTTCTTGTTTAATCTGCTTGCCTGCCATTGAAAGCACTTCACCGTTTCTTGGGTCCATCATAACAACGAATGCCCGGTCTAACAATTGAGTGCTTGGTCTTGCTTTAGCAGATTTGAGGTTCTTCTCAATGATTTTTTCCACTTCTTTTTGCAAATCAATGTCAATCGTAAGTACGAGATCTTTACCGGCTTTGCCTTCAGATACCGTTTTTGTTCCCGTGACATTGCCGTTTGAATCTGTGATATTTTCGACTTTGGCTTTTTGGCCCTGCAGAAGGCTTTCGTATTGGTATTCCAAATAGCTTTTTCCGACCCTGTCATTACGGCTGTAGCCAAGCGACAGATAATGGTCGAGCAAGTTGGACGGCAATCCTTCATTAGAGCTGGAAACACTTCCGAGCACTGAGCGAAGAAGGTTTTTATACGGATATTCACGTTCCCAATCGGAGGTGACATCAACACCCGGCAGTTCGTCTAAATGTTCACTTACCACTGCCATTTCCTTCGCTGATACATCTTCGTTTTTGATATATTGAGGGGTCAATGCATAGCCCGAATCCATCTGTCTTTTGATAGCGAGGATCTGCATATCTTTATCCGTCAATTCATTCAGCTGCTTATCAGTAATCCGTTTTAGCTGAAGCTGGTATAAATCGTCATCGGATATTTTTTTGTCTTCAACCTGCTGTCTTTCTTTAGAGCTAATCAGCTTTTTTGCTTCTTTCGGTCTAGTCAAAATCCAATAATCTTTTTTATCCCGTTCTGTTACTTTTTTTGTATCAACTTTGATCATGTCAGACAGCTTTTTTGCGATCTTTAAGCGCTGTTCTTGCGTGGTCGATTTAGATCTTGTGTATGTGATTGCATTTAAAGCCTTATTTGTCACAATGGCATTAAAGTTTCGATCATAAATTTTCCCGCGCGGCACCGCCGAGCTGACTTCACTTTGTTCCTGCTTATTCGCTTGATTTTTGTAATCATCGCCTTGCACGATCTGCTTGATGCCCAATTCCACAATGATCCAGGTGAATATAACAAAGGCAGCTAAAAATAAAATATTCAGCCGGATCGGAAGCGACTTCTTTTTCTCTTTATGATTTTGTTTTTTTGGTTTATTTCTCCTCATAACATCACCTTTTTCTATTTACAGAAAGAAAAGACACTCAGTAAGAGTGCCAGTTTTCATTTTAAAGGTTTTTTCGACTTTTTTCTACAGATAACCCCTTTTTGGCAAAAAAATTATCTCTCGCCTTTTAAAAGGGTCGGTTCTGTTACCCGTTTTTGGCCGTCTTCTTCCATGGTTTCATTTTCCCCTTCCTTCTCCTTAAAACGGATATCCTTGACAAAGTAATAAATCAAAGGATGTCCTATACCTAATATCGCAAGTGACAAAGGAATTCCCACGTCCTCTTTCAGAAGGGCCACGATCAGGAGGAAGCATAAAATCGAAACAATTCTGCCAGCGTTCAAAAACATTTCCCTTAGCACGATATATTCAATTCTTGCTTTTCTGGCATGCCTCGCGCGCCCTATCACATCATATGTAAGTGATACATATGGCACAAGCAACAGAGGATAGCCGATGGCAATAAAAACGCCATACGTTAATAATGTCGAAAAGCTCATATGAAACAGAATCAAAAACAGCGCGCCATACAAAATAAGTCCGCCCAGCAAAATCGATTTTTTTCTGGCCTTTTTCTTAATCAGCCTGGATGCAAAGTAGTAGGCAAAGAAGGAAACAGCTGAATTGACAAGGCCGAATGTACCGAGGGCAAGTTCGCTGTTTGTCTCAATAAATACAAACACACTGATTAAAAAGACAAAAATCCCTTCTCTCAAACCCTGAAAAAAATGCGCATTCGTAATTCTCCGCCAATTCATATTGCTATGGCGCTCTCCAAATACTTTGCTCAGCATAAAACGGCCCTTTGATTCTCTCCGTTTTAAGAAAAAGCTCATCACGACAGCGAGGGCAAATAAGCTGAGGGAGAGACTAAAAATGACTGTATAACCCGTATTATTTTCAAGCCTTGAGATCACGAATCCCGCTACAATCGGGCCGATCATTCCTGCAGAGGAAGACAGAATGCCCATAAACCCGTTGAAAAAGTCTCGCGTATCCGGCTCTGTTATTTCAAAGGTCAGCACGTTAAACGCTAGCCAATAAAAGCCATAGCCCACTCCGAGCACCGCTCCGATCAGCACGAGACGGCTGGCCGCCGTTTCTCCGGCTAAAAGCACACTTAAATAAAAGGCAGCTAAGAAAATGACGCCGAATCTTAAAATAAACACCCTGTCTATTTTTTTGGCTAACCGTCCAGCCAAATAAAAGGTTATCGGCTGCATTGTCACAACGGATAAATTATATATCGCCAAATCAATAAATTTCCCTGACTGCTTCCAAAGATACACATTAACAAATGTATTGGACAGTGCAATTCCCAGCGAGTAAAGCCCGCCAATGGTCAGCAGAAAGAGTAACCCTTTGTTTACGTCTACATCGCCTATCACTTTTTTTAGTTTGCTCATTACTGACTCCCCTTTACTATCCCTTAGTCTGTCTCACTCAAACTGAGATATGTAAAAAGAAGACATAAAAAAACAAGGTCCTTTATTGAGGACCTTGTTTGTGTCATTATTTTGCTTCGCTGTATAGACGAGCCACTTCATCCCAGTTTACAACTTTCCAGAAAGCTGAAATGTAATCAGGACGGCGGTTTTGATAGTTAAGATAGTAAGCATGCTCCCAAACGTCAAGACCCAAGATAGGCGTTTTGCCTTCTGAAAGTGGAGAATCTTGGTTTGGCGTGCTTGTGATTTCAAGTTTGCCGTTGTTCACAACAAGCCATGCCCAGCCAGAACCAAAGCGTCCAGCCGCTGCAGCTGCGAATTGCTCTTTGAATTTGTCAAAGCTTCCAAATACACTGTTGATCTCTTCAGCAAGCGCGCCAGTCGGTTCGCCTCCGCCGTTTGGAGATAAAAGTGTCCAGAATAATTTGTGGTTCGCGTGTCCGCCGCCGT
The DNA here is from genome assembly GCF_001748205.1 of Bacillus sp. F56. NCBI lineage: Bacteria > Bacillati > Bacillota > Bacilli > Caryophanales > Bacillaceae > Bacillus > Bacillus sp. F56. The sequence goes on from NZ_BDFC01000007.1 coordinate 106,946, forward strand.
TGTTGCGGACTGCAGTGCGGATGTTTTCAGGAACAGAATCAAGATCTGCAACAAGCTCTTCAACTGATTTGTTTGCAAGAGCAGTGTTTCCTTCAACCGCTTTGTTTAAATTTGTAACGTATGTGTTGTGGTGTTTCGTATGGTGAATAGTCATAGTTTCCTTGTCGATATGCGGTTCTAAAGCATCGTACGCATATGGTAATTCTGGAAGTTCGTAAGCCATGATAATTCCTCCTTAATATATATGTACTGAAATGCCGCTTCACAGCGAGCCTTTCTTCATTCAATGTAACAAAAGAATGCATTGTAATCAATGAAAAAGCTCACAATTTGGCTCATTTCAGCGGACATATTTCACTTTAACCGATAATCAGCACCATTAAACCTCCCGCCAGTATTTCTTATAGGACCGTCCATAAAAAATATCCGATCATCAAAAGCTGTATGATGCCCTTTGCAATGACGCCTGTTAAAAAACCAATGAGTGAACCGAGGCCAATTTTAAACGCTGACTTTAAGTCCTTCTGATGGACGATAAGTTCTGCACAAACAGCACCGATAAACGGACCCAATATGATCCCTGCAACCGGAATGACAAAAGGTCCGATTAATAAACCGATCGTGCTTCCCCATATGGCGGCCTTGCTTCCTCCGAACCTTTTCACTCCAAGCAGATTAGACACGTAATCTGCCGCGAATAATACTGCAGCAAAAACTGCCTCAACGAGCCAGAACATATAGGAATACGGACTGAATGAAAATAAAAATCCGTATAATATAAATCCGGCAACAATAAATACTACACTCGGAATAACAGGATACACCAGCCCGATAAAGGCGATGATAAAAACCGCTGCAATTAACAGCCAATACAACATATCCATAGTTTCCATCCTCCCATTTTACATCTGCCTTCTTCATATCTTCCTTGTATTCACACGCATGCAACGATACAATAAGCAACATATATTAGTTTAGCTAGGAAGTGAAGATAGTGAATGTGTTTCAGCTTTTCATTAAAAGTACATACTCTCCCCGTGATATTGCAAAAACAAGATTTCAAGGAATCGGTAAAGCGATTCTTTATGTATTTTTGCTCTCTGTCCTGTTTGCAATCCCTACCGCTTATTATGTAAGTACAGGGACCGTAAAATCAATGAATGGCTTTAAAACTGTTTTAAACAAAGATTTCCCTGATTTCACAATTTCAAACGGCAAACTTCAAACGGATGAGAAAAAAGCCACGGAATCTCAGGCAAATGGTTTCGTTATCGTGTTCGATCCGACAGACTCCTATGACATTGAACAAATTGAAGCAAAGCAAAACGCAATCGGCATCCTTCAGAACAAATTTGTTTTGGCCATTGACGGACAAGCCCAAGAAATGCCTTACTCAATGATGCCGTCAGAGTTACAGAAAAAAGATGTCATTGCAGGTTTAAACCAAAATAAAGCGATGATCGTAACTGTTCTCTCAGCACTTATTTTTCTCGTAACAGCTGCGGGGAAATTTATTGAAGTGTCATTCTTAGCGCTTATCGGGTTAATCATTAAGAATTCGCAGAAAAAACATCTATCCTATCATCAGCTTTGGAAGCTTTCTGCTTATTCCATCACCCTTTCGACTGTATTCTTTACAATCATGCGGGCATTAGAAGCAACCGTTCCAAGTGAATTTTTGCTTAACTGGTTTGTCAACTTTGTCATCCTGTTTCTCGTTTTAAAAGAGATTCCGTCCAAAAAAGCTCCTGTATAAACCGAGACTGCATTCGCAGTCTCTTTTCTTTTGTCATGATTCTAAATGGACAAGCATACTATGGTATAAAATTTCGTATGCGGGAGGAAAAGCGATGAAGCGTCTCACCTTAGTATGCAGTATTGTTTTTATTCTTTTTATTCTTTTTTATGACCTTAAAATTGGAACGATACCCATTCAGGACCTCCCTGTCTATGAAGCATCAGCAAAAACTGTTTCACAAGAACCAGCATATAAAACGGTGAAGGTAAAGCCGGGTGATACGGTTATGTCGATAGTCGGGTCAGCAGGTTCCCCAGATGACATTGTAAAGGATTTTGAAGCACTGAATCCGAATGTGAAAGCCAACGCCATTCAAGCCGGAACAGCGTACAAATTCCCGGTCTACCCTTAATTTAACGTTAATTTCTTGTCAGTTCGGCGAAGACACTGTTACAATGTAATTTGTAAAATAAATTCACATAAACCATACTAGAATTGTTATATCTAGAAGCGGCAACTACAATTAAGGAGCGATTGCAAGTGAGTGAAATCACACATCGTACAAAAACGCGTCCCGTCAAAGTGGGACCTTTAACAATAGGCGGCAACAATGAAGTTGTCATCCAAAGCATGACAACAACTAAAACACATGATGTAGAAGCAACGGTTGCGGAAATTAACCGTTTGGCTGAAGCCGGATGCCAAATTGTTCGGGTAGCATGTCCGGATGAACGGGCGGCAAACGCCATTGCGGATATTAAAAAGCGCATTTCCATCCCTCTCGTTGTTGACATACATTTCGATTATAAACTTGCGTTGAAGGCCATTGAAGGCGGCGCAGATAAAATCCGAATCAATCCCGGCAACATCGGCCGTCGCGAAAAAGTGGAAGCGGTTGTTAAAGCGGCCAAAGATAAGGGCATTCCGATCAGAATCGGGGTAAACGCAGGTTCACTTGAAAAACGGATTTTAGAAAAATACGGTTACCCAACTGCCGACGGAATGGTAGAAAGTGCACTTCATCACATTAAAATTCTTGAAGATCTTGATTTTCACGATATTATCGTCAGCATGAAGGCATCTGATGTGAACCTTGCGATCGAGGCCTATGAAAAAGCGGCAAAAGCGTTTGACTACCCGCTGCACCTCGGCATCACCGAGTCAGGAACACTGTTTGCCGGCACAGTAAAAAGCGCAGCAGGGCTCGGCGCCATTTTAAGCAAAGGCATCGGAAACACCCTGCGCATTTCATTAAGCGCAGACCCTGTGGAAGAGGTAAAAGTAGCAAGGGAGCTTCTGAAATCTTTCGGTTTAGCCTCCAATGCTGCCACGCTCATTTCATGTCCGACTTGCGGCCGTATTGAGATTGACCTGATCAGCATTGCCAATGAAGTGGAAGAGTATATCTCTAAGATAAAAGCGCCCATTAAAGTGGCTGTTCTCGGCTGCGCTGTAAACGGGCCTGGTGAAGCGAGAGAAGCTGATATCGGAATCGCCGGCGCACGCGGTGAAGGGCTGCTGTTCCGGAAAGGAAAAATTGTCCGTAAAGTTCCCGAGGAAACGATGGTTGAGGAACTCAAAAAAGAAATTGACATTCTTGCTGAGGAACACTATGCAAAGCTTGAAGCTGAAAAAGCAAATTTAAAAGAAGAAACACAAAAAGCTTGACGGGAACCCGTCAAGCTTTTTTGTGTTAGAAAAATGGAATAATAAATATTCCAAGCACTAATGAAACGACACCGATACCCATTGCCCAAGCACCCAGACCTTGAGCACCTCTTCTTCTTGCGATATAGCCGACAATAATACCGGCAGCTCCCAATAAAACAGGCAGTACAAACAATGAAATAATGGACAAGGCTAAAGCAATATATCCTATTCCCCGTCCTTCATTGACATTGCCGCCGCTGCGATCGTTATCTCGGTCATTGCTGCGGTCAGCAGCACGATAAGGCTCTGCAATTTCAGCAGCTGTTTCCTCAAAAAAACCGTCATTGTCGCGGGTAATATTTGTTCCTTCAGATCCATGATCAACATAGTAACTGTTGTTATCACGCTTTTCGTAATCGTATGCCACCTTCAATTCCCCCTTCTGTTTTATTAAAGGAGCTTTTATAGTTTGATCCATTTTGCCTGATTCATGTTTGCTAAACTTTTCTGTTAATGTCAATTGTTTATGTTACACTTGAAAGGATGAAACTGAAGGAGTGTGGGCATGTTACGCTTAGGAATAGATATTGACGGCACAATTACGGCTCAGGATACATTCGTCCCTTATTTGAACCGTTCGTTTAATCTTTCCATTTCATTAAACGATATGACGGATTATGATTTAACAAAACTGTTAAACATTACCCAGGAAGAATTTTGGGATTGGATGAATCAAAATGAAGCGATCATATATAAGGAAGCATTGCTTGCACAGCATGCAAAACAGTCACTTGACCTCCTCAAAGAGGAGCACAAGCTTATTTATATTACAGCGAGACGGACTCATTTAACTGATGTTACCTATGAATGGTTTGACAGACAAAACATTCATTATGATCACATCGAACTCGTTGGCGGTCATCACAAAGTTGAAGCGGTCAAAAACCATAACATCGACCTGTTTTTTGAAGATCATCATGGAAACGCCATGATGATTGCGAAGGAAGCCGGAATTCCGGTGATTTTGTTTAATTCCCCTTATAATCAGCTTCCGATTGATTCAAGCATCATCAGAGTGAACAACTGGCTGGAAGCCGTCCAATGGATAAACAACAACAAGCACCATTTGATACGTGTCAATAACTAAAAAAGGAGCCCAAACCGGGCCCCTTTTTCATATATATTCATTACGCAGTAGTGTTTTCTTGGTTTTCCGCTGTACAATCAGGGCAAGTGCCGTAAATCTCAAATTTATGCCCGCTGACCTGATAGCCATCCAAATCATCACAAAGCTTGTCCATCGGACATGATTCAATTTCCTTTGTTTTGCCGCAGGCAAGACAAATAAAATGATGATGGTGATGAGTGAATGAACACTTAAATCGGAAGAGCTTTTCACCAGACAGCTCAGTTGTTTCCAAAATCCCAAGTTCTTCATATAAAGAAAGGTTTCTGTAGATTGTATCAAAGCTTAAGCCTGGATAATCATCATTTAATGCAGACAGTACGTTTTTAGCGGTAAGATATCTGTCTGAATCAGCAAAAAGCTGCAGCATATCCTCCCGTTTGTTTGTATATTTATATCCGTTTTCTTTTAGTAGGTTCAGCGCTTCTTGTACGTTCATGAAGGGTCCCCCTTTTCGCTTTGCTTAAGAACGTATCCCATGTATGAAAAAGAAAATGGCAGCTGTCTGTCAGCAAGCCATTTTCTTTACCGCAGATAAAATTATACCCATAAAATGAATAAAAGTAAATGAAAGCCTAGTGGATTGCGTTTTTGAATTTTCCGCCTCTCGTTTCATGAGTATTCATAATTGTGATGAATGCATTTTGATCAACTTCAAACACGATTGATTTGAGCTTTGTCACTTCCAGCCTTGTGACAACCGCGTAAATCACGTCCTTTTCTTCGTCCGTATATCCGCCTTTGCCCTTCAGCTTTGTTGTTCCCCGGCCGAGACGGTGCAAAATAGCATCCGAAATCTCATCATACTGATCAGATACAATAATGACCGCTTTTGTTTCATCAAGCCCTTGGATGACGGCATCAATGGTTTTCATCGCAATGTAATAAGTCATGAAAGAGTACATCGCTTGCTCAGGACCAAACTCAAAACCAGCCCAAATGAAAATGAAAACATTGATGAGCATAACGAACTCACCCACTGAAAAAGGCAGCTTTTTCGTCAGCAAAATACCGAGGATTTCAGTGCCATCCATTGAACCTCCGTTTCGTATAACGAGCCCGACGCCAAAGCCGAGCAAAAGACCCCCGAACACAGTAGCCAAAATAGGCTGGGTTGTAAAGGCTTCTACATGGTGAAGTGAGGATTCAATAACGGCAAGCCCGACAATCCCTATAAACGTAGAGACAAGGAAGGTCTTACCGATATATTTATATCCGAAGATCATAAAAGGAATATTTAATATGACAACGAAAAAAGCGAAATTCAGAAAGGGGTTTGATATAAAGAGGTGGTCTAAAATAAGTGATACACCGATGATCCCGCCATCAATAAAATCATTGGGGATTAAAAATAATTCGATACTTACAGCCGCAGATGCAGCTCCAGCCAGAATCATAAAGACCCTGAAAATAAAATGGGAAAATGTTTCTCTCTTATGTTGTTTTGTTGGGGTCATAAAATCTCCTTTCCTGCAATAACTATTTTAAATACATTATAAATCTATTTTACCATTAAACACTGACACATTTTACTGATTTGCCCATACATTAAGTCTGGAGGTGGAATGATCGATGATTTTATTTCAAAGAATTATTTTGCAGCGGCTTAATCAGGCTACTGCTGACGATTTGCTGAAGTACTCAAAACAATACGGAATCAGCTTAACAAGATCGCAGGCCGTTGAAGTGGCGAACCTGTTAAACGGGAAAAATGTAAACATCTTTAATGAGAGTGAACGGATGCGGCTGTTGAAACAAGTAGAGACAATTACATCGAAAGAAACAGCTCAAACCGTTAATGAACTATTCAAACAATTCACAAGCTAAAAAATGGGGGTGTTATCCCCCATTTTTTATTGCTGTAAAATCTTTTCGAGCAATGTATCATCAAATTGTTTTTCTTTCAGCATTTCGATCTCAAAACGGTATGGCGGTTTTTTGTTCTTTTTATCCTCACCTACATACGGTGTTTCTAGAATTTTAGGAATGTCTTTTAACTGCTCATGGTGAACAACATATTGCAGAGCGTCAAAACCTATTTCACCAAAGCCGATATTTTCATGGCGGTCTTTTCTCGCGCCTTTGATGTTTTTGCTGTCATTGATATGAAGTACTTTAATACGGTCAATGCCGACGATTTTATCGAACTCACTCAGCACCCCGTCAAAGTCCTCAACAATGTTATACCCGGCATCATGTGTATGGCACGTGTCAAAGCACACTGACAAATGCTCATTGTGTGTAACGCCTTCGATAATCTGTGCAAGCTCCTCGAAGCTTCTGCCGCATTCTGATCCTTTACCTGCCATTGTTTCTAATGCAATCTGGACATTTTGTTTTGGATCAATCACTTCATTTAAACCTTCAATAATTTTTTTGATGCCGGCTTCAGCTCCTGCTCCTACATGAGCGCCAGGATGAAGGACAATTTGCTTCGCTCCGATGGCCGCTGTCCGTTCAATTTCAGAACGAAGAAAATCAACACCCAGCTCAAAAGTGGACGGATTTGTCGTGTTGCCAATATTAATAATATAAGGCGCATGTACGATAATCTCGTCAATGCCGTTTTCTTGCATATGTTCCCGGCCTGCTTCTATATTTAAGTCTTCAATTTTCTTTCGGCGCGTATTTTGCGGTGCGCCTGTATAGATCATAAACGTGTTCGCCCCATAAGAGACTGCTTCCTGGCTTGCTGCCAGAAGCATATGTTTTCCGCTCATAGAGACGTGTGAGCCTATTCTCAACAACAGGTTCCCCTACTTTCTTTTCTTAGATTGGTTTCTTCTCTGTTTTTTCTTGATTTTCTCCATCTCATAGCTCATTTTCTTTTTATATCCAGGCTTAACCTTCTTCGGCTTTTTCACGAGACGATGAGCAATTTCATCTGCTTCGTTCGGCGTTTTTTTACGCTTTTTGCGGCGCTGGCGGTCATCTCCTTTTTTCCATTCGCCCTTTTCAAGCTCTAAGTAATCAAATTCGATGCCCATTTTCTCAAGTTTTACTAATGCATCCTCATCAGAAAGCTCATAAATGGTCATCGCTTGTCCTGATGAGCCGGCTCGAGCCGTTCTGCCCACACGGTGAACATAGAAATCGAGATCATCCGGCAGCTCATAGTTGATAACGTGGCTGACACCTTTAATATCAATGCCTCTTGCAGCAAGGTCAGTTGCAATGACATAAGTGAATTCCAGATCATTGATCTGCTTCATGACTTTTTTCCGCTCACGTGGTGTTAATCCGCCGTGCAGCAGGCCGATTTTCATGCCTTTGCCAGTCAGATACTGGGCAATATGGTCAGCCGTGTTTTTCGTGTTGGCAAACACAATCCCCAGGTATGGATTCAGATGCGACATGATGTCAAAAAGGAGCTTGTCCTTGTCACGATGTTTCGAAGGGATAAGGATATGCTCAATTTTCGCAGCAGTCACCTGCTTTGGCTCCACATGGGCGTATTTTGGATTTTCCATGTATTTCTTTAAAAATGGTTTCAGCTTTTCCGGTATGGTCGCTGAGAACACAAGCATTTGCAGATCCTCAGGCATACGGGAACCGATGTAATCTACATCTGCAAGGAATCCCATGTCCAGCATTAAATCCGCTTCATCAATAACAAGAGCTTCCGCTTTATGAACACTTAACGCCTGTTCTTTGATTAAATCAGCAATCCGTCCGGGTGTACCGACAACAAGATGCGGCTGTATTTTCAATTTATCAATTGATTTTTGTTTGTCGGTGCCTCCGATAAAACATTTCGAGCGAATCTGACTTCCTTCTTCACCCTGCGTGATTTTAAGCGCTTCCTGATAAATCTGGTTGGCAAGCTCTCTTGTCGGAGCCGTAATAACAACCTGAACGACATCCTTAGCAGGATCGATTTTGTTTAATAAAGGCAGTAAATAAGCGTGGGTTTTTCCAGTTCCCGTCTGAGACTGGCCGATGACGCTTTCTTTTTTTAGCACTGCAGGAATCAGCCTTTTCTGGATATCAGTCGGTTCGTAAAAACCAAGGCGATGTACTGCATCTATAATAAACGGTTTCAATTCATAAAGTTCAAATTTCGTTTCTTTCATTTTTCCCAGCTCCTTAAAGCGGCACATTATGTGTCCATCATCACATTATACCCGATTTCGCTTAAAAACACCACGTTTGCAAGGCGTTTGTTTTATTCAGTTATGTAAAGCAAATACCGCAGCCCCTGCATATTCTAATAGCAGAGAGAGCTGAAAGGAGGTACAAGTATGTTTTCACCGCAGCAGCCAATGAGAAATTATCCACAGCCCGGACCGCCCCGCCCTATGCCAAATCAGCGAATGATGGGGAGAAGACCGCCTAATATGCGAGGGCCTTCATTTGGAGCACAGCAGCAGGGTTTTCAGCAAGCGGGACAATTTCTTCCTCAGGCAAATGCCGGAGCGAGAAATGGTGCGGGCGGAGGCTTAAAAGGGATGCTGTCAAAGTTCCTCCCCGGCGGAGGAGGCGCTGGCGGCGCCGGCGTTCCCGGCGTTCCTGGAGCAGGTGCAGCAGCGAGCGGAGGTGCAGGTCTGCAAGGCATTCAAAATATCGCCAATCCTGCATCTTTATCCAGTATGCTTGGAAATGTGCAAAAAGTACTCGGCATGGCGCAGCAAGTCACCCCTATGATCCAGCAGTACGGCCCTTTAGTCCGCAATCTGCCGTCATTGATGAAGCTGTACAGCCAATTAAGTAAAAGTGATGATACAGAGACAGAGAGCGATGAGGAAAGTAAAAAACAATCGGATTCAGATGAATCATCAGAAAAAGAGAAAGAGGATGAAACAAAAACCTCAGACGGGAACAAAAAATCAAAACCAAAAAGTTCTTCTCTGCCTAAGAAATCAAAAACACCTGACAATAAAGAGCAAGAATCAAAAACATCTGCTCCGAAGAAAAAAGAAGCTGCCTCTCCTGCCCCAAAAAGAACATCAGGCAGTTCAAAACCGAGATTATATATTTAACATTCTTTGATATCTGAAGTGAGATTGGCTATAATGAGATCAGAAGAATGCAAGAATAGAGCCGTTTGATTACGGCTTTTTATATTGCCTTTACTCACTTCAGTATTGGAGGACAACCGAAAATGGACGTAATTAAAATTTCGCCGCGCGGCTATTGCTATGGCGTTGTTGATGCTATGGTCATTGCCAAAAATGCGGCACTAGATAAAAGTTTGCCAAGACCCATCTATATACTCGGGATGATTGTTCATAATAAACACGTCACTGATGCGTTTGAAGAGGAAGGGATCTTTACATTGGACGGCTCTAACCGTCTGGACATTCTAAAGCAGGTTGACAAAGGAACTGTCATTTTCACTGCGCACGGTGTTTCTCCCGAAGTCAGAAGAATCGCAGACGAAAAAGGATTGGTAGCAATTGATGCTACATGTCCGGATGTGACGAAAACTCATAATCTAATCTTAGAGATGAAAGAAAAAGGATATCACGTGATCTATATCGGCAAAAAAGGGCATCCAGAGCCTGAGGGAGCCGTTGGCGTAGCGCCGGAAATCGTTCACTTAGTTGAAACAGAAGAAGATGTAAAAAACCTTGATATCCAAGCAGATAAGTTAATCGTGACGAATCAAACAACCATGTCTCAATGGGATGTTCACGACATTATGGAGCTTGTCAAAGAAAAATATCCTCATGTCGAATATCACCAAGAGATTTGCCTTGCTACTCAAGTGCGGCAGGAAGCTGTATCAGAGCAGGCGAAAAAAGCGGACTTAACAATCGTTGTCGGAGACCCGAAAAGCAACAATTCAAATCGGCTTGCACAAGTGTCAGAGGAAATAGCCGGCACAAAAGCATACCGGATCGGCGACTTAAGCGAATTAAAGCTTGAATGGCTGAAAGGCGTTAATACCGTTGCAGTTACAGCGGGAGCTTCAACACCTACGCCGATCACAAAAGAAGTCATTCGCTTTTTGGAGCAGTTCGATCACGAAGATCCATCAACTTGGACAACTGATCACAATGTACCGCTCAAAAAAATACTTCCAAAAGTAAAAGCAAAAAACTGAGGCTGTAAAAGCCTCAGTTTTTTTATAGAAATGTAAATGGATTTGTATCTGTTTCAGAAACAAAGATATTCACGTCATATTTTTTATCATTACACATTGATGTCAGTTTTCTCGTGACGCCTTCTTTCATGATTTTTTCCACGTAATGGCCCGGATCAACCACATTCAGGCCAAGCATCATCGCATCATGGGCCACATGGAAATATAAATCTCCTGTAACGTAAACATCGGCGCCCTTTCGTTTTGCATGGTGAATATACTTGTTTCCATCTCCTCCAAGAACAGCTACCTTTTTCACCATACTGTCAGCATCCCCCACCATTCTGACACCATTGACATCAAGCTTGTCTTTCACATATAAAGCAAATTCCTTGAGCGTCATCTCATTTTTAAGGGTTCCGACATGGCCGAGCCCTTTTTCGGCGGAAGACTGTTCAACAGGATAGATGTCGTAAGCGACTTCTTCGTATGGATGGCTTTTTATCATTGCATTGATAACAGCTTTTTCGATGCTTTTAGGAAATACAGTCTCAAGCCTTACTTCATGAACAAGCTCAAGCTCTCCTACTTCACCGATAAAAGGCTTAGCTCCGTCCAATGGCTTGAAGCTGCCGATCCCTTCAGACGAAAAGGCGCAATGGCTGTATTCGCCGATATGGCCGGCGCCAGCATTTCCAAGCGCGGCTCTGACCTGCTCTTCATATTCCTTCGGCACGTAGACGGCCAGCTTTTTTAGAGGATCCGTATAAGTAGGCGCCAGCACTTCCGTCTCACGCAGCTCTAGTGCTTCAGCAAGCAAATCATTCACGCCGCCGTCCGCAACGTCTAAATTTGTATGAGCTGCATAAACAGCAATATCATGCTTCAAACACTTTTCAATTAACCTTCCGGCAGGCTGATCTGTTGAAATATGCTTGAGCGGCCGAAAAATAGGAGGATGGTGTGCAATAATCAAATCAACCTCTTTTTCAATCGCTTCATCGACAACGCTCTCCAACACATCAAGTGTAACCATCACATTTTTAATCGGTTTGTTTAAGGTGCCGATTTGCAGGCCGATTTTATCTCCTTCGACCGCATAGGCTTTCGGGGAAAATTGTTCAAACAGCTGGATGATCTGCTGCCCATTTACGCTTTTAGCCATGATCGATTACCTCCTTTAACAGCTCCATTCGATCGGAGAGCTCCTTTAATTTTTGTTTATTTTGCTCTGTGCCTGCGGCTTGTCTAATCTGCTCATAAATGTTTTGAGTGTGCTGAAGCTCTTGTTTCCACTTTTTCAAAAAGACAGCATTTTTTTCTTTTGCCAAAAAAGGGCCGACGAGCATTCCGGCTGATAAAGAAATACCGGCATAAGCCGCATCTCTGTCTCCCGCTTCGGCTACCAGCACCTCATAGCACTTTCCGTCCTCTTCAAGGATTACCTCATCTATCAGCGCATACCCTTCTTTATAAAGCCACTCCCTGATATGAACAGCATGAATATTCGGCTGTAAAATAAGGCGTTCCTTCCCCGTTAATTTGTCTTTACCCGCTTCTAAAATGTGAGCGATCAAAGCCCCGCCCATTCCGGCAATCGTAATGGCATCAGCTTCACCTTTTTTAATCACTTCCAGTCCGTCTCCCTGTCTTACAGAAATACGAGAGTCTAAACCTGATTTTTCAACCTGCCGCTTTGCAGACAAAAACGGGCCGTCTGTTATTTCTCCGGCAATCGCTCCGCTGGCTTTATGATTCAGCACCGCATAACAAGGAAGGTATGCGTGGTCAGAGCCGATATCGGCCATCACAGCTCCATTCGGTATGTATTCCGCTACTGTTTGCAATCGTTTAGATAATTTTAATTCGTTCACTTGTCATCACAACTTTTCTCAATCATTTTTTCCTTTACTATCATATAAAAAATCAGCTCGGAATCCAAGCTGAAGCAAATGATTTTGAGATTATTTCTTTTGATGCGAGTCTGTACGCGGCAGTCAAAAATAAAAGGCTGTCGAGAACATCTCGGCGGCCTGTGAATGTATAAAGAGAAATATGGTTCTTTTATTTAATTTTTGACACCCACTCTGCCATATCATCCAGCTTATCTGCCGGAACAAGACCGGAAGGCATTCCATTACCGCCTTTTTCGATCTTTGTTTTAATTTCAGCGACATCTTTCTTATCCCCTACACCTTTTAAGCTCGGACCCGAAACACCTTCATAATTTTCACCGTGGCATGTGATGCAGTTTGCCTTGTAAATTTCTTCTGGTGAAGCGTTTGCATCTTTCTTTTCAGCAGATTTGCTTTCTCCTCCGCTTGCAATCTCTCGAGAGTCATCAAGTCCTTTTACTGATAAAAAGAAAGTTAGACCAATTCCTAAAACAGCGATCAGTAAAAATGGAATAAGCGGGTTCCATTTCATTTCCCTTCCCCCTTTTTGATCCTTCCCCCTATGTAAACACTTCTAATTCTAACTTATTTTAACAAAAAGTAAATGGATTGCTATACAAAAGTTTTTTATTCACACTTTATACAAAATTGAATAGAGACATGCCTATTTCTCTAATATCCTTTTTATTCTATTGTATAATGTATTGTATACGCTTACAATAGAAAATATGGAATTAGATTTTGAAATTTTTCATCACAATGTTCATTTGCAAATGACATCATTTTTCAGTAAAATAAAGGCATATTATCCATATATCTTTTTTAAAAAAAGAAGAACGGATCTGCAAGACCCGTTCCATCTTATTCGAGGAAATCTTTCAAACGTTTACTTCTGCTAGGATGTCTTAGTTTCCGCAACGCTTTGGCTTCGATTTGTCGAATACGCTCTCTCGTTACTCCAAATACTTTGCCGACCTCTTCTAATGTTCTTGTACGGCCATCATCAAGACCGAATCGAAGACGCAATACATTTTCTTCACGATCAGTTAACGTATCAAGTACATCTTCCAGCTGCTCTTTTAACAGCTCGTATGCGGCGTGATCTGAAGGTGAAGTTGCTTCTTGGTCTTCAATAAAATCACCAAGGTGTGAGTCATCCTCTTCACCGATCGGTGTTTCCAGTGATACCGGCTCTTGTGCAATCTTTAAGATTTCGCGTACTTTTTCAGGCGTTAAATCCATATCTTCCGCAATTTCTTCAGGTGTTGGTTCTCTGCCTAAGTCTTGAAGCAATTGACGCTGCACACGGATTAATTTATTAATGGTTTCCACCATATGAACGGGAATCCGGATCGTTCTCGCCTGATCGGCAATAGCGCGTGTAATCGCCTGTCTGATCCACCACGTAGCATACGTACTGAATTTATAACCTTTGCGATAATCAAATTTTTCAACGGCTTTCATCAGACCCATGTTTCCTTCTTGGATCAGGTCGAGGAACAGCATACCGCGTCCGACATACCGTTTTGCGATACTGACAACAAGCCGCAGGTTCGCTTCAGCCAATCTGCGTTTAGATTCTTCGTCACCTTCTTCAATCTTTTGAGCGTAGGCGATTTCTTCTTTTGCAGATAGAAGGTTAACCCGACCGATCTCTTTTAAATACATACGAACTGGGTCATTGATTTTAACGCCAGGCGGTACACTTAGGTCATTAAGGTCAAATTCTTCTTCGGCTTTGGCAAGCTGCTGAATATTAGGATCTTCTGTTTCTTCATTCTCACTAATTAATTCAACACCTTGTTCACCTAAAAATTCATAATACTCATCCATTTGGTCTGATTCAATTTCAAAGCTGGACATACGCTCAGCGATTTCTTCATATGTCAAAACGCCACGTTTTTTACCAGACTCTGTTAATTGCTCTTTTACTTGGTCAAATGTTAATTCTGTCTCGTGGGTTTGTTTATCAGCCATTATGGATCCCTCCTTCCAAAGCTTGCAACGAATTCTATAAGCGGTATGATTCTTATTCGGTCCATTCAGGCGTTTTCTATATGAACTGCCTTTAACAAATGTGCGAATAATGAAATGACAATTCATGATGAGGTTAAGCGATCTATTTGCTCCTCCGCAAGGAATCATTGCCAATAAATGCTCCTCATCAGTTTTCCAGTTATTTTAAAGATCGGTTCAATGTAACGATTTCTTGAGCCAGAGAAGCAGCTCTTAAAAAATCTTTTTGCCTTTCGGCTTCGGCTCTTTCCGCCTCTTTTTCTTTTATCATTGACCAATTTCTTTGATTCAACACTTTTTTTACATAATCTGATAACTCAGCTTCGCTAAGCTCTTGATTAACCTGAAGCATTAATATATCAGACAAGAGCTGGCTTATATGATCATCTGTCACCCTGGCCATCAGATGCTGGGGCGTCAGCTCGGCTCCCTCTTCATAAAAAGCATAAAGATGAGCGGCTAATGCTCGGTGCTCATCAATATTAAATTGAAACCCTACCCGGTCAATCACTTTTTTGATGACGCTCCGATCTCGAAGCATGTGAGCGAGTAACAGCCTTTCTGCATTTTCATACGCCGGGCGCAAACGTTTTTGCCTTGCTTTTGTCGTCAAATGCGCTCGCCGTGTTTTTGTTTCACCGCCATTGTCAGCAGGTTTGTTTTGCTTGCTGAAAACAGACAGCTGCTCAGTTAAAGACTCCTGTGAAAGCGAAAACTCTGAAGCAAGCTGTTTTACATAGACTTCCTGCTCTAGAGACCCTGAAAGCGTGCTGATTTCTTTCAGTACGTCTTTAATGTAAGCCAGGCGATCGCCTTCATCGGACAGGTTCTTTCCTTTTCGGAAATATTGCATTTTAAATGCCATTACGGTGACACTGGCGTCAATAATGTCGTTTTTAAATTTTTCCCCGCCGAATTTTTTGATGTAATCATCAGGGTCCAATCCGTCAGGAATCATTGCAACTCTGACTTTGCACCCTTTTTTTTGCAGAAGCTCCGAAGCTTTTAAGGTGGCTTCATAACCGGCTTTATCAGAGTCATAGCAAAGAATGATTTCTTCGACGTTTCTTCTCAGGATCTTGACATGATCATCTGTAAGAGACGTTCCCATCGTGGCTATGCTTTCTTTTACACCCGAGCTTACAGCCGATATGACATCGGCAAACCCTTCAAATAAGACTGCTCTTTCCTGCTTTCTGATATGAAGTCGGGCCTTATAGAAATTGTAAAGCAGTTTACTTTTATGAAAAAGCGGGGTTTCAGGACTGTTCATATACTTAGGCTGCTGGCTCCCAAGAGCCCTGCCTGAGAAAGCAACAACAGCCCCGTGATGATCATGGATCGGAAACATGACACGGTTTCTGAAGCGGTCGAAATATCCGCTTCCGTCTTCGCGTCTGATCAGAAGACCCGCTTTTTCCATTTGCGCCTCACTAAATCCCCTCTTCACAAGGAATTTCGTGATAAAGTCCCAAGAATCAAGAGCATAGCCAATCTGAAATTCATCAATCAGCTCTTTCGTAAAGCCTCTGGAAAGCAGATAATCCAGTGCATCTTGACCTTCTTTTGTATTTATTAACAAATGATGGTAAAATTTCTTCAGGAGCTCATGTGCCTCAGCCATTTTTTGATCCCCAGAAGACTCTGGCCGAGCTTCGGAATGGACTGTTATATCATCTGGAAAATCAATTTGGTATTTGTCAGCAAGGTGAGAAACCGACTCGGCAAATGAATAGCCTTCCATCTGCCTTAAAAAAGAGAAAACATTGCCGCCCGCTCCGCAGCCAAAGCAATGAAAAATCTGTTTGTCGGGCGATACGGAAAACGAAGGTGTGCTTTCTCCATGAAAAGGACAGAGTCCAAAGTAGTTTCGGCCTTGCTTTTTTAATTGAACATAATCACCTATGACTTCAACGATATCTGCCGACTTTTGCACCTGATCCACAATTTCATCTGGTATCCGATTTCCCATCTTATAACACTCCGTCGTACATTATTCGATGCTTTAGTGCAAAATCCCTTCATCGTTCGACAGGATTTTTTGCAGCAGTGTAATAAATCGTTCTCGATCTTCTTTATTCAATTTTTTAGGCCCTTTGGCGTAAACGCCTTTTCTCCTTTGTTTGCCGGAAAAATGACGGCTCTCAAGAGCAAAATCAATCGTGTCTTCTTTGTAAAGACGACCTCTTTCCGACATAACGGAGACATTTCTGTTCAACAGCAGAGATGCTAATCCGATGTCCTGCGTCACAACAATATCTCCCGGTTTTACGTGATTTGCGATATATATATCAGCAGCTTCTTTATGAGGATCAACATACTTCCATTTTTCTTCATTGCTTCTGGAAAGCTGATAATGTTCAAATGAAGCGACAAAAAGAACTTGAACTTCATACTCGGATGCTGTTTGTAAAATTTCATCTTTTACCGGACAAGCATCAGCATCGACAAAAATCGTCTTTTCTTGTTCATTAAGAAGAGTAATTCTCCATCCCTCCATTAAACTCCTGCATAAAAGCAAGCAAAATCGCACATCCTTTATTATTGCGGATGTATATGAATTTGTCGAAAAATTTCCGGGAGAAATTCTTGACATCTTACCCATAATAGTTTATTCGTATCACACGATCCTTAAACCTAAAATTAATCATTTTATCACAATTTTTTATTATAATACAAACTTCACAAAGATGCTATTGTTTTTCATTATTCCCTTTTGGCATAGCCAAAAACCCAGGATAGAGCGTCCTGAGTTATAAGTTTTTTGTTTTGAGATGATGGATAATATTCGCTGTTTCCTCAACCGCTTTATTTGAAACATCAACAACCTGGCAGCCGATCCGATCCACAATCTTTTCGAAATACTCCAGTTCCTCTTTGATTCGGTTGATATTTGCATAAATCGCTTTATCATTAAGCCCGAGTGATTTTAAGCGTTCTTTTCTGATATGATTCAGTTTATCAGGGCTAATCTTTAAGCCGATGCATTTTTTCGGATCAACGTTAAAAAGTTCTTCCGGTGGATCAACCTCAGGTACAATCGGCACATTGGCAACCTTCAGGCGCTTGTGTGCGAGATATTGAGACAGCGGTGTTTTAGACGTTCTTGAAACGCCGATCAAAACGATATCAGCTTTTAAAATCCCTCTTGGATCACGTCCATCATCGTATTTAACTGCAAACTCGATGGCCTCCACTTTTTTGAAATAATCTTCATCAAGCTGGCGGACCCGCCCCGGTTCGTATTTCGCTGTTAAACCGTAGGCCGTTTCCATTTTATCAATTAACGGGCCGATAATATCATAATATAAAACATTTGCTTTTTCCGCTTCGGCAATCAAATATTCTCTGATTTCCGGCACTACGAGTGTAAAACAGATAATGCCCCCGTCTGCCTTTGCAAGTGAAATCACTTCATTGATAGTGCCTATATCTTCAACATAAGGAATTCTTCTTACATGTGTATCATCCGCCGATCCGTTAAATTGGCTGAGTGCTGCTTTTACTACCAATTCGGCCGTTTCACCGACGGAATCCGATACAACATAGATGATGCGGTTATTCATATTATCCCCCCGTTAGTTTGCAATCTTATAGGATTTCATTTTCCGATAAACTGACAAGTATTTTTGTCATATTTGTTTTTGTCACTCTGCCGATTACTTCAAAGCCTTTATCGGTATCTTTGATGACAGGCAGCGCATCAATTTGTTTTTCTATTAAGTGCTTTGCAATGTCCATTACATAATCCTCACGTCTGCACACCGTAATGTTCGGCATCCTTGTCATGATGATGTGAACAGGGACCGATGTAAGCTCCTGCTGGCCAATGCTCGCTCTGAGCAAGTCCTTTCGTGAAAGCACCCCGACTAAAACAGCATCGCGGTCCACCACAAACAGAGTACCTACATCTTCTAAAAACATGGTGCAAATCGCATCGTACACAGAAACGTTTTCGTGAATCACTACGGGGATAGATTGAAAGTCTTTCACCTGAAGCTTTTTGAGTTTATCCGCCAAAAGCTGTGTGCCGGTTTTTCCCGTATAGAAATAACCGACTCTCGGGCGCGCCTCGAGGAATCCTGACATGGTGAGTATGGCTAAATCCGGACGCAATGTCGCCCTGGTTAGGTTCAGCTTTTCTGCAATATGCTCCCCTGTAATCGGCCCGTTTTCTTTTACAATCTGCAAAATATGTTCTTGCCGTTTATTTAGTTCGATCGTACTCACCACCTTTTCACTTCATAGCTATGTAAAGAAATAATAATCCATATTATAGCGTAAATATCTTGTAATCAAACAAAAAACTTATAAATGGGGAAAAGACGATTACCGATCACACAGCAACCGCCTTTTCTCTCTTTATTTTACAATAAGGGCATTCATATTCGCAAAGGACTTGATCTCATCCGCCAAGCTGACCATTTGCGCTAAACGATTTGCCTTTAATGCCTCATTATCCGCTATAACCATTGTATGGTCGAAGTAAGCATCAATCGGTTCTTTTAAGGCTGCAAGTGAAGCAAGCGCCGCCTCGTAATCTTTTTTGCTGAAGTTTTCCTGCAGATTTTGCTTCGCTGTTTGGTAGGCATCAAACAGCTTTGCTTCGTATTCATTTTCAAACAGATCAGGCTGAATGTCTCCGCGGACTCCTTTTTTGCTGATAGAGATCACTCGGCCTAACGCTTCAGCTGTTTCCTTAAAGCCAGGTGCACCAAGCTTTTGTTCCAGTACTTGCGCTTTATGCAGCGCTGAGTATGGCTCAAGCTCAGAGCTTTCCAGCACGGCGTCGATAACATCATGTCTGATTTGTTCAGCATTCAAGACATATTTCAGGCGCTGAGTGAAGAAATCTAGCAGTTCATTTTCTTTATCAGTTTGAACGAAAGTAAGCAGCTCTTCAAATGAAATTCCCCAGTTGCGGTCAAGAAGAATCGCAACAATGCCGCTTGCCTGGCGGCGCAGTCCGTAAGGGTCCTGAGAACCGGTCGGAATAACGCCGATTGAGAAGAATGAAGCGATTGTGTCAAGCTTATCCGCCATTGCTACAACAGCTCCTGTAAAAGTAGAAGGCGTTTCTCCGCCAGCTGATCTAGGCATATAATGTTCATTGACTGCCGCAGCCACAGCTTCATCTTCACCAAGCATTCTCGCATACTTTTCGCCCATAATTCCTTGAAGTTCAGGGAATTCATATATCATATGCGTGACAAGGTCGAATTTAGAAATTTCAGCAGCTCGCTTCACATGTTTTAACGTATCTCCATCAGCCTGGAGACGAACGGCAAGCTTCTCTGCGATTGATGTGACTCTTCTAACCTTATCAGCTAGAGAACCAAGCTCTTCATGGAACACAATGTTTTCAAGCTTCTTCACGTTTGCATCAATGTTCAGTTTCTGATCTTCCTTGTAGAAGAATGAAGCATCAGACAAACGCGCGCGCAGCACTTTCTCATTGCCTCGAGCCACATTTTCGATCGCGTGGCTGTTGCCGTTTCGGACTGTGATAAAGTGAGGCAGCAAGTCACCGTTTTTGTCTTTGACAGGGAAGTAGCGCTGATGCTCTTTCATTGTCGTGACAAGCACTTCCTCAGGAATTGACAGAAACTCAGATTCAAATGAACCGTAAAGAGCTGTCGGGTATTCTACTAAATGATTCACTTCATCAAGAAGGTCTTCGTCAACCGGAATGCTCCAATTGTGTTCTGCAGCCATTGCTTCCAGCTGAGATTGAATCATTTGCTTTCGGACGTTAGGATCAGCAATAACATGCTGTTCTTTCAGCTGCTCTTCATAAGCTGAAGGTGATTCAATTGATACTTCATGTCCGAGAAAACGGTGTCCCTGTGTTGTTCGTCCAGATTCAACGTTTGTGATCGAAAATGGAATGACATCCTGTCCAAATAAAGCGACAATCCATTTGATTGGTCGGATATAACGCAAATCTTCATTTCCCCAGCGCATGTTTTTCGGGAAATGCAAGCTTGTAATTAAACCGCTCAGTTCTGGCAGAAGCGATTTCGTTTCTTGGCCGGCTTGGAATTTTTGCACGAATACATACTCTGTGCCTTTTACTTCTTTGATGTACAGGTCTTCCACATTCGCGCCTTGGCCTTTTGAAAATCCGATTGCCGCTTTTGTCCAGTTTCCGTCTGCATCTAGGGCAATTTTTTTCGCAGGTCCTTTTGCTTCCTCTTTTATATCATCCTGCTTTTCTGCAACATCCTTAACGAACACAGCAAGACGTCTCGGTGTATTGAAGAGCTTCACATCACCGTGAGTAATATTTTTTTCTTTAAGCCAGCCTGTCAGCTTCTCGCCAAGCTGAACCATGCTTTCATTCAAAAAGCGCGCCGGCATTTCCTCTAATCCGATCTCTAAAAGTAAATCCTGTTTACTCATGAGAAGAACCCTCCCCTTTAAGCATTGGGAACCCTAGTTTTTCTCGTTCCTCATAATAGGTTTTTGCTACTTTTCTAGCTAAATTCCGCACTCTTGCGATATAGCCCGTCCGCTCGGTAACAGAGATCGCACCTTTGGCGTCAAGCAGATTGAAGGTGTGCGAGCATTTCAGCACATAGTCATATGCAGGATGAACAAGTCCGTTATCCATTTGCTTGATCGCTTCTTTTTCATATGTGCTGAACAGTTGGAACAGCATATCGACGTCTGACGTTTCAAATGTATAAACGGAATGCTCATATTCAGCCATCATGAATAAATCTTTTACTGTAAACCCTGTCGTCCATTCCAAGTCGAAAACATTTTCTTTATCCTGGATATAAGACGCGAGACGCTCGATTCCATACGTAATTTCTACTGAAACCGGTTTACATTCAAGTCCTCCGACCTGCTGGAAATACGTAAATTGTGTAATTTCCATTCCGTCAAGCCATACTTCCCAGCCAAGACCCGCACAGCCTAAAGACGGATTCTCCCAGTTGTCTTCAACAAAACGAATATCGTGCTCAAGCGGATCAATTCCGAGAGCCCGCAAGGAATCTAAATACAGCTCTTGAATGTTATCAGGAGACGGTTTGATAATGACCTGGAACTGATGATGCTGATACAATCTGTTTGGGTTCTCCCCGTATCGGCCGTCTGCAGGGCGTCTTGAAGGCTCTACATAAGCCACTTTCCACGGCTCAGGGCCGATGCTGCGCAAAAATGTATACGGGCTCATCGTGCCGGCTCCTTTTTCTACATCGTAAGCCTGCATAAGCACACAGCCCTGACTGGACCAATGCTTTTGCAAGGTAAGAATCATGTCTTGAATATTCATTTCAAGCACCTCCACTTTTCTTTCATAAAATGACTGCGGCAGCAACCAAAAAACTCCCGTCTCTATGCTTGCCTGCCGCAAACATAGGGACGAGAGTTCTCCCGCGGTTCCACCCTAGTTGCTGAGAATAAAATCCCAGCCTCTTTTTTAAAATTGCTCAAGAATGCCTTTCGTTGCGTGCTCATCCTTAGCTTACACCGCCCTAAGGTCGCTTTCATGAGGTAAACGCAAGTACTTCTTTCTCTCACTGCAACATATTTTATAATAAATGATCATATAAAAAGATGGACCAGATGTCAACTTTTGTTTTCACCCATAAGATGTTTCATGCTTTCCATTTGATCTAAAAAGCGCTTTGATTTTAAATATAACCCTGAATATTCTTCGTAATACAAATCAATCACTTGCTTTAATTCAGCTTTTGTTTCCTCTTTTAAGGACACATTGCCCAGCCTCGACAGATCGAAGTAATAAAAGAGTCTCAACAGCCTTGCTGTTTGCGGTTTAATCGGAATCCTGTAAGGATCTTTTTCAAAACAGCGATGGCATATAAAACCATTATCACGGACAGAAAAGTGAAAAGTTCCGTCTTGGCTTTTACAATGTACACAATGATTCAGCTCAGGATACAGCCCCATGACACCGAGCATCTTCATTTGAACAATGAAGGTGATAACATCCGGATCTGTTCCTTCATTCAGCTGTTTTAGTGATTCTAATATAAATTCAAATAAATAAGGATTTGGCTTTCTTTCCTCTGTGCCTCTGTCGACTAATTCAGCAATATATGCGGCATAGGCTGTTAAAAACAAGTCTTCCCTGATGCCTCTCATGCTGAGGATCATTTCCCCCTGCTGAAGCGTTCCGAGGCCTGATGTTTTTTGCATTAAAAATGAACCATACAAAAAGGGCTGGCTGACTGCTGATAAACGGCTGTTCGGTTTTTTGGCGCCTCGTGCCATAACACCTATTTTTCCGTGTTCTCTTGTCAGTAATGTTACGATTTTATTCGTCTCTCCGTAATCATTTGTGCGAAGAACGATCCCTTCACATTTTGTCAGCATTTCCGCACCTTCCTAAAGCAGGAGCGGCCAAGAGGTTTATAAAATTGGATAATCAAATCGGGCTAGCTCGTCTTCTAGTTCTTCGGGTCTTTCCATGTTCTCTTTTTCCAGTTCTTTAAAAAGAAGATACGTATCAACATTTCCTGTTTGAGAAAATACGTTCCAGGTAAAATTCAACACAAGAAACCCACCTTTCTGTAGTTAAACTAGCTTACCTAAATTCCAAATTCTTACCTTTATCTTGACCAGATGTCCTCCATTTCATGTTAAACAAAATTTGCTAATGTATCCCTGTTCCTGTGAGATAATGTCCCACACGGCAAGAGATTAATATTCGTCCTCTTTAAAGCCAAAATCGCGAAGCTGGGACATTTTATTGCGCCAATCTTTCTGCACTTTCACCCACAATTCAAGGTAGACACGGGAGCCTAACAGTGCTTCAATATCCGCCCTCGCTCTTTTTCCGACCTCTTTCAGAAGACTTCCTTTTTTACCAATTACGATGCCTTTCTGGGAATCCCGTTCGACCACAATCGTTGCCGCTACATGCACAGAACCGTTGTCCTGCCCTTTGATGGATTCGATGGCCACCGCAATGCTGTGCGGGATTTCTTCTCTCGTCAAATGCAGCACCTTTTCCCTGATTAATTCAGAAATGATAAATCGCTCTGGGTGGTCGGTGACCTGATCACTCGGATAGAATTGCGGCCCTTCCGGCAAATACGCTTCAATCTGAGCGAGCAATGTTTCGATATTATTTCCTTCTAGAGCAGAAATCGGAACAATTTCCTTAAAAGGATAACGTCCGCGGTATTCGTCAATTAACAAAAGCAATTGGTCGGGATGAATTTTATCAATTTTGTTTACGATTAAAAATACAGGCGTAGACATCTGCTGCAATTTCTCAATGATGAATTCGTCGCCTTTCCCGTAGCCTTCCTCGGCATTGATCATAAACAAGATCAAATCAACTTCTTTTAATGTATTTTGCGCCACTTTCATCATAAAGTCCCCGAGCTTATGCTTAGGTTTATGAATCCCTGGTGTGTCAATAAAAATGGTTTGTGATGTGCCTGTCGTTAATACCCCTTGCACCTTGTTTCTCGTCGTTTGGGGCTTATCGCTCATGATCGCGATTTTTTGCCCTATGACTCTGTTCAAAAATGTAGACTTTCCTACGTTTGGTCTTCCAATAATGGATACAAATCCTGATTTAAAGCTTTCGTTCGTCATGTAAATCCTCCGATGAAAATGCGCCTGGCAGTAATTCTTCCACAGTCATTTCTTTTATTTGTCCTTGTAAATTAGTCAGTACGACAACAACGTCCTTTGTGCAAAGCTCAGAAATCACCTGGCGGCAGGCTCCGCACGGAGATACCGGTCCAGGGGTGTCAGCCGCAACGGCCAGCATCTGAAACTCTGTATCCCCTTCAGAAACAGCTTTAAATAAAGCGGTACGCTCAGCGCAATTGCACATGCTGTATGCGGCGTTCTCAATGTTACAGCCTCTGTACACTTTTCCATCCTTGGTAAGAAGAGCGGCTCCTACTTGAAACTTGGAATACGGCGCATATGCCATATCACGCGCTTTTAAAGCTTCTGTTATTAATTCTTGTCTGTTCATGTGTACATTCCTCTCTTACCTATAATGGTACCGCTATCACTTTATATTTTACATAATCGCGCGCTTTTTTTCACGCCCATTTCTAAAAATGTAAAATAAATGTAAGAATTTTCAACCATTACAGCTTTGGCAAAAAAATAAGTAAACCAATGATACACGAAATGACGGCAAAAACGCAAACAGCCCCGGCGGCAGCGTCCTTGGCCGCTTTAGCAAGAGGGTGATGTTTGTCAGTTATTAAATCAACCGTATGTTCAACGGCTGTATTTAAAAGCTCAAGCGAAAACATTCCGCCAATCAAAAGGAATATAATCACCCACTCTATCGTGCTGAGTCCTACAAGGAAGCCGCAAATGAGAACAACGCAGGCGGCTGCGGCATGAAATTGGAAATTCCGCTCCGTCCGCGCTGTTTTCCAGATTCCCCGGCCTGCATGCACGAAGCTTTTGTAGAATCGCTTCAGCTCATTTCTATGATCTCTTGAGTCCATAAGCGTCCAGCAAATCCTTTTGCTTAGTAAACATCTCCTCTTCTTCCTCTTTCGTCATATGGTCATATCCTAAAAGGTGCAGAAATCCGTGTACGGCAAGAAATCCGAGCTCTCTTTTAAAAGAATGATTATACTCCTCTGCCTGCTCTCTTGTGCGATCGGCACTGATGATAATATCACCTAAAACCGGAGGCATCTCCGCGCCCACGATTTCGACCTCGCCTTCTCCCTCTTCTTCAAGAGCAAATGAGATGACATCTGTCGGTGTATCCTTTCCCCGGTATTCTTTGTTAATCTGCTGTATGTCATCATTGGTAACGATCGTGACAGAAACCTCAGCCTGATCCTGAACGCCTTCACGCTCAGCAGCAAATTGAAGCAGATTTTCTACTTCTTTGAGCATCTCTTCTGAGACGCTTCCTGTTTCATCAACGATATCAATCAGTAAACTCATCTATTTCACCTTCTTAGTAGCCTCCGGATATTCAATCCGGGAGTGGAAAATTCCTTTTAATGTTGCACAGAGCGTTTTTGCGATTGTATCCAGCTCTTTAAATGTCAAATCGCATTCACTGAACTGTCCGTCCTGAAGCTTATCGGATATAATACCCCGGACAAGCTTTTCAATTCGTTCAGGATTTGGGTTATGCATGGATCTGACGGCCGCTTCAACACTGTCGGCCACTGATATAATTGCGGCTTCCTTTGACTGCGGCTTCGGCCCCGGATAACGGAACTCTTCCTCTGTAATCTGGTCGCCTTTTTCCTTCGCTTTATAGTAAAAAAACTTTAAAAGCGAGGTTCCATGATGCTGCTCAGCAATATCGACAAGCTCTTTCGGAAATTTATAGCTTCTCAGCATATTCGCACCGTCTGTCGTATGCGAGATGATAATATTTTTACTCAGCTGAGGAGACAGTTTATCATGCGGATTGTCAATATTCATTTGGTTTTCAATAAAATATTGCGGGCGCTTTGTTTTTCCGAGATCGTGATAATATGCGCCGACTCTTGCAAGCAAACCATTAGCCCCAACCGCTTCACAGGCTGCCTCTGATAAATTTGCGACCATTACACTGTGATGATATGTACCTGGTGTTTCTGTCAGTATTTTGCGCAATAGCGGATGGTTAGGATTAGACAGCTCAAGCAGCCTCATGGTGGATAAAATGCCAAAGCCCGTCTCAAAAAACGGCATCAGGCCGATGATTAATACCGATGAAGCAAACCCCGACACAACCCCCATGAGCATTAACGTGCCGATTTCAAGACCCGAAAGCGCGGTGTTCTGGATCAATAATAAGGATAGAACGACAACCATATTAATAAACGCCACGAAAAGTCCGGTCTGCAAAATTTTTGACCTTGCATTATGTTTTCCTAAAAATAAAACGCCTGAAATACCGCTAATCAAATAATAAATTCCTATGACATAATTGAACGTTCCTGTCACACCCTGATTAAACATCATACTTCCGCAAATCGCAAGAATGATACTTCCCAAAATGGCAATGCGTTCATTCATCAGCAGTTTGATTAAGATGGCCCCGGCCGCAATGGGAACGAGATAGCCGATATTATTATATTCCATCTTCTGAAACAAACTGACAACCTCCATGATCACAAGCAAAAGTGTTGTGATAATAGAGAATAGCAGAATGGATTGGTTTTTAAACTTTAGGTTTTGTTTCTGTTTTTCAAAATAATATACAAGTGTTGCAATGAACAGTCCGATCATAATCAATAGCCCGCTGATCGGCTTAAAGAGATTTGAGTTATTTAATAACCCGGTCAGCTCAAGTTTTCTGTACACTTCCCGATCAATAAGGTCATTTTCTTCCACGAGCACTTGCCCCTGTTTGATTTGAACTTGCTGGACATTATCTGACGCTTCCTGCCGCTTTGCCTCTGTTGCTTTCGGATCGAAGACGTAATTCGGAATAATAGCAAAACGCCCGATTTCTGTCGCAGCTCCCAAGTATTTAGATGGAATAGAATTGCTCTTTAGCTCTTTTTCCACTTTATCCTTTGCATCAGATAACTTATCCGAAGGGATTTCACTGCTCATGACCGTATTTACCGCGGTAATGACCGTATCTCTTACAAAAGAAAAGTCTTCACTGTCTGCTTTCAGCAATGTCTTGATGGAATCCTCGGATATGGAATCATTCACATCTGACGTCAATTTATCCTTTACGGATTTGACCATTGATTTTTCCGATGGGGATTTGCTGCTTTCTTCCGATGATTTTTTCACTTCACTGATACTGTCGAATATTGATGACACAAGGTCTATCCGATTATCTGTGTATTCTTTTTTTAATGTATATTGATCCTCAACCGCGTCCTCAGCGGCTTGCTTTTTTTCCTCCGTGGCTTTTTGATCTTCCACGGTTGCCGGAGCATAAATGGTCTTGTCGCTGACTGAAAACAGGTCCAAATCAAGTGTTTCCGGCTTAACATGTACAAAGAGCAAAGCAAACATAATGGCAGCCAGCAGAAGATACAGCAGTACATGCATGGAGCGGGCATTTTTAAAATTGCTCCATTTTTTTGAGCTGCTTTTGGTCTTAGCCTTCTTTTTCAACACAAGAACCTCCTCTTGAAACATCAAGCCCACAAGCAATCATAAAAATGACCCGATAACGCGCGATCGGGTCATTCAGCATTAATTTTGCTTATCGTATGCTTCAATAATTTTCGCAACAAGCGGATGTCTGACCACGTCTGTCTGGTCTAGCTCAATCATAGAAATGCCGTCTATTCCTTTCAGCATCTCCTTCGCTACTGCAAGTCCCGATTTGACGCCTTTCGGCAGGTCAATTTGGCTAACGTCACCTGTAATGATCATTTTAGAGCCAAAACCCAGTCTCGTCAAAAACATTTTCATTTGAGCAGGCGTGGTATTCTGTGCTTCATCAAGTATAACATAAGCATCATCGAGCGTCCGTCCCCTCATATATGCAAGCGGAGCAATTTCAATGATGCCTCTTTCCATCAGACGTTCTGTATGATCTGCCCCAAGCACATCATGGAGAGCGTCATACAGCGGGCGCAAATAAGGATCTACTTTTTCTTTTAGGTCACCTGGGAGAAAACCGAGGCTTTCACCGGCTTCCACGGCAGGCCTTGTTAAAATGATTTTTTTAATATGTCCGTTTTTTAAAGCATGGACTGCTTTTACGACAGCCAGGTACGTTTTCCCGGTTCCCGCCGGGCCAATGCCGAATACAAGGTCATTCCGCTTCATAGCGGCCACGTATTCCCGCTGTCCCATTGTTTTTACACGGATTGATTTGCCTTTTGCGTTTTTTGTAATTTCTTCTTCATACATGCTTTCAAAGTATTCAAGTTCATTCTTCTTTGCCATTTTGATGGCGTAAATCACATCACGTTCAGAGATCTCTATCCCCTTGCGAATTAAAGCGAGGAGTGATCCCAGCAGCCTGTCTGCAATCTGAAACGATTCATCATCGCCTGAAACATAAATCGTTTCGCCGCGCGTAATGATATTTACATTCAGATCTTTCTCCATCAATTTCAAAAAAGAATCTTGGTTCCCGAAGAGTGAAAGCGCCTCGTCCGGGTTTTTCAGTTTTTGATTCATCGCAAGTAAATGTTCTGTCATTCTTCAGTCTCCCTGACAATAGGTGTGGTTTGAACGATATCTTCTATAACTTGGTAGAGAATAATCAACTTTACTTTACCATTCTCAACAGTCTGGTGCAAAACTTTTTCACTTTTCACCTCGCCGTTTTCGCCTATTTTATCCTCTACATCCTGTTTACCCAATTTAATGCCTTCTTGAACTGCTTCTTCTTTTGTATATTTTCGCAAAGCCTCTTCACTTTCTCTTGTTTGCTCTTTGACATAGGATACAGGGAGATTAAATCCGAGAAAATGAAGCGAGTGCTTTTCTTGTTCTGTTTTTGGATGCTTCAATTCCTCTTTTTTAAACGTCATCCCCCAGATCGGGATTGCCAACGAGCCAAAAGAAAGCTTGTGCTTTGTCCTTACTTTGCCCGTATAGACGTTAAATAATGTTTCAAGCGGAACTGTCACTTCTGATCTATACCAGGTTTCTCCGTAAATTTCTGCTTTTGAGGCGACTTCCTGCTGATGGTCTTCACTGCCGATCAGCCCAGAAACAAGCAGCTGTCCCTTTTCAACATGGTCGTGTATGGCGGCCATGGGCTGTCCTTTTTGCACAAACATTCTCGTAATGGTTGCTTTCTTTTTGGCGACAATATTGCGCGGGCTAACATACTTTTCTTTTTCGGGCTCATTTTTCTCCACAACTTTCATGTGAATGGTCGTCCCCTTCAGATCAACGCCGACCCAGGTGATATTGTCTATTCCATTGGTTAATGATTTCTGTATTTTTTCGGGCGACATCATTAAAAACTGCAGCCGGCCCTTTTTGACGCCGATTTCATTAAGATGCTGCCTCATTTGATGCTCTGTTTCAGGCTTAGCGCCTGTCACATCAATTTTCCACACCATATTGGAAAGCAAAAACAAAAGGATGAAAAAAATCGCAAAACCGATCGTAAACCCTATATTCAGCTTTGATTTCAGCAACAGGAAGGGAAAACCCTTCCGATTGATAAATCGGGCTTTACATTTAAATTTACTTCTCACCCGCCGAAAGGCATGTACATCCTGAAGCTGTATATATAACGATACGGCTTCTTTCTTTTTTTTGACATGAAAGACTGGAATCCCCTGTCTTGTGCATTCATTAAGGAGCCGCTCAATCCCTCTTCCCGTCAATTCAAGCTGGACCTTACCCGAAAAAAAAGACAGCCATTTATTTTTCACAACATTTCCCCCTCGGCTTTATGACTCAACATATCGAACGACATCAATCGTACCCTCCAAAAGTATTTCTTCCGGAAGAATCGCCTTGATGACAAAATTTTTACCAGATATGATGCACTGGCCCTGCTTCAGCATCAGCCTCACTTCATTCTCGCTGAAAAGCAAAAGGCCTCTGTGGTTTTCTATGTAGATATGAAGTCTGCCAACCATTGTAATCCTCGGCAGATCCATCATAACGTCCGGGGGAATTTCCAATGCTCTTGTCAGCCAAGCTTTCACACGATTCTTTCTTTGCCCCATACAAAAAGAACCCCCTTTCATCTCATATGTATGATTTGAAAGGAGGTTCTAACACTTTAATTTTTACGGGCCGGGCGCATCGTATGATGAGGTTTTTTCGCCCTTGGAGGCCCGAATACCTCTCCTAGAACGATCCCCTGTACCACGGTGTCTTTATTCACCTGGAGCATTTTTTGTTTTGTGTATACCGCTTTTTGTTTGGCAGCAGTAAGATCTCGTTCCAGCCCTTTCAGATTTCTTTCTGTTTCCCTGCGTCTTTCTTCCGCTTCCCGTCTTGCCTGTTCCATGCGGTTAGGGATAGGTGCAGGAGCTTCTTCTTTTGACTGCTTCTTTTGAGGGGAAGCAGTTTGCACCTGTTGAGGTATTTTTCTTTTTTGGCTGTTTTGCTTTTCTTCTTTGCTCTTTTTGCCGAAAATCGCAGAAATAATTCCGATGATCGCTGCAATAATAAGCGGATTTGTCAGTAGATCTTCCATCAGCGTTCTCCCTTCTTAGAGAGATTATGATTTGCGGTCTTCATCCGACGGGTCTTTCGTCAGCTTGCCGAATGAATCACGCATATCTGTGTCAGCATCAATGTTCTTGATATTCATGTAATCCATGACGCCAATATTCCCTTCACGCAAGGCTTCCGCCATCGCAAGCGGCACTTCCGCCTCGGCTTCTACCACTTTCGCGCGCATTTCTTCTACGCGGGCGCGCATTTCCTGTTCTTGAGCGACAGCCATTGCACGTCGTTCTTCCGCTTTTGCCTGCGCGATGTTTTTATCAGCCTCGGCCTGATCAGTTTGTAAAATCGCACCGATGTTTTTACCGATGTCAACATCAGCAATATCAATCGAGAGAATTTCAAATGCCGTTCCTGAGTCCAATCCTTTTCCTAGTACCGTCTGAGAAATCATGTCGGGGTTTTCAAGCACTTTTTTGTGATTTTCGGATGAACCGATTGTAGAGACGATCCCTTCACCGACACGGGCAACAATGGTTTCTTCCCCCGCTCCCCCGACGAGACGTTCGATATTCGCTCTTACTGTGATTCTCGCTTTCGCTTTCACTTCAATACCGTCCATGGCCACACCGGCAATGAACGGCGTTTCAATGACCTTAGGATTAACGCTCATTTGAACAGCTTCCAATACATCCCGGCCGGCAAGATCAATGGCAGCACAGCGCTCGAATGTGAGTTCAATGTTAGCTCGCTGGGCGGCGATAAGCGCGTTGACAACTCTGTCAACATTACCTCCGGCCAGATAGTGGCTTTCTAGCTGGTTTGTTCCAACATTCAGTCCTGCTTTATGCGCTTTAATCAGCGGGTTAACAACCCGGTTCGGTATGACGCGGCGAAGCCTCATCCCAACCAGGGTGAAAATGCTGATTTTCACTCCGGCTGCTAAAGCTGAAATCCAAAGCATTACAGGCACAAATGTAAAAAATACAGCCAAAACAATGATCGCGACTGCGACAATTGCCAGAATCATAAATGTTGACGGATCCATATAACTTCTCCTCGTTTCTATTTAAATTTCTCTCACGACAATACGTGAGCCTTCTACTTTAATCACTTTTACTTTCTTATCTTTTTCTGTAAACGATCCCTCCGAAACAACGTCAAGGCGTTCATCGTCAATAATGACGGTACCGGAAGGACGCAGCGGTGTAGAGGTTATACCCACCTTTCCCATTAGGTCCGTGCGCGTTTGATTTGATACGTAGCCGCTCTCCGTATTTGTAGAATCATTTAATATCAATTTTCTAAAGAATTTCATACGCTTTCCCAACACCCTTGTCAGTAAAATAAAAGCTGTAATTGAAACAGCTGTGGCGATCAAGAGAGAAACCGCCATGACAGTGAAGCTTCCCGCGGCTAAAAACAGGCTCACAATAATCGACCCCAAGCCAAGTAAACCAATGATTCCTCCAGGAAGGAAAATCTCAAGCAGGATGAGGATCACCCCTGCGATAAAGAGGAGAACCGTCTCATACCCGGCAAGGCCTGCTGCGAGATGACCGTAGAAAAACAGCAATAACGCAATAAATCCAGCCGTTCCAGGGAGACCGACACCCGGGGAAAAAAGCTCTACTGTCAGACCTAAAAAAGCGATAGTCAGCAGAATGGGGACAATGACCGGGCTCGTCAGCCATCTTGCTGTTTTTTCAGCAAAGCTTTCCTTTGCATAGCTGATCTGCGCTTTTTCGAACCCAAGCTTCTTTACGAGCGCGGATACATTGTCAGCAGTGCCTTCTGAATAGCCTACCTCCATCGCCTTGTCTGCGTTAAGTGTCAGCAGATCTCCCTTAGGCGCGCCGACTTCCTTGGCATCTATATCCGGGTCAGCCATTGCGAGCGCATATTTTGGATCGCGATTATTTTTCACTGCGGCATCTTCCATCTCTGCCAGCCAAAGTGATTCAGCTTTTTGGTCAGCGGCATTGCCTTGGCCATCAATAATCGCGGCGGCTCCCATTTTTCCGCCAGGCGGCATATAAATGTGATCGGCTTGCAGCGCAATGTATGCACCAGCAGACAACGCGCGTTTGTTTACATATGCAGTTACGGGGATCTCGCTTTCGGTGATCACATCCGCCATATCAATAGCAGATTTGACTAATCCCCCCGGTGTATTGATATCAAGAATAATGTGGGCTGCATGTGCATCCTTTGCATCTTGTAACGAACGGGACAAAAACGAGGCGAGACCCTGTTCGACATTTTTCTCAACCGGGATCACATATACAGTTTGTTTTTCTGCTTTTGCGTTCAGCTGTACGCCAAATAAAGAAAGTAAAAATATACTCAAAAGAACAGCACGGAATCCTTTGATTTGAAGCAAGGGCTGTGTATCCCTCCTTCCTTTTATAATAAGTGCCTTCTCTTCATACGTAACAAATGTATCAAAGGTTTCATTTTTTTATGTATAAAAAAAGACATCTCTCTTAGAAAGATGTCCTTTTCTTTGCCATTTAAGACAGTTGACTGCTCACAAGCTTATTAATTAAACTTCCGTCAGCTTTACCTTTTACTTTAGGCATAATTGCCCCCATCACTTTGCCCATGTCCGCTTTTGAGCTCGCACCGACCTCTGCGATGGTTTCATTTACGATTGTACGCAGCTCTTCTTCTGACAGCTGCTCAGGTAAATAAACTTCTAAAATGTCCAGCTCTTTTTGAACTTTATCTACTAAATCTAAACGATTAGCGTTTGAAAATTCCTGGAGGGAGTCTTTACGTTGCTTAAGTTCACGAGAAAGGACAGTGAGTTCCTCATCCTCGGTCAAACTGTCTTTCTTAAGCTTAATTGCTTCATTTTGAAGTGAAGCCTTAACCATTCGAACGACAGTCAGTTTGTCTTTCTCACGGTTTTTCATATACAGCTTCATATCCTGGTTGAGACGCTCAAGAAGACTCATAAATCCACCCTCTTTTAGAATTTGCGTTTTCTAGCAGCTTCAGACTTTTTCTTGCGCTTTACGCTAGGCTTTTCATAAAATTCACGCTTTCTTGCTTCTTGCAAAGTACCTGTCTTTGATACACTGCGTTTGAAGCGACGAAGAGCATCTTCAAGCGATTCGTTTTTTCTAACGACCGTTTTTGACATTCTCTTTCCCTCCCTCCGAATACACCAATCGACTACCTTTAAGTTACACATATAAACATGTACTTTGACATTATAATATAAGCCATCAGTCAGGTCAACTAAGTGAGTTCACTTTTCCGTCATGAGTGAGACTGCCTGTCTATATAATGATGGAAAGGGGTTGGTGAATAGGATGTTGATTCTGATCAGTTTTACAGCTCTTATATTATTCTTTCTCGCAGGCATGAATATGCTTCGAAAAGGCTTAATATCGATGGCGTACTCAAAAATTGAAGACCGTTTGCTATTATTTACGGACCACCCGCTAAAAGCGTTTCTTATCAGCATTGTATTTACGGGGATACTTCAGAGCAGTTCAGCCTTTATGGTCATTGTCATCGGCTTTGTCAGTGCGGGCGTTCTTTCTTTTAAGCGGACGATACCGATGATTCTGGGGACAAATGTTGGCTCTACTTTTACAACTGAATTTATTGCCATAAAAATGGATATTTTGATTTGGGTTCTTTTAATAGGCGGTTTATTGTTTTTTCTGACTGGCAGGTATCCTTTAAAACAGCTGGGAACAAGCTTCCTCGGATTGGGCATCATCTTCTTTTGCATCAGTGGATTCAGCCACCTTGCCGGGCCGCTGACAAAGCTGAAAACGGGAGCCGACGTTTTATACCACGTTAACGATTCAAACTGGTCAGCTTTGCTCATCGGAATGGTGTTAACTGCCATCATTCATTCCAGCTCTGTCTGTATCGGTATTTTAATGAGTTTTATGAATGAAGGGATTATCGGGCTGACACAGGCGATGAGCGTCGTGCTCGGATCAAATATCGGGACATGCATTACAGCTGTCATGGCGGCTGTATCCGGCGGATATGCGGCGAAACAGACAGCGTATGCCCATGTGGTGTTTAATGTGCTAGGCGTGGCTCTAGTATTGCCTTTTCTGACCGCAGCGACTGGCTTTGTAGAACAGTTATCACCCGATCCCGCACAAAGGATCGCGCATTTCAGCCTTTTATTTAATGTGGTGACAGCCCTTTTATTTCTTCCGCTTACAAACTTGTTTTACCGCTTCATTCACTTCCTTATCCCAGCTAAATAAAAAAACCGGTACATGTCATGTAAATGCACCGGTTTTTAGGTTAAGAAGACAAACGCATATGTTCCGTTATTTCGTCCTCAACAACACGGACAAATTGGCCTTCATTGTAAGGATAGCCTGCTTTTAGAATTTTGACTTTCACGATTTTGCCGATCATATCTTCCGTTCCTTTGAAAACAACCTTCATATAGTTGTCTGTGTAACCGACAAACATGTTCTCTTCTTCTGTTTCCTTAAACGCTTCTTCAGGAATGATTTCAAGCACTTCATTTTCATACTGAGATGCGTATTCCTTCGCAAGCTGGTCAGAAAGAGCAATCAGGCGATGCACACGTTCATTTTTGACGTTTTCATCCACTTGATCTTCCATTCGCGCAGCCGGCGTTCCTGTACGTTTGCTGTAAGGGAAAACATGCAGTTCAGAGAATTGATGTTCTTTAATAAAGTTATAGGTTTCCATAAATTCTTCTTCTGTTTCGCCAGGGAACCCTACAATGACATCAGAAGTAACAGCTAAGCCCGGCAGTGCTTTTTTCAGTTTGTTTAAACGGTCAGCAAAAAACTCCATCGTATATTTACGTCTCATCCGTTTAAGCACTGTGTTAGATCCCGATTGGATAGGAATATGCAAATGGTTCACAATCTTATCTGAGCGGTCTAAAACCTCGATCACTTCGTCTGTGATTTGGCTGGCTTCGATTGAAGAAATTCTGATCCGTTTCACGCCTTCAACACGTGTGTCTAATTCGCTCAAAAGCTTAGCGAAGTTGTAATCTTTCATATCTTCGCCGTAACCGCCCGTGTGAATACCTGTAAGAACAATTTCTTTATAGCCCGCATTGACAAGCTGCTGCGCTTGTTTAATGACTTCTTCAGGGTCGCGGGAGCGTAGCAGGCCGCGCGCCCACGGAATGATACAGAATGTGCAGAAATTATTGCAGCCCTCTTGTATTTTCAATGACGCTCTTGTCCGGTCCGTGAAAGCAGGCACATCGAGCTCTTCATATACTCTTGCTTTCATGATGTTGCTGACGCCGTTAATCGGCTGGCGTTCTTCACGGTATTGGTCAATGTAGCCAAGCATTTTTTCACGGTCCTGTGTTCCAACTACAATATCGACACCAGGGATCGCCATAATCTCAGCAGGTGAGGTTTGCGCGTAGCAGCCTGTGACACAGATGACACCGTCAGGATTTTGACGAATGGCGCGTCTGATCACTTGGCGGCTTTTTTTATCTCCAGTATTAGTTACTGTACATGTATTAATGACATATACATCAGCTGTTTGTTCAAAGTCTCTTCTTTCATAGCCCGCTTCTTTGAAAAGCTGCCAGATTGCTTCTGTTTCATAATGGTTGACTTTACAGCCAAGCGTATGGAAAGCAACAGTTGCCATTACTGATCACCTCTTAATAACTCTGTTTGATAAGAAATCGCACTCAACGCATATAGCGGAGCGGTTTCTGTCCTTAAAATTCTCGGTCCAAGGCCGCACGGCACACCGTCTTTTTCAGTGAGCCGTTCAACCTCCGCTTCTGTTAAACCGCCTTCGGGACCAAATACGATCAAAAGAGATGATCCTTTCGGAAGGCTGCTTACAACCGCGCTGAATGCGCTTATTTCCCCTTGCTTCGATGACTCCTCGTATGCAACGACACATTTATCGAAATCCTGCATCCTTTGAAGAAGCTGCTGAAAAGAATGGACATCCATCACTTGCGGCACTTCGTTACGGTACGATTGTTCAGCCGCTTCCTTCGCAATTTTCGTCCATCTTTCCCGCTTTTTCTTCGCCTTTTTGTCATCCAGCTTGACAACAGAACGCGCGGCTTGGAAGGGAATAAAGGCATGGGCTCCGAGCTCAGTCCCCTTTTGGATAATCCATTCAAGCTTATCTCCTTTCGGGAGGCCGCTCGCAATATAGATCTTTATCGGAAGCTCTCTGTTTTCATTCGTCCATTCTATCACAAGGCAGGACACTTTATCTTTGGAAACAGATTGAAGTTCACATTTTGCCTCGAAGCCGTCTTGAGAGCAGCAGATGATCTGATCTCCCTCATTCATTCTCATCACGTTTACAATATGATGAACATCTTCGCCGGTAATCGAAAAAGCCGGCGCTTCCTCTATTTGCTGCTTCGTGAGCTCGATAAAATATCGTTGCATACGCTGTGACACCTACTAACTGTTATTTTTTCGCAATAATGCTGACCCAATCTTCCATTGAAAGGATTTCTACAATGGTGAAGCCAGCTTGTTCCAATGCTTCTTTTACTTCTTGTTTTTTATGGCCGATGATACCTGACGTAATAAAATGTCCGCCTTCTTTTAACAGGCTGTACGCTTGTGAAGTAAAGCGAAGAATGACTTCAGCCAAAATGTTGGCCACAATCACATCATGTTCACCTTCAATCCCGTCTAACAAGTTGTTTTGCTTCACTTGTGCAATATCGCTCACTTTGTTCAGCTTAAGATTGAGGCGTGCACTTTCTACAGCTACAGGGTCAAGATCGTAGGCATGAACCGATTCAGCCTCAAGCATTGCAGCCGCAATACTTAAAATTCCGGAACCTGTACCAACATCAATCACCTTATCACCCTTTTGCACAAAGCGTTCAAGCGCCTGAATGCAGAGCACGGTTGTTGGATGTGTCCCTGTGCCGAAAGCCATTCCCGGGTCCATTTCAATAATCAGTTCATCAGTATGGACCGGCGTATATTCCTCCCACGTCGGCACAATTGTAAACTTTTCAGAAATTTTCACAGGATGATAATACTTTTTCCAGGCAGTCGCCCACTCTTCTTCATTTACTTCAGAAATAGTGATGTGGTTTCTGCCCAAATCAATATTGTAAAGAAGGAGATTATTAATCGTTTCTTTAATGCCGTCTACAGTTTCGCCCAGAAAACTGTTAACCGGCAGATATGCTTTGACAATGACACCCTCATCTGGGTAATCATTGGGGTCGAGCTGGTAGATTTCCCCGTACACATTCTCACGTTCTTTAATTAAATCAAGCGGGTCCTCTATCACAACCCCACTTGCACCAGCTTCATGCAATATATTTGAGATAGGTTCAACCGCTTCATGTGTTGTGTGAATGCTTAATTCGGACCATTTCAAAACTACCAACTCCTCATCCAATAATTAATCGCCTTTAAACGCGCGTTTTACCTTGTCAAAGAAACTCATTTCCTGTTCGTCAGGCAGGTTTCCGCTGACTTCGGCAAATTCGCGGATAATGTCTTTTTGTTTATCTGTCAGGTTTGTCGGCGTAACGACGCGGACGACGATATGCTGGTCACCCTGTCCATAGCCCCTGACATTTTGAACGCCTTTTCCTCTTAATCTGAATTTCGTTCCTGTTTGTGTACCGGCTGGAATTTTCAATTTCACTTTTCCATGCAGCGTCGGAACTTCTACCTCATCTCCAAGAGCAGCCTGAGCAAACGTTAACGGCATTTCACAGTAAATATCATCGCCATCACGCTCGAAGAACTCGTGTGCCCGTACATGGAACACGACAAATAAATCCCCGGCAGGGCCGCCGTTTACTCCTGGTTCACCCTGTCCCGAGAGACGAAGCTGCTGTCCGTCATCTACACCGGCTGGAATTGTCACGTTGATTTTTTTGCGTTTTTTGATTTTTCCTTTGCCGCCGCAATCCGCACATTTGTCTTTAATAATTTTGCCCGTACCTTCACAGTGGTGGCAGACCCGTCTGTTCACGACTTTTCCAAACGGCGTATTTTGCTCCACGTTTAACTGGCCGGAGCCTCCGCAGTGGGAGCACGTTTCCGGGTTTGTTCCAGGTTTCGCACCTGAGCCTTTACATGTGTCGCACGTTTCCTCGCGCGGAATTTCAATCGTTGTTTCTTTACCGAAAGCGGCATCCTCAAACGACAAGGTCATCGTGTATTGCAAATCGGCACCTTGGCGTGGTGCGTTTGGATCTCTTCGTCTTGTGCCTCCGCCGAAAATACTTGAAAAAATATCATCGAAACCAAAACCGCCGAAATCGCCGCCGCCAAAACCACCGCCGCCGAAGCCTTGGTTAGGATCAGTGTGCCCAAATTGGTCGTAATGCGCACGTTTTTGGTCATCTGACAGCGTTTCGTACGCTTCTTTTACCTCTTTAAATTTTTCATCTGATCCGGCTTCTTTGTTAATATCAGGATGATATTTTTTTGACAGCTTCCGATAAGCTTTTTTAATTTCATCCTTTGAAGCGCTCTTACTTACTCCCAGCACTTCATAGTAATCACGCTTACTCATCTCGCTTCACTCTCCCGAATTTCTCACATAAATTAGATTGTATCATTTTGAATTATGATTTTTCAATTCCTTTTATCCCGGGCAAGAAAAAAAGTCAAAGCCAAGAGATGCCTGACTTTGACTTTCTAATCATTGAATCAGATTATGAAATGTGTTCTTTTCTGTCAGCCCCGGTAGCGGGACTGACTTTAAAAAGAATTTATTTTTTGTTTTGGTCGTCGTTTACTTCTTCGTATTCAGCGTCGACAACGTTGTCATCCGCTTTGCCTTCAGCGTTTGCTCCGCCTTGAGCTTGCTGTGCTTTAGCAGCTTCTTCATAAAGCTTCATAGAAAGCTCTTGGACGATTGTTTGAAGCTCATCTTTTTTCGCTTTGATCTCTTCAAATTCGTTTTTCTCAATCGCCGCTTTTAAAGCGTCTTTGGCATCATTGGCTTTTTTCACTTGTTCTTCGTCCACTTTGCCTTCAAGATCTTTTAATGTTTTCTCAGTTTGGAAAACAAGCTGATCTGCTTCGTTGCGGACTTCGATTTCTTCTTTTTTCTTCGCATCAGCGTCAGCATTTTCTTCCGCTTCTTTTACCATTCGTTCGATCTCATCATCAGAAAGACCTGAAGAAGATTTGATTGTAATATTTTGTTCTTTTCCTGTGCCTAAGTCTTTCGCTCTTACGTTTACGATACCGTTTTTGTCAATATCGAAAGAAACTTCGATTTGCGGTACGCCGCGCGGTGCTGGCGGGATATCAGTAAGCTGGAAGCGGCCGAGTGTTTTGTTGTCGGCAGACATTGGGCGCTCACCTTGCAGAACATGGATATCAACAGCTGTTTGGTTATCAGCAGCAGTTGAGAACACTTGAGATTTGCTTGTCGGGATCGTCGTATTGCGGTCGATCAGTTTTGTGAACACGCCGCCCATTGTTTCGATACCGAGAGAAAGCGGTGTAACGTCAAGAAGAACCACGTCTTTTACGTCACCTGTGATAACGCCGCCCTGAATCGCAGCACCAAGCGCTACAACTTCATCCGGGTTTACGCCTTTATGTGCTTCTTTTCCGGTTTCTTTTTTGATTGCTTCTTGTACGGCAGGGATACGAGTTGATCCACCGACAAGGATGACTTTGTCGATTTCGCTTGCAGAAAGCCCTGCATCTTGAAGCGCTTGACGGACAGGACCCATTGTGCGCTCTACTAAATGAGAAGAAAGCTCTTCAAATTTAGCGCGAGTTAATGTAAGTTCAAGGTGAAGCGGCCCTGCTTCTCCAGCTGTGATAAACGGTAAAGAAATTTGCGTAGAAGATACGCCGGAAAGATCTTTTTTCGCTTTTTCAGCTGCGTCTTTCAAACGTTGAAGCGCCATTTTGTCTTTTGACAGATCAATGCCGTTTTCTTTTTTGAATTCAGATACAAGGTGATCGATGATGACTTGGTCAAAATCGTCCCCGCCCAGACGGTTGTCACCGGCAGTTGAACGAACTTCGAATACACCGTCGCCAAGTTCAAGGATTGAAACGTCGAATGTACCGCCGCCAAGGTCGTATACTAGGATCGTTTGATCTTCATCTGTTTTATCAAGTCCGTATGCAAGAGCTGCTGCAGTCGGCTCGTTGATGATACGTTCTACTTCAAGACCTGCAATTTTACCAGCGTCTTTTGTCGCTTGACGCTCAGCATCGTTAAAGTAAGCAGGAACTGTGATAACTGCTTTTGATACTGTTTCGCCAAGATAGCTTTCAGCGTATGATTTAAGGTGTTGAAGGATGATAGCAGACACTTCTTGAGGAGTGTAATCTTTCCCTTCAATTTCCACTTTATAGTCAGTACCCATATGGCGTTTAACAGACATGATTGTGTTAGGGTTTGTGATAGATTGGCGTTTAGCCACTTCCCCTACTTGGCGTTCGCCGTTTTTGAATGCAACAACTGATGGCGTTGTGCGGTTTCCTTCAGCGTTAGCAATAACTTTAGGCTCGCCGCCTTCAAGCACTGCCACACATGAGTTTGTTGTTCCTAAGTCGATTCCGATAACTTTACTCACTTGAATAACCTCCTGCTATGTAATTATTGATTCACTTTGACCATGGAAGGGCGAATGACGCGATCCTTCAGCTTATAGCCTTTTTGCATTTCCTCAACAACAATGTTGGAGCCGTAATTTTCGTCTTCAGCCTGCATAACGGCTTGGTGCAGATTAGGATCAAATTCCTGCCCTACAGCTTCGATGGCTTCGACGCCTTCTTTTTTCAAGGCTTCTACGAGCTGACGGTGGACCATTTC
Organism: Bacillus sp. F56; assembly: GCF_001748205.1. Taxonomy (NCBI): domain Bacteria; kingdom Bacillati; phylum Bacillota; class Bacilli; order Caryophanales; family Bacillaceae; genus Bacillus; species Bacillus sp. F56. The sequence continues at coordinate 148,279 of NZ_BDFC01000007.1, forward strand.
CATTCCCTGGAGCAAACTTTTCGTCTGTTCATTGTCGGTTTCAACCTGAAGCGCTCGTTCAAAGCTGTCAAGAGCCGGCAGCAAATCAGTCACGATATTTTGAGAACGGTATTTTTGAGACGCTTCCATCTCTAAACGGCTGCGTCGTTTATAGTTTTCAAAGTCTGCTTGAACACGCAAAAGTTTGTTTTCTTTTTCCTCAAGCAAACCTTGCAATTCGTTAATTTGATTTTGAAGAAGTTCGCTTTCATTTGTTTCCTCTTGCTGTTCATCAGCAGCAGCTTGTTCTTCAATGATTTCTTGCTCTTCTGTTTCGTTTTGTTCAACGGTTTGTTTTTCTTCTGACATTGTGTTCACCTCCCTCAAAGTGTAAGGAGAAGAGCAGGCGCTGCCCTTCGATAAAATTTGCCAAAATTCCCTTATTCATCATACAGATTTGTTAATGCTTTTGACAAGTCCGAAGTCACATGCTGAAGCAGGCTGACAACCCTGGAATAATTCATGCGAGTCGGACCGATGATCGCAATTGAGCCGATCTGCTTCTGGTCAACGGAATAAGATGCCGTAATCAGACTGCAGTTTTCCATCTCTTCATAGTCGTTTTCTTTTCCGATTTTAATCGAAATTCCCGTGTGCGGGGATTGAACCAGCTTGAGAACATCCTGTTCCTTCTCAATTAATGAAAGCAGCGACCGAACTCGGGTAATATCATGGAACTCCGGCTGATTTAGCATATTGATTTTTCCGCCAAAAAACAACTTTTCGACGTGATTTGTGGAATGAAAGGTTGATCGAAGCGCATCGAGTATATTGTCATAGTTCTTAATGTGCTGTCTTAGGTACATGACAACTTCCTTAAATATGCGCTCATTCAGTTCATCCATTGGAACGCCGCTTAAACGGTCGTTCAGTATATTTACCAGTTTTTCAATATCAGACAGATCCATTTTGGTCGGAAAGTTAATCGTTTTGTTTTCCACATGCCCCGTATTGGTAACGAGAATTGCTACCGCCATATCAGGCTGAATCGGTATGATTTGAATCTGTTTAAGGTAATTCTCACTCAGCTTCGGCCCGAGTACGATGGATGTGTAATTCGTCAGATCGGACAAAATTTGCGCTGATTTTTGAACTGTCTTCTCCAGCTCGAAAATTTTCTCTTTGAAGATCGAGTGGATTTGGTCCAGGTCGCTTTTCGTCAGTTTAACGGGTGACAGCAAATGGTCAACATAGTACCGATACCCTTTTTCTGACGGAACACGCCCTGAGGATGAATGGGTTTTTTCAATAAAGCCCAATTCCTCCAAGTCAGCCATCTCGTTTCTAATTGTTGCAGAGCTAAATGTGATTTCATCTTTTTTCGAAAGAGTTCTCGATCCTACCGGCTGTGCCGATTTAATAAAATCGTTGATTATAACCTGAAGGATCAGCAGCTGACGATTTGTTAACATCATCATCACCTCTGTTAGCACTCTCAATAAGCGAGTGCTAATTCTATAACAAAAGTATCAAACCACAAGAAAAATGTCAATTATAACTCACCCAAAAAAGCGCCAAAAACTTCATTGCCTAATAATTTCCCTTGATGGGTCAAATAAACGGCAGACTCCGAATTGTGAATCAGCCCTTTTTCAGCAAGGTCTTTTAATACGTTTGGGAAAAGTCCATCCAGGGAACGGCCGTATTTTTCTGCGAATCGTTTTTTGCTGACTCCGGCTGTTTTTCTCAAACCTAAAAACATTTCTTCCTCAATCTGTTCTTCTGTTGTCACTTCATGTGTATCTCTGTACGGAAAACCCTTTTCAGCAATCAGGTCAATGTAATGCTTAACAGGTCCGACGTTCACTGTTCGTGTGCCGCCGATATATCCGTGGGCCCCTGCTCCGAAACCAAAATATTGTTCGTTGCTCCAATACGTCAGATTGTGCTTGGATTCCATGCCCGCCTTAGCAAAGTTGCTGATTTCATATTGATGAATATCGTGAGCTTCCATCCGGCTCATCACCATCTCATACATTTCAGCTTCCTGCTCCTGCGGCGGAAGATGAAGCCGCCCTTTTTGCATCAAATTATAAAATACCGTTTTCGGTTCTACAATAAGGGAGTATACGGAATAATGCTCGGCATCCAGTGATAAAGCAGTGTTTATGGAATGTTCCAGATGCTTGAGGGTTTGCCCCGGGAGCCCGAACATTAGATCAAGACTGATATTCTCAAAACCGATTTCCCGCGCTCTTTCAAAAGAGGCGAATACATCTTTTTGCTTATGCACTCGGCCGATTTTTTCTAACAGATCGTCTTCGAATGTTTGAACACCAAAGCTGAGGCGGTTTACGCCTGCTTCTTTTAATATCTTTAATTTCTCTGCGGACAAGTCGTCCGGATTCGCTTCTACCGCAAATTCCGATAAGTCGCTTGATGGCTTCAGCACGCGATTGACCATGTCCATCAGCTTTTTGAGCTGTTCCTCAGACAAGGAGGTCGGCGTGCCTCCTCCGATAAAGATCGTTTTGAGGTCTGGCTGCCCAGTTTTTGCTAATGTATTTATCATTTCCTGTTCGAGTGCGTTTAAATACTCGTCGACAGGCTGACTTTGAATAAAATATTTATTGAAATCGCAGTAGTGGCAAATATGCTCACAAAATGGAATATGGATATAAGCTGATTTCAACGGATTCACCTTCTTTACAGAAAGAAGCCGCAGTACAGGACTGCGGCGGCTTCTATTATTTTTTCGGACTGTCGTCCATTTTCAGGACCGCCATAAATGCTTCTTGCGGCACTTCAACTGAGCCGACCTGCTTCATTCGGCGTTTTCCTTCTTTTTGTTTTTCAAGAAGCTTTCGTTTCCGCGAGATGTCCCCTCCGTAACATTTAGCCAATACGTTTTTACGCATTGCTTTTATGGTAGAGCGGGCCACGATTTTCTGGCCGATCGCCGCTTGAATCGGTACTTCAAAGTGCTGGCGCGGAATAAGTTCTTTCAGTTTTTCAACGATCACTTTTCCGCGCTCATATGCGTAATCACGATGCACGATAAAGGAAAGGGCATCGATTTTTTCACCATTCAGCATAATGTCCATTTTCACAAGCTTGGACGGTTTGTAGCCGATCAGTTCATAATCAAAGGACGCATAGCCTTTAGTGCTTGATTTCAGCTGGTCAAAAAACTCATAGACGATTTCCGCTAATGGCATGTCATAGACAATGCTGACACGATTTGCGTCTAAATATTGCATATCAATGAAGTTGCCGCGTTTTCCTTGGCAAAGCTCCATTACAGCGCCGACATAGTCATTCGGCACCATCATCGTCGCTTTTACGTATGGCTCCTCAACCCGTTCGATCTTTTGAGGGTCCGGCATGTTGGAAGGGTTGTCGACAACGACCTTTTCGCCGTCTGTCATATACACGTCATAGATAACACTTGGCGCTGTCGTAATCAGGTCAATGTTGAACTCACGCTCAATACGCTCCTGAATGATCTCCATGTGGAGCATGCCTAAAAATCCGCAGCGGAACCCAAATCCAAGCGCTTGCGAAGTTTCCGCTTCATATTGAAGGGAGGAATCATTCAGCTCAAGCTTTTCAAGGGCCTCCCTTAAATCATTGTACTTCGCTGTATCAATCGGATACAAACCACAGTACACCATCGGGTTTAGCTTGCGGTATCCCGGCAGCGCTTCTTCTGCAGGATTGGCAGCGCTCGTTATTGTATCACCGACACGTGTGTCACCGACATTTTTAATTGATGCAGTCAGGAAGCCTACATCACCGACAGTCAGTTCATTTGTCGGAGTCGCTTTCGGCGTGAACACGCCGACCTCTGTTACTTCGAATTCTTTGCCGGTTGCCATCATTTTGATTTTTTGACCCGGCTTTACCGTTCCTTCTACAACTCTGATATACGCCACGACACCGCGGTAGGCATCATAAAGCGAGTCGAAAATCAGCGCTTTTAGCGGTGCCTCTGGATCTCCGGTCGGAGCGGGCACCTTTTCTACGATTTGCTCTAAAATCTCCTCAATCCCTATTCCTGCTTTTGCGGAAGCAAGCACGGCTTCTGACGCATCAAGGCCGATAACGTCTTCTACCTCTTGGCGTACGCGTTCCGGTTCGGCGCTCGGAAGGTCGATTTTATTGATGACCGGAAGGATTTCAAGATCGTTGTCAAGCGCTAAGTAGACATTGGCGAGCGTCTGCGCTTCAATCCCCTGGGCTGCATCCACGACTAGAATCGCTCCCTCGCAGGCAGCAAGGCTTCGGGATACTTCATACGTGAAGTCGACGTGTCCCGGCGTGTCGATCAGATGAAAAATATATTCCTCTCCGTCTTTTGCTTTATATTTAAGCTGAACAGAGTTTAACTTAATGGTTATGCCCCGCTCACGTTCAAGATCCATAGAATCGAGCAATTGTTCTTTCATTTCTCGTTGAGTGATTGCCGACGTTTTTTCTAAAATACGATCCGCTAAGGTCGATTTTCCGTGGTCAATATGGGCAATGATAGAGAAATTCCGTATTCTCGACTGCCTCTCTAAACGCTTTTCTTTATCTGTCACAATCTATCACTCCTACTATTAAACGCAAAATACACTAGCTTAGATTATATCAATAGGATTGTAAAGATTCAATGTAAAACAAGAAAGAGAAAAGGTCCCCGTCATATCTGGGCTGCTTTTCTCTTCCACATACCTATTGATTCATATCCCGTATCCATTCATACATTGACTGGGCAGTATTGGTTACGGTATCCGAAAGCGCTTTTCCGGCTTTTGAGAACATATTGAATGTTTCCACCTGTTCAAGCTCTTTTTGTTTTTCTTCTAAATCTTTTGCTGTGACTGTTTCTCCTAGAATCGAGGCTTCTTTTTCATTCCCTTTTCCGTCGGTGAGCGTAAACGCCCCCTTCAGTGAAGGGTCATGATAGCCTTTCATACTCAGCATCCCGTTGTTTGCCTGCTGCATGCCAAACAGAACGCCTAAAAACATGATTGTAACAAGCAGTAAGCACTTTCCAAAGTATGCAATCAAATCAACCACCTATTTCTTATTGTTTTTTCGTCTCACCGCTCTTCGCGTTGACCTTTTCAGCATCCCAATACATTTCGCTGAATACATCCGCTGCCGCGTTAGCCGCACGCTGCAGCTCTTCGAGATTATTATCTACTCCGCCAAATTCGAGCAAAAGCGCTCTGTCGGTTAAATCTTGATTGTAAACACCGTTATCGCCTGGCGAACCTTTGGAAAAGACACCTGTACTTAGTCCAGGGTATTTTTTCTCCATCAGTTTATGAAGCTCGCTCGCAATTTTATAGTTTTCTTCGAAGTTTTTGCTTTTTTTCCCGACGACAAAGGATACCCTGGCATAGCTTTTCCCTTTAATCGTTGCGGTCGTGTCTTTTTTGCGTCGTGAGTCTCTGTGGATATCAATGATATATTGCAGATTTTTATTTGTAGTGAGAGCGTCTTTCACGACCGGTCTTGATTCATCATAAGACCTTGCATAGTTTAAGCCTTTTTTATTCAATTTCGACTGTATATCGGTTTTATTCACTGTGGCTCCGATACCTTGGGATTCAAGCGCTTTTCCGAACATATCTCCTACAAGCGTGACGTTGGCTTTAGAATGGCGCGCCATATCAGGATTAGTCTCGCCTTTTAATAGAGGGAGATATGATTCCGTATTGTGCGTATGATAGATAAACACGACCTTTTTGTCACCTGTTGTTTGTTTCGGCGGATCTTTTTGCCCATTGTCTGATTGCGACTGCTGTTTTTCAATCTCTGCCAAATTCGCTTCTCTTTCTTCTTCCATCACCTTAGACGGCGGCGGCGATTCCGCAGGCATATTCGTATAATCCGTGCCTTGTCCAGCTAATAGAATCTCGGTATCAAATTGTGCAAACCCCGGCAGCTCCCGGCCGAGAAAGCTCCGCGGATCTTCGAGGTTAATGCTCGTCGCCAGCTTTAAAGATAGACGCGAAAGATGAAATGAGCTGTCGGTTTCAGAAAGGTCAGAAGCAAAATAATGGTTTTCCATCCGCAGCAAGTGTGCAAACACGTCACCCGGCAATTCTTCAGCAATCCCATAAAAAGAGTCGGACGACGGCCTGAGTTCCGGCCGGAGAGACGTCAGCACACCGGATAGAACAAAAATCACGATAAGGCTTACGATAAATAGAAAGATGGCTTTTACCGCTTTCCCGCCATTTACCGCAACAACAATTTGTCTGTTTCTGCGTTTATTTCTCATTGAATCCCTCCAGCGCTTGTCTAGTAATTACTCTATGAACAAGCTAGAGGAAGTAGAACTGTTTAGTGATTGTAGGAGCCTTTGTTTTCTTGTGATACTTTTTCATGAAGCGCTGTGTTTAATCCGTTCGCCAAAACATTTGCCATGTCATCGATAAATGAATCGACTTCCTTCGGCGTAACCATTAAGTTGTGCCCTAAAGGCGAAAGCACCTCGTGAATAAGCTGCCGTTTTTCATCTTCATGAAGGGTTCCGACAATACCCAGAAACGATTGGCGCTGCTTTTCATCTGGAAGATCTTCTTCAGTGAGCACTTTCTTTTTCCCAAACGTCATGCCAGCTGGAACAAGTGATCTTGACGGACTGTTATCCTTCATTTCTCTGCCAAAATGTTTTAATATGTAGTCCACCGTGTCGCTGGCAATTGTCACGGCGTCAACTACTGTCGGAACACCGATAGCAATCACCGGAACACCAAGTGTGTCTTTGCTTAAATCTTTTCGTTTATTCCCCACCCCAGATCCTGGGTGAATGCCTGTATCCGATATCTGAATGGTTGTGTTGACCCTTTCCACCGCCCGTGCCGCCAATGCGTCAATAGCAATGACAAAATCAGGCTTCGATTGCTCAATCACACCTTTAATAATGTCGCTTGTCTCGATTCCTGTAATCCCCATGACACCCGGTGCAAATGCACTGACAGGCCTATACCCTTCCTGTACGTTTTCCGGCTGAAGCTTAAATAAGTGCCTTGTTACCAACAGATTTTCTACAGCCATCGGCCCAAGCGCGTCAGGTGTCACGTTCCAGTTGCCGAGCCCAACGATCAAACAGCTCGCATCTTTTGAGATATTAAGGTTTTCAAGAAAAGCCGAGAATTCCTCTGCAAAGACAGCAGAGACCTTTTCCTGCATTTCCGAATCATTCTCCCTGATTCCCTGTGCCTCCAGCGTTAAATAGCGCCCTTCTTTTTTTCCCGAAAGCTCCGCGCCTTCCTTTGTAACATCAACTGTGCGGATTTTAATGCCGCCGTGATCACGCTCTTTTTCAATAAATCCTTTAATTTCTTTTGTCGGCACAGCCTGCTGATTGGCCATTGCTTCCTTCGTTTCCACTGCCAAATCGGTACGTATCAAATACTGATTCACATCCAGCTCACTCTTTTTCATACAGGGGCCTCCTTCACATTAAGTACCTATATTGTTGCCATTTGCTGAATGAATCATGCTAAAAAGAGAGCCTTCAATGAAAAATACTTTACATTTATATTGCAATCTAAAGATGTGTTTGATAGAATACAATTTGTTCTATTGTGAAGAAGATTTAACCTTAAGACACTGTGCTACAGGTTGTATCTTAGGAGGTGAAACACATGCCAAACATTAAATCAGCGATTAAACGTACAAAAACAAACAACGAACGCCGCGTTCATAACGCGACAATCAAATCTGCTATGCGTACTGCAATCAAACAAGTTGAAGCTTCTGTTGCCAACAACGAAGCTGACAAAGCGAAAACTGCTCTTACTGAAGCAGCTAAACGTATTGATAAAGCAGTGAAAACAGGTCTTGTACACAAAAATACCGCAGCTCGATACAAATCAAGACTAGCGAAAAAAGTGAACGGACTTTCTGCATAATATAAAAACGATCCTCAATAATGGGGATCGTTTTTTTCATTTCTTTTTAACAGCTGTAAAAGGAACAGTTCGAGCAGGAGCTGCTTGTCCTTTTTACCGGTTTTCATCTCATAGTCCATGACGGCAAGCTGCTCAATGATAGAACGGAGCTCCTCCTCTGAAAAAAGCCTCGCTTGATCCATCGCCAGCTTTACCCGAAATGGGTGAACTTTTAGATTAGAAGCGATTTGTTTTTGTCCGTACCCCTGTTCCGCAAAGTACTTTGTCTGCAGAATCAGCCGGAACTGGTTCGAAATAAGCGCCATGATCTTGATCGGTTCTTCATTTTGTTTAAGCAAATCATAAAAAATTTGCAGACTCTCAGTTCGTTTTCGGTTGACGATTTTATTGATCAGCTCAAAAATATTTTGTTCAAGGCTTCTAGCAACAAGCATTTTCACATCATCCAGCGTAATTTCTTCACGGTCTCCAATAAACGTGCAGAGCTTTTGAATCTCCTGAAAAATCGATGACAGATGTCCATTCACAAGCAGAACCAAATGCTCCGCCGCTTCAGTGCCAATTGTTTTTTGCTCTGTTTTTGCAAGGTTGACAGTAAAGTCTGTTGTCTCCTTTGCGTTTAATTCCTTCGCCTCCATCATAAACGCGTGCTTCTTTAACGCTTTCGTCAGCTTTTTCCGCTCATCAAGCTTTTCATACGGAGCAAGCAGGACAAAAACTGTATAAGGCGCAGGCGATTGTATATACGATTCAAGCGCACTTATGTTGTGCTCCAGTTTTTCTTTTTTCTTTTCACCTGTTAAAAAATATGGATTTTTGACAATGACAAGACGCCGCTCCCCCATAAACGGAAACGTTTCAGCATCTGCAATCGCTTGATCCAGCGGGTCCTCTTCCAGATCAAAAACAGATAGATTGAAATCCTTTGTCTCCTGATCAACGACCGTCTGTCTGATCCTGCTGACGGTTTCCTGCAGCAGATATGTCTCTTTTCCGTATAAGCAATAAACCGGATGGACATCTCCTTTTTTCAGGCTTTTCCACACATCAAATACCATTGTTGTACGACTTCCTCTCTTTCATCATCCCCTTCTATCCTAAATTGAGTTTACAAAATAGTAAAGAGGAAGCCTGACTGCTGCTTCCCCATTTATATTAAACGCCTGTTCGCAAGCCCCCGGGACAGCTTGTAAAAAGGCGATAATCACCAGAACAGAAAACGTTACCTAAGCTTCTAGATTTTTCAAAACGATTCGATTATACTTAAATCAGTCAGGAGGGATAAAGTTGAATGATTTTGAAAAAAACGTTCAAAGCAAACGAAATGATGCTGTAGACTCAGCTGTTGGTTTTGTTGTGTCCTTCGGATTTTTCGCCTTCTTGTTTGTCATGGCAACGGTTATTCACCTGGTTGGTTCATAACAGCGACTGCCCGGGCTGCTGATTTCTCGGCAGTCTTTTTTTAGTTCGTCTCTGTTATATCTGATGTATCATATGGAGGATAGACAGAAAAGGTTCCAACTCTGTTTTGATATCTATATTGGATCGTTCCGTTTTGATCTGTACGCAGCACACGGATAGAATGTCTCTGTAATATCTGCAGAACTTCTTGATGAGGATGGTGATACCGATTGTTTTTCCCGGCTGAGATAATGGCCGTTTTCGGCTGAAGCTGTTTGATGAATTCTTCACCGGTAGAGCCTTTGCTCCCATGATGCCCCACCTTTAACACATCTGCTTTTATATTCGGAAACACCTTCATCACCTCTTGTTCCCCTTCTTTCTCCAGATCACCCGTCAAGATCCAGCTCATACCGCCCATTTCCATCCATAGAACGAGAGATGAATTATTTTTGCTTGCCGGATCAGGCGCTTCCGGTGACAGTACATGGAACTGCAAATCCTTTATTTGCAATACATCGCCTCGCTTCACCTCTTCAATTGCCACTCCCTCTTCTTTAGCTGCCTGCAGCACTTTTTCATCTTTAGGTTCAGAAACGAATCCTTTCGGAATCACGAGGCGCTTTACTTTGTGGTGCTTCAGCAAGGTCTCCGCCTCTCCGATATGATCTTGGTCAGCGTGCGTCAGAATTAAAGCATCAAGCTGGTTGATTCCCTTAGCAGTTAAAAATGGAATCAGCACCTTTTCCCCCAGTGAAAACGGATGTTGTTTTTCACGCCAAGGCTCTGACGAGTAAGACAAAGTGCCGCCAGTATCGATTAAGACATGTCCCCGCTGATGCGGAGCACCTACATACATGCTGTCCCCCTGCCCAATATCAATCATATCCACTTCTCCTTCGGGACTAAGACGCGGAGATGCAAAGAGAAGAAACAGCACCGAGCAGCAAATGCCGCTGGTTACCATCAACTGAGAAAAGGAGCGTTTTTCAATCGACATCAGCAATAGGATGATAGTCACTGTGAATAAAAAGAGAAGAACAGGCACGGGACGTGCGATGATAAGCGTGAACACATCAATATCTGCGATTTTTGTGATCAGCTTATTGGCCCAGCTTATCAAGAAATCAAACCAACTGAAAAACAATCTGCCAAATGAAGAGGAAAGACTTAATAGAAGAACACCTGCTACAGCCCCCGGCAAAATACAGAACGTATAAAATGGAACCAACAGCATATTCATCGGTATGCTGATGATTGAAAACTGATGAAAATGATACAGGAGAATCGGAAGCGATCCGAGCTGGGCGATGAGTGATACAATTGCCAGCTGACCCATGGAGGTTTTTATCTGCTGAAAAATAGAAGAGGAAAGAATTAAAGAAAAACTGACGGCGAACGATAGCTGAAAACCGGCTTCAAAGAGATGATAAGGATTGAAGAGCAGAAGGGCGATATATGAGAGACAGATTGCCGTTGCCGAGCGGACACGCCATTTGACGAGACTTCCAGCTAAGTAAACACCTGACATTAAAACGGCGCGAAGCACTGAAGGAGCAGCGCCGGTCAACATCACATAGAGCGGCAGAAATAATAGCAACAGAATTGACGCCTTTTCTCTTGTTATACCGACACGGATCATGATAAAAAACAATCCCGCTGTCAAAATCCCAACGTGGAGCCCTGAAATCGCCAAGAGATGGACAACACCAAGCTTTTGATACGCGGTAAGCACTTCGTCCTCCACATAAAATCTGTCACCAACTGTAAGTGCCTGTACAATTCCTGCCGAATCAGGAGGCAGCAGGCTGTTTGTGAATGATATGATATGTTTTCTCAAGCTGAGCACCTTATACTTGAAATTTTCAGGTTCGCTGCAGTTTTGGATAGACGTGACAGAGTAGTTCCAATGAATATGCTGCCGATAAAGATACTCGTTATAATCAAATGCACCCGGCACAGTTGCGTGATTCGGTTCTTCCAATGTACCAGTCAACTCACATGACATTCCTGATTCTATGTATAACAGCTTTTCTTTTTCATCAGCAGACTGAATGCGATACGCAGCAGCCCATTTTTCCTTATCAGGTGTCTTAACGATCATAGACATACGGTCGCCGTCAATTTTGGGAATAGTGTCAATCACTGCCTTGAAATGATAGGTTCCCTGCCGATAGGAAGAGACATTCTGAGAATCTGTGACTGCATACAGTACAAAAAACAATATAAAAGAGAAGAAACAAACAATAATGAGAAAAGCGTGCCTCGTTTTGATTAAAATGATGAGGAGAAAGAGGATGAATAGAAAAGTAGCGGGGAAATAAGCGGCGGCAGTAATTCCAGCCGTTGCCGAAGCTGCCGCCAAAGGCAATAACAAACGCGAATTACGCATTCATCACACGTAGCTCGTGAAAAGTGTATTCGCCTGTTCATGTATCTTTTTCAATTCTTCCTCCGCTAAACCGGCATCGGCCAATTTCCCTATAAGACCCGCTACAAATGAAAGCTTTTCCCTGTTTTTCAAATCAACGATCATTTCATCGAGTTCAACCTGTTCAACAGTTACACCCGCCTGTTCAAATAATTCCTGCGCATACGGATTTGTTTTGTAATCCTCAGCATAATAAACCGTTTTGATACCCGCTTGAATAATAGATTTGCAGCATTGAATGCACGGATAATGCGTCACATAAATCTCCGCTCCATCAGTCGGTACCCCAAACTTAGAGCATTGTAGAATCGCATTCATTTCAGCGTGAATCGTTCTTGCACAATGATCATCTATCATTAAGCATCCTTCGTCGGCACAATGCACGCCGCCGGCGATTGACCCGTTATAGCCTCCTGCAATCATGCGTTTGTCTCTGACTATAGTAGCGCCGACAGATAATCTCGGACAGGTGCTGCGCAGCGCCAATAAATGGCTTTGAGCCATAAAGTATTGATTCCATGATATTCGTTCCACGTTGTTCCCTCCAAATGTTGTGTTGCCTGACCTTTAGTTTACCTATCATAATGCATGACCGTCAAATCACTTTACTGAAATGGAAGACTTTATTTTCTCAAATGACTTTTCGCCTATTCCTGAAACCTTCGTGATATCTTCAATAGTCTGGAAACGCCCATTTTCTTCCCGGTATGCAATAATAGCTTCAGCTTTGGATGGCCCAACCCCTGAGATACCTTGTAACTCCTCTACGGTGGCTGTATTGATATTTACCAGCTCCCCCTTCCCTCCACCGCTTTGGACAGCTCCTCCGGCACCCTGTTGCCCTGCTGTTTCCTCCCCTTTTTTCGGGATGTACACCACTGTCCCGTCCTGCAGAATCTCCGCCAAATTCACTTGCACTTCATCTGCTTGCTCATTGGTTCCGCCTGCTTTCTCAATTGCCTGAGATACTCTGTCCCCTGTTCGCATTTCATAAACGCCAGGATGCTGAACAGCACCTTTGATGTCTATCACAATTGCTTCGCTTGACTCATCTTTGACTGCTTCCTGCTTTACCTCCGTATTTACCGTCTCAGTTGGTACAGCCTGCTTCACCGGCTCTTTGTTTCTCCCGCTGGCCAGAAAGATCATAATTGCTGTGAAAACAGCTGCAGAAGCCGCTAAAATCATTGCTTTCTTATGCTGATTCAACCAATTCATCGTGCATGTTCCCCGCTTTCGTCATATTTTATTTTCATAACACATATGGTTTAGAGGATAATAGCTCAAAGGAGGGGAAACCATTGAAGGTAGGCTTTATCGGCACAGGAAATATGGGTACGATCCTTATAGAATCATTTATTGAATCAAAAGCAGCCGATCCCTCAAACATGACAATCACAAACCGCACAATTGAAAAAGCGTTGCACATAAAAAATCGCTACAACAGCATCAACGTTACCGAAAGTCTCGAAAAGCTCGTTTCTGAAAACGAAATGATTTTTATTTGTGTTAAGCCGCTTGATATATATCCTTTATTGGCAAGAGCGTTACCTTATTTAAGAAAAGATCATATTCTCATTTCAATTACAAGCCCCGTTCAAACCGAACAGCTCGAACAATATGTGCCGTGTCAAGTGGCACGAGTGATCCCAAGTATTACGAACAGGGCGCTGGCAGGTGTTTCTCTCGTCACTTTCGGCACAAGCTGCGGCGAATCTGCAAAAGCGAAAATCAATGGGCTGATGCAGCATATTTCTCATCCGCTGCAAATTGAAAGTGACATTACGAGAGTTGCATCAGACATCGTAAGCTGCGGCCCCGCTTTTATGAGCTATCTGATTCAACGGTTTATAGATGCAGCTGTTTCGGAAACGTCAGTGTCTAAACAGGACGCGATTTTGATGTGTAAGGAAATGCTTATCGGAATGGGAAAACTGTTAGAAACCGAATTGTACACCCTGCCTGCATTACAGGAAAAGGTTTGCGTTAAAGGCGGTGTAACGGGAGAAGGCATTAAAGCGCTGGAAAGCGGTGTGCAGGATATGTTTCATCGGGTATTTCAAAATACTCATATGAAGTACGAGGAGGATATTTCCGCAGTGAAAAAGCAGTTTCATGTGTAGGCGAGTATGTCATACTTTTGTCTGTACTGCAAAAGCATAAAAAAGCATTTTAAAAAACCATCGTTTTAGGAAACGATGGTTTTTGGTTTCTGCGCCTTGAAAAATAGGCGTTCTGATTGTGCTGATGGCTCGGAATCCGTAAAATCAGCTGTCACGTGATGGAGCTGAAAGCCGCAGTTCTTCAGCATTTCTTCGTATTCATCCACTGGGAACGTTCTTTGCTCGTGTGTCTCATCAAAGCGGTCATATGCTTCTCCGTTCCAAACAAAAAACGACATATCATGAATGACAGAAAGCTCTTCACTTCCAGCAAAGCTCTGCCAAATATAGCTGATATCTTCGTCCTGGTCAGCAAATGTGCTATCCGGAAAAACTTCCGCAATTTTATAAGATGAATGAACATCAAACAGCAAAATGCCTCCGGGCTTTAACACCCGAAACACACTTTTAAAGGTTTGGATTACATCATTTTTTGTTTTTAAATAATTTAATGAGTCACAGCATATCGCAACAGCATCAAACTGACCGTCAAAGCCGGAAATCTCTCTCATATCCTGCTGAAGAAATAGAATAGGCTGGCTACTAGATACCTTTTGCTGGGCGAAGGAAAGCATCTCCTCGCTGAGGTCGATGCCTGTAACCTCGAAACCTTTTTCGGCAAGCCGGATAGAGATTTCTCCCGTGCCGCATGCAAGATCAAGAACACGGCCTTTTTCCGGGAGAGATGCATCAATCCATTTTGTCCATTGATCATAAGGCGCGTGTGACATCAACTCGTCATACACGCTTGCAAAGCCTTGATAAATCATTGGTTCATTCCAAGGTCAAGATCTGCGAGCGGAGCGTCTCCCCACAGCTTTTCAAGGTTATAGTAGCTTCTTTCGTCCTTGTGGAAGACATGAACAATCACATCGCCAAGATCAACGAGCACCCATCTTGCTTCATCAAAGCCTTCCATCTTTTTGACTTGAATGCCGTTTTCATCAGCCTGATCCTTGATTTCACGGGCAATCGCCTGCACCTGTTTATCTGAATTTCCGTGGCAGATCAAAAAATAATCAGCAACTAGAGAAATGCCTTCCATATCCAGTGCTAAAATATCCTCTGCCCGTTTATCATCGCATGCCGCAGCTGCGAGCTTTAAAATGGCCTTTTGGTTCATTCACAAATTCCTCCTGTTCAGTTGCCAGACACAAG
Source organism: Bacillus sp. F56 (assembly GCF_001748205.1). Classification (NCBI taxonomy): domain Bacteria; kingdom Bacillati; phylum Bacillota; class Bacilli; order Caryophanales; family Bacillaceae; genus Bacillus; species Bacillus sp. F56. Next base: position 163,326 of record NZ_BDFC01000007.1, read on the forward strand.
CCAGTTATATGTTAAAAATGTGTCTGGAAAAACCGGTTGATTTTTTTTCATAAGAAAAACCATTGTATTTTTAATGGACTGAATCAGCGCTTGATTCAAATCAGTTTCAGCAAGCTTACGCACCTCATCGACACCGGGAAATGCCCGATTAGGCTCAATGTAATCAGCAACGTAAATGACTTTTTCTAAAAGTGTCATGCCAGGGCGCCCTGAGGTATGATACCTGATGGCGTCAAGAATGTCTTCATCTTGGACACCCGCTTCTCTTTGGACCAAATACGCGCCGACCGGAGCGTGCCAGAGCTCCGGATTATGATCCAATAAATGCGCAGGCATTTTTTCTCGCGCAATAATTTGTTTCATTTCTTCTTTTGGGCGGAATTTAGCATAATCATGAAAGATCGCCGCTGTTTCCGCTTTTTTAGAATCGGCTCCAAAACGCTCCGCAAGTTCGATCGCCGTGTTCATCACGCCAATCGTGTGGATATATCGGTGTTCGGTCAATTGCTGCTTCACGCATGCAAGTGCCTCCTCACGATTCATATAAACCATTCTCCTCTACATACTTCTTCACTTTATCAGGGATTAAGTAGTCAGTGGGCTTCTTGCTTTTAAACCGTTCCCTTATCATAGTTGATGATACCTCAAATTCCGGAACGTCTGCAAAGAGAAGCGGATAAGGGGTTTCAACATGAAAACCGGGGCGCTTTACTCCAATAAATTGAATGAGGTTCAGCAGCTCGTCCAGCTTATACCATTTCGGCAAATATTCAATCATATCAGCACCGATAATAAAGAACAGCTGATCATTTGGATAACGCTGCTTCAATAAAGAAACGGTATCAAAGGTATATGATGGCCCTTCTCTTTCCATTTCAACAAGCTCCAGCTTAAAGGACGGATTGGATTGAATCGCAAGCTTCAGCATTTCCACGCGATGAAAGCTGTCGGTATAGTCTTCGTCCTGTTTATGCGGCGGAATTTGATTGGGCATAAACCAAATTTCATCAAGCCCCGCCTGGTACAGCACCTCATTCGCCATTAAGAGGTGACCATTATGCGGAGGATCAAACGTGCCTCCGAAAATTCCGATTTTCTTCATTTCAACCACCTTAAGGAAGCTCGATTTGTTTATTTTCCTTTGATTCCTTATATAACACAATTGTATTGCCGATTGTCTGCACCAATTGAGAGCGGCTTCCTTTTACAAGAGCGTCCGCCACATCATTTTTATCCTCTTCGCAATTCTGGAGAACACTGACTTTAATCAGCTCTCTCGCTTCAAGTGCCTCAGCAATTTGTTTAATCATGTTGTCGTTTACTCCGCCTTTACCTACTTGAAAAATCGGCGTTAAATGATGCGCTTTTGAACGCAAAAAACGTTTTTGTTTACCTGTTAACATTCTGTTCCTCCTAATTTTCCTATTACAATTGATCTCATTTTTTCAATATCAGGCTCTTGTCCAGTCCACAATTGGAAGGATAAAGCCGCCTGTTCAACAAACATGCCCACACCATCGAGTGTTTTTAAGCCTTTTTGGCTTGCTTCTTTTAAAAGGGCAGTCTGAATTGGATTATACACGATATCACATACGACAGCACTGTTTGCGGCACGCTGTAATGAAAGAGGCACTTCATCCACGTTCGGATACATGCCCACTGATGTTGTATGGATGATCACATCATACTGCTCAAGACGTTCTTCTGCTTCTTTTATGCTTAATACTTCTTTATTGTGAAACGAAGGAGTGGATTCTGTAAGCCGCTTTGCTTTTTCCAGCGTCCGGTTGCAAATGTCAAATTTTTTTGGGCTATTACGGACAATTGTTGTAAAGATGGCTCTCGCCGCTCCGCCCGCGCCGATCATTAAAAATGACAGTTCAGAGATGGGCTTGTCTAATACCTTCATTAATGACTTCACAAAGCCTTCCCCGTCGGTATTGTATCCGACAAGCTTGTCTCCCTCTCTTCTGACCGTGTTTACGGCACCAAGCACTTTTGCACTCTCATCAATATGATCCAAATAATCCATAATAGAAACCTTGTGCGGGACAGTCACATTGATTCCGTGTACGCCTAGAGCTTTTATTCCCTTTACCGCATCCTCCAGATCATTCTCTTCCACCTTGAAGGCATGATAATGCCCGTCAAGCCCAAGATCTTTCAATGATGCGTTATGAATATCAGGTGACATGGAATGGCCAATCGGATTTCCGATAACCCCGTACAGCTTTTTCATACTCCTCTCCCCTTTTCTTAAATTAATGAGCGCCGAACAAATACATGAACGCCTTTTGGAGCGTATGCAGTTACCTTTTTATCGGTGTCATGGACAGTAACCCAGCCTAACCCAGAGAAAACGATATCTGTCTTTTTGTCTTTTATCGTAAACGTATGGGCGACCAATTCCGGAAACTCATCCATTTCATCTTTACCCGGAGGCGTGAGCAATTCCCCTGCATGCTTTTCATAAAGCGCATCTGCATTTTCAAGTTTTGTTCTATGAATCATCAGCTCATTTGGCATATAGCAAATAAAAGGAGATCTTTCCCCAGACACATAATCGAACCTTGCAAGTCCGCCAAAATACAGTGTTTGCTGATCATTAAGCTGGAAAGTGCGAGGCTTCAGCTCTTTTTTAGGGGATAGTATTTTCAGATCCTTCTTATTGACATAATGCGCCATTTGATGGTTGTTGATAATTCCCGGAGTATCATAAAGCGCTGAGCCGTCATCCAGCGGAATTTCAATCGCATCAAGGGTTGTGCCAGGAAATTGGGATGTTGTAATAATATCTTCTTCACCTGACACTTCTTTAATAATCCGGTTAATAAAGGTGGACTTCCCTACATTTGTACATCCAACAACATAGACATCTTTGCCGTTGCGGTAATGCTCAATCGCATCAATGACTTCTTTGATTCCCTGGCCGCGTCCCGCACTGACCAAAAATACGTCAACCGGTTTTAAGCCCAGCTCTTTCGCTTCACGTTTCATCCATTGGATCAGACGCTCTCTTTTCAGTGACTTAGGCAAAATATCCGCTTTATTGCCAATTAATAAGATAGGGTTCCCCCCCACCAAGCGCTGCAGCCCATTAATCCAGCTGCCGTTAAAATCAAAAATATCAACTATTTTTACGACAAGAGAGTCCGTTTCCCCAATACCGTGAAGGATGTTCAAAAAATCATCATCCGTTAAGGAAACATCTTGTATTTCATTGTAGTTTTTCAGTCTGAAGCAACGCTGGCAAATCACATTTTCTTTCGTAAGCGATGCAGGCGGCGCGTACCCCAGACCTGTTTTGTCCTCGGTTTGGATTGCAACTCCGCATCCGATACAAACAACCTTTTCCATTTCTTACTCCTCCCACTGAATGTGCCCTTTTCGTTTGAGAGCACTCAGTATTCTGCGTTCAACCTGGCGATTAAAGCGCGTAATGAATCCGTCAGAGGAAGCGACAGGCACGACCAAAATCGTATGGTAGCCGTTTCGGTTTCCCCCGAGTACATCGGTCAGCAGCTGGTCTCCGATGACCACGCAGTCCTCTTTTTTCAGCTCCATATTGCGCACCGCTCTATTAAAGGCTTTACCCATCGGTTTTCTTGCTTTATAAATGAATGGGATTCCAAGCGGTTCAGAGAAAAGTTTCACTCTTCTTTCATTATTATTAGAGACGATTGTCACTTTAATGCCGTGTTCCTTCATTTCTTCAAACCACTCGATCAAGCGCGGCGTCGCGTTCGGCCTGTCCCATTCAACAAGCGTATTATCCAGATCAGTAATAATCCCTTTTACATTTCGTTCCTTTAATTTTTCAGGTGTAATATGAAAAATATTTTTTACAAACTCGTCAGGTAAAAAAAACTTTTTTAACAAAACCCGCACCCTTCCCTTTTCTTTCTCCTTAATATGATTGTCGAAAAAAATCGAACTTGCGCCTAAAGAAAAACTGAGCAAAAAAATTTCGACAAAAATTGGGTTTCTTCACCAGGTGTGGATAAATTTACACACACTATCCACTCTTATTACATCACTCTTTAGACAAATTATAAACACGATACTCACAAGTTATCCACTTTTTGGTGTGGATAACAGAACGATTGTTCTTATATTCATTTCATGGTAGATTAAAGATAACTTCAACCTCAGATAAACGCAACTTATCATTGTATGCGTTAAGATCATGAATGATTCCAACTTTTAAGGAGGTGCCTCTCCCATTAATTGGGTTCCTAGCATGAGAAAACTGTCTGATGAATTACTAATAGAATCTTATTTCAAAGCCACCGAGATGAATTTAAACCGTGACTTTATCGAGTTAATTGAAAACGAAATAAAAAGAAGATCGCTCGGACATATTATTTCCGTATCTTCTTAATAGGAATTTGTCTATTTTTTCCGGGCGTATTTCCTTTTTTTACTCAGATGACTGATATTATATCACTTCGGCTGCGCGCTTTACTACTATTTTCAGCAAAAAACACCCCTAAAAAGAGGTGTTTTAAAGGGCCGGTTATTATGCTAACCAGTATATGCCGCCCACAACCAGGAGAACAACAACTAAAACAACAATAAAAGCGTATCCATATGCTCTGCCTGCGCCATACATGTGAAGCGCCTCCTTAATAAGGTTTTATAACAGCCTATGTAGGAGAAATAAATCGGACTAGGCGGTTGTCCGGCTCAACGCTGCAGAATCTGCCCATCTTGTATTCCTTCATATACGATCCTTGCCCCTTTAGGTGTCATATGATTGCCTGAAGGATCTATAAGACCGGATTGGATAAGCGCTTCATCAGTTGCTTTTCCGCCGTCTGCTTCTATAAAATGCTTCCAGTTATCTACAAGAGGGACATTCAGGCGCTTCGACACATCTCTTGTAATATCGTTGTATGAGTCGTGCCATTTCCTTGCTCCGCCTTTTGGTTCAAAAGCAGCTGCTTTATATCTGGAATAGTAAAACAGATGATGCTTCCCATTACCTTCTATAATTGGAATACACGTCATTAAGATTGGCTTGATCCCGTGTTTTCTGCTTTCTTCGATAAAATAAACCAGATTTTCTCTAAAACGCTGCTTCGACACTCTCGGTTTTCCCTCAGTCAGTATGGCGGCGTCATTTGTGCCGAACATAATAAACAAATACTTCGGTTTTTGATCCAGCACATCTGTCTGAAACCGAAGACGGGCATCCTCTGTCGTCTGCCCTCCGATTCCCGCATTGAGTATATCAAGGTTACCGCGTTCAGCTGTTTTAAGTATATTGACCCACTGTTGTGCTTTTGGATAATCGCGATAATCCCAATTAGAGCCACGCGTATTGCTGTCACCAAAAGCTACAACGTCTTCGTATCCCATTCCCTCGCACCCTGCTGTAACGAACAACAGAAGGAAAAGGATGATAAAATGTTTCATCTTTACACCCCCAAAAGCCTCACCTTAATGTTATACCTCTGTTTCCCTTCGTTCAACGAAGAGTTTTTTTGCTAACACTGTTTTTTCCTATAGTTAACGTGTCCCCCTCAGTGAATATCATTCTGCTTTCATTGCGGCGCAGCAGATGACTTTTTATTTTTAAATTCCCTTCTCTCTAATCTGAAAAACACACAAACCAAAGGAAATAAATAGGCTAAGATACAGCTTATCCCTTAAGGTTATGGTTACCCTTTCTATCTCCCCTATGTTAAGAAAACAGAGAGATAGACGGACAGCCTTTTTTATGAACTAAAAAGAATTGTGTTCTTAACCTGGTTTTCAGTTGAACGGCTGAAATGGCACCAGTTATACTAATTTAGATGACGGAGATTTTGGCTCCTGACATCATCTAAGTTGGGAGTGACATAGACTATGTTAAAAAAGGGAATAGGTATACTTGTGATTATCGCTATCATTGCAGTCGGTTTTTTTCAAAAAGAAGCTTGGCTTGATGCAATCAAAGCAGGGGGGATATTTTCCGTTTTATTTAGTATGCTGCTGATTGCTGTCGATGTTTTTTTCCCAATAGTGCCGTTTGCTTTAGTTGCTGCTTTAAATGGCGCTGTGTTCGGGACGGCAAATGGAATTTGGATTACACTGACCGGCTCAATGCTTGGTACAATATTGCTGTTTTTTCTCGCCAGGTACAGTTTTAGAGATTGGGCCAGAAGAAAAGTTCAGGCATATCCTGCCATACAAAGCTACGAGGATTCCTTCAACAAAAATGCTTTTACCGCTGTTTTATTAGGAAGGCTGATACCGGTCATACCTTCCCTTATAATGAACGTGATCTGCGGACTGAGTCAGGTTCGCTGGCATGTTTTTTTCTTTGCATCTTTCATAGGGAAAATCCCCAATATTGTTGTTGTCACCATTGCAGGTGCCAACTTCACCAGCAATAAATTATTGTCTATCAGCATTTACGTTGCGTATATTCTGATCATCATGCTGGTCATATATAAAAAGTTTCCTCATCTTCTGAAGGTGCCAAAAAAATAAGGAGGCTTGTTCGCCCCCTTACTTTTTTTCCGTCGCATGGCCTCCAAATTCATTTTGAAGAGCAGCGACATGCGACCACCGGAGTTGCGGTCTGCAGATCAAGCGTGGTTTTCGCCGTCCGTTTCCCTTCACCTATGGATCATTTTTCAAAAATGTCCGCTTCCCGCTTCCGACGGCGGTGTCCCGAAAAAGCGGTTCTACAATCTCCCATGCTTTATGATCACCCCCCACCATAAAACAGGCTCCATGCCATGCGCCTTCATTCCGCCCGCCGTACCGGCATCGAGATAATGGATACCGCTTCTTTCATTTAATTGTAGCGGTGATCGATTCTTTTTAATGATAATCATATCGACTTTTCTTAATAAAGGTCAAACATCACGCAAAACTGCCTCATCTCTATGAATTGCTTTCCTATGTTTATTTTCCCTAAGCCGATTAATCCGATTTTCATGCCTGTTCTTCCTGATTGTCAAAAGCCTTTACTTTTTATGTTCCCTTTGTAGTTGACACGCAGAAAACAAATGAAACTACATCTTCTGCCCATTTTAATATGTTTTTCATGACCGGCTGTACCTGCCAGTTCCATTTCGGAACCCTCTTAAATCCATAATTTTTACTTTATCCTTGATTTACCATCTCGTTGAGTTAAAATATGGGAAGAGGATTTTCAGTAAAAGAAGGTGTCATGTTGCAGAATCAATCTCATACTCTTATTGGTGTTACGAAAACCGCTATATTCTTTTTATACGCTGCATTTGCAATGATCGGTCTTACCATCGGGTATTTTATCCCGCAGATTGCGAAATGGGCATTATCCCTTCCGTGGATTCCTTTTGAAGGACCGCTTCGGCTCATCACCTCTTTTCAGGGATCAACAGCTGCATTTATCACTGCTCTTCTCGGTATGACTGCAGGGATTTGGTTCGCTCATTCTGTTAGTGCAATGCTGCTGTCTGTCAAGATTACAGATCACACAGTGGAATTCATGAAAGGAAAAAAAGTGCAAACAATTCATTCCGGTGACATCGCTCTCGTGTTTATGGATCACAAACGGCTTGTCCTCCTAGGAACAGCCGGATATGAATTGGTACGGGAAGAAATTGATGAAAAACCAGTAAACGTTGAGAAGGCCTTTAGACAGCATCATTACGAATGGGCAGCAGATGGTGATCCGTTTACAGATCAATTTCGTCGATGGATTCCTAATGCACCTGACCTATCACAAGGCGCCCATGCCTTATTAAAAGCTCGTCACAAAGCGCTGGAGGACGAACAAAAAGACGATATTGAAGAATTCCGTCTCGAACTGGCACAGCTGGGCATTGTTGTACGGGACGAAGGCACACGCCAATATTGGCGAAAAGCAGAAACCTATCCCCCGAACATTCAGCACGGCGAAGGGTTGTAACAACAGAGGTTCAAGAAAGAGCCTCTTCTTTACTACTGCACAATAAACAGCACTCTGGTGCCGTCAGGATAGCTGCTCATTTGATTCCCTACCCATGAGCCAGCCCCGCGATTATCAGAAGGCGTCACATATCGGACATCAGCTCCTGCGCCGCCTTCCTCGCAGACCGCCATCGGCCACTCATCCCGATCATAGCCCGGCTTCGTCGGAATACCCTTTAATGATTCCTCCCGCCTTTTGTCTGCTCCATCTCTATCTATGGTGCAAATCTCAGAATGTCCCTCTGCAATCGCATCTCTAATATGATCGCCTGTTTCCGGATAACGAGACAGCGGAAAATATAACACTTTGTCATACAAAGAAGCGCCTTGGATCTGCTGCGGAACCATTACACAAAGAAGAACTGCTGCAGCAAGAAACAGGCCTGCCATCCATTTTTTCATTCCCATCCCCCCATACATTTGTTCATTTCAATGTATGGGCGCATGATAAAAATTATTGTTAACATTTGAAGTTAATATGCTGTTTACAAAAGCCCAGGCTCCCATGCGAGAAATTTCCCGGTACAGACACAGACAGCCTCCCGCCCACATACATTTACATATAGGCTTTTGCCTACATACTTTTGTGGAGGTGACGATGGTGACAGGTGTTTTCGCAGCGCTCGGCTTTGTTGTTAAAGAGCTTGTCTTTTTAGTATCTTACGTGAAAAACAATGCCTTTCCACAACCGCTCTCAAGCAGCGAGGAAAAAAAATACTTAGAGCTTATGGCTAAAGGGGATGAACATGCCAGAAACATGCTGATTGAGCATAATCTTCGCTTGGTCGCCCATATTGTGAAAAAATTTGAAAATACAGGTGAGGATGCAGAGGACTTAATCTCCATCGGAACGATCGGGCTGATTAAAGGAATTGAAAGCTATTCCGCTGGTAAAGGGACAAAGCTGGCGACGTATGCTGCGAGGTGTATTGAAAATGAAATCCTCATGCATTTGCGCGCATTGAAAAAAACAAAAAAAGATGTGTCCCTTCACGATCCGATCGGGCAGGATAAGGAAGGGAATGAAATAAGCCTGATTGATGTTTTGAAATCTGAAAACGAAGATGTGATAGACACGATCCAGCTCAATATGGAGCTTGAAAAAGTGAAACAATACATTGACATTTTAGATGACCGTGAAAAGGAAGTGATTGTCGGGCGGTTTGGACTTGATTTGAAGAAGGAAAAAACGCAGCGTGAGATTGCCAAAGAACTCGGGATCTCGCGCAGCTATGTATCGCGGATTGAAAAGCGGGCGCTGATGAAGATGTTTCATGAGTTTTATCGGGCAGAGAAGGAAAAGCGGAAGAAGGCGAAGGGGAAATAATGCAGAAGAGGCCGGATCTCATATTCCGGCTTTCTCTATTTTACTAAAGTTTCTTTTAAAAGAAATAGAGAAAGAGTTATGAACATCATTTTTGTTATCACTGATAAGCTCTCCAGAAAATCCTTCATCGGCATACTTCAGCACATAGTCCCTGCTTTCTTTAAACAGGCCTCAATTTGGCTGTCAATGCTCGATCCCTTGATCGCTTGTTCCTCGGTCGATACCCTTACATATATTGCTATCACCCTGGATCTCCTTCCTATAAAGTTTTATTAAATAATGATAGCAATCGTTAATGCATTTGTCAGCTTGCGGTCCCTCGATGATTATTACCTTCATAAAATGCATCACCCCTTGGGTATGCTATGTAACAGCTGTTTGTCCAAATGAGGTGATTTTCAGTATGAAAACAAAAAACCGATGGCTTGAACCATCGATCTGTTTTCTATATCACTGGGCCTTCAATATAGTAAATCTATCTCATTGGTTATGAAAGCTTATTTTCATTACACATTCTATATTCATTTGTTATCATTTTTAAACGTTTATATAATTATGGTAAAAAACGAAAAAAACAATAAATGTCCATCCAAAACTTTTTCATCTTATTTATTAAGAATTTTAACCTCTTCCTTGTAAAATAAAGAACGATTTTCATCTCCAGACAATTAAAGCTATATCATCGGGGATATGTCTGTTAAAGTAGCCAATAAATCCATTCAGATATCCACTTACAACCACAATTCAATTTGATCCAGATTTCTGAGCTGACATTAAACAGCTAAATCTATAAATACTGATTAACAATATTTTATTCTGTTCCAGTTCCCATTCACAATTAGGACATTTCGGCGGCGTATCGGCATAAAGTGAACTAATTTATTAATGTTCAACAACAGAATTTCGTCTATTGGCAATAAAGAATCCACAAATCATTGCAAGAATGGCCATCGCCCACCAGAACGTTGAGATCGCTTGATCATGATCGATGATAATCAAACGAATGACAGCTGTGATGCCTATATAAATGAAGTAGCGAAGCGGGAAATGAAAGTCTGATTTAAAGTATTTTATAATCAAAGCAATGAACTCAAAGTACATGAAGAATATAAGCAGTTCTCCAAGCATCTCATAATAGCTGTCCACTTTGTTGAACAGTGACTTGTATACGAATAGCACAATGTACCAAGTCTCGCTGATCAGAAGTGCGCTTAAGGCTAACGCCAGGAAGAACAGACAGACATTGAGAAGCGCTTGTAACAGGTAAGGCACCTTTTTGAATTTGTTGGAAAATCTCATCATGTTGTCTCCTAATTTCAATATATTCGGTTTTTATTCTCAGCCTACATCTTGGTGTTCCAAAACCGTAGCACAATGTAGTACTTAGAATTCTTTTGTATACTGTGAAACTGCCCCTGCATGCGGGACATCATTCGCGCAATGCTTCTTTCACCGAGTCCGTTGCTTTCCGGTGTTACATTCTCAAGTTTAATCGTATTGCTAACATGAATCTCGAATATTTCTTGATCCGATACAAACGTGATGCTGATTTCTTCTTTCGGATCTGCGTATTTAAATAAGTTTGACATCACATTATCAAATACACGACCAAGCTCCTCCACATTCACGTTAATATAGGTTTCCGGCAGCTCGCCTGAAATATGGACCCGGAAATGCTCCTGATGAAGGATAGCAATCTGATCTGATATTAGATCGTAGATCACTTCTTTCACTGCAACGGTCTCCAGGTCGGCCCCAGGTTCCTTGTTCAGTAGGAAATACGCAAACAGATTGTCAGATAAATTTTTTAATTGCAGTGCTTTACCATAAGCATTGGCTACATACCGATCTTTGCTGGCACCCGCTTCGCCTCCTTCTTTTTTGGCAAACTCCAGATTCATGATCAGCGACGTCAGCGGTGTGCGCATATCATGCGACATTTCGGTAACCAGGCTGCGGCTCTCTGCTTGCAATTCCTCGATAGCTTTAAGTTTGTCCAAGAAAGCTTTCCGCAGATCCTCAATGCTCTTTGCAATCATCGCTAATTCATCATGCCCTTTTATCGTCATCTCGTAATCCAGCTGGCCCCCTTCAAGAATATGAATCTCTTGGTGAAGCGTTTTAAGGTAGCGAAGACTTTGGCGAATGCCGAAGAGAACAATGATTAAAAAGATGAGAGTTGCACCGAGCAATTCCAATGTAAAGGCCAGATCATAATATCGGGAAGAGTAGAAACCGTCGATAATGACTCGTCCTTCACCATCGCTGAACTTGACCGGATGTGAATGATTTTGAGCATACTGAGTCAGCTTTTCCTTTCCATAATCCGATTCGGAATAAATGGAATCATATTGCAGCTCTTGATCCTTGAATATGGTGAGGTTAATGTAATTTTCTTTTTTGACCCACTCGCCAAACGCTTTTCTATCCGATGTAGACAACTCATTTTCTGAAACGTACTGACTGAATTTTTGAATGTATCTCGCTGACTCCTTGTGATAATACTCATCCGAACTCAGGTATCCCTCGATCAGGTCATCTGTAATCTTTTGCAACGTCAGAAAGATCACACCACTCACAATCGCAGCAACCATGATCAGCAAAGCCAGTTTTTTGGTTAGCGTAAATTTACGATGCGCCAAATCGATATCCTCTTCCCCATTCAGTTTTTATATAAACCGGACGTGCCGGATCATCCTCAATTTTGGAGCGCAGCTTTCGAATATGCACCATCACCGTATTGTTGGAACAGTAAAAATAAGGCTGTCCCCACACACTCTCATATATATTTTGAGCAGAAAATATTTTGTTGCGTTTGCTCATCAGCAGTTTCAGGATACGATATTCCAGATCTGACAGCTTGATTTGCTGCTCCTCTTTCCAAACCTCATTAAATTCTTCGCTCACTCTTAGTTTGCCCCCGATAAGAAATGTTTCTTTCTGTTTCTTCTTTTCTTGATAGATAGTATATCTGCGTAATTGAGCAATCACTCTAGCGTGAAGTTCCTCTTCTGAGAAGGGTTTAGTCATATAATCATCGCCGCCGGCGAGTAATCCCTCAGTTTTATCGAGTGTACTCGATCTGGCCGTCAGAAACAGAATCGGGACGTTAGAGGTTTTCCTAATGTGCTGACAGGTTTCGATTCCCGAAATGCCTGGCATCATAATATCCAAAATAACCAAATCAAGCGAATCATCCACAAGTTGCAATGCTCCCTTTCCATCCTTGGCTTTTAGCACCTCGTAGCCTGCACGCGTAAGGGATTCCTCCAAAAGATCACAAATATCCTGATCATCCTCTACGACTAATATTCGATGGGTCATGTCTCTCTCACCTCATGATCTTGATGTTAATTCTCGTGTGTCCTTACTATATATCGTTCATAGTAATAAGTACGTTATAAGATACTACGTAAACCTTAACAATTTATGAAAGCTGATACTCGCCACAAATTTGTCACATTTTCTAAAAAAATGATGACTCTTCATAAATTGTTAAGATTCGGTCTTTATATTTATCCATTGTAAGGCTTAGGCTTTTCAGATCCGAACCACACATTGCAATGATAAATGGAAAAGGAGCATTGATATGACTGTACAAAAAGAAGGACACGGGCAACCGGTGAGTCTGCGGGAACGGGTTCATTTTCTGGACATCGTACGCGGATTTGCCTTGCTGGGCATTATTATTGTCAATTATTTTCTGATCGTAGATTCAGTAAAGGGATTCGAAATGGCCTCCAATGACGTACTGCACAATCTGGTTTCCTGGTTTGCCGAAGGAAAATTCGTTACGTTATTCTCCTTCCTGTTCGGAGTCGGGTTTATGATCTTTATGGATCGAGCCGCGCATAAGGTAGATAGTCCCAACAAGCTGTTTGCCCGCAGGTTATCTATCCTGTTGGGATTTGGCATTTTGCACATCACATTTGTTTGGGTCGGTGACATATTGGCCTTTTACGCCGTAAGTGGCTTCCTGTTACTCGCCTTCTATATACGCACGGCCAAAACGGTGCTTAGATGGATTATTGCACTTATCGTGTTTCAATTCCTGACTCCTGTTTTCACAATGTTGTACAATATCATCAATACTGCAGGGTCAAAAAACCTGAATTTTTCAGAGTTTACTTTGTTTAGCCACACAAGCCTTACCTACATGGAATCCATCAGCACTCGGTGGACAGATATGGTCACGATGGCTGCTAGCTCTTTCCCTATGATCTATTCCATGTTTCTCATGTTTCTGCTGGGCTTGTACTTTGTTAAGATGGAATTTTTCAAAGACATGGAAGCGAAAAAGCCTATATGGAAGCGTATCTGGATCATTAGCACAATCGCTTTTCTAATAACACAAAGCAGTATATTGCTAGACATGTTTAATTTTTCGGACATTTCCTCTGTCTTGGGTCAAAATGGCGGCTTAACCGGAAGTATGTTTTATATGAGCACTTTTGCAATGCTGTTTCTATACGTTCCTCAGCTGCGAGGCCCTATGATGATATTCACCAAAGTTGGACGGATGTCATTGACCTGTTATCTGCTTCACTCTATCATTGGAACAGTTCTGTTCCTCAGGTACGGATTCGGTCTTGCGGATCATATTCAATCCGCCGGCACGTTCATGTTCAGCCTGGCCGTGTATTTCGTGCTTATGATCTTTAGTACATTGTGGTTGAGACGGTTTAAGTACGGTCCGATGGAATTAATATGGCGCAAGCTGACGTACGGCAAAGTAAGCGAGCGCTCCAAAGCAACTCCACATGCGGCAAAATCAATTCAGAAATAACCCCTTTTCCCAGATTGCACGGACTTCAAATTAGTTGTTGACGGAAGTGGGTATTAAACGGACAGATTTGAATAGTATGGACTGGTTATTTTTATATCATTAAGTGCTTCTTTGGGCTAAACCAGACAGAAATTTCGCCAGATTTTACTCAATGTGCATAGGTCGAGATCGAATCTAAAATGAATCTTTTGCGCATTCCTATAGTCGGCGACACATTCGACTATTTTTGTGATTAGTGATAGAGAAAATTTGAAAAGAATGACTAATCCCGCGGAAGAAACTTTTTGTGAAAAGGGCTCGTAGAATAGCTGGAATGTTTCTACTGAACGACTTGACTCGATATTTTAGCAAATGAAGGAGTGAGCAATCATGAAAACAAAAAAGGAACCTAAAGTTATTCTGGAACTAGCAAAGGAGTCTGATCAGCCAGAATTCCAAAAAAAATTACAAGAAGCATTTGCGATCGCAGTGATTGAAACGTTCGGTGATTGCGAAGATGGACCGATTCCATCGGACAATGATGTTCAGGAGTCTTTCAATGCTCCCGGTGCAGTGGTATATCATATTCTTCAGGATGGTAAGAAGGTCGGTGGTGCAGTATTACGTATCAACAGCCAAACACATCATAATTCGCTAAATTTATTCTATGTGTCTCCTGAATATCACAGCCAAGGGATTGGTCTTTCTGCTTGGAAAGCCATTGAAGCACAGTATCCGGATACTGTGCTTTGGGAAACCGTGACACCTTATTTTGAAAAACGAAATATCAACTTCTATGTGAATAAGTGTGGATTCCATATCGTAGAGTTTTACAATGAACATCACTCTGATCCGCCTATGCATCGCAATGGACGCGAAGATGACAAGCCCCTGCCGGATGATGATGACTTTTTCAGATTTGTAAAGATTATGAAAAAAAAGGACTAAACAATTGAACACGGCGAGATGCCGCTCAACCTAGTAAAATCATATCTTTTTTACAAAAACCTTTATTTATAGCACCGAGAGATTTCATTTACACTAATATGAACGATTTGTTATTAGTTCTGGGCAGAAAATGGGTTTGCATTGAGTTAGTTAAAGGATCAATCACGTAATAACTGATCAATAGAAGGTTAATTAAAATCCATAAATTCTTCAATACAATCTTTGAAAAAAACCTTAGTTTAATATGATGTTCTTTTTTAAGACTCTGATAAAATTGAATGCAGATAAATACTAAAAATTATAGGAAACCCTAATATTCATTATCTCAATTATTGTTTAACTAATTGGTGATTGTAACCGTAAACTCATATTTATGAAAAGTTATACCATCCGAAAATTTTCCGATTCAAGTCTGTTTAACCAGTTGTGAACCAATGAATTAAATACATCGGTTTGTTCGATTTGCAGGTTGTGACCAGCCATATCAAGCACTGCAAAAGTTGCCCTTGGATAATCTTCGATTAGTCGCCACGCATCGTGGTATCCGACTACATTGTCCTGACGTCCTGTGATAATTAGCGTGGGATATTCAAGTTTAGATGAAATATCGAAGGTAAACCCATATCCATTTTGACGAATGTTGTTTACGAATTCATAATTTGTTTGTTTAGAAGGAAGTAAAATTTCATCTCGAAACCTCTCCCATTCAGTTTTACCTTGCACAATCCCCATGGAGCAAAATTCATCCGCCTCCTCTGAAGACAAATGTGATATCAAGTCGCTGTCTCTTTTTAGAACAGTCTTCTGCGGTACTACCCTTTCATCGAATTCGGGTATAGTTAATGGTGCCATCAGAAGTAATCCACGAACTGTTTCCTGACGTGAACGAACTATACCTCTGGCAATGTACCCTCCGTATGAATTACCACAAACAATAAACTGTTGACCAGGAATAATCTCGTCCAAAAGACGCAAAATCGCATCTAAAATATCATCAGAGTTCTGAATAGACGGTTGCGGCTTAGAAAACCCCATACCTGGTAAGTCTATGTATATTCTCTTCCAACCGCTTCGTTTCTCGAATAACGGTTCCATTGCATTTAACATCACCTGATGGTCAAGTGTCCAACCATGCAGCATAACGATCGGATATCCCTCTCCAATTACTTTATGGTAAATCGACATGTATTTGTTTCCCCTTCCCTGTAATCCTAATGTTCCGATATGAACATTTAATCACATTTATCACAATTTTAACAAACTTCCTTGTCAACTGAACTTGGTAAGTTGAACAAAGGTTATACAATGAATTTTTGACAATCGCAAACTGTCATATGTATCCCTCATATCAAATACAAATGATGTTAATAGAAACTCTTTGATGTGTTGTTTAGTGCTTCCGTTATTGCAATTATCGACAAATAAGAACCAAGCAAAGTAAATGTCGAGATACTTTGAAGCCATATCTTTATAACGGTCTATCCACTGTTTTAGATGGGAATAGAGACCATTGACATTGTTGTGGTAATAAAAAAGTTATTGCGGTCTCACCGAAAATTTAAATTGCGGTGCCCTATTGCCTTTTTCTGCGAAAGAAAACTTGTTAATATTTACATTACTAGTAGAGTTAAGGGAAGGGTGAATATCTTGATATCAATCACATCAGCTGAAGTGGGAATGAAGATTAATGAATGGCATAGGCATATTCAAAAATTTAACGTTACGGATGCTGAAATGTTAAAGGCTGAAATAGAACGTGATATAGAGGTTATGGAAGAAGATCAAGACTTGCTTATTTATTATCAACTAATGGCCTTTCGCCATAAAATTATGTTGGAATACACGCTGCCATCTGATGAAAACCGAATGGAACTTTCAGAATATTTAAAGAAAATCGAAGGGCATAAGAAGAAGCTAGACAATATGCGGGCGTATTATTATAACTTCTTCCGCGGAATGTATGAGTTTAGAAACGGTGAATACACAAAGGCCATTACATATTACAAAAAAGCTGAACGCAAAATTCCAACGATCTCAGATAAGATTGAAAAAGCGGAGTTTTATTTTAAACTGTCTGAAGTCTATTATCATATGAAAATGACACACATTTCGATGCATTACGCTGAGCTTTCATACAACATCTATAAGAAACACGAGCTTTATTCTGTTCGGCGTATACAGTGCCATTTTGTCATTGCCGGTAACTATGATGACCTTGAAAATCATGAAAAAGCTCTCCCCCACCTTCAAGAAGCTTTAAAAGGTGCCGAGCTGCTTAAAAGTAAAAATACTCACATCTATGCCACTGCATTTTTCAATCTCGGCAACTGCTATCACAAAATGGACAACTTAAATAAGGCTGCACGTTACATCGAACAAGCTTTGGTTCAATACAGAAAAATAAACTCTGACGTACTTCCGCAAGCTTATCATGACCTAGCGTTGATTTATTTTAAACAAGGCAAAAAAGAACAAGCAATGGATTGCTTCCGCAAAGGAATCAGAAGTGCTGTAGATTTTAAAGACGAACTTTTTATGAACTTATTTGAAGCATTAGACGTTCTTTATATAAGAAATGGCGATACACCTAAACTCCTCAACATTTTCTCTCGTTTAGAGAATGGCAAAGGATACCCTTATCTGGAAGATCTGGCATTGTTAGGAGGCAACCTTTTCGATTATAATGGAAAAATAGAGGATAGTATCATCTGTTTCAAGAAGATGGTATATGCTCAAAAGCAAATATCGAAAGGGGAATGCATGTATGAAATCTAAATTGTTTATCAGTTTATCCGCCGTTTTAATTGGACTTGCCTTTTTCGGATCTATGTCTAATGGCGAAATGAAGGAAGCATCCCGGAATGTAACTCTAGCACCTACTCATGAATTCCTTGTTTGATTCGATAAACAACATTAGTTCTAATTCCCTTTAGCCGTTTCATAACGGCTTTTTCTTATTTTAGCCATGAAAAGCATTTCACAAAAGCTGGTCAAACCCCAAAAACTAGATCAAAAGCACACAGATCGAATGATTCATTCCCCCCCTTTGATCCACACAACACTTAGTTTCATCATTCTTCCATGGTAATATTTTGTTATACAATTAAATGAGAGGATATGATTATGAAAGTCTTTGAAGCTAAAACACTTATGTCTGAAGCTACAGATCGGGCCAAAGAATATAAAGAACTAAGGACGCAAATGGTCAACCTGAGAAAAGCTTTACAAAGCGTCGCTAAACTGGACGACAGCGAATTCTCAGGTAAAGGCGCTAACAACATTAAAGCATTCTATTACGATCATGTTGGTGTCACTGATCAATGGATCGATTACATTGACATGAAAATCGCATTTTTTAACAACATTGCTGGAGCTGTTGAGGACAAAGGTCTCTCTGATACTTATATTGAAGAATCTTTTCTAGAACATGAACTGGCTAACGCCCATAAAAAATCAAAGTCAATCATGTCTGAACAGAAAAAAGCCATGAAAGGTATTCTAAATGACATTGACGACATCCTTCCGCTCGACTTGTTTTCAACAGAAACCTTCAAGGATGAGCTTGCAGATGCCAATGATAAACGTAAAAAAACAATTGAAAAACTAGGTGATCTTGACGAAGATTTACTGACAGAATATGCTATGTCAGAACCAAATGAACAATTCATCAAGTCAGATTTTCAAAAGCTCCAAGAAGCAACGGGCAAAGGTAAAAACGCTACGCCCATCCACTACAACGCTAAGGCGTACCGTGAGAGTGATATACATAAGAAAAAAGGCGATATTGAGAAACGCACAGAAGCTTATTTGACGATTAAAAAGAAAGAAGAAAAAGAACGGGAAATCAAAGAATTACAGAAAAGGCTCAATACGTTGGTTGATGATCCTGACGAGTATCTAAAAGTTGCTAAAGAGATTGGATACGACAACCTCACCACTGAACAACAAGAGTATGTTAAATCCCTCGAGTTTTGGGATAATCCTCTTCGAGCGACCAAGGATATTTTGAAAGAGCAGATTGACGGTGTATATGAGGGTTTATTAGCCGGTATAGATAATACAGAGAAGACAGTTAAAGAATATTTAGCCCCTATAGATGCAGCGGGTAAAAAATATCTAGGTCCTGTATATGAATACTATAAAGGCAAACAAATGGCATATTATGATTTTTCGAAGGAAACTGGTGAAGGACTTTTAGGAATTGCAAAATTCGGGATCGATCTCGGTTTAGATCCAAAAGGAACGATAAAGTCCGTTTTTGAATTCGACTATAAAAAAGCCTGGGATTCTACTTGGGATGAGGTAAAAGAAAGCTGGGACAAAAACTTTGTACACGGAGATATGTATTCACAATCGCACTACACCACATATTTCACTTTAAATGTAGCCAGCTTATTCATATCAGGCGGCGGTGGTGCTGTTACAAAGAGTGGATCCGTCGTTTCAAAGGTGGGGAAAGTCGCAGAAGAGGGAATCAGCAAGTCGGGTAAAAAAGGGGTAAACAGTGCCGGGAATGTTGGTAAATCTGCATCAAAAAAAGTAGTAAAAGACACCAAAGACTTTGGAAAACTTTTCAAAAAAGGTTTGGAATCAATACCAAATCCTTTTGCTAAAGAACTTCTGTTAGCTAGCGATGTTCCTATAAATGTGCTAAACTTACAAAAATCTGGACAAGATACAATTCAACAAATTAAAAAGTCTTTTGATGTTGATCATGGTTCTAAGGGAAATGCTAATAGTAGTAAGGTAACCAGTGAAGCTAAATCAGTATCGAATATGAAAGAATTTTTTAATGATGAATTTGGAAAAACTATAAAAAACAATGTTACAAAAACAAAAAATCAATTCCAAGGCCAATCAATCTATGAAGTTAATAAAAAATTAGATAATCCGTTTCTGAAAAAAGGCGATAGATTTTATTTAGATAATTTGCACAAGGATCATTTAGAAGTTTTCGATAAAAGAGGAAATTTAAGAGTAGTGTTGAATTTGGATGGAACATTGAACGAAGTTAAGACTAAGAATGCCATTGGAAGAAAATTAAAATAGGTGGTTATGATAGATGAAAAATATTGATAAAATTTTTAGTGCTTTAAAAGAATTGAATGAAAAATATAATAGTACATTAATTTCAACAGAAGAACTTTTAGAAGAAGAGGAAAATATTAAAGAACTTCCGCAAATAGATGAAAGAATGAATAAAATTTTAGCTAACTTAAGCCAAATTGAAGATAAAGACAAACTAACTTCTGAATTACTACAGTTACATTTAGTAATAGGTGATATAGAATGGCAGTTTGACCAAATACATGAGATGGTTAGACAGGTAATAGAAAATATTGAGGATTAATATTATAAAAAAGGCCCTCTTTTCAAGAGGGCCTTTCTTATTTCAAGAACTCTTCAAGTTTCGCTTTAGTTTTTGACTCTTAAAGTCTGAATAAACATTATTAATAAAAATAAAATACCTCAGCAGCATTCTTGAACCCAAGTAAAGCCGCTAAGGTACTCTTTTCAAATTCACAAAACTAAAAAAGAAAGTCTACTCTACTATTATTTTAAACTCACCTTCTAATTCCTCTTGAACCTCTTGCAAAACTTCTAATACATCATCAGCGTATGAACCTAAAAACTTTTTACTCAACTCAAAATTTCTCCAAACTAAAGTTTGCGGCAATTCTATCCACCCTGTAAGGCAATCCCATAAAGCGTCTAAATTTTTCCCATAGTAGTCTGGGAAATTTAATTTATCTTTTAGTGCATTATGTAACCCTTCTTTATTTTCAAAGTCTTTTCCATCTACAACTATTTTTTTCATTAAAAATTATGTCCTCCATTATTTTAACTTAACAAACGTTTTATAATGATCTGTTGTTTTATATATTAATCTATCATTCGAATAGAGTAATCTGTCATTCCCTCTGTAACCTGTGGTATAGTTTATATCAGCTTCACGCCACACTCTATTTTTAGCTTCAGGAAGACACTTTTCTCTGTTTTTGTATATATCTCCCCCGATACTTTTACCCGGTGCTACTTTTGATAAATTACCTTTTTTGCTTTCCCATCCTAATTTTTTTGCTTCTCCTTAGTTATGTAATTATCAGGACATCGTCCATTTTTCGCCTAAAATCGGAAACTTCAGTACAGCTATTAAGTACTTTCTTTGCCTTAACGCTACTCTCTACATATTTTGTGCTTTTGTTAGTTTTTGATACAGTTCCTGCTAATTTTCCTGAAACCTTAGCGTTAACTCAATGTCCTGAATGATAAACCGTCAGCGACCTTCTTGTTGGGGCATGGGGGTCTTTGATCTTTTCATGTATTCGGTTTACGGCTTCAATTGTTGTCTTATTCAAACCCAAAGTTGAGCAGTGTTCTACTTTTTATTTCAGGGATTGGAGGACTTATATGCATTGACTGGTTTTACTTAATACCAGCTGTATAACAGAAAAGAACCGCAACTGGCGGTTCTTTTAGTGTATATTCTTATTTTGAATAAACTGCTTCACTATTATTGGACAGTACCATAATCAAAATCAATATCTTTCTTGTCTAATTCCCCCTTAACATTTTTAGCATAGGTCATGGTTAAATGTACGTTTTTATCTATCCACCAAGTTCCATCATCAGTATTCGTATCCCAAGTAACATCTATATCCCTGCCGAAATTCTCAAAAAACACCAAATCCCCAACAGCTGCTGTTTTTCCGTGGATCTTGTAATATATTAGAACAATTTTCTTATAAAATATACCTGTCCCGTGCTTTACGATTGTTAAACTATAAGGCTTATTAGGATATTTCTCTTCAAGTATAACTTCAGGATTTAAAAATATAACATAACAAATGAATAGAATTGGTACAATCATTAACCTTTTTAAGAAATTTTTTATTGATATTTAACCCCTCCAACAGCATACTGATAGCGATATAAAAAAACAGCTCAGTAAATGCCATACTGGTACTTTCTTTGATTTTTAAATTTATTTTCTTATGTAGCTATCGCTATCCGTTAGTTTAATTAGAATTCAAATAATCCAAGACACGGTCAACTCTTTCATTGACTGAGTGATCGCCTTCAATCTTTAGCACTGGACAAGATAAATCTGCCATCCAATGTTCGTGTAATGCTTTACTTCTAACTTCCATTCCAGCAGTGTCATATAAAGAAGCCCATTCTAAAAATGCTTTTGATTGTTCATATTTACTGCCACCGGCTAACACTTCATTTCCATAACGCTGAAATTCCCTATGCTTTAATCTCTCAAGCCGTATATCTTGTGGAATCCATAAGAAGACGACAAGGTCAAAATAACTTTTTAGATTATCGCCCCAGCCACACACTGCACCAGAAAGAATCCATTTCTCATTTATTGTTAAGTCTTTTTCAAGCAACCTTTTTCTTTCAGGAATTTCTCTTTTTTTAGTGAATTTATCTAACCAATAGTAATTATCAGTATCAAGATGCGTATGAGGCAAACGCTTTGATAATGCAGCACCCAATGTTGACGTTCCGGCACCAGAGGCTCCCAATATGTGAATATTTTTTTTCATACTTCCCCCTCCTTATTAAGCAACCAAACTCCCTGTTTGTTGCATAAGGTACTTACTATTATTTTGACATAAATCCCTAAAGACCTTTACTTTTCTAGAGAAATCCAGATGCGTGTTAAAATCATCATACTTACGATAACAGTCCTTATTAAATGGATTCATTCCCTATCTACTTGGACGCATTTCCTATGAAAAAAAGTCATGATTTCCCTATAATATTTAAACGAATCCCATTTTTAGATTGTCGTCTTTAAGGAGTTTTTTCATCTTGAGGTATACAAACAGTCATTTAGAGAATTGGATCGAAAGCTTATATGGAAGATTGATATGACAGAGTCTGAACAAATTAATTTTGAACGGATTGCCGAAGCTTTAGACATCAGGCTTTCATTTAAACCTGTTACAAGCTTCGCACTTAAACACAGCGGAACTTATAACATATGCTTGGACAGCCGAAATGTATCGCGGATTGAAAAGCGGGCGCTGATGAAGATGTTTCATGAGTTTTATCGGGCGGAGAAGGAAAAAGCGGAAGAAGGCGAAGGGAACATCATTTTTGTCATCACTGATATGCTCTCCGAGAAAGACAGTCTGGATCATAGCAGATGATTTGGCTTATGGGGCCTTACTGACACCCTCCCTTAAGCAGTTCAAAGCCGGACGTTCTAACAGCTCTCCAGAAAAGCATTCATTGTCAAACTTCAGAGCATCCTCGTTCCTGCTTTCTTCATGCAGGCTCCGGTCTGGCTGTCGATGCTCGCCCTCTTGATCGCTTGTGCTTACACGACACCCTTACAACATTTCCATTTTCAATTATAGCCATCGTTAATAACATTGTTCAGCTTGCGGACCCTCTTATGATTATCACCTCATAGAATGTGCATCACCCCTTGGCAATGCTATGTAACAGCTGTTTGTCCTAATGAGATGACCTTCACTAGGTAGGATAAATAAAAAAACACCAAATGTGTTGTTGGTAAGTTATATTGACTCCATCTGAATACCCTTTAAGTAGTTGCTTTATTCACAAATAGATTAGAAGTCCTCAGAACAAGACTATAAAGATATAGCTTGCGGTATACCAAATAAAGAAAATCATACTCGATAATAAATCATAAAGAAAGAAGGTGATCCCATGCCCGCACAATAGACCCAATGCTGAGAAGTCTCCTTACTTAACATGCTCACAACCGTGTAAACTGGTGCCCTTGGGGAGAAGAAGCCTTCGAAAAAGCGAAACACGAAAACAAGCCGATTCTTGTCAGCATCAGTTAATTCGATCTGCCATTGGTACCATGTCTCTCTTAAAATAACCACAAAAGGCAACCAGTTTCAGCTGCCTTTTAATAATTTCATTGCAAATTTTTAGAAATCTAGATTCAAAAACTTTTTCTCTTCTAATTTAAATACTGTTGTTTTTTCTTTTGTTTCACTCCATTTTATCTTGACCTCTAATTTGTGTCCCTTAATATCTTCCTCAATTCTAATCAATTCAAACTCATTAAGGAGATACTTTATCACCAACTTTAAATAATAATGGAATAAGTGCTAATAAAATAATTCCTACAACCAACGTAGATATTATTAACTCCTTCCATACAATCAAATTCTTTAAAAACATTTGATAAATGACTAATGAGTTTACTGGAATATTAAGCAATAAGCCCGTGAGAAGTCCAGGTGCATACTTTTTCATTAAAACAGTTGCGATAAGATGTGGAAAAATAGCGTTGATAACCATAGAACCTAGAAAGCCAATGAAAATCCATTTTGCAATATCTGATTCTGGCATATATAAAAAACCAAATGCAGATAAATAAGCCAACATAGTTATAACAATGACAGCAAAATGAAATTCATTCGAGGTTACTGGCTTTTGAAACTTTGAAGGTTGTTGTGACCACTTAGGTAACAAAATAGCCTCCTCAATATTATGTAGTGTAATAGCAAAACAAAAAAACATTACGAAATAAACCATCTATCATTCCCTCCTCAGTGCCACGTCTCTTAAAGGAATCAACCAATATGGGTTGGCAACATTATATTACATATGAGGGTGATATGATATGGTGTTAAAAGACAGCAAAAGCTGCCTAAGTAGTTGCTTCTTTTTTATATGCTTAATAACGTGTTGTTGGTGCCATGTCATGATATTCAAATATAATAACTCTAAAGCAAACAAAGATACCCATATAGTTTGGCATCTTCTTTTTAGTTCGAATCCCTCAACAAAAGTGGTATATTATCAGTTACAAAAGCACGCCGTTTCAAGCATTTGAAATCATGCCATACAGCCTATTATACAAAATTGACATAATTTATATTAACTCATTAATACCCATTAAACCAATCAGGATTAAAACATTTAAAAAATGATCAAAGGTGAAGTTATGGTTTTTTTATTTTCTTAACGTTGTCCTAATTCCACTGGACGCCACTAAGTCAAATGTATTTCAAGGTACTATAGTCAAGACTTGTCCAAGTCACCATTATCAAAATGAATTTTATCAAATACTTGGAACATTTATTGAACATGGCCAAGTGTCATAACATTAATAAGAAACCAACGAGTGATGAATCTTTTAATCTTTCATTTTACCCGCTGACTCATATCAGCTCTAACCAAATTTTAATAGCTGTCGCACTTATTAATAGCGCTAAAATCCATTGCAGGAATTTTGTATTTACTTTTTGCCCAACTGATGCGCCAATAGGAGAAGCAATTAAACTAGCAATCATAAGAACCAGAGCTGGTACAAAAAGAACCTGGCCCGTGATTACTTTTCCAACTGTTGCGCCAATAGATGAAAGAAATGTAATCGCAAGAGATGAAGCGACTGTGATTCTAACAGGAATATTTAAAATTGATAACATAAAGGGGACCAGGATAAAGGCGCCGCCAGCTCCTAAAACACCCGATACACCACCAATGATAAACGCTAGGGACGAAGCCAACCATTTATTAAATATCACTTCTTTGTCTTCGCTTTGTTCTTGTCCTTTTTTAGGTATAAACATTAAAATAACTGCTAAAATAGCCAGAATACCGTATATAAAGTTAATTCCTTTTTCAGATATATAATGAGAAAAGTAACTCCCCAATACACTCCCTAAAAGGATGCTGCTTCCCATGTAAATAATTAATGCTTTATTTAGAAGACCACTCTTACGATAAGCCCAAACACCGCCAAGTGTCGCAAAGAAAACTTGAATAGCCCCTATCCCTGACACTTCATGGGCAGTTAATGACATCACTCCCATTAAAGAAGGAATGTACAATAGCATTGGATAATTAATAACTGCTCCGCCAATACCAATCATTCCAGAAATAAAGGCACCAATAAACCCTATAGTGAAAAGAGTTGTGATAAAGGCAATATCCACTTTGGTTTCCTCCTTTCAAAGGAAAAGGGTATCTTTTTATTCGATACCCTTTCCATTCATTAGCCTTTTTTAATCCAGAATTTCAATACATCGCCTTCATCAGTTTGCTCTAAAAGGTCATGCCCGCCTGATTTAGACCAAGCTGCAAGATCACTTTTAGCTCCCTTATCTGTTGCATGCACTTCTAATATTTGACCTGATTCCAGTTCATTCATCGCTTTTTTTGTCCTGACGATTGGCATTGGGCATGCCAGGCCTTTTGCGTCTAATACTTTATCTGATTTCATGTTCATCTCTCCTCTTTTTAATAGAAACTTGTGTTACCGTATTGCACAGCGGTTTGGACCAATCTCCATTTCACGCTGTTTTTCTTCATCTGGGCTGATTTTCCCCATGTTTGTTTCTCGAATCTCTTGGTATGCATTTGGTTGCGGAGGCAAATGATCTGTTACTAGGTGTCTAAATTCTGTTTCATCCGCAATGTTCAAACCATGGTTCTCGCTAAATAACGTGCTTAGTTTTTTACCAACACTTCCATTCTCATTTAGCTCGTCAATGATCATAAAGTGTGCAGGTAATACAATTAAATCCTTTGATAACGACTTGTAACGGCT
Organism: Bacillus sp. F56; assembly: GCF_001748205.1. Taxonomy (NCBI): domain Bacteria; kingdom Bacillati; phylum Bacillota; class Bacilli; order Caryophanales; family Bacillaceae; genus Bacillus; species Bacillus sp. F56. The sequence continues at coordinate 189,849 of NZ_BDFC01000007.1, forward strand.
ATAAAGCGTTTTTCTTAAATCTCCTACCCAATCTTCTGCCATACCGGCTAAGTCTGGTCTGCCAATTGAATCAATAAACAAAATATCACCTGAAAGAAGATACAGATCATCGACAATGAAAGAAGTGGACCCAATCGTGTGCCCCGGAGAATAAATCGGTTGAATTTTAATCTTTGTATTTCCAATGATCATGTCATTTCCTTCTTCCAACGGCTGATAATCGAATGCCACTTCTTCAGCATCTTTAGGCGGTAACCAGTAGGTTGCTTTTGTTTTTTCAGCAATGACTCTGCCGCCTGAAATATGGTCCGCGTGAAGATGTGTATCAAATACGTGAGTAATCTCCGCACCCTTCTCTTTCGCAAAGTCTATAAAAATATCCGCCATACGTGTCGCATCAATAATCGCCGCTTCACCATCGGAAATGACCATGTATGACAGGCAGCCTTTACCGATTCGAACAAACTGATACATCTCACCGCCATCTTTTAAATCCCCGACTTTTACCGGCTCTAAATGTTCGCTCCATGCTTTCATTCCGCCCTTAAGATAGGATACAGAATGACCTGCTTCAGAAAGCATTTCGGATACCATGACGGATGAACCTTCTTTTGCACAAACGACCAGCACTTCTTTATCAGAAGGAATTTTCTCCAAGATATCTTCTACGCCATCTAAAAGATCGAAATACGGTACATTTAAATAGTCAAAATAATGTCCTTCAATCTTCCAATCGTTAAAATCATTTTCATTACGCACATCCAGGATAAATAAAGATTCTTTGTTAAAGATTTTTTGTGTGACTTCTTTTGCGGTAAGTGCTTGAACGGTCATGTTTACATGCCTCCTTTTTCTGTTTTACCAGTCCAATCCCGCATACCGGGGACAACATTAATAACCTTTTTAAAACCTTGTTTTTTCATGGTTTGGGCCGCCATTTCACTTCTTCTTCCCGAATGGCAGATAATATAAATTTCATCATTTTTGTTTAATTCGTTAGAGCGCTTTTCCACTTCACCTAGAGGGATATGCACAACTCCAGGAATATGAGCATTTTCATACTCCTCTATCTCTCGTACATCTAAAATGTTAAGAGACTCGTCACTATCCACTTTCTGTTTGAAAGCTTCTAATGAAATCTCAGGAATTGAAGCTGCATTTTCTGCTGAAAGCTCTCCTCCTTTTCGAAGAAAATGACGAAGTATTTCCCCCTCTGCTTCAGTACCTAGATATTCATGACCTGTACTATTTGCCCATGCTTCCAGATCTGCTGTAGAACCTTTATCTGTCGCTTGAATTTCCAATACTTCACCAGCTTTTAAATCCTTCATACTCTTCTTCGTTTTTACGATAGGCATTGGACACGCCAAACCTTTAGCGTCTAGTACAATATTTGCTTTCATCATTTTTTCCTCCTCTTCTCATATAGGGGTGGGGGTATATAAATATGCAAAAAGCTTCCCTCTAGAAGTTAATACCATGTATTCATACCCCCTTTTATATTTGTGATGTTTTTAAATCCTTGTTTCTTCAATATGTTACTTGCCTTTAAACTTCTCATTCCGCTTTGACAGATAACAAAAACTTCTTTGTCTTTCGAAAGCTGATTAGTTAGATGAGGCAAGTTAGTCAAGGGAATATTTTTGAACCCTTTAATATGCCTTGTACGAAACTCATAAGGTGTTCGCACATCTATAAACTGTATGTCTTTATTTTTCAGCTCTGACTTTAAATCAGCAGTTGTTATTTGTTTAACACCTTGCAATGATAAAAAACGTCGAAATACGAACCATAGTAAAAATAAAATGAGTAAGATATTGAACATTACGCCACTATCCATAGTGTAGTGTTATAACCTCCCTTCATTTATTTAGCAATGAGTAACATTAGATAAATAAGTTGACACTGCCTTCCTCAGCATCTGCCAAATAAGCTGCTACACCAGCATAGTCGATATCATCTAATAGTTCTTTTTCCTGTAAACCAAGAAGATCCATTGTCATCGTACAGGCTACGAGCTTTACCCCCTGTTCTTGAGCCATCTCAATCAACTGAGGCAAAGTAAGTGCATTATGCTTTTTCATCACATTTTTAATCATTTTAGGGCCCATACCTGCAAAGTTCATTTTAGATAAACCCATCTTATCAGCACCACGAGGCATCATCTTTCCAAACATTTTTTCAAGAAATCCTTTTTTCACTGGAATCAGCTCTTCTTTACGTAAAGCGTTTAATCCCCAAAAAGTATGGAAGATCGTCACTTCATGATCGTAGGCAGCTGCACCATTTGCAATAATATAGGCTGCCATTGCTTTATCATAATCCCCGCTAAATAAAACAATTGTTGTGCGTTTTGTTTGTTCTGTCATGTTTATTCTCCTAACTAATTACCCCTAGGGGTATAATCGAAGTCAAAAAAATTTTTTCGAAAGATCTGCTATTATTCAACTCTTTAAATACCGGTAGGGGTATAATATAACGCATATAAAAATTCGTCAACCTTAAATATAGGTTGATGAATTTTTATCGGCTCTTTACCAACAAGTCGACTGCTTCTTTTACTAAATTTTGTGTGTCTTCGCCTTTTTCTAAACTTTCACGAACACAATGTTCAAGGTTTGTGCTCACTATTAAACCCATCGCTCGATCGATAGCATTACGGGAAGCTGCTAATTGGGTCACAACCTCTCTACAATCTTTTCCTTGTTCCATCATAGTCAATACACCTTTAATTTGTCCTTCTATCCGTCGTAAGCGGTTTTTAATCTTTTGATCATACTCCATATATCAATGAAATCCTTTCTTTCATTTATTTTTACATTTACATGCTGCCAGTTCATAACTGTTTACATGGATACCTTTGCGCTTTAGAAAACGCACTCCTAAATTTAATTCCACCCGATCACGAGCTATTATGTGTATTTTATCACGTGGGATCTCTAAATAAAAACGTTTTAGATACGCATATGGGATGTTTAAAATAATATCATCCGAAAAATTGGGTACATCGTTATAATGGCGAATATCTAATATTGTCATGTCCATAGGCTTTAATTTATCTTTATGGATACAAGAGATTCCGGTTATAGGATAATAACGTCTATACGTTGCAATGATAATCACAAAAATAAGCAGGAATGCAATAACTAAATAATTGATACGAGTTACACCACCTTATTAACTCTTTGTTATTCACAAAACAATAATATACCCCCGTAGGTATATAGTCAAGTGTGAAAGTTACTTTCTTTGAGTTGATAGATTCTTTCGATAATACCAATTCTGCAAAAAGTGACTCGAATAAAGAAATAAGCCGATTTTATTAAATCGACTTTATTTTATCAATTACTTTTAAAATTAGCACAAGACTGCTTGGATATTACATTGGGTTTCATTTACATAAAAACAATTCTTAGGTACTGGTTCCCTATGTTTCATGCTGGATGTGACTCCAATTACATAGAATTCTGTGAATATCTATGCTAACCTTCCGCAGCCACTGCATCTGCTTTAGTTTCATGAACTGTACCAAATGGATGGTTAGGAGGAGCATAAATGGAGTAAAGTTTTAATGGCGTATTCCCTGTATTCATCACGTTGTGCCAAGTGCCGGCAGGTACAACAATGGCAGAATCATCATAAACATTTCTTTGAAAGTTCAAATGATCTTTGCTCTTTCCCATTTTGACGATCCCACGCCCCTGCTCAATCCGTAAGAACTGATCGACGTTAGGATGGATTTCTAAACCAATATCTTCTCCAATACCAAGACTCATCAAAGTAACTTGAAAATGCTTTCCTGTCCATAAAGCAGTACGGAACGTATTGTTTTGTTTTGTGGCTCGATTGATATTTACAACGAATGGTTTTGGTCCATAATCCTTCAAGAGAAGGTTTCTATCTTCATATGAAGAGCGCAAATCGGCACATCTGTGTACGTGCTCCATCTCATTTGGAATAGTCCAATAAACAGATCTTCCATCGTTATACATCGGTACAGTCACATAATAATAACATTGAGGCGAAAAAGGGTAATAGTACATTTTTTGATCCCCACAATTTTAAATTTTTGTGATAGTATCCTATGCATTTATTAAGGGAGTGTGCTAAATCAAGAAAACTCATATTAAACACAAAAATGGAATGTTCGATCACCGTTTGATTCACGGATGAATAATTTATCACCGACTTTATAATCGTTTTCTGGATGTTGAATTTCACTAGCCTTTGTTAAACAAGACATCGAATACATCGGATGACACTTTTATATGATGGATTATCAAAGGTCGACGCTCCTAAATGGCTTTTGAACATTTACATAGTACAACAACAGAGTATACGGAATTCTGTTGTTTGTCCCCCCTATCCCAGCTCTTTTAGATTTATCTCTTTGGATGCGCTAGAAAGTTTGTAAATCTTTTTTACTTATCTTCACCTATATTTCCTAATCCAGACAAACGTGTTTGTGTTTGTCTAAATTGAGGTTTGCAAAATTCCTAAGATAATCTAAGTAGGCTATTTTGATTTAGCTTGGAATACACACTGCCATCAGAAAAAAAGAATAGAACTGCCATAATATTCTGAATAAAATAGACAATATGCGGGCATATTATTATAACTTCTTCCGCGGGATGTATGAGTTTAGAAACGGTGAATACACAAAGGCCATTACATATTACAAAAAAGCTGAACGCAAAATTCCCACGATCTCCGAAAGATTGAAAAAGCTGAGTTTTATTTTAAGCGAAATCTATTATCATATGAAAATAACACATATCTCAATGCATTACGCCGAGCTTTCATACAATATCTATCAGAAACACGAGCTTTATTCTGTCAGACGTATACAGTGCCATTTTGTCATTGCCGGCAACTACGATGACCTTGAAAATCATCAAAAGCTCTCCCCCACCTTTAAAGATTTGGGTGTTTATGTTTTACGTCTATTTTAGAACATAAAAAAGTCCAATTTCTCAGCTTTGAATTTAAGAAATTGGGCTTTTTTCGTTACTCCAGAAAGTTGTCATTTAAAATCAAATAGCCAGATATTACAACATCCTTAATTCACTAAATTGTTCTTCACTAACCTCTCCCGATACTTTGTGTTTCTTCGAAATCTCTTTTAAAATCTACAATTGTAATACCTTATAAACCTATTGTTCAAATAGGTCTGTGACTGCACCTTTTGATGCTGCTGATACTAAGCGTGCATACTTTCCCAGTGCTCCTGTTGATACTTTTAGTTTTGGTTGGGTCCAATTATCCTTACGGTGTTGCAATTCTTCTTCTGTAATGTTGAATGAAATTTCCTGACTTTCACTATCAATGGTTACGATATCACCATTTTTAAGAAAAGCAATTGGACCACCTACTTGTGCTTCAGGTGCAACATGTCCAATTACAAAACCGTGAGATCCACCAGAAAATCTTCCATCTGTAATCAGGGCAACTTCACCGCCTAGTCCTTTTCCTACAATTAAAGCTGTTACTGACAGCATTTCAGGCATTCCAGGTCCCCCCTTTGGACCCGAATATCTAATAACAAGAACATCCCCTTTTTTTATCTCATTACGCATAATGGCTTCTGTTGCCGCTTCTTCACTATCATAAACCTTAGCTGTACCAATAAATCGTGATCTTTTCATACCAGACATTTTAGCAATCGCCCCATCAGGAGCTAAGTTGCCTTTCAATACAATTAATGGTCCATTAGGCTTTAATGGATTATCAAAAGAGCGAATAACATCTTGATCTTGATCCAAGTCCTTAGCTTCCGCTAAGTTTTCTGCTAATGTCTTACCTGTAACGGTTATACAATCACCATGAAGGAGTCCCTTCTCAAGAAGAATCTTCATGACACCTGGAACCCCACCTATATTATTTAGGTCTTGCATAGCATATCTTCCACTCGGTTTTAAGTCTGCGATATGAGGGACTCTTTTGCGAATACGTTCAAAATCATCATAGTTTAAATCTACTTCAACTGAATGTGCTATCGCGAGAAGATGCAAGAAAGCATTAGTTGAACCTCCCAGAGCCATGACAACCGTAATCGCATTTTCAAATGCTTTTTTGGTCATGATATCTCTAGGGAAAATACCTTTTTCTAGAAGATCAAGAACCCTTTTGCCAGCTTCTTCACACTCAATAGCCTTATTCGGGGATATAGCAGGAGTGGAAGATGAGCCAGGAAGACTTATTCCCATCGCTTCAGCAGCCGCTGCCATTGTATTTGCTGTGTACATTCCACCGCAAGCCCCAGCTCCAGGACATGCACTGCATTCAATTTTATGTAATTCATCTTCCGTAACTTTACCATCATGGTATTTACCAACAGCCTCAAAAGCACTTACAATATCCACCTTATCTCCATCTAACTGTCCAGGTTGAATGGTCCCCCCATAAATATAAACAGCAGGTAAATTCATGCGTCCTATAGACATTAAACAGGCAGGGGTATTTTTATCACACCCACCAATTGCAACAATGCCATCAAAACGCTCTGCATTTGTTACAATTTCAATTGTATCCGCAATAGCTTCTCGGCTAGGCAAAGAATAAGACATGCCATGATGTCCCATGGAAATGCCATCTGAAACGGTAATGGTATTAAAGATTAAAGGTGCGCCCCCATTATCCTTGGCGCCCTTTTTTGCTTGTATTGCCAAATCATTAATATGCATATTACAAGGAGTTACTTCACTCCATGTACTCGCTATTCCTATCATTGGCTTTTTAAAATCTTCATCTTGAAACCCAACAGCTCTCAACATGGCACGATTAGGTGCTCGGTTCACACCCTCACTAATGACTTTACTACGAATTCTCAAATCTCTTTTATTACTCATTATTCTCTTTCTCCTTAAATAATTTAGTTAGTTCATGCATCGGTCTGATTACATTTTGTTTCATTAACTCCGAAACTCTTTGTACATCTTTATTTTCTAAAGCAGTTATTATGGACTCATGTTCATTTACTGAATTTAAAGTTTCTTTGATAGGTTGTTTTAAAAAGACATATTTAAATCTTCTAATATGAATTTGTAGGGATTCACTAAACGAAGCAATGTATGGATTTTCCGATATTTCTATAATTAAGTTATGGAATTGTTCATCTAGTTCCATTGCCTGATAAGGTTGTCCACTTTCAATTGCCTTTTTAAACTGTATATTTAATTCTCTTAGCTTTTCTATTTGCTCAGGTAAAATGTTATTTGCAGTATATTCAGCTGCCAATGCATGAAGAGATGCAAGCGTAGGATATAAATGAAAAATATCACTCTTCTGAATATTCGAAACACGAGTTTCCTTACCTGGATACATTGAAACCAAGCCTTGAACTTCTAAAAGTTGAAAAGCTTCTCTTATAGGAGTTCTACTTACAGCCAAAGATTCTGCGAGCTCGGCATCTATTAGCTTCTCACCAGGTTGTAGAGTACCGTCGATAATCCATCTCTGAATTTGGGAAAGTGCTCGTTCTTTAGCAGTCATCCGAACTGGTGAGGAAAAATTTTTAGGTACTGGCATTTGTATCACCTCAATTAAATTATTGTTACATGTAATATATCGCATAAATATATCGCATGCAATATTTTCAGAAAAATTTATTTTTTCTAACACACCTTGTTGTTCTTTTTTATAATAAAAAGCACATCTCATTAAAAAGCGAGACATGCTTACTGTTTAAGTAACCTATTTCATGCTTGTCTATAAATATTTTCACGAAATTATGGTTTGTATTGAATCGTCAAGAACCCTTTCGGCAACATTTAAGAATGCACTTACTGCAGGGGATATCCACTTATCCTTATGCCAAATCACTTGAGTCTTGAAATTTGGATTCGACATCTTCAATGGAAGAGAAACCAATTCTCCTCTCTCAAGTTCGGATTTAACAGCGACTTCAGGTAAAAAACCTATTCCCATTCCCGCCATAGTACACTGCTTGATAGCTTCGGCACTGCAAAAAACCATGTCAGTTATTCCTTCGATCCCTTTTCTCTCCAGTAACTGGTCAAACAATGTACGGAATGTACATCCTTTTTCCGTCAGCAGGAATACTTCGTCTTGAAGATCTGTGCCGCTGATTTTTTTCCTTTTGGCAAGAGGATGATCCAATGAGACTAGAAGTCGAAATGCCTCACTCCTTAATGTTTTTGAAAGGAGGCTTGTCGTAACGAGCGGTTCATCCAAAAGAAACACTACATCAGTCTTCCCTTCATAAAGACTTTGTTTCAATTGTTCATTTGGAAAGGAACGGAACATTAAACGAACACCTGGATATAAGGATCTAAACTCTTTTAAAAGGGCAGGTAATCGGTAGGTTAAAACTATCTCATTGGCACTAAACGTAATGGTGCCTGTTATTTCATTATTTTCTTTAACGGCTAGCTTCGCCTCTTCGAGATCGTTTAAGACTTTTTTCGTATGTATGAGGAATCTTTCTCCTATTTCTGTAAGGATGATTTGTTTTCCCAAGCGGTCTATTAGACGAACGCCCAACTCTTCCTCCAAAGCTTGTATTTGCATGGTGACATTGGATGGTACATAGTTGAGGACTTCAGCTGCTCGTGTAAAGTTCAATGTGGAAGCAACAGTTTGAAACGTGATTAACTGGCGAATCTCCATTTTAACCCACCTAACATTCATTTATTTTGAATATTATCATCAATTATAGTTAATTTACTTGAATTGTATCAAGTCTGTATACTTTTATCTAGAAAGGGGTCTTAGAAAACGAGGAGATAAAACTCAGCCCTTTCCAAATCAACTAAGGTGGTGTTACTTTGAGTGCTTATCTAGTTATTGATATTGATATTACTAACCCAGATAACTTCAAAGAATATGAAGATCGTATTTTTAGTGTCGTCAATCATTTCGGTGGTTACCCCATCGTTCAAGATGACAACACAACTGTCATGGAGGGAGATTGGAAGCCTAAAAGACTTGTGATTCTCAAGTTTCCTAGTAAACAGAACATTGAAGCTTTTTTCAACTCGGAAATGTACGAACCTTTAAAGAAAATAAGAAGGGCAAATACCGTAGGAAAGGCAATTGCTGCAGAAGGTTTATAGTTTATAAATCCATTTTCAAAAAAGCAGACGAGACTTTTCATTGAGATCGAAAGGATATTTGAAAGATGATAACGAAGGGCAGCAAAATCCTTGGTATCATTGATACGGCCGAGAGGACTTGAACCTTCACGGATTATTCATCCACTAGGCCCTTAATAAAGTGGGAGTACATATTCAGTTACAAATGCCTGTTATTTCACGCATTTGTCGTCATTCATTACACTCATTTACATTTTTTTATTCATTTTGGGCACAAGTTCAGCAATCCATCCGAATAAAAAAGGAAGGTCTAATCACCTTCCTTTTTATGCATTAACTCGACCTGCGCAATTTTTAAAACTCCATTTGAAGCATTGTCTTCATCCACGAAGTGGGTTTTTAATAAGCCAATCTCCAAAACCACTAAATTCTTCATTGAGAGATGTACCTCACAAACAGTCAAATTGAGTATGTAGAAGAAAAATTAAAAATCAAGTTCCCGACAGATTACAGAGAGTTCATTAAAGACCAAAATGGATGTTTCCCTATAGATAAAAAGGTCGTTTTATTTCAAGATTCTCGAGAATCAATCAACAATTTACTGAGCATCGGAGATCCTACTCGACCAATTGATCTCCTTATTACAATTGATAATGTTAAAGACCAGTTAGTTGATAAGATTATACCTTTTGCTACAGATGCAGGGGGAAACCTCTTTTGTTTTGATTACAGAATATCTTCTCCATGAACCCGTAATTGTTTTTTGGATCATGAGATCGCTAATGAAAGTATAGCTTTTTATTTCGAATACCCAACAGTATACTCTTATTTAAAAGCTTGTTGAATCCGCCTTTAAATTAGACAAATCCGCTTAATAATCAGTAATTAATGCCAGTAATATAGAAGTGAATGAGGAAAAAAGGTTAGAGTTTACTTCGATGATTGGAGGATAAAACGATGTTCAAGATTAAAGAAATTTCGGAGAAAACCGGAATTACCCCACATACTCTTCGATTTTATGAACGAGAAGGAATACTGCCATGCGTCAAGCGCGACTCGAGTGGCAATCGATTGTATGACGAAGAGAGTATGGAATGGTTGAATTTTATTCTGGCGCTGCGAGCGACGGGCATGCCACTTGCCGAAATCAAGAAATATGTGGATTTATACCGAGAAGGCGAGAACACACTTACCATGCGTAAACAAATGATGCTTACGCACAAGGAAAAAGTGGAGAAGGAACTCTCGAAGACTATTAAATATTTGGAGCAAATCAATTACAAGCTGGCACTTTATGACATGCAGGAAAAAGAATTGAACAAGATGCTACCCTAGGATTCCGTCGTGCAACATTTCGCTCTAAAGTGGAGAGCGTTTTACGGGATGAAGACCTGTTTTTTTGATTCATACATTAGAGTGAACTCTAATGTATTTTATACATTCATTCCCTTTTTTACCCTCTTTTATTATCCTTCATCACCTAAAAACCATGGATATGTGGGGATTACGCCTATGAGAAATATTTTAATTATTGAGGCTTGACTTATAGCAAACTCAAATTGATAACCTAGAATCAAGCCAGCGATGAGTGGCTAATAAAAGGACAAAGGGGAATCACACATGAATGCAAAAGTAGCAATCATTACAGGTGCAAGCAGTGGAATGGGAGCGGCTACAGCTAAACTTCTCGCTCAACACAATATTAAAGTTATGCTTGCCGCTCGCCGAGAAAACCGATTGCAGCAGTTGCAAGAAGAAATCCGTAACGCTGGAGGCGAGGCCAGCTACAAGGTGACTGATGTCACTTCGCGCGCTGACGTTGAAGCATTGGCGGATGAAACCATTAAAGTCTATGGTCAAATCGACATATTGATTAATAATGCTGGCATAATGCCTCTTTCGTTCTTCAGAAATTTGAAGGTTGACGAATGGGAGAGAATGATTGATGTGAATATTAAAGGCGTTCTCTACGGGATGGCGGCGGTATACAAACATATGGAGGACCGTAATGAGGGACATATTATTAATTTCTCGTCCATTGCGGGACACATCATCTTCCCTTCAAGCTCTATTTATAGTGCGACCAAGCATGCTGTACGGGTTTTAACAGAAGGTATGCGAATGGAATTGGGACACACGCAAAATATTCGGACGACGCTCATCTCCCCCGGCGCAGTGGAGACCGAACTGTACGATACCATAACCGATAACTCCATTTATCCGGCATTGGAGAAATTGGGGAGCCAGGAATGGAGTCAACTTGATCCAATCGACATTGCAAGAACCATACTGTTTGCTATCCAGCAGCCGAAGAACGTAACCATTAACGAACTGATTGTTCGCCCCACGTCTCAAAGCTTATAAAAAAGAGCAGTAAGTTCAAGCTATTCCAAACAGAGTAGATTTTTGGAGAGAGAGCCTCTGATATGAGGGTTCAAGCACCTTGCAAGTTAAACAACCAGTCATCGATAATCAATCGGTAACTGGTTGTTTTTTAAATGATTTCGAAAACACCCTGTATAGCTAGGGATTTTCGAAACCATTAAAAAAGTCCCTTACGAGTTCTTTAAGCAGCTGCGCCACAAACTTGTTGGCCAGATTTTCAGCAGCGTAGTATTTAGCGCCTCCTGAATCGTTATCGCATATGTCAACGCCGATAGACTTGCGGTTCCCAGTGCCGTTTGTACCGTCACCTGTATGTGGGCTCGCTTTTATGTAACCAGTTTATATTCTTCTTGGGCACACAATAGTAACAATTTTTCCATATCAACATCTCGTAATCTTACACCTCCTTAACTTGAAGGAGGATTTTGGCGTATGTATTTTCATACCCGTCAACTACCATCTCATCCAGCATATATTCCTCATATGCATTTTCCCCTATTTGCATTCCATTCTTTTCAATGAACTCAATGATTCTGCGATACGCCTCTTCAGTGTTTCCGCCTATTTCATATCCAACTGCATACAGGCCTTTTGGCCGCACATGATAATTTATGTTCTCTATCCCATCTTTTACTTTTATATAAAAGTAACTGTAATTGTAGAAGTCTTTTTGTAATATTTGTTCCCGTGCAAAGATTCCGCCTATCGGATATCCTTCATCTAATTCATATTGTTGAACTTCATGAATGAGTTCTGAAATGGCAGCCACATATTTTCGTTCTGGTAAGTTTAATGTGTTTCGGCTTAACATGAATGTTTCTTCATGTAAATACTCAAATGAAATTGAGGAAAAATCAGTCTCAAGTGCTTGTTCAGTAAGCGCTACTTTTGTATGTAAGATCGTTTGCAGCTGTTTAAGCTCATTTATTTTTTTATCAATCTCAACAGATTTTTCTTTTAGAACATGCAGGATCTTATCTGGTGTTTTCCCTTTTATTAGACACTTTATTTCTTTTAACGGAACGCCAAGCTCTTTAAATAGTCTGATGACTTGAAAAATCTCAAATTGATGATAGGAATAATATCTATACCCATTTTCTTTTTTTATTTCCGGTGAGAATAGACCAATCTCATCATAATGAAATAAGGTTTGTTTTTTTACACGGCAGAGCTTTGAAAACTCCCCTGTTGTGAAATACTTCCTCACATCTTCGCCCATAAAAACCTCCTTGACTATACGGTAACCATATACCTTATGATTTGATTGTACTTGAAAAAAGCTTCAAGTGAAAAGGATAGGTAAAAGGGTTCAATTGAGTAAAGGGGAATTTAAATGAAAAAATCAATAAGTGAGCAAAAAACGATTTTCATTATACTATTGAGCAACATCTTCGTAGCATTTCTTGGTATCGGTTTAATTATTCCGGTTATGCCTTCTTTTATGAAAATCATGCATTTATCCGGCAGCACTATGGGTTATCTTGTTGCGGCTTTTGCCATATCTCAGTTAGTTGCGTCACCTTTTGCAGGTAGGTGGGTTGACCGTTTCGGCAGAAAAAAAATGATTATTCTCGGGTTGCTTATATTCAGTTTATCAGAGCTGATTTTCGGATTAGGGACCCATGTTTCAATCTTTTATGTTTCAAGGATATTGGGTGGCATAAGTGCGGCTTTTATCATGACCGCGGTAACAGCATATGTAGCTGATATGACAACCCTAAAGGAAAGGTCAAAGGCTATGGGGTATGTTTCTGCTGCAATTAGCACAGGCTTTATCATTGGGCCTGGTGCGGGTGGATTTATTGCCGGCTTTGGTATCCGCATGCCGTTTTTCTTCGCCTCCGCCATCGCGTTAATAGCAGCTGTCACTTCCGTTTTTATACTAAAAGAGTCATTGTCAATAGAAGAACGCCATCAACTCTCATCTCATACAAAGGAGTCAAATTTCGTTAAAGACTTGAAGAGGTCCATACATCCTGTCTATTTCATTGCATTTATTATCGTCTTTGTAATGGCTTTTGGTTTATCAGCTTATGAAACGGTATTCAGCTTGTTTTCTGATCATAAATTTGGCTTCACACCAAAAGATATTGCAACCATTATTACGATTAGTTCCATTGTGGCGGTAGTTATTCAAGTTTTACTTTTCGGGAAATTGGTCAACAAACTTGGAGAGAAAAGAATCATTCAGCTATGCTTAATAACCGGAGCGATCTTAGCTTTCATTTCTACTGTTATGTCAGGATTTTTAACTGTTTTGCTTGTAACTTGTTTTATTTTTCTGGCGTTCGATTTGCTACGTCCGGCCTTAACTGCTCATTTATCCAATATGGCCGGTAACCAGCAGGGTTTCGTAGCAGGCATGAACTCCACGTACACCAGCCTGGGAAATATATTTGGCCCCGCTCTAGGCGGTATCCTATTTGATCTTAACATTCATTTTCCTTTCCTATTTGCAGGTTTCGTTATGGTGATCGGCCTTGGTCTTACAATGGTTTGGAAAGAAAATAAGAATGATGCTGCAGCTTTACATTAATTTATTCTCTATAAAGGCAAGTCATTTGGATGCAGGGAATGCCCCTGGTTAGGCACAATAAGATAAGGTACTTAATTTGATAGGCTACATGTTGCTTGACTTGAATATAGTAATGCTGAGTTTTAGCAATATCAATTCCATCTGCCATCACCTTAAGCCGCAGCCTAACCGGGGGATAAGAAAAATAAGGAGAATGTGTATGAGTATAAAAATAAAAGCAGTAACTGATGATAATCGTGCTGCCATTCTTGATCTGCATGTCAGCCAGAATCAACTATCATATATTGAATCTGTAAAAGTATGTTTAGAGGATGCGAAAGAATGCCCCTATTATAAACCTGTCGGGCTTTACTCTGAAGGAGATCTAGTCGGTTTTGCAATGTATGGATTGTTTCCCGAGTATGATGAAGATAATAAAAATGGACGAGTTTGGCTTGACCGATTTTTTATCGACGAACACTATCAAGGAAAAGGATTAGGGAAGAAAATGCTTAAAGCTCTCATTCAGCACCTTGCTGAGCTATATAAATGTAAGAGAATTTATTTAAGTATATTTGAAAATAATATTCATGCTCTTCGCCTTTATCAAAGGTTTGGATTTCACTTTAATGGTGAACTCGATTTTAATGGCGAAAAAGTAATGGTAAAAGAGCTATAGATACCCAAGCCTCCTTCGTTTGCTGAGAAACGTTTCTTCATTACAGGAAGCTGACTCATCATTGGCTATATGCATTATCTCTAGGATAAGGCCATGTTATACCTTAAAAAGCCTGGATGAAACATTCAGTTCATCTCAGGCTTAAGTGATCTCATTAGAAAAAAATATTTCATGTGTTATCCGAATGTTAATCTCTTTTAAAGAGGAGCGTTGGTAATCGTTAATGAGTCTCTTTCTCTGTATGTAAAACAGATTTAACTGCTTCTTCAATCTCCCTATAACCAGTACATCTGCAAATATTGGACTGCAGCCAATCTTTTATCGTTTCATCGCCAGCGTTCGGCTCAGTATTCACTAAAGCATGACAATTCATTAGAAAACCTGGGGTACAATAGCCACATTGAAACGCAAATTTCTCAATAAAAGCCTTTTGGATTGGCGTATTTATAAGTCCTTCAATTGTAGTAATATCCTTACCTTCACCTTCTACTGCAAGCATCAAACAAGATTTCATCGGTACTCCATCTATTAATACCGTACAGGCGCCACAATCGCCATTTAAGCAGCCTGGCTTTGAACCAGTTAATCCAAGACGAAGACGAAGGGCATATAACAAAGTATCGGCTGGTCTGACAGTAATCCGTCTTTCCTTGCCATTTATTTTTAATGTAATAGGGTTAGACATTTGGGCCTCCTTCTAATTCATGTAAGGCATCCAAGATTGCATGTTGCAAGACAAATATTCGATATTCACTTGAGCCTTCTACATCATCAAGAATGGGTTTGGGCAGATACTGTAAAGACCTGCGCACTCTGTCTTCTAATGAATAGCTTTTATCGTTGAACATTTTCTCCATTTCAATAGAACGAAAAGGAAATGGACATACGCCGCTAAAGGCCATTCTAACCTCTTCATCTTTTTTCAGTGCACAAACTGTCACCAATGGATACCCAACATTCCACTGTTGTCTTCTTTTTATACTTACAAATGGCGATTCTATATACGTTCGATCTATAAGGATATGAAATAAAAAATCCCCTTTTTGTAATTGTATTTCCCTGTTAAATACTTTATTAATAGGATGGTAACGAAGCCCTGCTCTCCCTGCGACTCCTACCAAACTATCGGAAATTAACAACGGTAAGACTGCCTCACGGTAATAGATGTTCCCACAAATATTTCCACCCAGGCTGATTTTATTTCGAGCCGTCCGGTCCGCGATTTCACTTACTGTTTTACTCAATAACGGAAACGGATTTTCTTCCTCCACTTTCGTTAATGACACACCTGCTCCCATCACTAGATACTTTTCATGAAAACGGATGGTATGAAATTCCGGAAGTGCGTTAATATCTATAGCTGCATCCGTATAGATGAGATTCAACCTTCCTAATGTTATGATTTCTGTGCCGCCGGAATAATACATTGGTGTTTTCTTTTCGGCCGCAAGAGAGTGAAACAGGCGGGTTGTTTCTTGAATGGTCTTCGGTTTAAAATAGTCGAAATCAAACGGTATCATCTTTCCACCCCTCTTGCGTCCTCCATAAATGTTCAGGAATCAGAGGAAGTTGATTCAATTGGACACCTAAAGCAGTGGAAAGGCAATTTCCCAATGCTGCCGGCATCCCCAACAGTCCGTGTTCCCCGCCGCCGCGCGCTCCATAAGGCGCAATCACATGCGGTGTTTCAACAAATTCAATGATATATTCAGGCTGCTCTCCATAGTGAAGGGGGCGGTATGTTCTAAGCTGAGGATTTAATACTCTGCCGTATGAATCAAATACAAAGGTTTCTCTTCCTCCAAATGCAATTCCCATACTCATCCCCCCCATCACTTGACCCCTTGCCGCTTTTTCATTCAGTACAGTTCCTATATCCACAACAGAATAGGCTTTTGTAATTCGATACGTATAATCCCGTTTATCTAATTCAACTTCAATTCCCTGAGCGCCTACAGCCCACTCGGGTCCCGGCTTTCCTTTTCCTGTTTCTTGGTCTAAATTCGTCATCCGGGTTAATGTGTAGTTGCCGCTCGCAATGATTTGGCCGCCAATGGTATTTCCATTTGGAAATGTATATCCGTAAGCAATGTCTTTTATTTCAACATTCACATTAGGATTATCTAAAAAATAAACCTTTCCATCAGCCACCTCTAATTCCTCAACAGGAACTCTTAACACACAAGATGCCACGTCCTTAAGCTTTCGAATGGCTTCCTCCGCTGCATTCAGTACAGCTCTTCCTCCCATTAAAGTCCCTCTGCTGCCTACAGTTTTCCAATGCTCAGGTGTTGTTTGGGTATCGATAAGCATTTTTACATGAATTTTGCTTATGTCCATTTTCATTCGTTCCGCTAAGATTTGGGCTAACACTGTTTTTGTCCCTGTTCCAATTTCCACTACCCCTGACATCAAATTAATGCTTCCGTCAGGATTAAAGGTTAAAATAACCCCGGACGTTGCATTTGTATCAAATGTTGACGTTTTCCAAATACAGCTGATCCCCTTTGCCCGTATCTTCCGATCACCGATTTCAATTCTCTGTCCCTCATCCCAATTCATTAATTCCTTCAATCTTTCAATACATTTTGGTACATTTCCAACCGTGCTTGAATTGAGAAGAACTTGAGTAGGTGTAGTATCACCAGGACGAATGGCATTTTTATAGCGAAGTTCTAATGGATCCATGTTTAGCTTTTCTGCCAATACATCCATTGTTCGCTCAAAGGCAAATAAAACTTCAGCATGACTATAGCCTCTAAATGCACTGGGATATGGATGATTCGTATACATACAATATGAATCACACCATATATGATCGATCGCGTATGGACCCGTACAATCAACCACTCCAGCTCGACTGACGTCAACTCCTTTATCGGAGTATGCTCCGCCATCAAATAAAAACTGAATGTCTGCCGCCTTTAAGATGCCATCTTTTGTTGCTCCTAATTTTACGATGGCATCCAATCCGATATGAACAGGAGATGTGATCATATCCTCTTCTCTTGAATTAAATAATTTTACGGGCTGGCCACCAACTGCTTTTGATGCCAAATATGCAATAACCTCTAACTGAACTGCTGCTTTTCCCCCGTACGCCCCTCCTACTAAAGGGGTTTTGACGATAACCTTTCCAGGTTCAATTCCAAAATACCATTCCATTAATTTTTTAATGGCAAAAGGAGCTTGAGAGGATGTGGTGATGATAATCTCTCCATCCGCTCGAATTTCAGCAATCGAGCATCTTGTTTCCATAGCAGCGTGATCAGAAGGATTAAAGGAAATTTGAAACTCTGCTACCACATCACTTTCCCTAAACCCGTCTTCTATATTTCCTTTTCTGATTTTATCTTGGTTTGCGATATTTGTCTTCGGAACCGGGTATACACCTTCCTTCTTCTCATAGCGGTCCAAATGTTCATGGACGAGGGGAGCATTCTTCTGGAAGGCCGCACGGGGGGAATTTACGACAGGAAGAGGTTCATAGGACACTTTGATGGCATCCGCCGCCTTTTGAGCTATGATTGGATTTTCCGCAACAACTACAGCAACTGGCTCACCATGGTATCTAACTTTTTTATAAGCAATCGGCGACCTGTCTTTAATTTCTTCACCTACAAGCGGAAAAGGTTCATCACCCAATATCGCTTTCACTCCAGGAATCTTCCAAGCTTCTGAAAAGTCTATAGAAGCAATATTCGCATGGGCATACGGACTAACCAACATTTTTGCGTGTAATGTCCCTGTTTCTTGAAAATCATTTGTATATTTCGCCTTTCCTGTCACTTTTTCAAGGGCCTCTTTTCGTATAACACTTTTCCCGATATACTCCAACTCATTCACTCCCCGAATTTATTCAGTAGTAAAGTGTAATCTTTAACTGTATCTACGTCATAAAAAAGCAAAGGGTCTTGGAAGTTGATCATTTTTCCCGTATTTAAAATACGTTCACGGATGACATACCGAGCGCCTTGATCTCCCTTTAACTGATGTAACACTGGAAAACATTGATTTGAAAATAAGATAGGGGGCATAGGCAGATGTTGATTTTCAGCAGCTATAAATGAATAGTGGTGCTCTCTTTGATAGGAATCAATTAACGTATTGATGATATCTGTGGTGACAAATGGCTGATCTGCAAGAAGAATGATAACGGCATCAGCCTCATACTCTACTGCTCTTTTTAAACCACATTGTATGGAGTGGCCCTGGCCCTTACCCGCTTGCTCACATTCCACCTGACTCCACTTATTTGACATAGGATATAAAAAGAAAAAAGCCGAAAGCCAATGCAGTGAATCTCCCTTTCTCGTGATAACGAAAATATGATCTAATTTAGATAACAAGGCATTTTTAAGAGCCATACTTCCTAGGGAGGCTCCATTAAGAAATAAACTTCGCTTATCTGTTCCCATACGTCTGCTTGTACCAGCTGCCAAGTATATGGCTGCTGTTTTCATGAGGTAGACCTTTGTTTTCGCATGTTTTTAATCATCTCGCCAACAATGCTTATAGCAATTTCCTCGGGGCCTTGTGCCCCAATGGGAAGTCCAATTGGGGAATGAATATCTTCTGGAATCTGAGCCCCGCCTAATAGTCGTTCCGTTCGCCTCCTAGGGCCTAATACACCTTTATAAAACACATCCATATTTTTAAATTTATGTAAAATGATCTGATCTTTTTGAAAGCTGTGTGTCATTATGACGATAAAATCCCTTTCTGTAATGCTCAGACCCTCCATTACTTCTTCCAGTACTCCTACAATCAAATCGTCGGCTTTAGGAAAATGGCCGTTATGACATAAAGAAGGACGCCAATCAATCACTGTGACATGAAAGCCTATACCAGCTGCCAAAGAAACTAATGGCTTCGCATCTTCCCCTGCTCCAAAGACATATAAACAAGGTTTTGGAACCATCTGATGGATAAAAAATAAATCAGACGTATATTCATCTCTTTTGATTCCCTTTTCTGTATCATAAAGGGGATTCTGATTTCTCAGTTTTTGAATACAGCCTAGCTCCTTAACATCCCCAGTTCCAAACACGCTGCCATCTTCAACGATATACATATCTTCCCTTGGCTCTAATCTTTTAGTGAATCGTTTCATTCGAGTAACAGACTTTTTTATATCTAAGCATTTCTTTACTGTCCTAAGATTTCTTTCTAATTCCCCTTTTACAGGCTCGAGTAAAACCGTCAAAACACCATTACAGCCAACTCCCTGTCCCCACGATAAATCGTCCTCTTCACTCATATCAAAATGAACAATCAAGGGCTCTCCTGTAGTCCAAACTTGCTCTGCCCTTTCAACAAGATCCTCTTCTAAACAACCGGCAGATAACATGCCAACTCTTGTTTTGTCCCCTAAAATTAACATGGAGGCCCCTTCTTTTTTATAAGCGGACCCCTCTACTTTAATTATGGTAGCCAATACCATAGCATTCTTAGAATTGGCGACTACATCCAAAATCCGGTGTATATCATCCATTTTATTCCCCCGCTTTTACCTCATTACATCTACATCTGTATATCCATATTCTTTTTTCGAAAAAATATTATAGGTTTTTCAGCAATTTTGTCGTTTCTAAAAAAAAGAGTCTTTATAGACCTTATGATTAGGCGGTGGATACAACATCAGTTTTGAACGAAGAGATTCCAATAGCATGTTGTGTTTCCAATCGTTTATTTGCCCCTGTTGTATTCCTTTAAATTCCTCAAAAAATTCACTTAACATTTTTAAATCATTGCCCAACTCCATTTTGTCACTTGAAGATAAAGTCCCTTCTTTTTCCCATTCTTTTAACGTTTTCGCGATATTTGATACATACTCATATCCTGCATTCATCTTTTGCATCTGCATTTGATATCTTGAGAGAATGATTTTATGCTTTTTTCTGATTGGGTTGAATTTTACGCTCTGAGAAGCCGTTTGTAACATTTCTTTTGTCGCATGCAGCTCCTGTAGGAGATGGTTCATTTTATACTCCATTAAGTTCCCTTTTCCTTGTCCCCACTCTAATTGAACCCATTTGGACAGTTCTAAAAGTATGTCAGAAAGCTGATGAGCTAATGTTTGAAAAGATCCGGCTGCCTTTTTTGTAAAGTCTGGCGGAAAAAGTAACATATGAATCAAAATAGCGATAATGACTCCAATAATCGTATCGATGATCCGATCTATCACATAATCTTTAGATGTTCTTTCAAACGTAAATACTAATAAAATGGTGAGGGCAACCTGATGTAAAACCGTTTCATCTAATCTTAACCACTTTGCAATGTAGGTCCCGCCTAACATTAAAAGACCCAATATCCAACCATTCATATGTAAATGACTAACAAGATAGGCTGTTAACATGACCCCGATTGCCGTTCCCACAATCCTGTGAAAAGAAAATCGAATCGACTTATCGATGGTCGTTTGCAAACATAATATAACAGATAGAGGTGCTAAATACGGGTGTTTAGAGCCCACTAGTTTTGCCGCTTCCCAAGAAACAGCAGATGCAATAGCCATTTTCCAGACTAAGGATGTTTTGTTTTCAATTTTTTTCTTCCCCACATACTCTTCCTCCTTTCAGCGAACCTTTTCCATTAGGTTTCTTTACTCAAAAGATTTTATACTGTCATATTAAAAAAACTATTATTGGACCATACGACATTCGGCTACTCATTTTTTCAGAGGAATATTGATCATTTTGTAACTTAAATAACAATTGAATTTCTCCTATATAGACTCATGCCGTGTTACATTTTTTCCATCTCCACATATCTTTAAAGTAAGGTGTAAATATATTCAGGAGGAGATATTCAGTGGAAGAAATGGGCATGGAGCCATCCCAACTTTGCAGGGAATTTGCAAGGATTCTCAATTCAACACCTAGTGTCGTAAATGGTGTATGTACGGCTACAAGATTTCGAAACAACATTCATCCAGTGGTACTTGGAAGAAGAGCAGAAGCATTTCCTTTTATTCCTCAAGCTTTTTCATTTGAAAGCATGGATCGGAATGGCAGAGCTTTATGTCTAGGTGAGACTGTTTTACTTCAAGAAGAAGTAAATCCGTTTATGAGTGAGTTACGCGAATTTGGTATTATTGTAACTGCCGTTCATAACCATTGGCTGTTTGATAAGCCACGTCTGATGTTTATGCATTTTGAATCAATAGACGAACCTCTCACATTTGCAAGAAAAGTCAGGGAGGCTATGAAAGTTCTTATCAAGAGAACAGTCCGTGCGGAAGCAAAAGTTGATGGTGAAATGATTCAACAGCATGGTCTTTGTGACGAATTCAACGATATTTTAGGTGGAACCATGCATACTTTTGAAAATGGAATTTGCACAGTGATGAGATCACGAACGAATATAAAACCAAAAGTACTGGGAAGACCGGGAAGATCATTTTTACTCATTCCTCAGTTGTTTTCATTTGAATCAATGACAAAAGATGGCCGCGCTCTTTGCAGTGGTGAAACCGTGATTCTTCAAAAAGAAATCAATCCATTTATTAGTGTGCTTCGGGAACATGATCTGATTGTCACGTCACTTCATAATCACTGGTTGTTTGATAAACCAAGACTGATGTATATTCATTTCGAATCTATTGATAAACCTATCAACTTCGCATTAAAAGTAAGAGATGCTTTAAAAGTTCTTACTGATAAAGAAGTTAGAGGTTAACATGATTTTGCGCAAAAAAAGCGATTTAAAAAATCGCTTTTTACATATACTAAATGAGCCCTTTAATGTAGTGGAAGGGTATTACAACGGGCATTATCAGTCAGTCATTCTTCAGTTCATCCTACTATTTGGGAGGCAACCTTACGTGCTACACATTTAGCACGGGAAGTACGGCAGAAGGTTGCACAATCAGTGAGCCAGGGTACCTCTTATTAATATGGCAAGAGATACAACAGCGATACCTTTGCGGCTTTACACCGTAACATAACGACACTTACTCACACAAAAAATAGAGCAGTAAACTTGTGAGTTACTGCTCTACTCAATTTATTCACCGTTCATTTGTTTTACAATGTATTCAGCATCATTTCCAACGCCTTGAAGCAATGCTGAACCTCGCCTATGCTGCCAAGGCAAACCAATAAAGTACAATCCCTCTATAGGTGAAACACCTCTATGATGTATGATTCGATTTTCTTTATTCAAAACACCTTTTATTTTTATCCAACTAAGGGGATTCCTAAAACCTGTAGCCCAAATAATATTATTTACTTCTAATGAAGATGCATCATTAAAAACGATTTCATTTTCCTTTCCCCCTATGACTCTTGTTTTTAAGATGATCTCCCTCTGTTTTATGGCATGTTTACATTCGAACCCAAATATTGGATCGCCTTTCTTTTGAATGAATTTTCCTAATATTGATGTATGACTTGCATGTAAAACTCCTAATTTATCAAACCACCAAAAGATGCTTCTTTTTCCAATCAATAAAGGGAAATAAACTGGTTTAGTACTACAAGCTAAATATGTAACTCTTTCTTTGGATAATTCAACAGCTATCTGAGCACCACTATTCCCCCCACCAACTACTAGTACATTTCCATCTACCAATTGTTTTGAATTCTTATATTGTGACGAGTGTAATTGATGAATATTACTGGCTAAATCCTTTGATATTGATGGAATATGAGGGGTATGAAAAGGACCTGTAGCAATGACAAGATTCTTCGCTTGATATTCTTCTCTATTGGTTTTTATTAAGAAATGATTCTTTGATTTTAGGACACTTATTACTTCTGTCCGTAATTGGATTGGGATTTCAAATTTTTCAACATATTTCTTTAGATAAGCAACAATTTCATTTTTTGAAGGAAATCCATGCTTTTCTCCTTCAAGATGCATTCCAGGCAATGAGCTATACATTCGAGAAGTAAATAAAACCAATGAGTCATACCGATCTTTCCAGCTCTCCCCAACCTCATGGCTTTTATCCAAAATGAGAAACCTTTGGCCGGTCTGCTTAAGATAATACCCTATTGAGATTCCTGCTTGACCAGCCCCGATTACGATAGTGTCGTACATATTAAGCCCTCCATCAATTTTATATTGTCAGTAGACAAAATCTGCAAAATGCTATTGATCTCCTCACTATATAATGAGAGAAAAAATTTAATGGTGATGGTGGTCAAGAGGCTTCTCAATTTTGGCCTGACAAAGGATCGTATTATCGTGATGATTCGCTTCGGTTTCCATTTGTATGGTTACATGCGTAATGCCTTTATGCTCAAGCTTATGTTCAATTTTGCGTAAAATATTTTCACTTTCTGAAATGGTTAGTTGATCGGCAACAACAGCGTGGCAGGAAAGAGCATTTAATCCACTTGTGATAGACCATATGTGTAAATCATGAATGTCTTGAATTCCCTCTGTCTCTTTAATTGTATGAATAATGTCAGTGACATCGATATTTTCTGGTGTTCCTTCCATTAATACGTGAATAGCATCTTTAGTCACATTGTAACCGCTTCTTAAAACAAGAATAGCCACAATGACGCTCGCCAATGGGTCTGCCCAGCCCCACCCAAAGAAGATGATAAGTACGGCAGCTAAAATGGCGCCTACAGAGCCGAGCATATCGCTTAACACATGTAAATAAGCTCCTCTTATGTTCAGGTTACCCTCTGTGTCTCCGCCTCTCAGCATAATCCATGCAACCAATACATTCACAATTAACCCGATAATACTAATCGTAAGCATGCCAGTTGTAGCAACTTCCGGTGGATGAGAGAAACGTTCGATTGCTTCATAAATGATGTAAAGGGAAATAAGAATTAATGCAACCCCGTTTATCACCGCAGCGAGAATCTCAAATCGTTTATATCCGAATGTCTTATTGTGGCTTGCCTTCTTTTCAGCTAATCTAAAAGCAATCAGGGCAACCATTAATGAGATTGAATCACTCAGCATATGGCCTGCATCTGATAAAAGCGCCAGACTATTTGTTGAAAATCCGCCTATAGCTTCTATCATCATATAACCTGTAATGATGATAAAAGAGAACAATAAAACTTTTTTATTGGCTCCTTCGGTATGATTATGACCCATAAAAATCTCCTCCTTAACGAAAGTTTGTTGATACATATGTAGTTATGATGTTGCATCTGTTATTGAGCATTCTAACGTGATGCAAAATAAGTATATGAATGTATGCTCATATATGAATATAAGTTTTTTACATTGAAATGTCAAAATATTTTTTATGAAAATTCCAGATTAGTCTTTAATCTTCCCCATATCGCTTCACAAGAATCATCGTTAGCATATAAAAAGAGGAGCAAACTCATGGTTTACTCCTCTAACTTGGTAATGCTATGTTTGTCTCGGGCAGCTTACACGCACACAGCATTGGGAGCATGTATGGATGCTTTTAAGAGATTCAATACATAAATAAAAACATACCAAAATCAATTTGGTATGTTTTCTTCTTGATATAGATCCTCTGCAAATGATCTTTCTCAATTTCTCTTACTTCTAATTTTATGTGTATCAAATATAGAACAAGCAAATCAATTAGAAGCGTTAAAAGGTCATCTATAAAAAGAGATCATTTAACTCCTGGAACTCTTCTGCCATGTTCATTACGTCGTCCCGCCTTCGAAAAGCTGTACGGGCAAATACGTTTCAAGTGGTAAATCATCAAATTCGCCTTCAATTTGTTTTTCTAAAATCTCAATGGCTGTTTTAGAAATTAATTCAATCGGCTGTTGGATTGTAGTCAATTCCGGCAGAATAGCCTGAATGGTTTCTGTACCGTCATAACCAATCACTTTTAATTGACCTGGAACGTCTTTTCCACGTTTTTTGGCTTCTGTCATGACTCCGGCAGCCATGATATCATCACTGGCAAAAATGCCGTCAACTGCAGGCTGTTCATCGAATAGTTTTGAAATGATGTTCTGGTAGTCTTCATGAAATGACACTTCATATGTAATAGGCTGTCTTCCGTGCTCACGCATTACATCTTCATATGCTTTTCTCCTGAGATTTGCAGGCGTTTCAAGTTCAATCGGCCCATTGATATGAACGATATGCTGACAGTCCTTTTCTATCAGCAGTTCTGCTGCCTTTTTGCCTCCATCAAAGTTGTCTGAGCCGACAACAGGAACTGTTTCCGATAAGTAATGGTCGATCGCGACAATCGGAAGATTTTGCTGGTGATAATTGAGTATTCCACGGTTGTAAGTGACGGCGATGACGCCATCCACTTGATTTCTAATCAGCATTTCGAGATATTTTTCTTCTTTATCTATTCGATTTAAACTGTTGCAAAGCAGCAGTTTATAGCCCATGGAAGTGCAGATGCTTTCAATATAAAAGGCGAGTTCGCCGAAAAACGGATTGCTGGAGTTTGGAATGATAAGCCCTATTAAATTGGTGCGTTTTCTGAACAAAGAACGGGCCAAATCATTTGGAAAGTAATTGATTTCTTCCATCGCCTTGTAAACTTTATCTTTTGTTTTTTCGCTAATATAGCCGCGATTATTTAATACCCTTGAAACCGTTGTAGATGAAACTCCCGCTATTTTTGCAACATCATGAATGCTAGGCTTCATTCCCTTTCCCCCTGCTTTACTGAAATGGCTTACAATACTCGTCACGCACTTATTTTAGAGAATCAGATTGACATGTGCAAGGATTTTCCATAAATCAAATGGCTATACACCACATTGTTCTTTATATTTTGAATTGTACATAAATTTATGTCAACCGGTTGACACATGAAACCGGTTGACATACAATTCTTCTTGAAAGCGCTTTTACAATTTGTGCAAAAGGAGGGAAAGTAACGAATATGAAAAGATTGATGTTAGGAAGTTTGTCTCTGTTGCTTATGTGTGCCATCTGGGGCTGTAACAAAAGCGAAAGTGCAAATAGCGGCGGAAAGAAAATGATTTCGATGTGGGTGCATGTATCTGATGATAACGAGGAAGGAAAGATTTACAAAAAAAGGGTGGATGCCTTTAATAAAAAGTACGCTTCAGAAAATATCGAGGCAAAAATTGAATTCATTCCTCGAAGCGGAAACGGTGGAGGTTATGAAGACAAAGTGAATGCGGCATTAACAACGAACACCCTGCCTGATGTCATCACTTTGGACGGACCAAACACTGCGGCTTATGCAAAATCTGGCGTTATTGCACCTTTGGATGAGTATGTTAAAGACCAGAAAGATTTATTGCCAAGCATTAAGCAGCAAGGCACCTATCAAGGTAAACTGTATGCCATCGGCGTCAGTGAATCGTCGGTTGGCATCTACTATAACAAAAAAATGCTTAAGGATGCCGGGGTTGATTTGAAAACGCTGCCAACAGTAAAAGACCCTTGGACATGGGAAGAATTTCTTGCGCTTTGCAAAAAGCTGAAACATAAATATGATAAACCAGCCATCGATATGCAATTACAGTCGAAAGACGAAATGTTGACTTATGCTCTCTTACCGTTTGTTTGGTCAGCTGGCGGGGATATCCTTTCAGAAAATGGGAAGAAAGCGGATGGTGTCTTTAACAAAAAAACAACCGTTGAAGCGATGACGTTTATACAAACGATGCTTAAAGAGGGCTATACAACACGCACTCCTGTCAAACAAGCGTTTGAAACGGAGAAATACCCGATGAAGATGAGCGGCGTGTGGACAATAACCGATCTGAAAACAAACTTTTCCAACGTCGATTATGGAGTAATGCCATATCCTGTATCACCAAAAACCAAAAAGCTTGTCTCTCCTTCGGGAAGCTGGCAGTTCGCCATGACACAAGCGTCTGAAAATAAAGAATGGGCAGCAAAATTAGTAGATTGGATGACTAATAAGGATTCCAATATTGAATTGAGCCGATCAATCGCCGCTCTGCCTGTACGTTATTCATCAGAGAAAGTGCTGACAAAAGAATTTTCTGATGAAATGAATGTCTTTATGCAGCAGCTGAAACAAACAGGCCATGCTCGTCCGGTAACCCCAGCATATCCGCAGGTAACTCGAGCATTTCAACAAACAATCGATGATATTAGCTTTTATGATCAAAATCAGGATATTCAAAAAGTGCTGGATACACGTGTAAAAGAAATGCAATCTGCCATTGATAAGGCAAACTAGCAGGTGGACGCCATGAATAAAACAATATTGAAAGAGACTGGACAGGCCCTTCCATTAAAAAGAAAAACAGTGAATAAAATACGCTGGCGGGAAAACGCAGTCGCATATATGTTCTTAGGACCGGCGCTGCTTATTTTATTCATGTTTCTTGTGATTCCTTCTATCATGGCTGTGTACTACGCATTTACAGATTATTATTTGTTGACGCCTGATTTGCGTCAGTTTATCGGCTTTGATAATTTCATCAAACTTTTTCAGGACCCAATATTCTTAAAAAGTTTGGGCAACACCGTTACATTTGTAGTCTTTTTGATACCGCTACAGATCGGGGCAGCGCTCGGGCTTGCCCTCCTATTGAATAAAAAGCGCAAAGCCAACGCTTTTTTCAAAGTCGCATACTTTAGTCCTGTCGTCATGTCATTGGTTGTCATCTCCGTTTTGTGGATGTACTTGCTAAATCCAAATGAAGGAATGATCAATAATGTATTGGCGCACTTCGGTCTATCACCACAGCCTTTCTTGACGAGCCCTAAGCAAGCAATCTTTACGATCGTTGCCGTTTCCGCTTGGCAGGGAGCAGGTTTTCAGATGCTGATTTTTTTAGCTGGTTTGCAAAACATTCCCGAGGATGTCTACGAGGCGGCGCAATTAGATGGCATGAATAAATGGCAGCGTTTTATTTACATTACTTTACCTTTGTTAAAACCGACATCTGTTTTTATCTTTATCACCACGCTAATCAGCGCGTTTAAACTCCTTGTTCAGCCCATGGTCATGACCCAGGGCGGACCAGTCAATTCAACGATGACGGTTGTCTATTATATTTATCAAACTGGATTTACCGATCGGATGGTCGGATATGCAAGCTCAATCGCGCTCTTATTTGGAACGATTATTGGATTGGTGACACTCGCACAACGCAAGCTTGTTAAGGAGGATGAAGACCAATGAGACGTAAGTTCGGGCCTTTGACAATTCTGGAGTATACGTGTCTTGTTCTGCTGGCAGTTCTATTTATCTTTCCGCTCATTTGGATGATTGCATCCTCAATGAAGCCGGAAGCGGAAATTTACAACAACATGAACAGCTTCAAAGCATTTCTGCCCTCTTTTCATCTGGCAGAATGGTTTTCGTCCTATAGGGAAGTGCTGACTCGTTTTGATTTGCTTATGTATATTGGCAACAGTCTTTTTTATGGTTTGTGCGTAGCAGCTGGATCTGTTGTAATTAACGGAATGGCAGGGTTTGCATTCGCCAAACTGCAATTCACAGGGAAAAAGTTGCTCTTTGGCATTTTGTTAGCGCTTTTAATTATACCGTTTGAAACGATTTTAATCTCACAGTTTACAATTATTCATAAAATCGGTCTGGTCGATACACGTCTTGCTGTTATTTTGCCGGCATTAGCGGGGGCATTCAATATTTATTTGTTCCGAAACTTTTTCATGGCAATACCGGAGGAAATGATTGAATCGGCCAAGCTTGACGGGGCAAATACATGGCAAATCTTCTGGCGGATTATGATACCGATGTCTAAACCAGCTGTCGCCACAGTCGGAACCTTAGCCTTTATCGGCAGCTGGAATGATTATATTTGGCCGCTAATGGTTTTGACGGATAAGTCGAAATTTCCGATTCAAGTTGCGATTACTGCTATCAACAGCACAGAACCTGTCTACACAAATCAAGTTATGGCTGTATTGACGATTTCCACCATCCCATTGATCTTGATTTATATTGTGGCTCAGCGCTACATTTTGGAAGGCCTTAGCGGTTCAGGGACTGGTATAAAATAGATATCAATGTCGGGTTAAAGGAGCTGTAGAAATGAAAGGCTCAAAAAGTCTGTATTGGAAACTGAGTGCTTATCTCTTCTTTTTCTTTTTCACATGGTCTTCCAGCTACTCTTTGTTTGCGATTTGGTTGGGACAGGAAGTCAAATTGAATGGGTCGGCGACTGGGATTATCTTTTCTGTAAACGCTATCTTTACATTGTGCATGCAGCCTTTGTACGGCTTTATCTCTGATAAACTTGGGCTGAAGAAAAACATATTATTTATCATTAGTGTACTTATCGTTTTTACCGGCCCGTTTTATATCTTTATCTACGGACCTCTTTTACAATATGATGTCTTCCTTGGCGCTATTGTCGGCGGTATTTATCTAGGAACTGCTTTTCTTGCGGGAGTTGGCGCTATTGAAACCTATATTGAAAAGGTCAGCCGAAAATATCAATTCGAATACGGCAAGACAAGGATGTGGGGTTCACTCGGCTGGGCGGTAGCAACTTTTTTTGCAGGACAGCTGTTCAATATCAATCCGAATATCAATTTCTGGATTGCTTCCCTTTCAGCAGTCATATTGGTGGCCATTATTATGTCCATAAAAATTGAGATGACGGATTATGATAAGAAAAGAGCGGATTCGATCCGGTTAAAAGACGTAGGAGGACTCTTTCTATTAAAAGACTTTTGGTTTTTAATGTTGTACGTAATCGGGGTGACATGCGTGTACGGCGTCTATGATCAGCAATTCCCGATTTACTACGCTTCTTTATTTCCCACATCGGCTATGGGGAATCAGATATTTGGATATTTAAACTCATTTCAAGTATTTATTGAGGCAGGTATGTTGTTTCTGGCCCCCTTTATCGTTAATAAACTTGGCCCTAAAAAAA
Organism: Bacillus sp. F56; assembly: GCF_001748205.1. Classification (NCBI taxonomy): domain Bacteria; kingdom Bacillati; phylum Bacillota; class Bacilli; order Caryophanales; family Bacillaceae; genus Bacillus; species Bacillus sp. F56. The sequence continues at coordinate 220,275 of NZ_BDFC01000007.1, forward strand.
GCTTGATTCTCGCGGGGTTTTTGATGTCTTTCCGTATTATTGGGTCTGGAATTGTCATCGGGCCGTTCGGAATTTCATCGATGAAACTAATTCATGCTTTAGAATTGCCAATCATGCTGATTGCGATTTTCAAATATTTAGCCGCGAATTTTGATACACGTCTTTCATCCGTTCTTTACCTTGTCGGCTTTCAATTTGCATCTCAAGTAGGTACATCGATTTTCTCTCCGATTGCGGGTGGTTTATACGATAGTATAGGGTTCCGTCACACATATCTTTTCATGGGAACTGTGGCTTTGTGCTTCACAATTATTTCAATTTTCACTTTATTAGATTCGAAGAAAGGTATTGGATATGCTTCACCTTTTCAAAAAAACAGATATAGAGAGGATGTCACAAATGGATAGAATCAAACAGGCAGAAGAAGCGTTGAAAAAAGCGGAGGAAAAGATGAACACTCGTTATCGATTAGGGTATCATATTATGCCTCGGGCAAACTGGATAAATGACCCGAACGGTCTTATACACTATAAAGGAGAATACCATGTTTTTTATCAGCATCATCCGTATGATGAGAATTGGGCACAAATGCATTGGGGCCATGTAAAAAGCAAGGATCTCATTCATTGGGAACATCTCCCGGTCGCTTTAGCTCCCGGTGACTCTTTTGATAAAAGCGGCTGTTTCTCAGGAAGCGCAGTAGATTATAACGGAAAACTTGCTTTAATTTATACAGGGCATAATGTGATAGATCAAGAGAAAGACATTTTCTATCAAAATCAAAATATCGCTGTCAGTCAAGACGGGATCGTGTTTGAAAAGCTTCAGGAAAACCCTGTCATTGCGAAGCCGCCGGCAGACAGCTCCCGCCATTTCCGCGACCCCAAAGTATGGAAGGATCGTAACAGCTGGTATATGGTAGTCGGAAATTCAACGAAAGAAAACGTCGGACGAGTTATTTTATACCGCTCGCCTAATTTGCGAGATTGGGAATACAAAGGTGTTCTTGCCCAAAGTGATGGAAATCTCGGCTATATGTGGGAATGTCCTGACTTCTTCGAATTGGGCGGCAAACATGTCTTGCTGATATCTCCGCAGGGCATTGAGGCAGACGGTGATTTATATAATAATTTGCATCAAACCGGCTATTTAATCGGAGAATATAATGGTGAAACAAACAAATTTGTGTACGGTGCTTTTACAGAGCTGGATCACGGCCATGACTTCTATGCTGTACAAACGTTATTAGATGATAAAGGACGCAGAATTGCCATCGGCTGGATGGATATGTGGGAGTCCGAGATGCCAACAAAAGCAGATGGATGGTGCGGTGCTTTGACATTACCGAGAGAATTAACATTGCGGGATGATCATAAAATTTTGATGAATCCAGTGGAAGAAACTAAGTTGTTGCGAAAATCAAAACATCTGGACTGTGCTAATCAGTTGATTTCAGAGAATTACCTGGCAAAAACAGCCGAAGAGCTTCTTGAAATTCAAGTTGTGTATGACTTAACAGATTGCAGTGCCGAATCAGTAGGGCTGAAAATTCGCGGCCTTGAAGAAGAAGAAACGGCTATCAAATACAGCATAACTGATCATAAGCTCTCACTCGATTGCTCTAAGATGGGGAAACCGCGAGACAGTGTGAGACATGCGCCGCTAGAAGCAAATGGAAAGCTGACACTGCGTGTATTTGTTGACAGATCCTCGATCGAAGTATTCGCAAACCACGGAGAAATAACGATGACTAGCCGCATTTACCCGAAAAAAGATCGATTGGGCATTGAGCTTTTTTCTGAGAAAGGCGCTGTAAGGGTTGAGGAATTCACTTATTGGACTTTAAAAGACATCTGGAAGGAAAATGAATCACTTGAAGAAAATATTTTGCATCGGTAAAACACTGATTGATTTCATTCCAGAGCTTTATTTCGGCTAGGAAAGAAATCAAAGAAAAATAAAAACCTAAAAATCCTTCACTCCTATGAATTGGAGGAAGTTCAGTCATGAATCCAGGAGTTACGATAGATAACAATGTGGTTATTGCTGCTGGTTCTGTTGTTGCTAAAAATGTGCCAGATAATGTTGTGGTTGGGGGCAATCCTGCTAAATTAATTAAACATCTCGAATTATAATACACTAGCGTTTCGATCCATAAAGGAGTTTGATCCTTAAATCAGTAAGGCTTTATTTTGTTTCATCAGCTGAAACATCTAAAATGAGGTAACTGAATGTACCCCTCCCCTTCTGCTACAGAAGGGGTTTAATTGTCCTAGCCATCCCATATATCTTAATGAATGAGCCAATCAAGGCGAAGGGCAGGCTATTTGTGCAGCGCCCTTCCTATTGGAAAGGCGCCTGCCGCTTTATTATTAAATGTTTTCATCAGTGAGTTTTTATAAAATCATTTATTAATTGATCAGTTGTTACTATTGTGGCAAATTCATCATGCAATGTAGCTAGAGATATATTATGAATAGTCGCCGCATCATAATATGTACCATTTTGGTCTCTCATTCCGAAGGCTGCTGTTGCATCTGAAATCAGGTATGTATCAAACCCCAAATTACCACTCATTCTTGTGGTTGTTGATACACAGTGAGGCGTGGTTAAACCAGTTATTACTACAGTTGTTATTCCATTTAATTTTAAGAATTCTTCTAAATTCGTACCAATAAAGCTGCTATTTACTTTCTTGGTTATAATGACTTCTTCATCCATAGGCTTAACTATTTCCTTTATAACAAACCCTTCATTCTCTGGATGGAATAAAGAATGAGGTTTATCAGAAGTGTGTTGTATGTATATGACTGTCCATCCTTTTTCTCTCCATAATTTCAGTATTTTACTAATGTTTTCTTCCGCCTTTACGTTATTTCGTTCCCCCCATTTTTTATCATCGAAGGCTTTTTGTACATCCACAATGATTAAAGCTTTTTTCTTTTCTTCCACAAGATACCCTCCTACGCAGAATTTCTATTTATTACTACATTTTAAATACAAATTTTACTTTTGTACAATTGTTTAATGATGAATTTCAAATGAGCGCCTTCCTTATTGGAAAATGCGTTCTAAACTGCAACTGTGTCCAAGCCATTAACCGCCAATAATCTAATCTGGGAACCACTGAATCGACAGCGAATAAGAAAAAGCACTCTCATAAGGAGTGCTGAAATGAAAGACTATTGATTTAGAAGCCATTTGATACGCTCAGCTGAAATGATGTAGTGCAGTATGATAAGACATAAAAAGATAATGCCCACTGGTTTTAAGTGACTAAAATAAAGCGCTGCAACAGCCATTGCAAAGATCAATAATTCAATAACTAACCTTGTTATCCCGTTCACAGGTATTACAGTTTGTCCACTTCGACTAGGATCATGAGGTACTGCAAATACAGACCAGACAATCATAACTGCAATAGGTAAAACCAAAGTGAAAACATATTTAAAATAACCATTAAAGCTTAACCAAGCAAACACCCCTATGGAGATTAGTGCAGCGATTTCAAGGATGAATCTTAAAAGTAAATTAGCCTGATTCAGTTTTTCCAACTCCTCTATTAAAAACACCCCCGTAGGAGATGCTCTTTCTCTCCTTTATTTCAGTGTATAAAAACTTTTCTGTTCTTCCTCTTTAGATTCAATTGTGGTTTTCGGCGAGGTTACCTCCATTTTTGAAGAGATGATACCGACTGCTGCAGTTACCAATGCTCCGATTAATAGAACGATGATAAGTATAATGAAATATGACAACTTTCCCCCTCCTATCCAGTTAATTATCCAAATAATCAGGAGGTTGTCTACGATTTGCAGAATTTGTCGAACGAAGTAATGACTATGTTGACCTCGCTTCTCGCTGGGAGGCTTTACTCATTGTATGAATTTAGGTGGTGACGCGGTAATAACCTGCCTTCCAACATCATATCGGGCAGTTAAAAAAAGACATGGATTTTGTTAGAGGAATCTATAGAGCTATGCGTATCTAGAAGATTTGACAGCATGAAAAATCATACCTACATCATTGGTGCGGAAGGTCATTGTTATTTGAAGCGTTTGGAAAATATCGTTGATAAACGCACAAAAAAAGAACATGTTTTGAAAAGAGAATGATCAAAACATCTTCTAATATGTTGTCATAGCGTAACTTTTTTATAAAAAGTTTGATTACATTTTCGGGGCTTCCAAACCAAATTTTGTCCATTCTTCTTTTGCTGGACCATAAATACCTGGAACAGTTAAACCTGCTTGTCTCATGAGAACAGTCATTTGTCCTCGATGGTGATTTTGATGTTGAATCAAAAACATCAAAAGTGAACCGTTAGGCATTTGTTGTCCAATAAAGTTGATATTTTCTTGAAGTGTATGGTCAGTCCATTGGGTTTTTAATGCCTGTACAAATGCATTACTGGCTTGATGATAGCTGTCAGCAATAAACTGAGCAGAAGTTGGAACAGGATAATCCTCAGCTGGGGCTTGGAACGTTAAGTCTGTGTTTGAGGTAATGATGCGAATGGCAGCAACGGTATGCCAAGCAATACGGCCTAGAGTCCAATTTTGTGAAGTTATTTCTTGTTTAAGTGATTCATCAGTCAGACTATTTAATAGTTTCTGTGTAGCATCTGCTTCGAACTCCCAAGATTTCAAAAAATGCTCTAAGGTTTGAAACACAAAAATCCTCCTTTTTATTCTTTTGTTTTTTCTATATCTATAGGTTTATTATAATGCACCATTTCGTTAAAAAGAACAAAAATTTTACAAGCGTGCTGCCTAGTAAATGAATCACTGAAAAACTCCATGCTTACACTAACATGCTGATAAGCTCGTGAATGCATATATCCATTATTAATGGAAAGTATAGTATGAGTGAAATAAAAACAGGAACTGATGATAATCATACTGCAATTCTACATATCAGCCAGAATCAAACATCATATGAAGACGATCTATATTCTTATCACTTTACTGAGCAATAAATACCTTCCGTATACTTAGTGATACCTTCATCGTAATCAGGATACTTATATGCAAGACTTTCTGATACAGCTTTTGAATACTTTCTAAATAATGCATAGCAAGTAAATAAAGACTTCCACATTTCTTGATACCCACTCATAGAATAGGTAGACATGAGTTCTTCCCATTCTTTATTTGAAAGGTAACGTTTCATAAACTTATAGTTCTTCCCCATACTAAATGAATACCCTTGCTGGGATGCGATATGCCAAGCCATCATTCTCAATAGATTAGGACGGACGATTTCATTTAAATGATCAATGGCAAAAAGGATTTCATTTCTTGCTAATCCTTTGACTACGTAAGTCGAAACCATCCAGAACTCATTACAGCAATCATCAAATTCCCTTGCAGTCGGTTTTTTCGTCCAATATTGGCGGTCATTTGGGGTCACTTCATAGCTGATGAACGTATCCTTATCGAGCAAGACCTTAACCAAACCATCGTTATTAGCAAAATAATCTTCTGCTTCACGAATTGGAATAAGGGTTAGATCTACTTTGTTGCCATCCTCAAAAAGAATAATGTATGAAAACCAATTACCTAATTCGGGAGGGAAAAGCTCCATATCTTCGGGTTTTTGCATCATAATACGCTTCCCAAAGATTTCAAGCCACTGATCATTTTCTTTAAAAGATTCTATATCAGTTACAAAATAAGAAATGTCATAATCTTGGAAGTTGTCGGGGCGAATATGTTTGTTTGTACGTGACCCTTCTAAAGTGACCAATCGGATTCTCTCATCGTTCAAAGCAAAGTCTAAAAACATGTCCATCATTTCCTGTTCACTTCGCATTGCATGTATTCCTCCGTTTCAGACTTTTCTTTATACAGCCTAACATCTAACTCTAAAACCGAATATTGATTTTATTATGAAATAAAGATTTTTCATTATCAATGGATGTCATCCATATCGCCGTGTTATTTTTGTGCACGTCATATAGATTTTTTTACTCTTGAATGAAATAACCTTATGTATATGACCCACGCACGAAATGATTTATTCTTCTAAGCTTTAGTTTACATGAAGTTCTCTTATTATTCTTTCGTATCAACCATGTTTATCAGGCGAAAAGACAATTCCATTACCCCTGCTTTAACTGCTTTTTTAACGAATATGAGAGATCATTTTCAGAAAAACATTGGTTGACAAAAAGAAGGAAAACGATATATTTAAGCGAATACGAGTTTTTGAGGAAAATGAGAAATGACACTTTTTCAAAAGTCATGTCTTAACGGGGGGATTCGGTATGAATGAATTTATGAAGAAGCTTTCCTTAACAAAACCGATTATTCAAGCTCCAATGGCTGGCGGCATTACAAAGCCGCAACTGGCATCTGCTGTTTCAAATCAAGGGGCTCTTGGTAGTTTAGCATCGGGGTACCTTAAGCCAGAACTGCTAGAACAACAAATAAAAGAAATGTTTGAGCTGACAGACGCTCCTTTTCAAATTAATGTGTTTGTTCCGCTAGGTCTAGAAATGCCGCCAGAAGACCAGGTTAAAAAGTGGAAAGAAAACATACCGTTAGCGAATCAAGTAAATCAATTCACACCTGTGCAAGAAGAGTGGGATGATTTCTATCAAAAAATTGATATGATTTTAAGATACAAGGTAAAGGCTTGCTCATTCACTTTTGATCTGCCTCCGGAAGACGCAGTCAAGGAGCTAAAAACTGCTGGATGCTGTTTAATTGGAACCGCTTCAACAGTGGAAGAAGCATTGTTAATGGAGGAACGGGGAATGGATATCGTCGTCCTTCAAGGAAGCGAAGCCGGTGGACATCGCGGAGCATTTTTACCTTCCAAAGGTGAATCTGCCATAGGTTTAATGGCTCTGATTCCACAAGCAGCAGATGCATTGAGTGTACCTGTCATAGCTGCTGGGGGAATTATAGACCACAGAGGAGTAAAAGCAGCTTTAACTCTTGGAGCCCAAGGCGTTCAAATTGGGTCTGCCTTTTTAATTTGTCACGAGAGCAGCGCACATCCAGTGCATAAACAGAAAATACGAGAGGCAAACGAAGCAGATACAAAGCTTACGAAACTATTTTCAGGTAAAGAGGCCAGAGGAATCGTAAATAAATGGATGGAAGAAAAAGAACAGTATGAGACACAAACCCTTCCGTATCCTTATCAAAATACACTAACAAAGGCAATGAGACAGCAGGCTTCACTTCAAAATAACCATGATCAGATGTCTTTATGGGCAGGTCAAGGGATACGATCATTAACTGAGGAAATGTCGGTTAAGCAGCTTTTACATAAGCTTTGCCCAGAGGATATAAAAATATAAGTGCAGCTCATTGTTTGGATAGAGCCAACAAGCAAACTCCGACAGGCAGTTTGCTTTTTTTTGTGATTTCACACCCTGAACCGTAAAATCATCCAGAATCTAGCCCAGAATCCGAAAACTTGACTGGTTGGTGCGATCTTGATGTTTTCGCCACATTTACATCACCAAGTTTTCACTATTGGTCTTCTCTCTCTTCTCAAGAGTTGCTGCCTATTCAAAAAATCGATAGCCCCCATATTTAACTCGAATATTAAAATCAGCCTTTTTCATTTGATTCAAATGATATGAAGTCATATGATAAAAAAAGATTAGATAGAAAGCGTGAAAAGTTATGAAAATAGGTTTCTTTGATTCTGGAATAGGTGGAATGACTGTATTGTATGAGGCCATAAAAGTTCTTCCTTATGAAGATTACATTTTTTATGCGGACACTTTACATGTTCCATACGGTGAAAAATCAAAGATAGAAGTGAAGAATATATTTTTAATGCAGTTGAATTTCTAGCCAGTCAAAATATCAAAGCTCTTGTTATTGCATGTAATACAGCTACTAGCATTGCTGTAGAAGATCTTCGGAGAAATTTCGACTTTCCGATAATCGGAATAGAGCCTGCTGTAAAACCTGCTATAAAAAACTGTGAGGAGGAAAGGAAAAGAGTTCTCGTAGTTGCTACTCATTTGACGCTTAAAGAAGAGAAATTTCATCATCTAGTAAAAGAAGTTGATCACCATGACCTTGTTGATTGCTTAGCTCTTCCAGGGCTGGTTGAATTTGCTGAGAACTTTGATTTTAATGAAGACAAGATCATTAAATATCTAAAGAATGAACTATCTTCTTTTGATTTGAAACAATACGGAACCATTGTGTTAGGATGCACTCATTTTCCGTTTTTCAAAAACAGTTTTGAAAAACTGTTTGGAAAAAAAGTTGATATTATTTCAGGCAGCGTCGGTACTGCAAAACAGTTGAAGAAAATACTTGCAGAGCGTAACCAGCTTGGTAAAGGATCGGGCTCAATCACCTTTTTCAATTCAGGCCATAAAGTCGATGACCACGAAATCGTATTAAAGTACAAAACATTGTTTGAAATATTAGATGAAAATCAAAGGAGTCATGTTGGACATTGAATGTAAGGGCTCCTGGTTATAAACAATGCAAATTATGGGTTTTCAGTAAATGTACAAAATGATAGAGGCAGTCTTCTGAGGGGAAATATGAACTAAGAAGTGGGCTTCAAAAGCCCACTTCATTACCCTTTTATGTTTATATTTTTCCCTCTCTTATCTCTCCCCCTTTTTTATATTGAATTTCTTTTAAGCACAAACACATTAGAAATTTATAGTTAAATGTACACTTCATAGGGCATTATTTGAGATTACGAATCAACCGTTTGCCAGATCTATAAAGTCATAATGTGTAAATTCTGTGTCTATTTGCATGTTCATTATGGAATTTTTTTCATAATGTTTTATAATACTAGATGATAGCGTTTTCTAATTATAATAATAGGGGGAGACAATGATGATGAAAAAAGGACTGCTTGCGGGTGTGCTTACGGCAACCGTGCTTTTTGGCACATGTGCAGTAGATGTGCCAGGTATTATTAGCCCAAAAACCGCAGAAGCTGCATCACAGCTAACTGATGGAATCGGCGGGAGGGCTTACTTGAACAGCACCGGTGCCATTCTTGTTACGAAAATCCAGCTTCCTAGCTCCGTTCAAGTTTCAAATGGGACAGCCTACATCTACTCTGGCTTTAGCGGAGGCACAGAATCCGATATCGGGCTTCAGTACAGTGCAAAATATAATGTATGGAAACCATATATGAAAGTTGGTTCAAAAGGACAGGATCAGGTTCAGTACCTCGAAGGTGGAAGCCAATTCACGAATACGAAAGGTTTCCGTCCAGGCAGCACCGTACAACTTACCATCTACAAAAATCTTAACGGCAATACCCGCGCTACCTACTGGGGCACGAACAATGCGGGATACAATGGCCGCCTCATTTCAGAAATCAGCAAAACAAATGTCGGCTCCATCTCGAAGTGGAAAGCGCTCGCTACAGTTGCAACAACAGGGTCACGCCAATCTATCAAATCAAATTTTTCAACATCTTTTACAAACATCACCATCGACAACAAAGCAATAACACCTGTGATTGATACTCAAGACTTTGCTAAAGTAACAGTCTCAGGCAACAGTGTCAGTTTGTCCGTTGTGAAAAACTAAAACATGTCGAGCAACCAGTGCGGCAATTGGCTTAAAAGGGGTTTAAAAAGCCCTTTTTTCATTTCAATTTAACAGTTAGCTTTGGTAAGCAGCCCGCCCGGTAGCCAAGACAGCTAACTGTTTGTACAGCAAAAACCGCTTCAACTTATTAAGGTCGAAGGCGGTTCTTTTTAAAACGAATCACTTGTCTGTATTCTCCTTCTTTTCAGCTACTTACTACGTGATAAGCGCGAAAAATTAAGGCTCCCCTTTGCCGCTCTCTTAAAGGATAGGGCATCTCTTCTAATATATGTTCTTTAGCTTCCCCTCTGATTTCCGCTGTACTAGTAAAGCACAGAGTTTTTTTAGTTCCCGATTGATACAAGTATAAAAATCCAATAATCACCAATTCTCATTTGCTTATTTAGCTTTTTTATGTGTGAGGAATAGACTTGGGATGAAGATTACAGCAAGGACAATGGTGGATACTAAGAACCCAGCATGGTAACCTTTTAAGCCATTCGCAATCGTTGGTTGTAATCCTTGCATGACAGTTGCGACCACAGTGGCGATAACAGCCGTACCAAAGCTCGAACCGAGATTTTCAATAATATGAATACCGACACCTGCTTCTGGAAGCTGTTTGCTGCCAAGCCCTGTATAAGCATTACTCGTCAATGGAAGCATAATTCCTCCAAAACTGGTCCCACGGATGAATAATATGATGGAAATCCAAATCATACTCGTTTTATCGGTGATAAAGATAAGTGGAATAGACCCGATAAGCGAAAGAACAAGACTGGCCATAACGACGTATTTCGCACCGATCCGATCAATCATTTTTCCAATCATTGGCCGAGTAACAAGCATCCCGACTCCTTGGGGGATTAATGCTAGCGCAGCTTCGATTGCCGTGAAATGACGGAAGTTTTGAAAGAACAATGGAAGTATTAACATGGGTCCCATGACGGCAATATTCGCTAATAATAACCCGACGCTGGATGCTAAGAAGTTTTTGTGTGCAAACAAATTTATGGGGAGTACGGTTTGATTTTTTCTGATTCGGTTATATACGATGTAAATTACAGCTAAAGCGAGGCCGATGCCCGCCCATAGGATTGTTTCGCTATTGTTAAATGATGCATGGTCCGCTGCTTTCGTAATTCCGTATATCATTGCTGCACTCATTAAGGATAAATTGATAATTCCAAAAATATCAAGTTTGCTATTTTTGTTGAATGGCTCAAAGTCTGGAAGAGTTTTCATCATCAGTGGTGCAGCAATCAAAACGATGAACACGTTGATGAAGAAAATCCAATGCCATGATGTAGCTTGGACGATGAAGCCCCCGATTACAGGTCCTAAGATTGGGCCCAAAATCATTGGTGTGCTGACAATAGCCATCACTTTCCCTATATGTTCTCGGCCTGCTGTTTTAACCAATAGCGTTGACATAAGCGGGGTAATAATTCCAGCGCTAAACCCTTGAAGTAAACGGAATAAGATAAAGCTAGAAATATTCCAACTAACCCCAGCAAAAACAGAAGTTACACCAAAGGCGATGACTGCACCGATTAAGATTTTCTTTCCGTTAAATTTGTTCATAAGCCAGCCGGATACAGGAACTGCAATAGCAAGGGCTAAAACATAACCTGTAATGGACCATTGAATGGTATCCAACGTCGTGCTGAAATCTTTATTTAATTTGTCAATGGCGATGTTTACCATAGTTGAATCAAGCATTGGAGCAATTGCTCCAAGTGCAATTGCCCAGGCAGCCGAGAGAATTTCTTTCGATAAGCCTGATTTCTTTATTTGATCTTTTGACATATTATTCTCCTCTCAGAAACCATTTTGTTTCTCTGTCAACAAAAAGATAGCACCATATTGTTTCCTTGTCAACAAAATTAAGAATAAAAAAAGACAGCCCTTTCACAATAGAGTTGGGCTGACTTTGGTTTCTTTATTCTATTTATCCGATCTAATTAACAGCTATTCCCTGTTTCTTTATTTCAGTATCCAAATGCCTGCTGTACTTTTCCACGAAGCTAAGCATACTGTCAAATTGTTCTTCGGTAACTTGTTCAAAAACGACTTTGTCCCGTTCTCGAAACTCTTTATGGAGTTCCTCATGGATGTTATAAATTACTTTGCCTTGCGCAGTAAGCCTAAAATAAATTTCTTTTTTATTATCCGGCTTCTGGTAGCTTTCAATAAGGTCTTTTTTTATCAGTTTCTTAGTTAATTTACTTATGGCACCTCTCGTCATATAAAGGGACTCCGCAAGTTTTCTCACATTGCTATCAGCATTTTTCCCAATGGATTCAATACAATGTACTTCAGAAGGCTTGTACCCCTTCAAACTGTCTTCCATCTTAGACTTATTAAGCAACACCATCTTGTTAAATAAGTCTCTGAAATTCAATATGAGCTGTTCTTCTTTGTTCATGGCCTGCCCTCCCACCAGTTGGTGCACTAGCAATATTATATTCATTTTTTGTTTCTATTTCAACAAAATGAGAAAATGATAACTAGTAACATCAGGGCAGTCCCTTGACTTTTAATTGGATGCTGTCGGGCTTATAGACCACCTTAATTTAGAAATCACCGTCGGCGGAGAGAAAAAACGCCAAAAACTAAAGAGGACAAAAAGCTGCTGGCGAAGGGTCAGCAGCTAATACAAGGGCGTATAAATATTTCATTCCATACTTTATGATAAAAGAACACCATACTTCATAGAATAAAATCATCATTTAATGAGCCATCATCTCATGGGCAATATCGTGCCCATCCATTTTTGACGGGTAGTAGGTAGGCCAGTTTTTGACTTCATCAAGTAAAGCTTCACGGTCGTCACCCCAATAGAGATGGTAATGACTAGCTTTAGTGGGATAAATACTATGATCGCTAAACTGGATATACTGAGGAAGCCCTTCCGCTTTTTTAGCTAGTTTGAATATGTATCTTACCCCCCTATTGCCCGCATCATATGTTAGAATTTCGTACCCGTCATACGTATACTTACCAGAATATTCTTTTCCATTTTTAAAGAAGGTTACAGTATCTTTGTGGATTACAATACGGTCAACATCTGTTTGATAACCTTTTTTATAATACTCTTTATATTCTTTAGCTGTCTTGTCGCCTTCGTGTTCTGATTTATATGAAAACACTTCGTCAAGAGTACCATCTTGCAGGTATGGAAATACAGATTGCCAATCTCCTTCCCAATCAGAAAGTGGGCGATCTTTTACTTGACTGTTTTTAAAATAGCCTTCATACATTTTTTCTGTTTCTTTATCATGCGCATGACTATGATCGTGAGAATGTTCATGTGTGTGACTTTCAGATGTGTGCTCTTGCGCTTTGGAAGAGTTTTCTTCAGCTGCTGAGGATGATGTTGTTTGATTAGACTCTTTAGATGAATCGGAAGTCTGACATCCTGCCAATACGAGTAATGAACCTATAGCTAATATACCTAACCTCTTTGCAAATAAAATCTTCATTCCAACACTCCTTTTTATTAAATCGAAAACATTACGATTTATATTATACATCTATCTCTTGCCTACATCAACGGGAACTTCATCTACCTATTTCAGAATCGTATCTGGCAGCGGATGGCCAATTTACATTAGAAAACTGACTTTGTTCATCAGTTATTCCTTTACAATACGAAAGTCTACGATATTTCCATATTGATCCGCTTCAATATGACAGCATCCCTCAAGCAGCTGTTTTCATTTTCCCCTTCCGCGCTGTACCCTTGATTTTGCTCCCGAGTAAGAAATGCCGAGCTTTTCACTCAGCTCTTTTTGTGATAACCCCTGATATTCAGTTAACTTGAGCGCCTCTCGATACTTTTCAGGCAACCGTTTGATGGTCGATTGAATACACACAGTATCTTTCCCGGACCTGGAGGAGAGACACCTGAAGCATACGCCTGGTGATACATTCATTACTTGATACTGACATTTTTTTAAAATATTTATGCTGAACGATCATATATAGGAAAGACAAGAGCTTGTTTGTCTCTTGTCTTTTTCACATCATGCGGAGAATGCAGCGGCAAGAAACGCTGCCGCTTTATTCAATGCTTATTTGATTACGAAATGACCGTACTCGTTTGAACGGACATGAATCGGCCCATTTAAATTGTAGTTGTTCTCCTTGGCGATAGAGCGAAGCACGTCCACACGGGCAACCGACTCTCTCCACTCGTCACGGGTGTCATGATTTGCCGGATTCATCAGATCGTCATAGCGTACGTCCAAGAATTTATTTAACCACTTCTTCTCGTCTATTCCGTCTTTTGGTGACCCGCCCGCTTTTTTGTTCGTACGTTTAATTAAAGCATAAAAGGAGTCAGGATCATCACCATCGCCATGCTGAATAACCGTATCGTACATTACAGCTCTTGCCAATGCTGTTTTTAGTCCGGCATTATCCGATCGTTTCATGGCAGGCTGATAATACAAACGGTCATTTACTTTGTCTTGGGCAGCGCGAAATTCCTTATCATTTGCAAGCGACTTCCAGGCAGAAGCGAAGCCCTTAAGATTGCTTATGTCATCGCTTTCTTCCTTGGCCAGACGGCGCAATTCAGGCAGGTACTTTTTCAGTTTGTTATTCGGAACTGCCTTTGTGTATTCTTCCACTACTTCCAATGCATCCCCGGTAGCCGTTGTAAAACCTGCCCGTCCGCATGTATAGCCTCGCCCGTCACCCAATGGCTCGACATATCCATATTGGATCTCCGTCGTGCCGTTTTCGAAGATACTTGTCAGCTGTTCCGCCCGGCGTTTTTGATCTTTATTCAGTCCCGCCGCAAAAACCGTTTCGCTCATCATCAAGGTAAAAAACATGGTGAAAACAAGTAATGAGATTGCTGCCTTTTTCCAGAAGTCCGCTTTTTTCTTCAAACTGATATTCATTTTATTGCCTCCTTCTAAATATTGTAAATCCAGACTTAGTATACATGAAGAAGCTGTCCTATTGTTGAAAATACATTGTTTTGTCAATATTTTGAATCCAAAGTAATATAACTTGCATCTTACTCTTTTCTTTGCCAATCAGTCTCAGCCCTTCTAACTTGGAAGGTCCCCTTTGATTTTCATACTGCTTCAACTTTCATTAACAAGATGCCATAAAGCTTTACTCTAATTTATAATGAAAATGATCATCGAAAATAGGTAAGGAGGTGATGTAAATGGCAAGCAAGATGAGAATGCCAGATTCCGCAACGTCCCATGCAAAGCCTATTATTGGGAAGGCGATACTTTGCATGGGGTAGACTTTCTAAAAGATCGCCCAAGTAAGCTTTTCTGATATAGTGGCTTTGCACCTTATTTAACATAAAAAATAAGGAGCTGGCAGAAATGGCATATGTAAAAGCAACCGCTATTTTACCTGAAAAGCTGATATCGGAAATTCAAAAGTATGTCCAAGGAGAAACAATATAGGAAACGCTTCTATTAAAAAAGCATTTAAAAACGGCAAAACCATTCATCAATTATGTGAGGAATATCACCTCTCTGGTGAAACAATAAAAAAAATTGTCTACTCTAAATAAACCAAACGGAAGCACTGATGAAATATAATCAGTGCTTTTTATATGGCGAGTTTGTTTCTTAGTTATTTCCTGCATATGATCCCATTGGCTCATTGTGTAAAGTTAAGGGAGATGAGAAGAAAGGAAGGTTTTACAAATGACGATAAACAATGGAACGTTGCAAGTACCCGGCGCCAACATCCACTATCAGGTGCGGGGCACAGGTCCAATCATTCTTTTGGTCCACGGCGGAGGCGGTGATGCCGACAAGTTCCATCATGTTGCCAATCATCTGGCTAACTGGTACACGGTTGTTACTTACGATCGCCGTGGCCATTCCCGCAGCAATCTCGCCCATCAGGTTGAGAATTACCGTGTGGAAACACACAGCGACGATGCTCACCGTCTTCTAGCCAAAATCACCACTAAGCCGGCCTATGTATTTGGAAGCAGCTCCGGTGCTGTTATAGGGCTTGATCTGTGCATACGCCACCCTGAACAAGTACGTGTCATGATCCCGCACGAACCAATCCTATTGCAGCTTCTGCATGGAAATGAGCTGAAACAAGCCGAGCAATTCATGGAGGACCTTAAGATAAATCATCGAGGTGAAGTCACGAAGTTAATAGCAAGATTAGAGACTGACGAACAATCAAAGAATGTCCTGACAAAACGGCTCCTCGGCAATTCAACGTATTTCACTGATTATGAAATTCAAGGAATTCTCAACTATACATTAGATATCGAAGCATTAAAAACTGTGTTTACATCTGCATCGGTGAAGATAATCCCAGCTGGCGGAAGTGCTTCACGGGAGCTTTTTCCTTATCGCTGCGCGAACGCCCTAGCAGAACACTTGGAAACAGAATTGGTTGAATTCCCCGGAAATCATACGGGGTACACCATGCATCATAAAGAATTTTCTGAGAGGTTACACGACATGTTAGAAAAAAGTAAACATACGGGTTAAGGATAGATTAAAATTTTCATAAAAGGACCAAGAGAACTTTTCAATAACGAGAACGGTAATGTGAGATGTTCCCTATCTTCATTTCGTATTTTAGAGCATTAAATACAACCCTAAAGCGGCTGGTTGTTTTGTCCTCACCAACAACCAGTGTCTAACATCATGAAGCTACTTTGAAAATCACCACAAATGCAGGAATAGAAGACGCAAGCATAGCAAAAACCATACCAACTATTGTGATTGGTATGGTTTCTCTCTGATAGACCCTTGAGAGGGAGATCCGTATATCGCTAGTTGCATTTGTAACCGACTGGGCCATCTGAGCCTGTGTACACATACGTGTCAGACACATATCCAATATTTACGATCCCCCGGGAATCTTTCCATTGGATTTGGTCCCAAATATTACTCGTTCCATACTTCCCAGTCACTGTTGTTCCATAAGCATAACAATAATAAGGAACACGGGAGCCACTCGGAATGGAAAGCATAATAGGATAATTTGTGCCTGGACCGCTGCGCATATTTACAGGCGCACCGCTGCTTGTTGAGACAGTAAAGTACTGAACGGCAAGCGCTTGACTGGAAAAAATGAATAATGATGCAATCATAACGGTTAACATACTGAGCTTTTTCAGTTTAGCCAATGTCATCCCTCTTTCTTCAATTTCTTCATTTTGAGAATCGATAGAACAATGCTACCAGCTGCATTTAGGAACAACCGGACCATCTGAGCCTGTATACATATAAGTATCAGAGACAAAACCAGGAACGATCTCGCCGCTTGCAAGCGTCCGCTCTGTGTAATTCCAAATATTACTCGTCCCATACTTTCCAGTTACAGTTGTACCGGTTTTGTAGCAATAGATCGGGATGCGGGTTCCGCTCGGGATGGTCGTTACAATTCCCCAACTTGTACCTGGGCCGCTGCGCATATTTACAGGCGCACCGCTGCTTGTTGAAACCGTATAATACTGAGCCGCAAGTGCATGACTAGAAAAAATGAACAATGATGCGATCATTACCATTAGCATACCTAGTCTCTTTAGCTTATTCATCTTATACCCTCCCCTTTAAATGCCGTACGTTTGACTTACTTTAATCCAGTTACAAGATCTACTTTCAGAAACATGCCCCCTCCCCTCCCATATATGTATCAATGTACCATAAACTAGATCTTTCAAAAGTGGAATTATTCCTATGTTTTCGACAATTAAAGATACAAAATAAATGGCAGTCAGGCTTGATATTAAGGACTTGGATCATGCGGTTCATTTCCACCAATTAACTCTATCCGTGTACTGCTGCCTTGTATCCGCGCTTTTCCTCGATTCGTGGATACTTCTCCTTTTTCATCTAATCAAAAACGAACACCAAACAAACCAGCGTAAATGCTGTAAGTTCAGTGTCCAAAGGGTGTTATGGCTTTGCTTTTTTTCTAGGGCGTAACTAAAAAGGATAAGGTGCGTTATCAAAAGCTGATTCTATCATTTTGCAAGTCGAAAAATTATAGCATTTTATATATTTCAATCAGGTTATGATCTGGATCTCTGAAGTGAGCAACTCGGGCACTCCATTCCTTGCGATCATGCGGTTTATTCACACATTTCACTCCTTTTTTGTGTAAATCGTCATACGTTTTGTCAACATCAGCTACCTTAAACTGAAGCAAAAATTTTGATTGAGCATCTCCTTCTAAAGATTGTTTTTCCTCTCCAACGATTTCAGCCATCGTTTCTCGAGATAATAGCTCTATTTTCGTTTCCCCATTATCAAAGAGTGCATATTCCATTTCATTCTCTAACCAACTTATCGGAAGTCCTAATGAATCTTTATAAAACTCGACGCTTTTCTTAAAATCGTTCACCAAAAGTCTAATTTGCAGCAGCTTCATATTATGTGCCTCCTATAAAAAATACTTTTTACTGGTCAACATTTTAATGATACAAAAAGAAACTTGACAGCATGATGTCAAGTTTCCATAAAAAACTTCACTCGTCTTTCAGGTTCAAAATATACTCACCATTTAAAGTGCAGTTTATTCCATGTCATGAGTAATGTACGCTAACGAGCAAAAACAGCGTTCCTACATAAACAAAAAATAATACCGAGTGTTCTTTCTGTATGCTTCAACTTCATTTTGGGAAATGTAACGTTGATAAAAGGAGGTTGCATCAATATGGATCATCAAACATTAGCAGCTCACGAAGCTGTAGACTTACATGAAATCGTGAACTTTAAAACACTTTGTATAGCGAAATCAAAGTTAATGCAAGGACTTGTGTTTGACCAAGAACTGAAGGACTTGATGCAAAAAGATGTGCAGCAATCCATTCAAGACCTTACTGAATTACAAGCGGTTTATGAGCGTGCCTCATTTCAGGCCCCTGTCCCTCAAAGCCGCCCAACGCCAATCATCAATTGAAAGGGAGGTAAGCCTCTTTGAATAATGATCATTTAGACCCCATTAATTCGCTGAATGTGCCTGAACTAGCAGACACTACATTCGCGATGGATTTTCTTATACGAGCTAAGGAAGGCGTACGGAATACTGCTGTAGCTTTGACAGAAACCGCTTCACCAGATGTAAGAGCCATGCTGCGAAAACAGCTGATGCAAGGAATTGCGATGCACCAAGAGATTACAGAACTGATGATCAGCAAAAAATGGTTCCATCCATATGAGCTGAGCGAACAGTATAAGCTGGATCAGCTCTCTGCAAAAAACACGATCATGGTCGGCAATATGAACCTCTTTCCTGATGAAACAAATCGAAAAGGGATGTTTGACCGGACACCTGATGAACACTAACACTGGAGGTTTTACAGCATGAAGGCAGTAACGTATCAAGGCATTAAAAATGTTGTTGTCAAAGATGTCCCCGATCCAAAGATTGAAAAATCCGATGACATGATTATCAAAGTCACTAGTACAGCCATTTGCGGATCAGATTTACATTTAATCCATGGATTCATTCCGAATATGCAAGAAGACTATGTCATCGGCCATGAACCGATGGGAATCGTCGAAGAAGTTGGTTCTGATGTGACTAAACTAAAAAAGGGAGATCGGGTAATTATTCCCTTTAATATAGCATGCGGGGAATGTTTTTTTTGTAAAAACCAACTGGAAAGCCAATGTGATCAGTCTAATGACAATGGGGAAATGGGTGCTTATTTCGGCTATTCAGGGCAAACTGGCGGTTATCCGGGCGGCCAAGCTGAATATTTAAGAGTGCCGTTTGCGAATTTTACCCATTTTAAAATTCCTGAATCTTGTGAGGAGCCCGATGAGAAATTAAGCGTGATTGCCGATGCCATGACCACCGGCTTTTGGAGTGTTGACAATGCCGGCGTAAAAAAAGGCGATACTGTAATCGTTCTCGGCTGCGGACCAGTCGGCCTGTTTGCTCAAAAGTTTTGTTGGCTAAAAGGCGCAAAACGCGTCATAGCAGTTGACTATGTAAACTATCGCTTACAGCATGCGAAACGCACAAACAAAGTAGAAATCGTTAATTTTGAAGACCATGAGAATACAGGGAATTATTTAAAGGAAATTACGAAAGGCGGAGCGGATGTAGTCATTGACGCTGTTGGGATGGATGGGAAAATGAGCGACCTCGAGTTCCTAGCCAGCGGGTTAAAGCTTCATGGGGGAACGATGAGTGCATTGGTCATTGCTTCCCAGGCTGTTCGCAAAGGAGGAACCATACAAATTACAGGTGTGTATGGAGGCAGATATAACGGTTTTCCGTTAGGAGATATCATGCAGCGTAACATCAATATACGCTCTGGACAGGCTCCTGTAATCCACTATATGCCGTACATGTTTGAACTCGTATCAACGGGCAAAATTGATCCGGGAGATGTTGTCAGCCATGTTCTGCCGCTTAGTGAAGCCAAGCATGGCTATGACATTTTTGATGCAAAAATGGATGATTGTATAAAAGTTGTGTTAAAGCCTTAAAAAACGGAGGTGACAGAAATGGAATACGCCTTACATGAACTGCTTGAGGTCCAGGAAATGACTGCTTTCAAGACCCTCTGTTTGACGAAATCTAAAACAATGAAAGCATTGGTATCTGATCCGAAGCTTAAAGAAATCATGCAGCAAGACGTTGACATCACCACCCGGCAGCTGCAGGAATTTGCCGCTATTTTATCTAATGCAAAGCAAGAATGAGGAGATGAGTGAATAATGAATCCAATCATTGAATATCTAACAGGCATGAATGTTCTGACAGACCAAATCATTGCTATGGACTTATTAATTTCAGCAAAAAACGGAGTCAGAAATTATGCGATGGCAGCCACTGAAGCCGGAACGCCTGAAGTAAAAGAGGTCCTTATCCGCCATTTGGAAGAAGCACTCGATATGCATGAACAACTCTCAAGCTATATGATAGAAAAAGGCTGGTACCATCCTTGGAATACAGACGAGCAAGTCAAGCTGAATTTACAAAATATTGATACGGCGATCCAATTACCAACCCTTTAATAGACAATGATTGATTTGCTGAGGAACAGTATTGATAGACCAAAACTGCTCCTCAGCTTTTTTTAGTCGCTATGAGCACTGTTTTTCATCTTTCGGTCCTCATGAGTGTAAACAGATTAACATTGATACGGATTTTCTAAGATGATTTGGAGGCATGTAACCGCGAAGCATTAATTTGTTGAAATAACGAGAAGGCACAGATTATTCAGATCTGTGCCTTCTTAAAAATTAAGACTCCTTGTTTACATTCTGAAAGACAGCAGTCGCGTCCCACACATTCAAACCAAATTGGCCTTCTGAAAATGTGGAATCATTGGTATCAATCACAAGACGATCATCTAAATAAATTGTAAAACGATTACCGTTGGCCTTTGTTTTCAGATGATACTTTTTATTAACATCGATCGGCGTTTTGTATTCAGCAATGACAGAAGCAACGCCGTTCTCAAATTTAAAGAATTTCACCAGGTCATGCTTCGCATCCACGTTGGCAAGATAACCGTTTTTGGCATCTTTGTCAGAGCGAAACATGAGTGCTCCCGCCCCTCTTCCGTTTCCATCCTTTATGGTGATATCAGTTTCATAAGTGAAGTCTGACCCGGATGCTGAAGACAAGATAAAGGAATCGCCATCCGACCGCCCTTGTTTTCCCTCAATTGTGTCGGCCCACGTGCCATTTACCGTTGTCCATCCGGTTACATTGGACATAAAAGGTGACGTGCCCCAGACCTTTTTTAAAGGGTGAATCCTTAAAGATTTTACCTTTACATCTCCATTTGCAGCATATAATTCAAGCCCTTTGCTTGATCGATCTGGGAGAATGACATCTGTTATGACCTGCTGTCCGTCATTCCCAAATACTTCAACCGAGGAGCGGTCAACAAAAATGCGCATCTTAACCTTTCCATTTACCGGCTTCAGCGGTGCTGTTTCTTTTCCGGTGTCAAAGGCCGGATTAAAGGTGACGTTGCCCGACTTGCTCCGGTCAACGAACAGTTTGGAGTTCCTTCGGTCATAGCCGACTTTCGTAAATTGCTTTTCTCCTGTTCGGACCTTAAAACCAAATTCAGCAGCTGAACCAGGGCTTACTTTAAATTCTGCATTTATTTCATAGGCATCTCCAGATAGACCCGCTAACACATTATGACTTGCAGGTGATATGCTCAGATTCTTCCACTTCTTAGAGGTCCCGCGAATGGCTTCCAGCTCTTTTACTGGTGTTTGGATAACTCTAACCCCGTTGGTAAGCGCTTTCAATTTTAACTCTCTTGGAATAGTCGTTGCACTTCTCCATGGGGATGTCGGAACATCATTCGCATATTGCCAATTGCTCATCCAACCTAACCAAAGCCTCCGGCCGTCTCTGGATGGAATATCGGACCAGGATACAGCTGCGTAAAAGTCTCTGCCGTAATCCGTCCAGAGAACTTTGTCTGATGGGTTTTCATTTTTAAAATGAGTTCCATCAAAGTCCCCTACGAAATATTGCATACCTGATCCTCCCGAAACCGCTCCGTTTCCGACACTGACTTGCAAGACCCATTTTTTTTGATTCGGTTTGCCATCTACCGGTAGCTCAAATAAATCCGGACATTCCCATACTCCCCCGTGGCTTCCTTGCCCCTGTCCAAATTCACTTGCATACGCCCACTGTTTCAAATTTTTTGATGTATACATGAGAATTCGGTCACCAGCTGCCAGTACCATCACCCACTTTTTCTCTTTCTCATACCAAAAGACTTTTGGATCGCGAAAATCTTTTTTACCCGGGTTTGGAATGGCAGGGTTGCCTGCGTATTTCGTCCATGTTCTGCCTTTGTCATTGCTATAGGCAATACTTTGCACTTGATGGCCTTCCCGATCCTGTGTATAAATGGCCACAAGCGGCTTCTCTTTGCCTGTTTGAAAACCGCTTGTGTTATTTTTATCGACAACTGCGCTTCCAGAAAAGATCGTGCCTTTTTCATCCGGATACAGCGCAACAGGAAGGTGCTCCCATGTAACCAAATCTTTGCTGACGGCATGCCCCCAATGCATTGGCCCCCACTGAAGCCCGTAAGGATGGTATTGATAGAACAAGTGATATTCCCCCGCATAATATACCATTCCGTTTGGGTCATTCATCCAGTTTGCTTCCGGTGTGAAGTGATATTGAGGACGGTATTCCTCATCATAGTAGCTTGAATCGGCTGCATCCGCCGAAAATGCCATAGTCAACAGCAGGGTGAACATGATCATGACTTGAATAAGTCTCTTTTTCATTTGTTCCTTCGCTCCTCTCTTCATGGTTGAACACTTTCAAGAGAGACTGCTGCGCAAGCTGGTCCGTTTCTGGAAATTCTCTTCTGTTTCGCTGTTATCCGAATCATTTATATCTTAAAAGACTGCTGCAGTTTCTCTCTTCTTCCCTCACACAGCTTATGCTAAGAATCCAGCCCAATACCCGAGAATCCCGATGATAAAGATGCCGCAAATAATGAGAAGAGGGTTCACTCCTTTGCGCAGCATCCAAGCCACCAATAACGTTAATCCGAGCGGCAGCGCACCCGGCATAATGCTGTCTAACACATTTTGTACCGTTTGAACATCTACTTTGCCGCTTTCATCCTTAATCCTGGATACAACGATTGGAATGTTGATGGTGGTCCATTTGGACACGAGGGCCCCCATAACAAATAACCCGAGAATCGAAGCACCCTCTGTAAGCTTTTGAATGCGATTCCCCGCTAAATCCTGAAGAATCTCCATTCCTTTCACATAGCCATACTTTAATCCGTAATATTTTGTGCTTAATCTTATGGCATTCAGCAAGAAAAAGAATAGCAAAGGACCGGCAATGTTTCCTCCTAAAGCAAGAGAGGCTCCTAAGGCAGCTAAGACCGGGCGAATCGTTCCCCAGAAAATGGGGTCGCCTACGCCCGCTATTGGTCCCATCAAACCGATTTTCATTCCGCTTATCGCTTTTCCATCAATTCCTTTATTGTTCGCCATTTCTTCTTCCATGGCTGCCGTCACGCCAAATATAGGCGCTGTCAGCCACGGGTGTGTATTAAACCATTCCAAATGGCGCTGCAAGGCTTCGTTTCTTTTCGCTCCGGGAGCGTACAATTTTTTGATCGCCGGTATCATGACGTAACAATATCCCATTGCCTGCACACGTTCGAAGTTAAAGGAACCGAGCAAAAAATTTGAACGAATAAACATGCTGAAAATTTCTTTTTTCGTTAATCGTTTTTCTTTCTCCATTTTTTTCTTCCCCCCTCATCGTTTAGGCATCAAGATCGTCATCATCGTCATCATAAACAGCAACACTGCCACTGTCTGATGCGGCCGCGACTGCTCCGTGCGCGCTTTGTTTTTGCATCATCTGCTGGTATAAAAGCGCCAGACAGAGACCAAGGGCTCCGAATCCCACTAAGTTAAAATCGGTAAACGCCGCTAATAAGAAACCGATATAGAAAAATGGCTTTAAGTAAGGAATATTCATCATATTGATCACCATGGCATACCCGACAACCACAATAATGCCTCCGCCTATTTGCAGTCCTTTTGTAATGACATCAGGAATATTTCCCAGGAATGCCTGAACAGCGCTGACACTAATTAAAGCAACAATTAATGTAGGAATCATGACGCGCAAAGCTTGAAACACCATCGCGGTAATATGCATAATTTCAATTCCTTTTATATTTCCTTCTTTTGCATATTTGTCAGCGCGGTGAATGAAAAAGACAGTGATCGTCCGAACAAAGATCGTCAGCGCCTGACCCGCAGCTGCCAAAGCAACAGCGACAGCAATCCCTTCGCCAATTCCCTGATCAGCGGTAATAACTAAAATGGTTGAGATGACAGAAGCGATCGCCGTATCAGGCGCCATGGCAAGCCCGACGTTCATCCAGCCGAGCGCCATCAGCTCCAGTGTGCCTCCAAGAATAATTCCCGTTTTTAAATCCCCGAGCACCAAGCCAACTAACGTACAGGCCACAAGCGGCCGGTGTGTCTGCCCTTCATCCAATACGCTTGCGATTCCGGTGATTGCTGCAATGACTAACAACAAAATAATTTGTAATGAAGACATATTCTCATCCCCTTGATTATTTTGTTACGTTCCGTAATATCTGTACAAAATCTTCACTGGCATCTGAAGGCAGCTGCCTTAATTCCAGTTTCACGCCCTTGTCACTTAATGTTTCAAATGCCTTTATATCTTGCTCTGTGACACTGACTGATTTTGTGATTTGCCTGCGCTGATTTTCAAAACGCATTCCCCCGACGTTTACGGTTTTGATCGGTACGCCTGCTTCTATGAGGGATACGATATCGGACGGATTTTCAAACAAGAGCATGGCTGTTACTCCTTCATAGCGCGGACTATGAAAGGCTTTTGCCATTTTAGAAACAGAGACGGCACTCGCCTTTACATTTGAAGGCGCAACAGATAGGATCAGCGTTTTTCTCATTTCGTCCTGAGCAATATCATCGGAGACAACGATGATTCGATCGGCCGCATGTACTTTAATCCACCTTGTCAGGATTTGGCCGTGAATAAAGCGGTCATCAATTCTTGCTAACACAATGTTCATCATAATTCATCCTCTCTTGTATCTTGATTGGCTGTTTTTACTTTTTCTAAATGTTCACTGCACACTTGAAAGCTTTGCTGACTCATTGCTTTTAAGTTGTTCAGCAAAGCTTTGAGAGCCAGATGTTCTCTCAAGCTTAATACCTCCAGCAGAATCGGCAGGTTTACGCCGGCTGCCATATCCATTCTTTGATCCTCAGCAATGATGGAAGCTGCCGCGTTATATGGCGTCCCTCCAAAAATATCGACTAAAAAAAGCACCTCATGTTCTTCCGGAATATCCTTGAGCGCCTGATGATATTTTTCCTGCAGCGTTTGAATCCCTTCCCCTTTAAAAAACGGCACTGCAATCAAGTTATTTTCTTCACCGAATATCATCCCTGAAGACTCTTTTAATGCTATGGGAAAATCTCCATGACCACTGATAATAACTGAAATCATATCTATTGCTCCTTTCCTGTTTTGTACATCCATATATAATGCAAGGATCGTGCCAACACATTTGTGTTAAGCGTTTTCATTGATATTTCAGCCAATCGCAGTTTGTTTTTGAAACACTTAAAACGAAAAAAATAAACCTGTATTAAAATGGTGTTCCATTTAATACAGGTTCATATGAAAAAACTGGTTTTAAAACAGATGGCCATGCACTTCTTCAGCAAATATGGCGGCTATAAATAGTTTTTCATCATCACTTATGCGAAGTCCGAGCTTTTCTTCATAAGGGGCCAGTGTCCGCTCTGTGACGTTCACCATTTCCTTCATCTGATCATTAATTTCTTCTTCCTCCGAGAAAGCGATCGGATTCTGCTTAATTACCCTTTCAAAGGCGAAAGCTGTATGCATAATGACTTTGATCAAAACGGCATTATTGAAAATGACACCCAGCTCATCTTGAACGGTTTGCAGCCACTCTACTAACATTTCGGTCACATGATGGGGATTTAAGAAGACAAGATACTTTTTCAAGCTATCCTCGCAAAGCTCCCTGACAATAATATTTGCTTCGTTTAATCCATTGCTCAAGGGAATGCTTCCTTTTGTAATCGCCTGTTGAATCATCTTCTCTCCCTCCCCTTCAATTAACACTTCTAAGGATACATGCGGAGCATTCATTTTAGGGTCTTTCGTTCCGACTGTGGCAAGGATTTCATACTCTTTTTCGATTTCTTTTATCCTGTTGGCCAGTTTAATCGATGATACGGTTAATATGTGAATCGGGGTATCGGAGGCCTTGTTTACGATCGTGGTTAAAATGTCTTCCAGCTTTTTGGCCGTTCCGCTGCCTGTCGTGCAGATGGAGACCAATGCCTTCTTTTTGCCGGCTGCCGCTGGCTGGCGCTCCCATAACTCGATAAAATCCTTCGTGACCGATTGATAGATCGCATGCAAATTCAAATTCAAATAGTTGACCTTTCTGACAGCATCCAGCACCATTGAGGTCGTAACATTGCTGATCGTTTTGATGGCAATTCCAGTCTTTTCCTCGAGCCTGCTTTCCAGCATTGCAAGCGAGCCCATATCTACCAGCATTAACACACCTTCGCCTTCATCAACCTGTTTCATTTTTTCTGCTACGCATTCAAGAATGTCCGAAGGTGAAACAGAAAGCGGCATATCAACTGCTGCAATCGGCGTGCTCCCTAATAGTTCTGTCGCAACTTCAACCATTGAACTCGCCGTGCTGTTTCCATGAGCAGCAACGATAATACCGACTCTTTTGTTCTCTTTTAACGATTTGATCGAATGAATTAACATCGTTAAGTAGATGACTTCTATTTCAGGAATAGCCACTTTAAAATATTCCTGCATTTTATCTTTAAAAATCATCGCCACCCGATATTCTTTCACGTGCGTATCACGAATTTCATCCGTCTCCTGTGTATTTAAGACATCAATTTGCTTTCCGCGCTTTAAAAATGCGTCAATATGCATACTCAAGAAATAAATAAATTTACGGTCAAATGTGCAATCCAGTTCATGTTCAGCTATTTCTTTTAACTGTTTTGTCATTTGAATCACGTCATCTTCAACGAATGTCAGCAGGCTGTCCTTTTGAAAGGCTTGATGATGAAAAAAACTTCTGACATGCAAATGAACATCAGTCAAGATGTATTGGTTAATATCCTTTTTGGATAAACCTTCTTTCATAAGCGTTTTTACTTTTTCCTCGATCAAATGATATAAGTTAAAGGAGAGGTCTTCGTCAATTTTTGTTGTTTCATCTTCTACAATCGGAGAGATAATCGTTGTAATATTGACATATTCTGAAATGGCTTTGCTTCTTTGCATGTTTTTGCTGCTGGACATCCATTCTTGCTTGATTTCATCAGGCAAATCCCGAACCGTCAGTTCAATAACCTCATTTCTGTCAAGGTTATGCAAAAAACCGTGTGCGCAAACTAACTGGACATTTGATTTCAGCTGTCCGACATTCCCAAATTTCGCGGAATGAATAAGCGCATTATAGACATCGATGTGCACACTGAGATTCTTCTTAATCCGCTCTGCTTCTTTCCCTAATAAAAACGTTGTCAGCTCCACTCTTTCTTTAAGCGATCGCTCTTCAAGCGAAGGAATATGAATGGTCATTGGGATTCTTCTCAAAAATGTTTTCAATAGGGCAGAACTCGGATTTTCTGTAGTCGCACAAATAAACAATACGTTCGATGTTCGTTTATGTTCAGATTCTCCAAGCCTGTTATAAGAACCGCTGTCAATAAAATAAAACAGCATTTCCTGTCCCTCAGGAGGGAGACGGTGGATTTCATCCATAAACAGAATGCCCCCATTGGCCTGTTCGACTAAACCTGCCTTATCCTCGGCGGCACCTGTAAATGAACCTTTTTTGTGTCCGAATAATTGAGAAAGCAATAATTGAGGGTTGTTGTAGTAATCTGCACAGTTAAATGTAATAAATGGTGCGCCGGCCTTCAAAATGTCAGAGTAAATGGCAAACTGGTAAATTCGGTTCGCAAAAAGGGATTTACCGGAACCAGTCGGCCCTAGGAGGAGCATATGCAGACCGTTAGGCGGATAAAAGACAGCTGCTTTTGCCTGGGAGATCGCTTTTTTCAAACTCCCTTTTGCCCCAATCATAAGCTCTAGAGGATTCGTGGAAATGTGTTGATGATTCTGTTTTAAATCCCCAGAAAACACCTTAAGGTCTTTCACTTCCATCATCCCTGTATCCCATTTCTTGTTGAATACCTTTTCTGCTATCTCGACTGGAATGTAGCGCACAGGAAACGTTTTAATTTTGATGACCTTTTTGGTCCGGACAAGATTGTTCAGCTCAAAGCTGACATTGGACCGCTCCATTTTCAACTGCTCAGCAATTTCCTTTGCTGAATTCCCTTGTATTTTTAAAAGATGATCTAAGGTTGAATCATGAAAATTATGCATGAGCTGATGGTATATTTTATCTATTCTTTTCACGTCTATCATCCTTTGTCCTTATTAGATAAGCCTTTAACAAGAATATTCCGAATTTTATTTGCCTTGAGATGATCTGCATCGTTCAAAAAGGTCTCTATAGCAGATTGACAAAGCTGACTTTTATGCGTATATGTTTACATTTCGAACCATTTGAATCTCATCTTAGTATGATAGATTCGCAGTTCTTGAGGGCAAGTCCCCTTCAAAAGTAATAATCAGTAAACAGTTTATCATTCTTGAGGAATGTAATGATGTCAAAATCACCAATGACAAAAAATGAACCTTATAGCTCAGGACAAATTTCCTAAATACCCCCCCCGGGAGATTCATTCACAATAAAAAAGGGCGGTCACTATATGTGTTCGCCGCAGTATCACGATATGCAAAACTTCTTCATTTTTACAATACATCTGGAAAGTTAATGATTCGGTAAACTTATCAGCAATGATGATGTCTTACAGCCATTCACCTAGGATAGAAAAATCTCCGATATCCCCTGCAGGCCACCATTATAGCGGGCATACAATGGTTCAAATCGATGCCTATTAAAAAATAGCCTATCAGATCGTCCAAATGACATTCCTGTTTATTCTGTTATTCAATAGAACTGCAAGTTTTATTCATAAACTCAAAATAGTTTTAAAATTTAAAAATAAAAGCCTCTCCTCTTTTAAATGTTATAATATCCGTTAAAACTTTACTCATCTTTTTATTATTGGAGGAAAATAAAATTGATAGGCAATTCTAGCAAAGACAATTTTGGCCAGCAACAGAAATTGTCTAGAGGCCTTAAAAACAGGCATATACAATTAATGGCGATTGGAGGTGCAATCGGTACAGGTTTATTTTTAGGGTCAGGTAAATCCATCCACTTTGCAGGGCCATCCATTTTATTTGCTTACTTGATCACCGGCGTATTTTGCTTTTTCATTATGCGTTCGCTCGGAGAACTGCTCTTATCAAATGCGGGATACCACTCTTTTGTGGATTTTGTAAGGGACTATTTAGGAAACATGGCAGCATTTATTACTGGGTGGACCTACTGGTTCTGCTGGATTTCCCTCGCGATGGCTGATTTAACGGCGGTCGGCATTTATACGCAATATTGGCTGCCCGATGTGCCTCAATGGCTGCCCGGCCTTCTTGCGCTTATTATCCTGCTGATCATGAATCTTGCCACCGTTAAACTTTTCGGAGAATTAGAATTTTGGTTTGCATTGATCAAAGTCATTGCCATACTGGCCCTGATCGTAACTGGCATTTTCCTGATTGTGAAAGGTTTTTCCGCAGCTTCCGGCCCTGCCAGCCTTACCAACCTTTGGAGCCATGGCGGCATGTTCCCAAATGGATGGCATGGGTTTATCCTATCGTTCCAAATGGTCGTCTTCGCTTTCGTGGGTATTGAACTTGTTGGACTGACAGCTGGTGAAACAGAAAATCCCCAAAAAGTGATCCCTAAAGCCATCAATCAAATCCCTGTCCGGATTTTACTTTTTTATGTAGGCGCACTTTTCGTGATTATGTGTATCTATCCTTGGAATGTGTTGAATCCAAACGAAAGCCCATTTGTTCAGGTCTTCTCTGCTGTGGGCATCGTTGTGGCCGCCAGTTTGATCAATTTTGTTGTATTAACATCAGCCGCATCAGCTGCCAATAGCGCTTTATTCAGCACAAGCCGAATGGTCTATTCACTTGCAAAGGATCATCACGCACCTGGACTATTAAAGAAATTGACTTCTTCTAACGTTCCAAGCAATGCGCTGTTCTTTTCAACCATCGCCATTCTGATTGGCGTTAGTCTGAATTATTTAATGCCTGAGCAAGTCTTTACACTGATTACAAGTGTTTCTACAATATGCTTCATTTTTATTTGGGGCATCACGGTGATCTGCCATTTGAAATATCGAAAAACAAGACAGCATGAAGCGAAGGCAAACAAATTTAAAATGCCTTTTTATCCATTATCCAACTATTTAACACTTGCATTTCTTGCATTTATTCTTGTCGTATTGGCATTGGCGAATGATACACGTGTTGCTTTGTTTGTCACCCCTGTCTGGTTTGTTTTATTGATTATTTTGTATAAGCTGCAAACCCGCAGAGGACATCAGATGAAATAAAAAAAAGACAAGGGATACTCACTCCCTTGTCTTTTTTATGAGGCCAAACACTAAGTTTTAAATTTCGTTCACTTCATTTAAGTATTAACTCAAACCAGTTTTGATGCCGAAACCTACTAATATCATTCCGGTTATTTTTTGAAACACTTTCTGGAACCTCGAGTTTTTCATCCATTTTTTCGCGTAATCAATAATATAAACAAGAAACAGAAACCACAACACCGCTAATAAGGTTAGGATTGAAGCTAAAATGATGAGCTGCTGGTTTATATTTCCGTTTAAATTGATAAATTGGGGCATGATTGTAACATACACCAAAACAGTTTTAGGATTAAGAATGTTACTGAGTGATCCCTGCATAAAGGAAGTTTTATAATAACGTTTCGGAGAACTTGCCATATTTTTTGTTTGGGACTGCATGTCATCTAACGAAAACATACTTTTTGCAAAAAAGCTTTTTACGCCTAAATAAATTAAGTACGCCGCTCCCAAATATTTGATCGTTGTGAAAAGAATCACTGACTTTGCAATCACCACCGATAATCCTAAAATGGCAATCACCGTCCAAAAGGAAAGTCCAGTTGCCAATCCGAGAATGTTATAACGTCCGGCTTTCGGGCCATATCGAAGCGTATTTTTCATCACAAGCATCGTATCTGCACCCGGCATGATAACCATCATGGCAGCGATCGGTATGTATGCGAGTAAGCTGTGCATTGTTCTCTCCCCCTTTAAAAATCCCCTCAATCATATAGTGACTACAAAAGTAACTACTTATAAAAATTGTATCAATGCGTTTGGAATAAATCAATATGGTTTGTTAAAATAGCGATTACAAAGGCAATGATTGCTTTTTATATTGGAGGATATATGAAGGAAAATATGTTAGACATTTTGAAAAATCTCAATTTTACAGAATATGAGTCGAAAGCTTATTTGGCGTTATTGCAAGAATCACCTTTAACAGGCTACGCCGTTGCCAAAAAATCCGGAGTGCCCCGTTCTAAAATTTATGAAGTCCTGGAAAGCCTTGTGATCAGAGGAGATGTTTTTGTCAGTCATGGAAATACGCCTCAGTATGTTCCTGTCCCCGCGAAAGAACTGATTAAAAACCGCCGGCTCAAAGCGGAAGAACATTTTGATCAAGCTGAAAAATATTTTGAAAAGTTCGAGCAGACCGCAAATGACCGGGAAAACATCTGGAATATCACCGGCCGCAGTGAAATTCTTGAAAAAGTGAAGGCCTGTATCTTATCCGCAAAAAAAAGAATCCTCTTAGAAATATGGAAAGAGGATTTTGAAGAGATAGAATCAGAGCTCAAACAGGCGGCAGATCAAGGCGTTATTGTCACCATTATTGCTTACGGAGACATCGTTTCTGATTTCGCTAATATTTACCTGCATGATATGAGCAGTGAAATTACAGAAGAGTATGACGGACGGTGGCTTGTCTATAGCGGAGATGATTCAGAAGTAGTTGCGGGCATTGTCTCGCTTGGCAACGACAGCCGTGCCGCATGGACGATGCATGTAGGTTTAGTCATGCCTATTACTGAAGTGATCATTCATGATCTGTACCTTATGGAAATTCTGAAAAAGCATAGAGAGCTTTTGGAAGAAAGCTTTGGGAAAAACCTCATTCAATTGCGTCGTAAATTTTCTATCCACTCAGATTTCAAAAAACATTACTTGGAATAGCGTTTGGCATCGTTTACCCCAAAAACAAGGCTTGTACGAAATAAGCCTTGTTTTTTTATGCATAAAAACTTCCCCATGCTGATTTACTTCTTTAAAAAAATGTGATTCTGCGCAAACTATTTTTCAGCCTGCCGCGTCTATCCTAGGTAACAGCCTACGATATACGTATATTCAAAAAGGAGCCCTTTATTGCAATGAAGAAAAAACAAACAACAAAAGCGTTGCTTGTCGCATGCATAACTGATCATAAGCAAGATTTCTACAGGTTGGCTTTCAGTTATGTGAAAAATCAAGATGACGCATTAGATATTGTTCAAGAATCGATAAAAAAAGCGCTGAGCTCAGTTGAAACGATCAGAAACCCCGAGACGATAAAAAGCTGGTTTTATAAAATTTTGGTGCGGACAGCTATTGATTTTTTGCGCAAACAAAAAAAGATAAGAGTGATGGACGACGAAACGATAGAATTTTTAAGCAAGGGAAAAGAAGACCATTACAAGGATACTGATCTCCATGAAGCGCTTGACGAATTGCCTTACCGCTATAAAACCATTATTATTTTACGTTTTTTTGAAGACCTCAAATTAGAAGAAATTGCGGAAATTACAGGAGAAAACACGAATACCGTCAAAACGCGCCTATACAGAGCATTGAAGCTGATGCGCATTCAGTTGACGAAGGAGGATCTTTCTTAATGGATAAGAGATTACAGCAATTAAAAGAAGAATATAAAAATGTTCCGATTCCTAAAGAATTGGATGTCATTGTTGAAAAAGCCCTTCAGCAAGAACCAAAAAAGAAAAAAATCGTCATGTGGCCGACATCAGCAGCAATCGCTGCAGCTATTTTATTCACTGCGCTTGTGAATATCAACCCTGACGCCGCTCACGCTATGTCTAAGATCCCTGTCATCGGCAAAATCGTCAAAGCGATCACCTTTATTGAAATCAAAGAGGAAAAAGACCAATCAAGCATTGATGTCAAAACACCTGCTTTGTCCGGACTTTCTAATAAAGAGCTTGAAAACAGCATTAACGAGAAATACTTGAAAGAAAGCCAGCAGCTGTATAAAGAGTTTATACAATCCACATCCAAAAACAAAAAAGGGCATCTCAGCATCTACAGTGATTACGAGACGGTCACAGACACGCCAGATTTGCTCTCGATCCGGCGCAATATTGAAACAACACAAGCATCTTCCTACACACAAAGCCGTTATATTACGATTGACAAAAAGAATGATATTTTACTTACATTAAAAAGCTTATTCAAAGATGAGCGCTATATCAAAGTCATCAGTCAAAACATCAAAGAGCAAATGAAACAGCAAATGAAGGAAGATCCTAATAAAATATATTGGCTCACTGATGAAGATGCTGAACCGTTCAAAACGATTCTTCCTGATCAAACGTTTTACATTACTGAGGACCATAAACTTATGATCTCATTTGACGAATATGAAGTCGCCCCCGGCTATATGGGCGTTACCGAGTTTAAAATTCCAACCAGCGTCATTTCAAACTTGCTCGTGGGAGAACGTTATATTCGATAAAATAAAAAAACATCCATTTTAGATTATGGATGTTTTCTCTCTTTTCTATTTGAGGTCGTAACCTCGCTATCAAAAACAAACGAGAATATTTGCATACTATTGGAGGAATACCCATGTATCACAAGACACAGCATCATCGATACATCTCTGGACTTGATGGCCTTCGGGCTTTTGCCGTCCTGTCCGTTATCGCTTATCACCTAAATTTCAATTGGGCTAACGGAGGCTTTATCGGAGTTGATATCTTTTTTGTTTTATCCGGATATTTGATTACCTCCATTCTATTGCCAGCATATGGAAATGATATCAATCTTGATTTTTGGGACTTTTGGGTGCGCCGCATTCGGCGGCTTCTGCCAGCGGCTTACCTTATGATCTTTTCCACTGTTGTTTGGGTCGTATTGTTTGACCGGGAACTATTGCACACCGTACGCGGGGATGCGATCTCTTCTCTCTTTTATATGAGCAATTGGTGGTTTATTTTTCACAAGCTATCATATTTTGATAGTTTCGGTTCCCCATCACCTCTAAAAAACCTTTGGTCGCTGGCGATTGAAGAACAATTTTATATCATATGGCCAATGTTTTTCGTTTTTGGAATGTACATATTGAAAAGCCGTGCCAGATTGGCTGCGGTAATATCGTTGCTTGCGCTTTGTTCAGCCATGATGATGAGCATACTGTATGAACCTGGCGGAGATCCGAGCCGCGTCTACTATGGTACAGATACTCGTTCGTTTGACCTTCTCATCGGTTGCGCCTTGGCTTTGGTATGGCCGATGAAAAGGCTGTCTTCCAACAGGCTGCCAAGCAAACTGAAGCACACTTTGCACGCCACTGAATTTTCGACATTTTGCATTTTAGTGTTATGTGTCTATTTCACAGATGAGTACGAACCTTTTCTTTACAGAGGCGGAATGCTATTCATTAGCATCACTGCTGCAATTCTTATCGCATGTGTTTGCCATCCGAGCAGCTTTTTAGGCAAGCTCCTTTCATGGAGGCCGCTTCGGTGGCTTGGAACAAGGTCTTACGGTATTTATCTTTGGCACTACCCTGTTATTGTGTTGAGCACACCAGTTCAAGAGATCGGAAACCCTGTGTTTTGGCATATCGTGCTGAAGATTATTGTGACATGTATACTTGCCGAGCTTTCCTATCATTTTATTGAGAAGCCGATACGGACACAGGGATTTAGAACATTTTTCAGCGGTATTTTGATACATAGAATCAAGGAATGGAAAACGACATCTGTTATTAGCAAAATGTCAATTGGTTTCGTCATTTTCACTATACTTATTTTTGCAGGAGGGCTGTCTGGATTGGCCGGAGAGCAAAAGCACCCTACTAAATGGACCTATAGCTCACAAGAAACAAATGCTGACACCAGCCAAGCTTCTGGGGATAAAAAGAATGCTGCAGCAGATAAAAAACACAATCCTGAACAAAAAACACCAGGCACCAAGCAAGGACAAAAGGAAAATAAAAATAATGGGCAAGAGACTCATAAAAAGAAAGACACGCAATCTCAACAGTCGAAAGAACCCGCAGACACTGCGATAGAAGTGTTAGCTATAGGCGATTCCGTCATGCTTGATATTTCTTCACACCTGCATCAGTCACTTTCAAATGTGACGATTGATGGAAAGGTGGGAAGACAAATGTCTCAAGCTTTGGAACTCGCAAAGGAATACAAGTCTTTTAATCAGCCCAACAAGGCTGTCATCATTGAGCTTGGAACCAATGGCTACTTTACAAACAGCCAAATCGAACAACTGCTTCAATCTTTCTCAAAAGCCCATATCTATCTCGTCAATACACGGGTTCCCCGCCAATGGGAAAGCAAGGTTAATGAATCTTTACAGCACCAGGCAAGCGCACATCAAAATGTTACGTTAGTTGACTGGCATACAGAAGCCCTTCGGCATCCGGAATATTTTACCCCTGATGGTGTTCACTTGGTTCCTAAAGGGGCAAAAGCTTTGACTGCTCTTATTGTTCAGGCGATGAAATCGTAAAAAAGAGATCCTATACGGATCACTTTTTTACTTTAGTTTCTGATCGTTGATTATGTCTTCTTTCAGCAAGGCAGCCCTTATGTTTACATGCCGTTTACGTAAGGGTAAGCCAAAATTGAATGGAGGGATGATAATGAAAGGAAATGAAGAACATGACATCCAAAAAGAGCTGAAACGATATGAGCTTTTTTTCAAAAAACGATATAAGATTCTTTATACAGTAAACGATTTTATCATCGGTGCTTTGTTTCTCGTTGGAAGCTTTTTCTTTTTCTATGACCGTTTAAAGTCGGCAGGAATATGGCTGTTTGCGGTCGGAAGCTTGCTGCTGTTAATCAGGCCGACCATTAGGCTGATTCATGACCTTCATTACCGTAAACATGTGGAACGGCAATTCAAACATCAATCTTTAACAGATGACCGATCTTAAGGAATAAGAAAGAATAAAATGCCGAAAGCCTGAGTCAAAAATCGAAAACAAGACTTTTAGACTATTTATTTTTAAAAATAAGGTAAAAAGAACTAAACTTTTGCCTCTGTATGACGATATGAATAATAAGGCCGGCGCGATACTCCCTATAACATCCTTTTCAGTAGATTTCATTATCGTGCCGGTTTTCTCACATGCAAAGCAATCCCGCCAATCAGATTGGCGGGATTTTATTACATTCCTGTCCAAACGTCTTTTACATAACGTTTTTGGTCTTGCAGCTTTTGCAGCCAATCGGCGGATTCTTCCTGACTTGCCCCTTTTTCAGTTTCATATGCCCATCGCAAAGTTTTCTCTACGTCAGGAGCCATTTGCGATCCATCACCGCATACGTAAATATGGGCTCCTTTTTCAATGAGTGTCATCAATTTCTGTGAATCTTGCTTGAGCAAGTGCTGGACATATCCTTTTGATTCGTTTTCGACGCGTGAGTAGCATCGGCGGATTGTGACCAAACCTTCCTGTTCCGCTTGATCCAGCTCTTCTCTGTAAAAGTCGTCATGATCCGGGCGCCGGCAGCCGAAGTATAAAAGTGCTTCACCAAGCGTGCTTCCTTCCTTATTCAAAACAGATCTTGCCTGAATAAAGCCCCTGAATGGCGCAATTCCTGTACCCGGACCAACCATAATCATAGGCGTGTCAGGGTCATCCGGCATCTGGAATCCGGACTGCGGCGTACGAATGAAGCAGGCTGCTGCATCACCTCTATTCAGGTCTGCTAAATAAGTAGAGGCGACACCCCGGTATTCACCTCGGCCGCTCCATGCTGAGGCTTTCACAACTCCTACCGTCATGCTCACGATATTTGCATGGGCTTTCGGTGAACTTGAAATGGAATAGTATCTCGGTTTTAGTGATGGCAAAAGTGCTAAAAACTGCTCAAACGGCATTTCGCAGGCAGGATAATCGTCTAAAAGATCAAGCATGGTAAGACGTTTTGCAAGCACCTGCTCTTTGTAAGTGCCATCATCTGAAACGAGCTGTTCCAGTTCTTTTTGATGCGGCGGGCAGACTGTATAAGAAGCCAGCTCGCGAAGCTGAAGCCTTGAAGCCGGTTCCTGCAGCTCTACATAGGACGACAGTAAATCCGCTACTTTAATCGGCCGGTCCATCGGCAGGTGAGCCATATGAGCGCTTCCGCTTATTTGTATTACATGATTGGACTGCAAACCGAATCGGCTGAGAACCCGCTGAACAAGCTCCCTGCTGTTCTTCGGAAGGATTCCGATATGATCGCCTTCTTTATATGTTTTCCCCACCGGAATTTCCAATTCAATATGGCGGGTCGAACGCGTACTGTCAGCTGACTGGAGCTCTCGATTCTCTAATACAATCCCTTCAAACGCGCCATATGCTTTGGCAACCGGCGTTTCCGTCGCTTCACTGAGAAAAGTAATCGACAATGAAGGCCTGTCTTCTTTCTGGGCGATTTCGTTAATATCAAATGCGTCCAGCGTTTCCTTCCAGAAGCGGTTTTCCCAAGACTCGCGATGGCTTTCAAAATCATCGGCCGCATCACCTTCCCCAATCGCTGTTAAACGCGTTGCCCCCTTTGCTTTCATCATGTCATCAATCAGGCGTGGAATCCGCTGATACGTGCTGGCCCAGCTTCGGTTTCCGCAGCCGAATACCGCATAGGAAACGCCTTTCAATCGGCCTTCCTCAAGCTCTTTCAGCCACTCTACAAAGCCGGCGGCATTATCAGGCGGAGCCCCATTATAAGAAGCTGTTACAATGACGACTGCCCCTTCTTCAGGGAGCTTGCCGATATAATCATCAAGCGGAGCCGTTTCAGCTGTAAAGCCCATCTGGCGGCCTTGAGCGGCCAGTTCACCGGCTATTCCCTCAGCTGTCCCAAGGTTTGAACCGTAAAGAACGAGTAAAGGTGTGCCGTGTTTAGGTTGGGTTTCTTTTGGCTTTGTTTCTGTTTTGATGTCTGCCTGTTCTCTTCGCTGTACATTGATTGCCACTGTTTTCCGCGGTTTCACAGTAATTTTAAAATCATCCGGCTTGATTGTTAATGCTTCTTTGATTTTTAGTTCATAGCCATTATGATTTATCAAAT
The DNA here is from genome assembly GCF_001748205.1 of Bacillus sp. F56. NCBI lineage: Bacteria > Bacillati > Bacillota > Bacilli > Caryophanales > Bacillaceae > Bacillus > Bacillus sp. F56. The sequence goes on from NZ_BDFC01000007.1 coordinate 258,771, forward strand.
CAAAATGCTTTAATACAAGACCGAGAACCATTGTCGCTTCTTGAAGAGCAAACTGCATGCCGATACAAGCGCGCTGGCCGTTTCCAAACGGCTTATACGCATGATGAGGGATACTTGAAGGATCTTCAAACCGTTCCGGACGGAAATCTTCCGCATCCGCTCCCCAAGCGTTTTGGTCCCGGTGCAGCTTCGGAATTAAAATGGTGACAGGCTGCCCTTTGCTGATCGGATATTCCCCGCCTAGAACAGTGTCCTCCTTCGCATATAGAGAAAAAGCCGGAGCTGTTGGATACAGTCTCAGGGTTTCGTTTAACACCATCCGAATGTATTTGAGCTGCTGGATTTGTTTATATTCAGGCGTGTCATCCGTTAGCACGCGATCCGCTTCCTCCTGAGCTTTTTTCAGTTTTTCCGGATGTGTAAGCAGACAATAAATCGCAAAGGAAAGCAAACCGCTTGTTGTCTCATGTCCAGCTATTAAAAATGTGATGATTTGATACCTTATGTTTTCGTCATCCAGCGTTTCACCCGTTACTGGATCTTTGGCATAAAGCATGAGAGACAAGAGATCCTTAATGTTTTCATCCGGATTCGCCTTTCGCTCCGCTATCATTCTATCGACAAGGGAGTTCATGACTTCTATATCTTTTTGGAACTGCAGTTTCGTTTTCACCATCATTTTATCTTGCAGGCCCAGTCTTTTCGATTGATTCATCGCCTCTTTTAAGGCACGGAGCATGCTGGTGATAAACGGATGCTGCGAATCACGGTAAAAGCTGTTGAATCGATAGTTAAACCCGCATAACCCAATCGTATCAAGCGTCAGACGCGTCATATCGTCCGCTACGTCAATTTCTTCATTGGGGTTAAGGCGGCTCCATTTTTGTATAAGCTGGGTTGCGATATCCAGCATCATAGAATGATAGCCTTTCATCGCTTTTTGGCTAAAACTTGGCAGCAAAATACGGTGGGCTTTTTGCCAGTTCGGTTCGTGCGTCCAGCTTGTAAATAAGCCATCTCCGCCGAACTCGCGCACCTTTAGCAAACCTTTGCCAAGGTTCTTGTCAAAGCGGCTTTCATCACACACTTCAGTCACAAGATTGTGGCCTGAGACAAAAACACTGGATACTCCCGGAAAATCAAAACGGAAAATCGGTCCCAATTCATCAGCTAACCGCCATAAAGATTGAGAAAGCTGTTCTTTTTCCAGATGCGGAAGGTTTTTTAAAGGTCCGTATGTTTTGGGCTGAGGTATTGCGCTTGCCTGTTTCATTGACATCTCCCTTTCCTATTTTTGTGATGATTGAAGCTTAATGGCATCCCAGCAGCACTGTTCCAATTCAGTAATTAAACCAGTGTCCATCTCTATATCACCTGTTTGAACGAGCTGATATATCTTGAGAAACGCCCCTAATACAATCGCGATTAACACATTAGAGGGCAGGCTGCGAATCACGCCTTCCGCTTTTCCCTTATTAAAATAGTCATCAAGCATTTGAGTCAGATTTTCTATCATTTTTTTGCTTGTACGATTTAAGTAATGAGCGTCTTTTTTGGTTTCAAGAAAAAAAAGCGCATAATCGCTCTCTTTCGTAAACTGAACGAGACAGCTAAATACGTGGTGGAAGCCTTCTCTGACAGGCAGTTCCGAAATGTCTCGCTTCAGCTTTTCTGTAAATCGCTGAATGCTTTCTTGAAACAGTACGTTGACGAGTGTTTCTTTGCTGTCAAAATAGCGATAGATCGTCCCTGTCCCCACATGAGCACGTTCAGCTATCATAGGAATAGTCGTAGCGTCAAAACCCCTTTCTGTAAAAAGCGAGACTGACGCTTTCATAATCATGTCGTATTTACTGCTGGATGCGGATAACATGTAATGCAACCTCCGATTCGTTTGCGGAATGAATATTCATTCCTTTTGTTCATAAAAAATATTTGCCCTATCTGATATCACCTCTTTGTTCTTTCTTCTGTTATAAGTTTATATGAAAAAAACTTTTTTTAATATAAAGTATATGCAAAAAATAAAAAATTAAGAAAATATACCCAATCCCTCATGTAAGGACCTTGGATATATTTCCCGAGAAATTTTTTATTTAACAGCCACAATACATAGACAGGAATCACGCCTGATGACAGAAAGTTCCCTGAAATGCTGGTCTTTCAACAGTTGAATATACGTTTTTTCTTTTTCACCGGTATTTGCATCAATACTGATGTAACACCGGCCGTCAATTTGAAGCACCCTGTAAATTTCTCTTAATGCAAGCCTAATATCGGTGCAGCTCTGAACCGTATGTAAAGAAAACACTTTATTAAAGATACGGTCATCAAAGGGAAGGTTCTCTGGAAAGCCATGAAAAACCTCCCCTTTCCCCATGTTTTTTCGATTCGCACGGGATATCTGTCTTACCTTTCGCTTTGAAGGATCAATGCTTTTTAAGCTTCCCTTGTCTAGTTTCTTGGCTATGCTTTTAAAAACACTGCCATTTCCGATTCCAATTTCTAAAATTCTGTCATTTCCTTGTATATCTATAGAGTCAATCATCATATGCTCAATGGTTTTAATTTGCTTATATTTCCGAGAAAATAATTTCCAAAGATTCGATCGTTTATAGAGTCTATTTTCTAGCATTTTAAACACCTACTTTTGGTTTCCTATGTTTATTTATTATATTCGAAAAATAAACATCATCTTCTTTTCTAAAAGGGAAGGAAGGTACCAACTAGACGGCAATGTGTCTAAAAACGTTTCGATAGAACTAAACTTTTTCATTTTTCCCGCAAAAAAAGCAGAAAACAAAATGTTTTCTGCCCTCTTTCTAATGCCAATGATAAGGGAATACATACAGCCTTTGCTGCTGCATTGCCATCAGCCTCTGCTGTCGGAACGGATTTCCATAGCCATGTTTGAAGGAATGCGGCATGGACGCATAACCATGGCCAATCGACGGCAGCCTTTTTTGATCACCGTTCATGATGCCATCACCTGCCTCACAATAACGTTGATTTACTATATGCAGGTGCGCATTTTCTTGACAGCTGTTTCGCTAAACTTGGTCCTTCTCCATTGTATAATGCATCAATAATTCCATTCTAAGCATATGCCATTCCCCCTTCAGTTTTTTTATTGCTTTTAGCGCCAGTTTGTTAAATAAAGATGCTTTAACTGAGACTCCTTCATTTCATCATAAATCTGCTCAATCTGCTGTTCTCGTTCGAATTCTTCCAGGCTCTTAAACCGTTTTTTTATCGTTAACGTTAAAAAGAATAGGTTAATCGTCATATGCTCACCCCCTTTCAAAGTCCGCACCAAGCGAAATAGCCCGCAGCATCAATCCTTCTGCCGCGGGCAAATAAAAACCGCAGACAAAAGAAGACACCAATGCCTCTACTGCCTGCGGGGAGTTGCGTATGTCCGACTATTCCGAATTTAATGCGTGCGATAAGCATCGGTTAAGGAAGGACACGAACTCTTCCACAGGCTGAATAAACCATGAACTTTTCCTTGTGTATCACGTACAGGTTGACGTCGTTGTCTCATTGTCATTTTGGTTCAGCCTCCTTTGCTCTTTTTTCTTACTTTGTAAGTATATCCACCAAATTCCATTTTGTAAACATCTTTTTCTAAAAATGGACTGAAATTGTGCAAATCATCGAATGGTTTTGCCCGTTGCTCATGATACCTGCTTCATTTCTTTTCTGGAGCGGTCTTTCTTATGATATGCAATAAAATAAATGAGTCCGACAAATACAGCTCCGCCGATGACATTGCCGATAAAAGCAGGAATGATGTTTCCGATAAACTGCCCCCACGTGAACGAGCCTGCAAAAATGGCAGCAGGGATCACAAACATGTTGGCGACAACGTGCTGAAATCCGATAGCCACAAAAGCCATAATTGGGAACCAGATGCCAAGGATTTTACCTGCTGCGTCTTGGGCGCCGAAAGAAAGCCACACTGCAAGACATACAAGCCAGTTACAGCCGATGCCGGAAATGAGAACCTTTCCAAAGCTCATATCGAGTTTTCCTTGGGCAACGGCAACCGTTTTTTCTAAATAAGGACCTGTTTCAGTCAATCCAACCAAATGCCCAAAAAAGTACGCAACAAACAATGCGCCGATTAAGTTCATAACTGTGACGATTCCCCAGTTAATCGCCAACTCTTTTACTGATATTTTTCTCGAAAATAACGCCATCGCAACTGACATCATATTTCCTGTGATCAGTTCAGCGCCAGCGAGAACGACAAGGATTAGACCGACTGGAAATACTGCTGCACCGATCAAACTGGACAGGCTCCCCCATTCTTTCGGAAGATCACCGATCACCCTGATATCAAGCAAATACCCAAGTGCGATAAATGCGCCGCCTAAAAACCCCAGCACAAGCAGTGACGGCAGCGGGAGCTTTATTTTTTTCATCCCTGCTTCTATTGCTGCTTCCGCTATTTCATCCGGTTTTCGAAAAGCCATAATAAAACGCCTCCATACTTCTTCTTTTCTAACAGTTATGCAAGAAAGGCAATAAAAAAGGCAGCACTCAAATAACCTGTGTCAAACCAGGCGTTTGAATGCTGCCTAACTTGTATGCATACCCATACAACAATATCAAGCAGTATGTAAGATATTGAAAGAGAATATATACAGTTCGTGCATACATTCCATTGCTTTAGCCTTCTATAACTGTAGCAACATCATATCAAATGTGACAAATTTGTGTCAATGGCAAATATGCTAGCTTTGCACAGCTTCTTTTTGATCATCTATTTTTCGGTCAAAAACAAATACAGATACAGCGATGTTTTCCTCAATTTTAATATCAGAAAACAAATGGACTAGCTTAGCTCCCATAAGTTCCTCCATTCCTTCCGGCGTTTGTTTGGAATAAAGGTCTTGAATCAGGCTTGTCCGGGCCGCATGTACCATCTCTCTTCCTTCAGGCGTACGGGCGATAAACTGCTCGCTTGCACTCAGATTTCCGTATAGCGTTGAAACTGCCATGTTTTCTACAAATACAGTATGAATTCGCTCAGGCCCTTTTCCGAACAATTCTTTGCGAAGCTTTCGAATGATATCATTGAATTCGTGAATTTTTTTAGACATGCTGATTACCCCTTCCGATATTGCCTTATAAAGGCTTTTCCCGGTTCCCCTTAGGACATTTAACTTGGTTAAAATTTTCCTGCCATATTGTATTATAATAAATATCACTTTATAATAAAAGCAGTGTTGATGGATTTGTAATAGGATCTTGTTATGAGTCTATCGTTTTATAAAAATCAAGGATTGGTCTGTTAGTAAGACTTGCTAGTGAACTATTCCGCCATGTGTGTTTACACCTTCTTAGAATTAAGGACAGGTGTATCTATACATGGCTTTTTTTGACTTCGTGAAAGAAAGATGGAGGGGAATATGAATATGATGGACGGTAAGTCGATCAGTATCCGTGTAGACGGAACAGAAATTCAAGCACGAGCAGGGGCCACAATTTTAGATATTTTAAATGAAAACGGAATTGAATACCCGCAGATTTGCCATGTACCAGAGGTTGATCCGATTCAAACTTGTGATACTTGCATTGTAGAAGCAAATGGCAAGCTGGTTCGTTCATGCGCGACGGTCGCGGAAAACGGAATGTCAATTGATCTTTCGGGAAATCGAGTGAAAGAAGCGCAAACCGAGGCGATGGACCGCCTTCTTGAAAACCATTTGCTGTATTGTACGGTTTGCGATAACAACAATGGGAACTGTACGCTGCACAATACAGCGGAAATGATGGGGATTGAGCATCAAAAATACCCGTATACGCCAAAAGAAGATCCTTCTTGCGCGGTTGATATGTCTCATCCTTTTTACCGCTATGATCCAAACCAATGTATTGCCTGCGGCCAGTGTGTTGAAGTCTGTCAAAACCTTCAGGTAAATGAAACACTCTCAATCGATTGGGAACGCGAACGCCCTCGCGTGATTTGGGATGAGGGAGTTCCGATCAATGAATCTTCTTGTGTCAGCTGCGGTCAGTGTGTCACAGTATGTCCATGTAATGCACTGATGGAAAAATCAATGCTCGGGCAGGCTGGCTTTATGACAGACATTAAAGAGGACGTTATGGAGCCGATGATTGACCTCGTGAAAAACGTTGAACCGGGATATGGCAGCATTTTTGCCATTTCGGAAGTTGAAGCGGCAATGCGAGAAACGAGAACGAAAAAAACAAAAACTGTATGTACGTTCTGCGGTGTCGGATGTTCGTTTGAAGTATGGACAAAAGGCCGGGATATTCTAAAGATCCAGCCTGTTTCTGATGCTCCGGTTAACGCGATTTCCACATGTGTCAAAGGGAAATTCGGCTGGGATTTCGTCAATTCTGAAGAGCGGATCACAAAGCCTTTAATCCGTAAAAACGGAGCTTTTGTGGAATCTTCTTGGGAAGAGGCCCTCGATCTTGTCGCAAGCAGACTAGGATCAATTAAAGAGCAGTACGGTAAAGGCTCTGTCGGGTTTATCTCTTCTTCTAAAATTACGAATGAAGAAAACTACGTCATCCAAAAGCTAGCGCGTCAGGTATTTGAAACAAACAACGTCGATAACTGTTCACGCTACTGTCAGTCTCCTGCCACAGACGGATTGTTCCGCACTGTCGGCATGGGCGGTGACGCCGGCACGATTAAAGATATCGCCAAAGCCGGTCTTGTCATCATCGTCGGGGCCAATCCGGCAGAAGGACACCCGGTGCTTGCAACACGCGTCAAACGGGCGCACAAGCTTCACGGTCAAAAACTGATTGTTGCCGACCTGCGTAAAAATGAAATGGCTGAGCGATCTGATCTGTTCATCAGCCCTAAACAAGGCACAGACCAAGTTTGGCTGATGGCTGTTACGAAATATATGATCGACCAAGGCTGGCACGATCAGGCGTTTATTGAGGAGAACGTCAATTACTTTGAAGATTATAAAGAAACCCTTAAAACGTATACGCTTGATTATGCAGAACTCATCACAGGCCTTTCAAAAGAAAACATCATTCAAATCGCTGAAATGATCCGTGATGCTGACGGCACTTGTGTCCTTTGGGGAATGGGTGTCACACAAAATACAGGCGGTTCTGATACATCAGCAGCCATATCAAACCTGCTTCTCGCTACGGGCAACTATCGCCGTCCGGGTGCAGGCGCTTATCCTCTGCGCGGACACAATAACGTGCAAGGCGCTTGTGATATGGGAACATTGCCTGGCTGGCTGCCGGGATATCAGCATATTACAGATGACAAAGCCCGCGCTAAATTTGAAGAAGCATATGGTGTTGAGATTGATGGAAAGCCTGGTTTAGATAATATTCAAATGCTTCATGCCATTGAAGAAGGCAAAATGAAGGCCATGTATCTTGTCGGTGAGGATATGGCATTGGTCGATTCAAACGCGAACCATGTGCATGATATTTTATCTAGCCTTGATTTCTTCGTGGTACAGGACATCTTCCTGTCAAGAACAGCCCAATATGCGGATGTCGTCTTGCCGGCCACTCCTTCACTTGAAAAAGACGGAACATTCACCAACACAGAACGCCGTGTGCAGCGATTGTATCAGGCGCTTCCGACGCTTGGTGACGCAAAGCCGGACTGGTGGATTATTCAAGAGGTGGCAAACCGTTTAGGAGCGAATTGGAATTACAGCCATCCAAGTGACATTTTCTCTGAAATGGCGAGTCTTTCTCCTCTGTTTGCCAAAGCAAGCTATGAGGTGCTAGAAGGCTGGAACAGCTTCCTATGGGGCAGCTTCACAGGTGAAAGCACACCGCTTCTGTATGAAGACGGATTTAATTTCCCTGACAAAAAAGCCCGCTTTGCCCTTTCTGATTGGACTGAGCCAGCGGCATTTCCAGAGGAATATGATCTTCATATCAATAATGGCCGTATGCTGGAGCATTTCCACGAAGGAAACATGACAAATAAATCGAAAGGCATCCAAGCTAAAGTGCCGAATGTATTCGTTGAAATCTCACCTGAGCTTGCACAAGAGCGAGGTGTTTGTGACGGTTCGCTTGTACGCCTCGTTTCTCCGTTCGGAGCAGTCAAATTGAACGCGCTGATCACAGATCGGGTACGGAAAAATGAACTCTATCTGCCAATGAACTCAACTGATAAGGAGTCAGCGATTAACTTCTTGACGGGGCCTGCAGCTGATAAACGGACGAACACGCCTGCTTATAAACAGACAAAGGTCCGCATGGAAGTGCTTGGCGGCTGTGAAACAGCGCCGCTTCCGAAAACAAATCCGCGCAACAAAAAACGGCACCCGCAAAACGGAGTCGAAGCAGAAAGAAAATGGAACCGCCCGGGCTATGTCCATCTGACTGATTAACCGATAGGAGGAAAACGAATGGCCACTCCCATTACGACGATCAAAAAAGAAACAAAAACAGCCGAGCAAATGAAGCTTGAAAAAATAGAAGAACTGAAAGAGCTGCTGGCGGAAAACGAGGACGCCGTCTCTAAAACGATGACGTTAATGAATGAACTCAATGATCTAGGAATTTTTGACGCGGCAACAAGCATGCTCAGAGCGAAGGAAGACATTGCCAAGATTGCGCTTGGCCAGGTTTCCCGTGAGCCTGTCACCAACCTCATCAACACGATGATGGCCGCCGGAGGCGCATTGACAAAAGCCGACCCTGAGTTTACAGCAAAGCTTTTAGAAAGCGTAATGGCTGGGACTGAACAGGCACAAAGCTTTTTAAAAGAAGACAAGAAAGTCGGGGTTCTCGACCTGTTAAAAGCAATGAACGACCCTGACATCAACAGAGCCGTCGGCTTCGGCCTTCAGTTTTTAAAAGGCATGGGAAAAGAACTTCGAGAAAAATAACAAAAAAACAGCCATCGCGATGATGGCTGTTTTTTATTCGTCGGCTTCTTCCAAACGCTTCTTGTAAATAAGTGAACGGTCAGCGCAAAAGAAGGCACCGGCTAAAAATACGCAATCCGCTAAAAACATAGTCGATTTCTGGCCTAATGTTAAGCCTTGATCAGGGAGAACTGCGCCTATATATAAAAAAGTACTGACTGCAAGCAATGTAAAAGCAAAATGCTTGTAGTCTTCTTTTAAAGATTTCATTCTATTTTTATTCAAAAGAATCACCTGCCAGATTCATAGTATACGACTATTATAATATAATCCGGCGACTTACAGAGAAAGTAATTCTATCCATTTGTTATATATTTTCAAGCGCTTGGCCAATATCTTCCAGCAAATCTTCCGCATCTTCAATTCCCACAGAAATTCTGATCAAGCCTTCCGTAATGCCGAGCTCAAGCCGGCGTTCTCTCGGAATAGAGGCGTGTGTCATTCTAGCCGGAACAGAAATTAAGCTTTCAACCGCCCCCAAGCTTTCAGCAATGGTAAACAGTTTCAGATTTCCTAAAAACGCATCTACCCGTTCTTCACTGCCGATATCAAAGGAGATCATGCCGCCGAAGCCAGATCCTTGCGTTTTTGCAAGCTCATGTCCGGGATGATTTGAAGAACCGGGATAATATAACGTTTGGACAGCAGGGTGATTCTCAAGAAAGCTTGCGATTTTCCGCGCATTTTGATCGATCGCTTCCATTCTGAGTCCCAACGTTTTGATTCCTCTCATCAAAAGCCAGGAATCTTGAGGGCCGAGCACACCGCCTGTGGAGTTTTGCACAAAATGCAGCTCTTCTCCAAGCTCTTTCGAGGCTGTTACAACTAAACCTCCGACGACATCACTGTGTCCGCCAAGATATTTTGTCGCACTATGAAGCACGATATCAGCGCCTAAAGTAAGCGGCTGCTGAAAATAAGGCGTGTTAAAGGTATTGTCTACGATAAGCAGTACTCCTGATTTTTTTGCGATATCCGCCATGAGCGTCAAGTCGGTGATTTTGAGCAACGGGTTTGTCGGTGTCTCAATATAAATGGCTCTTGTGTTAGGACGAATTGCTTTTTCAACTTCTTTTCTGCTGCTCGTATCGACAAATGTTGATTCAATGCCAAGACGGTTAAGCACCTTTGTCATCACGCGGTATGTTCCGCCGTACACATCATCAGTCAACACGACATGATCTCCGCTGTTAAACAGCATCATAACTGCTGTAATGGCAGCCATTCCTGAGCTGAACGCATAACCTGCTTCCCCGTCTTCCAGTTCTGTCACAAGTGATTCGAGAGCGGTTCGAGTCGGATTGGCCGTTCTTGAATACTCGTAGCCTGTATGCTGCCCTGCTTTCGGCTGTTTGTACGTGCTTACTTGATAAATGGGCACGGAAACTGCGCCTGTTTTCTCATCACCTGTGATTCCGCCATGTATCATCATTGTTTTTTTCTTCATATCAGATGCCCCCTTCGTATATTTGTTTGCTGATATATCGATCGCTGCTGTCAGGAAATACAGTAACAATGTTAGTTCCCGCGGATGCTTTTTTCGCTTCCTCCAATGCTGCATAAAGCGCTGCACCTGAAGAGCTTCCGATCAGCAGGCCTTCTTTTTCTGCCGCTTCTTTCACAAGTCTAAACGCATTCTCATCTGTTACGGTGTAGATCTCGTCAAAGTGATTCTTATTCATATAATCGGGAATGAACTCCATGCCGATGCCCTCGGTTTTATGAGCATGAGGCTCTCCTCCGTTTAAAATCGAACCCTCCGGTTCAACAATCACCGTTTTGACTGCTGGATTTTTTTCTTTCAAGTAGGAAGCTGTTCCTGCAAACGTGCCCCCTGATCCTGCCCCGGCGACAAACGTATGAATATTCCCGTCAAGCGCTTCCCATATTTCAGGTCCAAGCGTCTTATAGTAAGTCGATGGATTTACTCGGTTTTTAAATTGCAAAACACAATAAGAATTTTCAATCTCAGTCTCCAGCTGCATGGCTTTTTGAATTGCGCCCTGCATTCCGTCCTCACGCGGGGTATGAATGATTGATGCTCCAAGCGCCTGCATAATTTGCTGCTTCTCTGTGCTGAAATGTTCCGGGACACAGAAAATCGCTTTCAACCCATATTTTCTGGCACTTAGCGCAAGGCCGATCCCTGTATTGCCTGCCGTCGCTTCTATAATCACTCCGCCGGGCTTTACCTTGCCTGAATCGAGCGCGTCACGAATCAGCATATCTCCCAGTCTGTCTTTGATGCTTCCGCCGGGATTCATCATTTCAAGCTTGGCATACACCGCGACTCCTTCTGGAACATCAAAGTTCTTTAAGCGGAGAAGCGGTGTATTCCCAATCAGCTCGGTAATGTCCGTAATCACTGTCATGTATGTCCTCCTCCTTATTAGAGGTTGTTTTTAGAAAAAACGGAGGAGAACATGCCTCCGTTTTAATGAATGCGTTTGATCACCTTTAACACAAGCTCTGTTGAATTGACAGCCGCCTGCTCTAAAAATTGGTCAAATGAAACATGTGATTCTTTTCCTGCGATATCTGATAACGCTCTGATGACGACAAACGGCGTTTTAAATTGATGGCACACCTGAGCCACTGCCGCAGCCTCCATTTCAACCGCGTATAGATCAGAAAATCTCGCACGCACCTCTTCAACCCGCTTCGGATCGTTCATAAAAGAATCGCCTGTTGCAATCGTTCCTTTTGCAACCTGAATGCCGTCGAGTTCGGAAACCGCTTCTTCCGTGATGCTGATCAGCTTTTCATCCGCCGGATAAGCAGCCGGAAGACCTGGCACTTGCCCGTATTCATAGTCAAAAGCCGTTACGTCTACATCATGGTGGCGAACGTCAGTGGAAATGACGACATCTCCTACATTCAATGTATGATGAAATCCGCCCGCTGAGCCTGTGTTAATCACATAATCAGGCTTGTAACGGTCAAGCAAAAGCGTCGTGCTGATAGCAGCATTCACTTTTCCAATTCCTGATTTTAGAAGAATCACTTCAGTTCCTTCATATTCGCCAGTTGTAAATTCACAGTGTGCGATTGTTTCTGTTTTTGCATTTTCAAGTTTGTTTCTTAGGATGGTAACTTCCTCTTCCATTGCTCCGATGACTGCTAGTTTCATCTATTCACATTCCCTTCATTTTACCGTTTGATCGCCTCCATTATCCACACGAAGTCGTTTTGCTGAGTGAATTGGACTGCAAAACTTTCAGCTGTAAACATCTCTTTCAACGCATCCAATGTAGGATAATGTTCTGTCTCTAAATCATTTGCAAGCTGATAGAAGCCTTGTGAACGGGCTTTATCGATAGCCTGTTGATACGCTTGCGCATCTTCAAAGACGGTATCGGCAAACACTATTTTATCATGCAAATGAAGGTATTTGCCATATTGCTTTATGGCGGCCCGCTTTTCTTCGTCGGTTAAATGATGAAAAGCGTATGAACTGACAATGGTATCAGCCTGAAATGGCGGCTTAGGGAATGTCAAGAAGTCTCCGTCTACGATTTCCGTTCTGCCTGAAAGCTTGTCAGAAGCCAGTTTACGCATTGCTGGAGAAGGTTCGATTCCAAATACAGTTTTGCCCGCATCAAGCAGCTTTGCTGTCAAATTCCCGGTCCCCGGGCCAAATTCTAACACGTGCATTCCAGATTTGCTGACGATGGCATCAAGGATATGATCGTAGCCTCTGAACGCTTCTTTATACTGAATATCAAAGCCTTGTACTGTTTGATCATAAGTTGCTGCCCAATCTTCAAAGAGAGGGATAAATTCACGTCCCATATTTGTCACACTCCATATTTAATAATTCCTATAAGTATACTATGAATTAACGATGGAACAGTTCCTATCATACCACATCTTCTGAAAAGCAGGTACTAAAACACTTTGTGTATTTTATGCCATCTCATATTGCGCAAAGACTGCAAAAAAGCTTATACTTCATATGACTTGTGAAAGCTGGAGGGTCAAGACATGAATTTTCAATTAGATCTGATTAAAGACAAAGTGGAATTTTTTGAAGCGGCTTCATTGCAGGAGCTTGAAAAGAAAATCAATACACAAATTGAAAACATAAAGCCATCATGCTCCGGGTGAAATCTGTTTCACACCAAACTGCTGTGGCAGAAGGAAGAATATTGTATAGCGCGGTGGTTCATTTCGCAGCAGAAGCCTAAAACAAAAGCAGCCGGTTATAGCCCGGCTGCTTTTGTTTATTTTAGCTTTTCTACTTTTGTCGGCTTCCAGCCTTTTTTATCAACCCATGTAATCGTGACTTGATATTTATTCCCAGTCGCCTTGTCTAAAATCTTGCCTTTGGCGTCCTGAGGGCTGCCGTTATTTCCGAGCCAGAGCACCGTCATGTTATCTGTTGAGACACCTGTTGCATATGAAATGGCTTTTAGCATCTCAGCCCAGTCTTGTGAGCTTGAATCATAAGTAGCGGCATGCTCGCCTGTCTGCTCAGTTCCGACTGCTTTCCAGTCAGAATTTTCATACGTTTTTTCCACATCGCTTGATGAGCCGCCTTCTGTAACTTTTGCATCTTTAAGCCCGTCACCTGCTGAATCTGAGTCAGAGTCATCTTTTTTAGAAGAAGAATCATCTTTTTTGGAATCTGAATCAGAATCTGAAGACTTCTCAGAATCCTTTTCGCTGTCAGAAGTATCTTTCTTGCTGTCTTTTATATCCTCATCCGATTTCTTTTCCGTCTTTCCTGAAGCCGGAGATTCTTGTTTTTGTGTTGTTTCAGAATCCTTGCTGACATCTTTGCTAGAAGGACTGTTAATGAAGAGATTCGCTGCTACTACGACAATTAGTATGGATACGATTGCGATTAAAATGTTAAGCACTAAATTGGCTTTTCTGCGCTTATCACGGTTTTCATAACGAGATTGATTATTGCTCAATAATTCTGCACTCCTTTATCCCTCTTGGCTCAGCATATATTTTAACATGTGCTGAGAAGTTGTTCTATTTCTGATTGATTTCAATTTCGTGTACTTTTTTAACAATATCATAAAACACTGAATTTGTCAGAGCCTTATCTCCCGGTGTATCCATGTGTAAAACAACAAGAGCGTATTTCGGCTTATCCGCGGGAAAGTATCCGGCAAACCATTTTTCATAAAGCGTTTCTTTCTCTTTTGAAAGCTTGCCTGTCTGGGCTGTGCCCGACTTCCCTGCTACAGTATACGGAAGATCTTGAAACCTTCTGCCCGTTCCGGAAGGAGATTCTACCACCCGCCGCAGCATTTTTTGAAGCTGCTGTGACGTATATTTGTCTATCGTTTCTCCTTTAAGCTTCTGATCTTTAAACGTAACGAGCGTTGTGCCATTCTTATACTCAATTTGTTCGGCAATTTTCACCTGCCGTTTTTCTCCGCCGCGGGCGATTGTCGCCATCATATTGGCTACCTCGAGCGGTGTTACCTTTACATTTTTCTGCCCAATCGCTGTTTGCGCAATGGCTTTTTTGACTGATTTGTCTTTTTCGTCCCCCCATATCACGCCGCTTTTTTCGTTATACAGCTGACGGAAATCGGTTTCGTGGTACAGCTTTCCCTCCCAGCCTGCCCGATCAGTGAGAGCCAGCTTCTCAGACATATCTTCAATAACCGAGCTGTCTTTTTTCATTAATTGTTCTGCAAGACTCGTAAATGTGTAATTGCAGCTTTGGGCAAAACTTTCATCAAAAGACAAGGTTCCTTTGTCGTCCCCCGGTTCCCCGTACAGGTTTAAATTGCAATTAAAGGTTTGGCTCGGCTTCACCGTATTATTTTCGATTGCTGCCGCTGCAATAACTGTTTTAAAAACTGATCCGGGATAGATTGGCGTCAGCATATAATTTTGAAGTGTATTTTGCCGGGACACATCCGCATTAGGTTTGCTTACAATACCCGAAACGCTGCTATTTTCGATGTCCAGCAGCACAGCTCCTCCTTTTTTCAGCCCCTGTTCATCCAATACCTCCTCCATCGCTTTTTGAATGCTTTGATCGATCGTTGTTTTGACCTGGAGCGGATAAAATGTATTGGCTTCAGCTGTATATTTGACGTCCATGCCAAACAAAGGGTTTCCCTTTCCGTCCACATGATATAAAAGTTTTGTGTCTTGTTCCGGAAGCAAAAATTCATCAAATGTCCGTTCTAAACCGGTTGTTCCGATTTCTGTCGTAATCGGAAGGTTCTCCTTGTCAGGATATTTCTTTCGGAGCAGTGCCGGATCTTGATTCGTGCTCCCTATCGTATGTGAAGCAAGGCTTGGCTTGTCTTCATTCTCCATATATACGCCGTAAATGCCGGGATATTTCAAAGAATTGATTTTTGTGATAGATTGTTTTGAAAGTGTTTTGATTTTCTTTTGCTGCAAAATGACCGGTTTTTTTGCCTTACCTAGTGTCTGGCGCAAATCGTCTTCAGACATGCCGAGGATGTCCGCAACTTTTTTGATCGGCCAATCCTGTGTCAGCAGAAAAGGGAACAAAACAACCGCAGGCTCGCTTTGGCCTGTCAGCGCCCGCCCGTTCCGATCTAAAAAAGAGCCTCTTCCATCAGAAATGAGCACTTCCTCCGTTCGCTGTTTCACACTTTCTTGAATCAAATTGATTTTCTTTTTAGAAAATGATTCTGTGAAGAACAGCTGGATTTCCGCAAGCCTCAGCAGAAGCAGAAAAAACACAATCAAAAAAGCGATGACTGCCAGCTTCATTCGTTTCGATATCATCATAAAAAAACACCTCACCCACATTGTGGACGAGGTGTTTCGCTGCTAAACAGATATTATGAAATTTTCACAATTTTCACGAGCATTTCTCCGCCCGGTGTTTGAACTGTGACTTCTTCGTCTACTTTTTTGCCTAAAAGGCTTTTTGCGATCGGTGAATCGTTTGAGATTTTCCCTTCAAACGGATCAGCTTCAGCGCTTCCGACGATCGTATATGATTCTTCATCACCGTCAGGCAGTTCGACGAAAGTGACGGTTTTACCCAAGCCGACTACGTTAGAGCCGCCGTCATCTTCAATGATTTTCGCATTGCGAATCATATTTTCAAGAGTCGTCACGCGGCCTTCTACAAATGCCTGCTCTTCTTTCGCTGAATCGTATTCAGAGTTCTCGGAAAGGTCTCCGAAGCTTCTCGCAATTTTGATGCGCTCTACTACTTCTTTTCGTTTAACCGTTTTCAAATATTCTAATTCTTGTTCAAGTTTCTGTTTTCCTTCTGCAGTCATAGGAAAAACTTTCTCTTGTGCCATGTCCCTTCACTCCTTCTGGTTGTCCCTCAACATCTTCGATTATGTATGAGAGCATAAACTAAAAAATACAAGAATGAGAACACAGGGCAGTCCTCGTTCTTCTCTCCCATATAGGTACTGTTTATCTTAAACTGAATCTTGTCGTTCTGCAAATATTTCGCGTTTATAAACAGGGAAAGAAGGGAATTCGCACATTCCCTTCCTGCCTATACATAATATGGTCAGAGTTATTTATGTCTATGCTATGGTATTACAAAATCGCGTTTTGTTCAAGAATGGTTTGAATTTTTGTGACCATCAGATCAATTGCGACGTGATTCTGTCCGCCTTCCGGGATAATAATATCAGCGTATCGTTTTGTCGGCTCGACGAATTGATTATGCATCGGACGGACCACTGACACATATTGTTCAATGACAGAATCAATAGAGCGTCCGCGCTCATTAATATCCCTCATAATCCGTCTGATGATACGCAAGTCAGCGTCCGTATCAACGTAAAGCTTGATATCCATCAGATCACGAAGCCTTTTGTCTTCAAGCACAAGAATGCCTTCAAGGATAATAACATCCTTTGGCTCTACGTGAACCGTTTCTTCTGAACGGGTGTGCAGCTTATAATCATAGATCGGCTTTTCAATCGGGCGATAATTCAATAGATCCTGAATATGCTCGATTAAATAGTCATTATCAAACGCAAGCGGATGATCATAGTTTGTGTTCAGCCTTTCTTCAAACGGAAGATGGCTTTGGTCTTTATAATAAAGGTCCTGCTGGATCATTAAAATCGAGTGTCCTTTAAATTGTTCATAAATGGACCGTGTGACACTCGTTTTTCCTGAACCGGAACCTCCTGCGATTCCAATGACTACTGGATTCTTACCCATGGGCTGTTACTTCCCCTTTCTCATCATGTTGCTCGGATAAATCTTTTTGTCTAGTTTGAATTTGACAATTTGCAGGGGATGGCGGGCAGCATCTAGCTCATTTCCGTCTTCGTCCCAAATGGTTTCAATCGTATGTGTAAAGTTTTCGATTTCCGGACCGAAAAATTCCACTTCGTCGCCTTTTTTGAAGAAATTGCGCTGCTGAAGCGTGACCATTTGTGTGTCTTCATCATAATTCAGCACTAAGCCGACAAAATCATATGTCGTTTTTTTGGCGTGCTCGCCGAACATTTGCTCTTCATAGCCTGGCGTTCCTTCAAAGAAAGCTGTCGCAGTGTCCCGGTTGGCGCACTTATCAAGCTCTTCAAGCCATTCTTTTTGAATCACAAAGTTCTCTGGATCAGCGCAATAAGCATCAATTACTTTACGGTATACGCTGACAACAGTTGCTACATAGTGAATGGATTTCATGCGGCCTTCAATCTTTAAGCTGTCTATTCCCATTTCGATCATTTTCGGAATGGATTCAATCAGCTTCAAATCTTTCGGGCTCATCGCAAATGGTGCATCTTCTTCACCATACAAAGCAACGGCGTTGGCACCGTCTGTTTGGTAGAGATCATAATCCCAGCGGCATGACTGGCAGCAGCCTCCGCGGTTGGAATCCCGCGCTGTCATGTGATTGCTCAGCACACAGCGACCGGAATATGCAATACACATTGCGCCGTGAATGAAGGATTCGATTTCGATATCTACCTTTTCTTTCATTTCTCTGATTTCAAGAGCGCTTGTTTCACGTGCCAGCACGACGCGATCAAGACCTTCTTCCTTCCAGAACTGGACAGCCTTCCAGTTTGAAAGAGACTGCTGTGTGCTCAAGTGAACCTCAACATTCGGCGCCACTCTGCGGCATGTTTCGATAATAAGCGGATCCGCCACAATGATGCCGGCAACGTTGGCATCTCCAAGCGCTTTTAGATAGTCTTCAAGCCCGTCCATGTTTTCATTATGAGCGAAAATATTCGTTGTTACATAAATCTTCGCGCCATATTTCTTCGCGAATTCAACGCCTTCTGCGATTTCTTCGATCGTAAAGTTATCGGCATTCGAGCGCAGCCCGTATTCCTGTCCTCCGATAAAGACCGCGTCCGCTCCGTAATGAACAGCGATTTTCAGCTTTTCAAGATTACCCGCAGGTGCGAGAAGCTCCGGCTTTTTCGTAATCACACGCTTACCATTGACGATTGTGGATATTTTATCATTTACGGCAGTCATAGCTTAACCTCCTTTTGATTAATAAACCGTTTCCTTGAAGAAGAATCCGGTATCGATTTTTCTGTTCACTGGCTGGATGCTTTCAATGCGTTCAATCCAGTCTTCTTTTTTCGCTTCGTATTCGTCACGGTCTTCCACGCACAAATCAATTGCTTCTCTGTACATTTTGGTGACTTCTATTAAGTATTCAGGCGTTTTCAGGACACCGTCAATTTTGAAGGAATCAATTCCGGCATCTATCAATTCCTCGAGCTCATCAATGATGCACACATCGTTCGGGCTCATAATATGAGTGCCGTTTTCATCTTCGAAAATCGGATATTTATTATCACGTTCTTTATCGTGCAAAAACATGCCAGATTCTTTTTTCTTTCTTTCAATGTCCATGACTTTGCCTTGATATTCAAAATAGTTTCCAATCAAAGAACGCTTCGATTGGAACATGCACGTCATTCCATGCACCTGGATTTCAATTTCGACTTCAGCATTTTCTTTCATTTCGACAATGCTATCCATGTTTAATTCTCTGGCAAGCACAGAACGCGCCGCGCCCTTGCGTCCCCAGTAGTTGCATGTATAGTAGTTGGTGCCTGTTGTTTCTGTACTCCAATGAAGCTTCAGATCAGGCGCAGATTCACGGGCAGCCATCAGCACGGCAGGATCGCCGAATACCGCTGCATCGACACCGGCTTCCGCTAAGAAAGCCAGATATTCGCCAAGCTCACCCACTTTATCGTTATGGAAAATTGCATTTACAGCAACGTATACTTTTGCCCCTTCTTTGTGGGCAATCTCTACGGCTTTCGTTACATCTTCACGAGAAAACTCTCCGGCCAATCTCAAGCCGTATCTCTGTTCCCCAACTAAAAACGCAGTTGCTCCCGCCTGTATGAGCGGTAAAATGTCAGCCGTACTTGTCGGCGTCACTAAGAGCTCTGGTTTTTTCATGACGTTCACCTCTTCTTTTTACTAATCGCAAGTCCGTCCCCGACAGGAACAATCGCAGTTTGGTAATCCGGATGATTCATCAGCCAATGATTATATTCATCAATTTTTGTTATAAGCCTGCGCCTTCTCTTCGGTTCTATTTTGCTGTAATCCTCTGCCACCAGACCTTTAAACAGCACGTTGTCCGTTAAAATCACCCCGTCCGGTGAAAGCATCGGTTCATATAAATGAAAAAAGTTTTGATACTGACCTTTTGCAGCGTCAATAAAAATGACATCGTAAGGCGCAGTTACATGAACGGCGTCAGCTAATTCAAGCGCATCTCCATAAAAAACATGAATCCGGTCATCAAGCTGAAATTCCTTGATATTGTTTACCGCTTCTTCGTGCCGTTTCTCATTGCGTTCAATTGTATATATTTCAGCAGACGGCAGCTCCAGCGCCATTCGAATGGCAGAATAACCAATGGCCGTTCCGATTTCTAGTATTTTTTTCGGCTGTTTCAGAGACAAAATTTGAAGCAGCACCTCCATGCCCGCTTTTTCCATGATCGGGACATGATGTTCTTCTGCATATGCTTCAAGCTTCTTCACGTTATCCGGCCGAGGCTTTAATAATGCTTCTATATAGTCATTTATTTGTTCATACCGGTCAGTCACTACAAACAGCCTCCCGTTCTAAAAAGGAGTGCCCCAGTCTTATGCACAGGACACTCTCTGAATACATCATGATACATCGGTAAACAACCCGATATATTTTATCATAAAACCTTGCAGAAAGCGAACAAAAGGAGAGCTTTTTGCTCTCCTTTTATTTCTCATTTTTTGAGGAAATGTATTTTTCTTTTGCTTTATTATGCTCTTTTAGTGTTTTTGTAAATACGACCTCACCATTTGATTTGGCCAAGAAGTATAGATAGTCCGTTTTATCCGGATGCAGCGCCGCTTCCCATGACGACATGCCGGCATTGGCGATCGGTCCTGGCGTCAGTCCTGTGTTTTTATACGTATTGTATGGTGAATCGATTTCCAGATCCTTATAAAGAACCCGATCTTTATGCTTGCCTGCCGCGTACAGGACGGTCGGATCTGTTTGGAGCGGCATTTTCTTTTTCAGGCGGTTATAAAAGACGCTCGCAATTTTATGGCGGTCGGCTTTTTCTGTCGCTTCTTCTTCAATTAAAGAAGCCATCGTCAGCAGCTTATGCACAGAAAGTTTATTTTTCTTCATTTCTGATTTATATGTTTCCACATAAGAATTTGTCTGCTTGATCATTTCCTTGATAATGTCTTCAAGTGATGTGTCCGGATCGTTAAAAGGGTATGTAGCCGGGAATAGGTACCCTTCAAGCGGGTGCTTAATGTTTTGATTAAAAACATCGTTTGTCACAGTGTCCGGGAATTCTTTCTTCAGCTGATTGATAAAGGTTTCATCGTCCAGCTTCGCTATGACTTGTTTTTTCGAGTATTTCGTTTCATCAGCAATAGCAGCCGCGATTTGGGTCAGCTGTGCTCCCTCAGTCACTGTGATTTGAAATGCGTAGCCTGTAGCCCCGCTTGTCAGCTTCTGAATAATGGCATCTAAATCCATTCCTTTATTCAGATGATAGAATCCGGCCTGAAACCCGGAAGCACCTTTATATTTCACATAGTACTGAAATGCCTTCTCGCTTTTTATGACATCATTTTTCTTTAATATCGATGCGATGGCTGAAACAGACGAACCGCTCGGAATGTTAATATTCACTGTCGTTTTACTGTCTTTTTCAACAGGTTCAAGCAATGATTTCCCATATAAAAATGCCCCGCCAATGATGAGAAACAGCACAACAATGGAAGACAGTATGATTCTTTTTTTATTAAAAAACGATTTTTTTTGCTGATTGATATACATTAGGTCTCCTCCCATCAGCTCTTATACTACATGATTCATTGTATTTCGGCAATTTATTACAAAATAAGGGCGAAAGAGGCCTGCATCAAGCAGAAAAAAACCGGAGCAGTATAGCTCCGGCTTTGGTTTGGCACGATGACTTATTCTTCGTCTTCGTCCGCTAGGAATGTGTTTAGTGTTTCTTCGATCATATCCCATTCTTCGTCAGTTTCAATCGGGAATAGCTCACCGTTTTCACCGTCTTCGTTTGGCGTGAAGCTGGAAGCAAGAATTTCTACTTCTTCGTCATCTTTTGATTCGATTGGGTAGTACAATACATAAGACTTGCCAAACTCTTCGTTTTCAAATGTAAACAGCACTTCACAAAGCTGTTCATTTCCTTGCTCGTCAACAATTGTAATATTTTTTTCGCCGTGTTCCATTTTTTTCACCTCTGGCTTTAATTTAAGCTGTCGAGATATCCTTGTAAAATCATGACAGCCGCCATCTTATCAATGACTTTTTTTCGTTTTTGCCTGCTTACGTCAGCTGCAATCAGCATTTTTTCAGCCGCCATTGTGGTAAGACGCTCGTCCCACAGCACAACAGGAACATTGTACGTTGTTTCAAGCACTTTAGCAAATGTTTGGCTGGCTTCGCCTCTCGGGCCGACTGTTCCGTTCATGTTCTTAGGAAAGCCGAGCACGATTTTATCTATAGTATAGTCCTTTATCAGTTCAGATAAACGAGATAAACCATAATCGCCTTCCGCTTCATTTATCTTTATGGTCTCAATGCCTTGAGCAGTCCAGCCCATTTCATCGCTCAGAGCTACACCGAGTGTTTTGGTTCCTAAATCGAGTCCTAATATTCTCATTCTTTATTTACGCCTCTTTATGCTGTTCTAAATAAGACTTCACCAATTCCTCGATTAATTCGTCTCTTTCAAGTTTGCGAATTAAATTGCGAGCGTCACGATGCCTAGGAATATAAGCGGGATCACCTGACAGCAAGTATCCGACAATCTGGTTGATTGGATTGTAGCCCTTTTCCTGAAGCGCGTCATACACAGTAATCAGCACCTCATTTACGTTAGTCTCAGCAGAATCATCGGAGAAATTAAATTTCATCGTTTTATCAAACGAGCTCACCGTTTTGCACCTCTTTCCCAAATTCGCAGGCAAAGTTCAGCCTGGGGTCCTAATCTTACCATCATTCTACACTACATGGGCGAATTATAAAACGGATTTCACCCAATCTTCTACAGAAGCCAAAGCTTCTTCTAGTTTTTCCGGCTGTTTGCCGCCTGCCTGCGCCATGTCCGGACGGCCTCCGCCGCCTCCGCCGCAAACTTCCGCAGCTTGTTTAACCAGCTTGCCAGCATGAAGGCCTTTCTCAATAAGGTCCTTTGTGACTCCGGCAGAAATATTTACTTTATCGTTTTGTACCGCACCAAGCACAATCACCGCAGAGCCAATCTTTGCTTTGAGTTCATCAACCATTGTGCGGAGATGGTTCATGTCTTTTGCATTAACTTTTTCCGCAAGCACGTTTACGCCGCCAACTTCTTTTACTTTCGACAGGATCGCTCCTGCTTCCACGTTGCCTAGTTTCGCAAGAAGAGATTCATTTTCTCTTTGTGCTTCCTTCAGCTCAGCCTGCAGAGCCGCGACCCGTTTCGGCACCTCTTTGATATTTGTTTTCAGCTCGTCAGCAGTCTGCTTCAATACAGAAATCTGGCTGTTCATTTCGACGTAAGCGCCTTGCCCCGTTACAGCTTCAATCCGTCTTGTGCCTGCCCCGATTCCAGATTCAGAAACGATTTTAAACAAGCCGATTTCTGCTGTATTTCTGACATGGCAGCCGCCGCACAGCTCTAAACTGTAATCCCCAACTTGAACGACACGGACAATATCGCCATATTTTTCGCCGAACAGAGCCATCGCACCCATTTCTTTTGCCTCAGCGATCGGTTTCAAATCAATATTGACCGGGATGCTCGCCCAAATTTTTTCGTTTACGATTCTTTCAATTTGGTCAAGCTCTTCTTTTGTCACTTGGCCAAAGTGTGAGAAGTCAAAACGAAGACGGTTTTCAGTTACAAGAGAGCCCGCCTGATTGACATGAGTTCCAAGAACATCTTTTAGAGCCTGATGCAATAAATGCGTTGCCGTGTGGTTTTTAATGACGCCGCTTCTCATATGGTCTTCAACTTCAGCAGTAACATGCAAGCCTTTTTGAACAGTACCGCTCTCCACAACACCTTCATGCACATGCTGGCCGTTCGGCGCTTTTTGGACATCTTTAATTCTCACAACTGCCTGCTCGCTGCGGAGATAGCCCTTGTCGCCGATTTGACCTCCGCTTTCTGCATAGAACGGTGTTTCATCAAGAATGAATTGAATGCTTTCGCCTTCATGAGCCTCTTCGATTAATTGGCCGTCCTGAAGAAGCACAATGACATTGGCATCAGCTTTGGTTTGAGAATAGCCGACAAATGTACTTTCATCGGTCACGTCGCGCAATGCGCCGCCCTGCACCTGCATGCTGCCGACATCCTGGCGGGCGTTTCTTGCCCGTTCACGCTGCTGGTTCATTTCTTCCTCAAAGCCTTCATGGTCAACCGTCATGTTCTCGTCTTCTGCGTATTCTTCAGTCAGTTCAACCGGGAATCCATACGTATCATACAGTTTAAACACATCAGCACCTGAGATGACGCTGCTGCCCTTGTCTTTTTCTTTTTTGATCATTTCTGACAGGATCGCAAGCCCTTCATTAAGGGTCTCATGGAATCGTTCTTCCTCGGTTTTAATGACTTTTGCGATGAAATCCGCTTTTTCTTTTACTTCAGGATAGAAATCAGCCATGATTTCTGCGACAACCGGCACTAAATCAAACATGAACGGACGGTGGATGTTGATCGTTTTGGCATAACGGACGGCACGGCGCAATAAGCGTCTTAATACATAGCCGCGGCCTTCATTTGACGGCAGCGCCCCGTCACTGACAGCAAAGGCAACTGTTCTGATATGGTCGGCAATCACTTTAAACGCAGTGTCCTTCACATTGTCTTTGCCGTATGTTTCACCAGAAATCGATTCTGTTGCTTTGATGATCGGAACAAACAAATCGGTATCAAAGTTTGTCGGAACATTCTGGATGACAGATACCATTCTTTCAAGTCCCATGCCTGTATCAATGTTCTTCTTCGGAAGCGGTGTGTACGTGCCGTCAGGGTTATGGTTGAACTCTGAGAACACAAGGTTCCATACTTCTAAGTAACGGTCGTTTTCTCCGCCTGGGTAAAGCTCCGGATCTTCTGGATCATTACCATATGCTTCACCGCGGTCGTAGAAAATCTCCGTGTTCGGTCCGCTCGGCCCTTCACCGATATCCCAGAAGTTCCCTTCCAGACGGATGATTCTTTCTTCAGGAATACCGATTTTTTTCGCCCAAAACTCATACGCTTCTTCATCCTCAGGGTGAACCGTAACTGAGAGAAGCTCTTTGTCGAAGCCGATCCACTTATCGCTCGTTAAAAACTCCCAAGCCCATGTAATGGCTTCTTCTTTAAAATAATCGCCGATGGAAAAGTTTCCGAGCATTTCAAAAAAAGTATGATGGCGCGCAGTTTTACCTACGTTTTCTATATCGTTTGTTCTGATTGCTTTTTGAGCGTTTACGATTCTTGGATTTTCCGGAACAACACGGCCGTCAAAATATTTTTTCAGCGTCGCAACACCGCTGTTGATCCAAAGCAGTGAGGGATCCTCATGAGGCACTAATGACGCGCTTGGCTCTACCGCATGCCCTTTTTCTTTAAAGAAATCCAAAAACATTTGACGCACTTCCGCAGAAGTTAAGTGTTTCATTGTATTTCCTCCTCTATAAAAATCGAAATTCTCTTCAGTGACAGCAAAAAAGCCCTCCCCCTATGCAAACCAACGTTTACACAGGGACGAGAGCTGTCTCGCGGTACCACCCTGATTACGGGCTTCATTCGCCCGTCACCTTAAACCCTGTAACGCAGGATGTGCGGCAGTGATTAACTGCACTCAGGATTAGCTTCCTCCGATCTTCTGCTAAAGCTCCTTTCAGCTTATGGAGCTTCTCTCTTTAACAGGGCTTCGGCGTACTCAGATCCGTCACTCGAGATTCGTATGTATTCTACGAGAAATTATAGACAAGCGGCACGCCAATGTCAATGCTCTGTCCTCATCCGCAAAAAATGGATCATCATCACTTTTAAAACAGCCGTCGCAGGAACAGCCAGAATCATCCCGACGATTCCCGCAAGCTCCCCTCCGGCGAGGAGCGCAAGCATGATTACGACCGGATGCATTTTAAGGCTTCTGCCGACAATGAACGGACTAAGGATATTGCCTTCCATAAACTGCAGAATAAACACCGTAATCACCACAACAAGAACCGCCTTCACTGAGATCGTCATCGCAATTAACAATGCAGGAACAGCTCCAATGAAAGGCCCAAAATACGGAATGACATTCGTGATCCCAGAGATAAGGCCGAGTATCAGCGGATACGGAAGCCCAAATACCCAGAACGTAAAGCCGGCAATCACGCCGAGAATCAAGCAGACCAAAAGCTGCCCGCGGATGTAATCTCCAAGAGAGTCATCCACATCGCGCAAAAAGGCGCTGCCACGCTTTCTCCACGACTTCGGAGTCAGGTACCATACCGTCTTTTTCATTAGCTCAATGTCCTTTACCATATAAAACACAAGAAAAGGGATGGTTGCCGCAATTAAGAAATAATCAAGCACGTTTCGGATTCCGCTGATCGCACCCTCGATCGTTCCAGCAAAAAACGCCTCCGTCTGGCTGATCATTTTATCTATACGGTGATGCATACCATCAGGCCAATCATCTGTATGGTTATGCACATGAAGAAGGAGCCCATTATACGTTTCGGCAAACATCGGTATATTTTCTGACAACTCCGTCAGCTGCACGATGAGAACAGGCACCCCCTTATACAGCGCCCAGCCAATCCCGCCAAAAAAAAGAACATAAATCACCAAGATGCTCAAAGTCCTAGGCAATCCTTTGCCATGCAGCCATTCTGTGACCGGAAGCAATAAATAAGATATAAAAATGGAAATAATCAAGGGAATAAAGATCGTTTTTATGACGTACCAAAAGGGTGTCCATAACATATCAAGCATAAAAAAGACGTAGACTGTTAACAGAACCAGCAAACAAATGGCCACCCATAACAAAAGCTGCACCGGTTTTTGAAGCATCTGCTTTCACCTCACCTATATCTTTTGAGGTTTACACAGAATTATTCTTTTATGTTTTCAGCCAGTCATAAGTTGTGGACATTTTTTCAGATCGTTTAGTGTGTTTTTAAATCCGCTATGCTATCTGAAATTACCCGAAGCGGCTGATAGAAGCGTCGTGCTCCACCGGGCTGAGCTACACTGACTTTGTTATTTTCATGCCGCAAGCGCTTCGCTGCATGGTTCCGCCCATTAGATACATCGCTTGCTGTTGTGATTGCTCTGCCCGAACTGATCAGACGGTGGTTATTTTTTTCGATCTTTTTACTTACGGCACTTATGTATGTGGCAGTCAATTACTTCCTTTCTGTCCGGCAAATATAGAAAAGGATACTCTTTAGAGAGTATCCTTTTTGCATTAAAACATTTTCATCATTCTTCTTCTCATCCGCTTCATGCTTCGATTATTCAGCATGTCAGATTGAGTCGCCATTCGGTACACGAGAGCTCCGGCTCCCATTGCCAAAAGAGAAGTCATCGTCCGATTCATCCTGCGCATCTCCTTTCATGATTAAAAATTGATGCTGCGTTCATCCTCAGAAAACAAATCATCCAAGCTGCTTAACGTTCCGTCTTCTTCCACCTGATGAGTTGCAATCTTCCCTTTCGCCACAGTCAGTTCAATAAAACAGTCCCAGCAATAATATTGGTTCACGCCGATTTTCCCGATATCCTTACTTTTGCAATTCGGGCATATAAGCATATCTCACACCTCTATCCGTTCAGAACGATCTCGTCTTTCCGCACCTCGACAAGCGAATCCGCTCTTTGGATCTGGCGCTTGCTTCCCGCCAGGTCAGAAAAGAAACCGTCCGAGAGTTCATATGCTACGATTATGCCCCTGTCCAAACAAAAGTATACATCTTCCAGCATCCCCAATATATCCCCCTCTTGCGATTTCACAAGCTTCATTTTCATCTGCTCGTATGTGAAGCATGATTTCGGAAGAGGCAGAAGCTGTTCTGAACTGACCGAAGCCAATATGCGGTCATCAAGAACGGAAGAGATATCACACGCTCGTAATAGCGCATGATGATGATGCAAAAACCGTTTTTGTGCAAGAATAAACCCGAGACAATCTCCCTGCAGAGAAAAACAAATATCAGAAATTGCCCCGAGATAACAAGAAGTTCGTTCTGAGTATACTGGGAATCCTTCTACTTCATGGCATGTTCTCAAAGTGTGATCAACCACCTTTTGTTGAACAGGCTTAGGTTTTGCTTTGCGCCTTAGACTCATACGATGAAATCAATTCCACTGCAAATGAAAAAACTCCCGCTTACACGGGAGCATGTTTACAGCTGTTCTTCTTTCATAAAATCAAATGGTGTAATGCCTTCCATGCCAATGTTGGCGTCGTGTACGCTGAATGGGAGCTCTTTTTGGAGAGCCTCAAGCTCGGCATCCATTTCCTCAACCTGTACGGACAGCCTGTTTTTTAAGGAGGTCTGTCTGACAGTTGCATCATTATTTTTCACGCCCCACTCCAGCGCCTCCTCTTCCCCGCATAAAATGAGAAATTTCTTCGCTCTTGTAATCGCGGTATAAAGAAGGTTTCTTCTGAGCATTCTATAGTAGCCTTTCACAACAGGCAAAACCACAATCGGAAATTCACTTCCCTGCGATTTATGAATAGAACAGCAATACGCATGGGTAAATTGATTAAAATCTTTTTTCGTAAACGTCATTTCATTGCCATCAAAAGAAACGACGGCCATGTCTTCTTTTTCTGTATTTTCCTTTGCATAAAATATCGACGTAATTTCGCCAATATCTCCGTTGAATACATTGTTTTCCGGCTGATTGACAAGCTGCAAAATTTTATCTCCGGTTCTGTAGACAACATCCCCGAACTTCAATTCTCTCCGTTTTTCTTTCGGAGGATTTAAAATATCCTGCAGCATCACATTCAACTCATTGATGCCGGCTTTTCCTCTGTACATCGGAGCGAGGACCTGAATGTCCTTTGCCGTATAGCCTTTTTTCAATGCATTGGCGACAACCTTTTCAACAACTTCTTTAATTTGCGAGCCTCCGCAGCGAATAAAGGATCGGTCCTTTGTGGGGGCAGTCAAATTGTTCGGCAGCAATCCATTTTTCATCTGGTGGGCAAGCTCGACGATTGATGACCCCTCAGCCTGGCGGTAGATGTCTGTCAGTCTCACCGTGGGAATCACCTGGGATGCCAGTAGGTCTCTCAGCACTTGGCCCGGACCTACAGAAGGCAACTGGTCTTCGTCTCCGACAATGATGATTTGGATATGATCAGGGATCGCCTTGAATAGATGGTTCGCCAGCCATATATCAAGCATGCTGGCTTCATCGATTATTAACAGCTTCCCTTCAATCGGCTCATCCTCTGTATGGGAAAAGCCTTCAGCGCCGTTCCAGCCAAGCAGCCTGTGTATCGTGACTGCAGGAAGTCCCGTTGATTCACTCATTCGTTTTGCTGCTCTCCCTGTCGGAGCGGCCAAAACAATCGGAAAAGCTTCATCCTTTTTATAAGCTGACGGGTCTAGTGACACACCGTGAAGCTCTCCGTAGAGCTCGACAATCCCTCTGATAACCGTGGTTTTCCCTGTTCCCGGGCCGCCTGTTAAAAGAAGCATCGGCGAGGAAAGGGCTTTTTGAATCGCTTCCTTCTGGCTGGGGGCATACTGAACGTTCATCCGTTCTTCCAATTCCCCCAAAGCGAGCAGAAATTCTGATTCGGGAAACTGGTCATCATATTCAGTTTGGCTTGCGATATGTTTCACTCGCTTAGCAACATTTTGTTCAGCGTAAAACAGCGATGGAAAATAACAGCGTCCATCTTCTATGACAATGTCTTTATTTTCTCCAAGAGCAATAATCGCGTTAGCGGCATCCATTTCTGTGATGCGCTGATCTTCCTTTGCTGACTGGTTTAACAGTGATTGGGTATCGATGATCAGCTGCTCCGTTTCTATGTACGTGTGCCCCTCTGACAGACAAGTCGTTTCAAGCGTGTACAGAATCGCAGCTTTTACCCGCTCAGGATGGTTACCCGAAAGACCCATTCTGCCGCCCAGCTCATCCGCTTTCCCAAACCCGATGCCTTCTACGTCCTTCACAAGCTGATAAGGATTTTCTTGAATCTTTTCAAGCGTCTCAGATTCATAGGCTTGATAGATTTTCATGGACAGCTGCGGGCCAAAGCCAAACTGGTTCAGGGAAATCATGATTTGCTCCAGCCCCTGATGCCGCTGCAAGGCACCGGCCAGCGTGTCTGCTTTCTTTTTTGAGAGCCTCGGAACATCATAAAGCACTGAAGCGTCAGCCAATATTTTGTTAATGGCGCTCTCGCCCAGCTTTTTCACAATTTCTTCAGCTGTTTTTTTGCCGATTCCCTCGAATAAGTCACTCGATAAATATTGTATGATGCCTTCCTTAGTCGTCGGTATCTCTTTTTTAAAATGCTCCGCTTGAAATTGGAGCCCGAATTTCGGGTGTGTTACGATCTTTCCGTAAAACGTGTAGGTCTCTTCTTCTTGAAGCGCAGGGAAGTAGCCCGTCACGGATACGGCTTTATCTTCTATGGCTTCGGAGGTCTCTGTTACTTTCACTTTCAGAACCGTATATAAATTGGTGTCATTATGATAGATGACTGTGTTAACTGTCCCTTTTAAATAGGGCTCTTCCTCCAGTTTAAGCTGATCCGGATGCTGCTGCACGAGCTGTCCCTCCTCCTGTGCCTGTTATGATGGGTCGATCAGTTTTTTAGCATGAAGCGCAAGCATATGATCTGGCTGGATATCGATCGCCTTGTCCAGCATTTCCAACGCTTTTTCCCGGTTTTCTTTATAAGCATAAGCGACACCGGCATTATAAAATGCATCTGCATGCCCGGGATCTTGCTCTGTTACAGCTGAGAACTGGCTGAGCGCTTCGTCCAGCATGCCCTCATTGGCTAAGCACATCCCGAATTGAAAGCGTGCTTCCGTATCGTTTTCATTCAGCTCAACCGCTCTTTGTAAATATGGCAGTGCAAGCTTAGGCTGTTCGAGCTTGACAAGAACCGTTCCGAGCATGTAAAACAGGTCGCCGTTTTCCATCCCCGCACGAAGCGCTTTTTCAAACATGTCTTTCGCTTCTTTGTACATTTCTTTTACAACATAGACATTTCCTGCTCCATAATAAGCAGTGGCTGCGCTATTGTCTAATTCAAGCGCTTTATCATAAAACGCAAGCGCACGTTCCAGCTCGTTTACGGATGAAAGCAGGTTGGCAAAATTGATATACGGAATCGCGTCTTCTTTATTTTCTTCAATCGCTTTTGTAAATGCCTCTGCCGCTTTCTCGTAATCGCCTTCCTGCATCGCCTCTATACCGAGTTGATTATAATCCACCGATCATCTTCCTTTCACTAAAAAACCCCAACTCAGTGTTGAGGTTTTTCATCTTTTATACGTACCACAATTTTGTTCCGTCTTTGTACACATCATCAATTGTCCCGCCGCCAAGGCATTCTTCACCGTCATAGAAGACAACGGCTTGTCCCGGCGTTACAGCTCTGACTTGTTCATCAAAGATGACTTCCGCTTCACCTTCGCCAGTCATGCGCACCGTCACTTTATGATCTTCTTGACGGTAACGGAATTTAGCCGTGCAGGAAATCTCTTCGCCCTTCATGATATCCGAACGTACCCAGCTGATATTTGTTGCTGTGATTTTGTCGGAATATAAAAGCGGGTTATGGAACCCTTGATCTACGTAGAGGATGTTCTTTTCAAGATCTTTCCCTACCGCAAACCACGGCTCGCCGCTTCCGCCGATGCCAAGGCCGTGACGCTGTCCGATCGTGTAGTACATCAACCCGTCGTGGCGGCCTTTAACTTCGCCGTCCATCGTCATCATATCGCCCGGCTGTGCAGGGAGATATTGGCTGAGAAACGTTTTAAAGTTGCGCTCGCCGATAAAGCAGATGCCTGTACTGTCTTTTTTCGTCGCCGTTGCAAGTTCTGCTTCTTTGGCGATTTCACGCACACGGCTTTTTTGAAGTTCGCCGATCGGGAACATGACTTTGCTCAGGGTTTCCTCTGTCAGCTGATTCAAGAAGTACGTTTGATCCTTGTTTTCATCAATGCCGCGCAGCATTCTGACTTTTCCGCCGCTTCTGTCTACTCTTGCATAGTGGCCAGTCGCTAAATAGTCGGCGCCAAGTGACAATGCATGCTCCAAAAAGGCCTTGAATTTAATTTCTTTGTTGCACAGTACATCCGGGTTTGGTGTTCTGCCTGCTTTATATTCATCAAGGAAGTATTGAAATACTTTCTCATAATATTGCTTTTCAAAGTTTACGGCATAATACGGGATTCCGATTTGGTTGCAGACGCGGATCACATCTTCATAATCCTCTGTCGCCGTGCAAAAACCGTTTTCGTCCGTATCATCCCAGTTTTTCATAAAGATTCCGATTACATCATAGCCCTGTTCTTTTAACAGCAGGGCCGCCACAGATGAGTCTACTCCGCCGGACATGCCGACGACGACTCTTGTATCCTCCGGCCGTTTTTCCATTTCATTCACTCCAATAACTAAGCCGCCTTATTGTGTCAGTCGTTTGACAACGTCGGCCACATGTTTGGCAGCAGTTTTCACTTGCTCAGCCGTATTGCCGAGGCCGAAGCTGATTCGAATAGAGGACGTCAGCCTGTCACTCTCTTCTCCGAACATAGCAGTCAGAACATGTGACGGCAGGACTGAACCGGCCGTGCACGCTGAACCGCTTGAGACAGCGACACCCGCCATATCAAGATTGACCAGCAGCGCTTCCACTGACACACCGGGGAAATAAAGATTCAAAACATGCGGCAGACTATGCTCTTTGTCCCCGTTGATCTCGAATGCCACACCTGCATCTTTAAGCGTGTCGGCAAAGATTGCTTTAAACGATTGATACTTCTCGTTTTTTTCGTCCCGTTCTTCACTTGACAGCTTAATCGCTTCTTTCAGCCCGACAATGCCCGGAACATTTTCTGTTCCAGCACGGCGTTTTCTTTCTTGCTCTCCTCCGAATAATAGCGGTGAAAGCTTCACATCTTTACTCGCATATAAAAAGCCTGTCCCTTTTGGCCCGTTGAGCTTGTGCCCGGAAACAGACAGAAGATCAATATGGCTGTTTTTCACATCAATTGGCAGCAACCCGAACGCCTGAACAGCATCGGTATGAAAATACGCTTTGTGTTCCTTTAGCAGCTCACCGATTTCATCGATCGGCTGCACTGTTCCGACTTCATTATTTCCATACATCACTGTCACAAGGATTGTATCATCACGCAGTGCTTCTTTCACCTGTTTTGCACTGACTCTTCCATTTTGGTCAACGTCCAGATACGTTATGTCAAATCCGTCTTCCTCAAGTTTTTCACATGTGTGAAGCACAGCATGATGTTCAATTTTTGTCGTGATGATATGTCTGCCCAGATCTTTACGTGCAAGCGCGGTTCCCATAATCGCCAAGTTATCAGCTTCCGTGCCCCCGCTTGTAAAAATGATCTCCTGCTCTGCCGCTCCGATTTCTGCTGCGATCTGCGCTCTTGCTTCATCCACCCATTTTCGAGATTCTCTGCCAAATGAGTGAATACTGGATGGATTACCGAAACTTCCTGAAAAATGCGGTATCATTTTTTCCAGCACGCGCTCATCCATCGGAGATGTTGCGGCATGATCTAAATAAATCCGTTCCATAATGTTTACACCTCTGATCTAAATATAGAACATATAAGCTTCTTGCTCTCCGTCTGTATAGCTGGCAAGATCCTCTAATGTTGTACTGTCTAAAACCTCTTTTACAGCGTCTCGGATGCGAATCCAAAGTTCACGCTTGGCAGGCTCCTCATCTTCCAGCACTTCAACAGGGCTGATCGGCCCCTCTAGCACACGGATAATATCTCCCGCCGTAATGGCATCCGGTTCACTGCCTAATACATATCCGCCATATGCGCCTCTGATGCTTTTCACTAAACCGGCATTACGGAGCGGCGATACCAGCTGCTCCAAATAATGCTCGGACAAATTATTCGTCTGTGCGATGCTTTTTAATGAAGTCGGGCCCTCACCATGCTTTTTTGCAAGCTCAATCATAATGGTGAGCCCGTATCTTCCCTTAGTTGATATTTTCAACATGAACACCTCTGTTATTTCATGATTTTCCACATTTATAATGGTAATTTCTATATGTTTCGTCCGTTTATTATCTAATAGACCAACTGTTATTATAACATACCTTCAGCGAATTTTCATTGAGGCAAAAGGAAACGGGCCTTTCCCCTTTTCTAATGTACGGTTTTCCGTTACCCTGTAATTAAGTAAGGAGAGATGATAGATGAAGCCATTGGCATATCGGATGCGTCCGACAAAAATAGAGGATATTATCGGCCAGCAGCATCTGGTGGCTGAAGATAAAATTATCGGCAGAATGGTCCAGGCAAAACATTTGTCATCCATGATTTTGTACGGGCCGCCCGGAATTGGAAAAACATCAATCGCCACAGCAATCGCCGGTTCAACAAGTATTGCTTTTCGAAAGCTGAATGCTGTCATTAACAATAAAAAAGATATGGAAATCGTCGCCCAAGAAGCCAAAATGTCCGGCCAGGTGATTTTGATTCTGGATGAAGTCCACAGGCTGGATAAAGGAAAACAAGATTTTCTATTGCCCTATTTAGAAAATGGGATGATCATTTTGATCGGAGCAACCACGGCTAACCCGTATCATGCCATTAATCCGGCGATCAGAAGCCGGACCCAGATTTTTGAGCTTGAGCCGTTAACACCTGAACTGATCAAACAAGCGCTGGAAAGGGCCCTTCATGATGAACATCGAGGCCTTGGCACATATTCTGTATCCATTGATGATCAGGCGATGGAGCATTTTGCTCACGGATGCGGAGGAGATGTCCGCTCCGCTTTAAATGCACTTGAGCTGGCCGTGTTGTCAACGAAGGAGTCAGCAGACGGTGTGATTTATATTACATTAGAAACCGCGGAAGAATGTCTGCAGAAAAAGAGCTTTTCTCACGATAAAGATGGTGACGCGCATTATGATGTGCTGTCCGCTTTTCAAAAATCGATCCGCGGCTCTGATGCCAACGCTGCTCTTCACTATTTGGCAAGATTAATTGAAGCCGGTGATCTGGAGAGCATCGCAAGACGCCTCCTCGTCATCGCCTATGAAGATATCGGCTTAGCAAGCCCGCAAGCCGGTCCGAGAGTGCTGCACGCTATTCAGACCGCTGAGCGAGTCGGTTTTCCCGAAGCGCGAATCCCGCTGGCCAACGCAGTCATTGAGCTTTGCCTCTCACCGAAATCAAACTCAGCCATTCTGGCAATCGATGAGGCTCTGGCTGATATCAGAGCCGGAAAAATCGGAGATGTACCGAAGCATTTAAAGGACGCGCATTATAAAGGAGCTCAGGAATTAGGAAGAGGAATCGACTATAAATACCCGCACAATTACGACAATGGATGGGTCGAACAGCAATATCTCCCTGATCCTTTAAAAAATAAGCAATACTACAAGCCGAAACAGACAGGAAAGTTCGAATCCGCCTTAAAGCAGGTGTACGACAAATTAATGAAAAGAAAATAAAACAAAAACAGCCTTGCTCTTCAAGGCTGTTTTTATGCGTTATTTATCCTTTACGCGTTTGATTTCAATGTCTTTTAAAAGATCCATGACAACATGTCCACCCATAATCAAGCCTGCGACTGACGGCACAAACGCATTAGAGGATGGCGGCATTTTCGCTTTACGGATTTTCGCTTCGTCATTTCCCACTTCTTTTCTGACATCTTCCCGAATGACAATCGGGCTTTCATCAGAAAAAATCACTTGAACGCCTTTTTTGATGCCCTCTTTGCGTAATCTCGTACGGACGACCTTCGCAATTGGATCAGTGTGCGTTTTTGAAATATCTGCGATTTGGAAGCGTGTCGGGTCCGTTTTGTTCGCGGCACCCATGCTGGAAATGAGCGGAATATCCCGTTTCAGACATTCTTTCATTAAATGGATTTTATAATGAATCGTGTCTGACGCGTCAATGACATAGTCGAGATTATAGTCAAAAAATTGCTCATACGTTTCTTCCGTATAGAACATTTTTAACGCGATCACTTCGCACTCCGGGTTAATGTCAGCGATCCGCTCCTTCATTAAATCAACTTTCGGCTGTCCGACAGTTGAAAGCAGCGCGTGAAGCTGACGGTTTACATTTGTAATGTCCACATCATCTTTGTCGACAAGCAGAATGCGGCCGACGCCTGACCGCGCGAGAGCTTCCGCCGCGAACGACCCGACTCCGCCGACCCCAAGCACAGCAACCGTGCTGTTTTTCAGCGTTTCAAGGCCTTCTTTTCCGATAGCTAATTCATTGCGTGAAAACTGGTGTAACAAGAACCTCACTCCACATTCGTATTCTGGTTTCATCTATAAAATGGCTGATCCATGGGCAGCCGTTTTTCTGCGCACAAAAAATAAAGTCCCAATAGTGCCGTTGTAGCTTTCCTTTGTTTTGAACCCGCTCTCAGCAGGTGGGTGCCCTCTTTTAAATCTTGTAAGTCCTCTTTACCGAATGAAAAGAGGCATGTACGCCATTTAAAAATGCGGGCTCCCAAATCAAAAAAATGTTCGGTCAAAACTAGGTGTACAACTAACACATCAGGACTTTATTTAACTTGTCAAAATCATATCACAGACGATTTTGATTTTCAAGAATCGAACTGCCCAATCAGTTCTTAACTTTTTTCTTGATAGAAAGATGAAGCTCATCAAGCTGAGCATCGCTTACTTCGCCTGGCGCTTCTGTCATCAAGCAGCTTGCGCTTGCCGTTTTCGGAAATGCAATCGTATCTCTCAGGTTCGTACGTCCAGCTAGAAGCATAACGAGACGGTCTAAGCCGAGTGCGATTCCGCCGTGCGGAGGAGCGCCGTATTCAAATGCTTCCAGCAGGAATCCGAACTGTTCAGCCGCTTCTTCTGGTGAGAAGCCGAGAAGCGCAAACATTTTTTCCTGAATATCCTTTTCGAAAATACGGATTGAACCGCCGCCAAGCTCATAGCCGTTTAAAACGAGGTCATAGGCTTGTGCTTTCATGTCTTCAGGCGCTGTTTCAATCAGCTCAAGGTCTTCGCGGACAGGCATTGTGAACGGATGGTGCGCTGCGTAAAAACGGCCTTCTTCCGGATCATGCTCTAATAGCGGCCAGTCGATGACCCATAAGAAATTGAACAATTTTTCATCAATCAGTCCGCGTTCTTTCCCAAGCTTTAAGCGCAGGGCGCCGAGTGATGCGGCCACAACTTCGAATTGATCCGCTCCGAACAGCAGCAAATCACCTTCAGCAGCATCAAGTGCTTCAATCAGCTTAGACTGCTTTTCTTCATCAAAGAATTTAGCGATCGGGCCTTTCACTCCGTCTGCCTCAACTTTCACCCAGGCAAGCCCTTTTGCCCCGTAGTTTGCAGCAAAAGCGCCAAGAGCGTCGATGTCTTTTCTGGAGTAGTCGCCGGCACCGTCTTTTACGTTGATGGCTTTGACCACGCCGCCGTTTGCTACAGCTGATGAGAACACTTTAAATTCCGTATCCTTTACAATGTCAGACACATCCGTCAATAGCATGTTAAAACGCGTATCCGGTTTATCAGAACCGTACTTGTTCATTGCTTCGTCATACGTCATTCGAGGGAGAGGAAGCTTAAGTTCCACACCTTTTGTTTCACGCATAACCTTTGCCATCATCTCCTCAGCCAATGACATAATGTCTTCCTGGCTCATAAAGGACATTTCAATATCAATTTGCGTAAACTCAGGCTGGCGGTCCGCGCGCAAGTCTTCATCGCGGAAACAGCGGGCAATTTGATAATATCGTTCAATGCCTGATACCATCAGAAGCTGTTTAAATAGCTGCGGAGACTGCGGAAGCGCGTAGAACTCACCTTCGTGCACACGGCTTGGCACCAAGTAGTCACGTGCGCCTTCAGGCGTGCTTCCTGTTAAAATCGGCGTTTCAATATCAAGAAACCCGTTTTCATCTAAAAAGCTGCGAACAGCTTTCGTCACGTTATGGCGCAGCTGCATCGTCTGGAACATAGCCGGTCTGCGCAAATCTAAGTAACGGTGTTTTAAACGAACGTCCTCTGATACATCTTCTGCTTGATCAGAAATCGCAAATGGAGGTGTCTTTGCAGCATTTAATACGTTCACTCCATCAGCATGAATTTCGATCGCGCCTGTTTTCAAATTCGGATTAACTGTCCCCTCTTCACGCGCCACCACTTTTCCTTGAATATCAAGCACGTATTCATTTCTGATGCCTTCCGCAATAGCAAGCGCTTCTTTTGACACATCAGGGTTAAAAACGACTTGAACAATTCCCGTACGGTCACGCAAGTCAATAAAAATCAATCCGCCGAGGTCCCGTCTTTTTTGGACCCAGCCTTTCAGCGTTACAGATTCACCGATTGCTTGTTCAGTTATTTCACCGCAATAATATGTTCTACCAAACAATGTGTTCCACTCCTTATCCCTTTTGGTTTGCCTTCATTACATGTATAAATTCATCAAGTGCCACTTCAATCTGTTCGCCCGTCTGTGCATCCTTTACATTGATTTTGTTTTGGGCCAGCTCATCTTCACCCAAAATCGCAATAAATCTCGCATTCAAGCGGTCAGCTGTTTTAAACTGGCCTTTCATTTTCTTATTTTCATAATCGATTTCACTGGAAATGCCTGCTTCTCTCAGTTTGTACACCAATGAAACAGAATAATCCTTTGC
This sequence comes from Bacillus sp. F56, assembly GCF_001748205.1. Classification (NCBI taxonomy): domain Bacteria; kingdom Bacillati; phylum Bacillota; class Bacilli; order Caryophanales; family Bacillaceae; genus Bacillus; species Bacillus sp. F56. The sequence continues at coordinate 297,021 of NZ_BDFC01000007.1, forward strand.
TTTTTCGCCGAGTGTGACGATATAGCAGTCGATTCCCTTATCAACAGGCAGCTCTCTTTTTTCAGCATCAATTGCGGCAAGCAGGCGTTCGATGCTCATCGCAAATCCGATGCCCGGTGCTTCAGGCCCTCCGATCTGTTCGACAAGTCCGTCGTAGCGTCCGCCGCCGGCAAGTGTCGTAATCGCGCCGAAGCCCTCCGCATTGCTCATAATTTCAAATGCGGTGTGGTTGTAATAATCCAGCCCCCTCACAAGGTTCGGATCAATTTCATACGAAATGCCAAGATCGCTTAAGTATTGTTTCACTTTCTCAAAATAAGCGGCTGATTCTTCATTTAAATATGTCAAAATCGAAGGTGCCGATTTCATCAGCTCATGATCACGGTCTTTTTTGCAGTCCAAAATTCTAAGCGGATTTGTGTGCAGCCGTGACTGGCAGTCTGAACAAAATTCTTCGATGCGAGGCTCGAAGTGTTTCACGAGCGCTTCTCTGTAGCTTTTGCGGCTAGCTTGATCGCCGAGGCTGTTTATGACAAGCTTAACGTTTTCTAAACCTGCTTTTTCATAAATACTCATCGCAAGCGCCATCACTTCAGCATCGATTGCTGGGTCTTTCGAGCCAATCGCTTCAATTCCAAACTGATAAAACTGGCGGTAACGGCCCGTCTGAGGACGTTCATAACGGAACATCGGCCCTACATAATAAAGCTTTGTCGGCTGTACAGGATTTGCGAACAGCTTGTTTTCATTAAAAGCGCGAACCGCAGCAGCTGTTCCCTCCGGACGAAGCGTCAGGCTTCTGCCTTTGCGGTCCTCGAAGGTATACATTTCTTTTTGTACGATATCTGTTGATTCTCCGACGCCTCTGGCAAACAGTTCTGTATGCTCAAAAATCGGTGTGCGGATTTCTTTATATTGATAAGTGCGGCAAGTGTCTCTCATAATTTGTTCAACAAACTGCCAGCGATCTGATTCTCCAGGCAGAATATCCTGTGTTCCTCTTGGAATGTTATATCCCATAAGTAGACCTCCTTATGTATTCCTTTTAAAATATACAATTGTCGTTCATGATGAAAATGAAAAAAACTCCCGCCCCTACTATACATGATAGTAGGGACGAGAGTTATACCCGTGGTGCCACCCTAGTTGGAATATGTTCATATTCCCGCTCGATCCTTTAACGCAGGTTCACGTTCACTGCCTAATGACGTTATTCACGCGTTCAGCAGGAAACCTCCGGAGTGTTGTTTCGAGAAAGACGCAATGGGATCCGCTTTCAGCCTGGGGCGGGTTCCTCTCTAGCCATGCAATCTGACCTACTCTTCTCCATTATTGGTTCAAATCTTTCATCATTTGCTATGTACTCAATTTCTATTATAATAATGGGATTGGGGTTCTCTGTCAAGCTTTATTCCGGTTGTTTTTCCTCAGCGCTGCTTCTTTGGACATAAGACCAAATTCAGATGCTGTTTCCGTTAGATAACCAGTCGTATCGGGATCTGCGTGATCGCTGTAATGCAGATTTGCTTCACCGTCTTGAAATGCCCGTCCCATTTTTGGATGATATTTCATGATTTGCACACCTTTTTGATTGTATTTACGCTTAGTATAAACAAATCATTTTATTTTTATTTAAAAATCAGAAAGGACTTTACGATATTAAACAAGAATGCTTTTTTAATGATCATCTGAAAGGAGGACACAATGAGCAAGAAATACTTTGTCCTTATTGTATGTATTATTTTCACCGGAGCGCTTTTCCCGACATTTTCATCCGTTACAGCCGCTCAAGGAGAAGCAGTCATCGCAACAGATGAAATGAATGTCAGAAGCGGCCCGGGGCTTAGCTACGGCATTACAGCGGAAGTAAAAAAGGGAGAACGCTATCCCATTTTAAAGGAAGATGGAGACTGGGTGCAGATCCAGCTTGGTTCCGGAGAAAAGGGCTGGGTAGTCTCCTGGTTAATTACAAAGGAACACCAGGCCAGCACAAGCTCTTCAGGAAGCAGTGACACTGTGACATCAACAGACCCCGATCTGCGGATGAGAACCGGCCCGGGTACTTCATACGAAGTCATCGGCAAATTCCCGCAAGGCAGCCAAGCATCTGTCGTTGATAAAGATTCTGGCTGGATCAAGATTTCCTATCAAAATGCCACCGGATGGGTGTCATCTGAGTATGTCACGTCAGGAGGCAGCAGTTCAGCATCTAATGAGAGTGACCAAACCGAGGATTCCGGTGCGTCAACGACGGGCACAGTCGGTGTTTCTTCACTAAATGTAAGAGCCTCCGCCTCACATGACGCGGGAATTATAACAAAACTTGACCGCGGAACGAAACTGACGGTTCTCAACGAGAAAAATGGCTGGGCTCACATTGAGGTGAATGGGCTGAAAGGCTGGGTTGCAAGCCATTACCTTTTGACTAATTCTGATCCAGCTGAGAATTCGGCAAATGCAAGCAGTTCGTCCTCCGCTAAAAAAGCCTATATTATGTACGGAGGAACGAATCTAAGAAGCGATGCGTCAACATCAGCTTCGATCGTTGAGCGTGCTGCCAAAGGAGATTCATACACCATTACCGGTTCAAAGGGAAACTGGTATGAAATCAAGCTTGATAACGGGCAGACTGCTTATGTAGCCAATTGGGTAGTCCAAACATCTAAAAGCGCAGAAGAAGCAGGTGAACCGCCAGTCTCTGATTCCCCGTCTGGAAACGGCTCTCTCAACAATAAAACGATTATTGTTGACCCTGGACACGGAGGAAAAGACAGCGGAACAATCGGGTATTCGGGGAAATTCGAGAAAAACCTGACGATCAAAACGGCAAAACTGCTCGCTAGCAAACTTAGATCGGCTGGGGCAGATGTGTATGTGACACGCCAGGATGATACCTTTGTCAGCCTGCAGTCACGGGTCTCCACGTCTCACTATCGCAACGCTGACGCCTTTATCAGCATTCACTATGACAGCTATGCGGATACCTCCACAAGAGGCAGTACTGCTTACTACTACAGCCCTGCCAAAGATCAGGAACTCGCATCAGATGTACACTCTGAAGTGGTAAAGCGGTCTTCCATTCCAGATCGCGGCGTGTTATTCGGGGATTATTATGTACTCCGGGAAAACAGACAGCCCGCTATGCTGTATGAGCTGGGATATGTAAGCCATCCGCAGGAAGAAGCCATTGTACATAGCAATTCATACCAAGAAAAAGTAACAGATGGGATCGAAAGCGGATTAGAGAAGTACTTCCAATAAAAAAAGCTGCCTCTTGGCAGCTTTTTTTATTTTGAATCCATTATAAGCGTGACCGGTCCGGAGTTTGTAAGCTGAACATCCATCATGGCTCCAAACGTTCCGGTCTCTACTTTGATTCCTTTTTCACGAAGCAGGTCATTCCATTTTTCATAAAGGCCTAAAGCTTTATCAGGTTTGGCCGCATTCATGTAGTTCGGCCGGCGCCCTTTTTTTGTATCTCCATAAAGCGTAAACTGTGAGACAGATAAAATTTCTCCTCCTATATCTAAAAGAGACAGATTCATTTTTCCTTCACTGTCATCGAAAATACGGAGATTGACAACTTTATCGGCTAAATAAGCTGCATCCTCTTCTGTGTCATCGTGAGTGATGCCGACCAGCACCATGAGGCCTTGTCCAATTTGGCCGACGACCTCTTCGTCCACTGTAACGCTTGCTTCTGTTACTCGCTGAACAACTAATCTCATTTTCTAACCCCTTTAGTTCATGACGCGGCGCACAGAGTAGATATCTCTAATCTGTTTAATACGCTCGACGACTTTGTGCAAGTGATTGATGTTCTGAATAAAAATCGCCATATGAATGGTTGCCACTTTATTGCGATCCGATTTGCCAGAGACAGATGAAATATTTGTTTTTGTTTCGTTCACTGCCTGAAGCACCTCGTTCAGCAATCCGCGACGGTCGTACCCAAGAATCTCTATCTCAACATTGTATTCCTTGCGCTTTTGAACCTGTGACTCATGTTCCCACTCTACCGGGATCAGCCGCTCTTGGGCTTCATTCGTTTTGACATTCGGACAATCTTCGCGATGGACCGAAACCCCTCTGCCTTTTGTGATAAAGCCGACAATATCATCACCCGGCACAGGATTGCAGCATTTTGATAAACGGACAAGGAGGTTGTCGATGCCCTTGACGCGAACACCAGCTTCCCGTTTTCTTCCTTGAGGGTATGGCTTAGGTTCCCCGGTGACTTCCTGAACGATCTTTTCCTGTTCTTCCTGATCGCGCTGTTTTCTCTCTTTTTCTGTTAGGCGGTTTGCCACCTGCAGAGCTGTAATGCCGTTGTAGCCGACCGCTGCGTACATATCTTCTTCATTTGAGAAATTAAATTTGTCAGCAACCTTTTGAATATTCTCCGGTGTTAAGACATCCTTCAATTCAAAATCCAGGTTTTTTATTTCTTTTTCGACCAGTTCACGGCCTTTTTCGACATTTTCTTCACGTCGCTGTTTCTTAAAGAATTGACGGATCTTATGCTTCGCTTGGGATGTTTGGGCAAGCTTCACCCAATCCTGGCTCGGACCATAGGAATGCTTAGAAGTGAGAATTTCAACGATATCACCTGTCCGAAGCTTATGGTCAAGCGTAACCATTTTTCCGTTCACTTTGGCACCGATTGTTTTATTGCCGATTTCAGAGTGAATCCGGTAAGAAAAATCAATCGGAACAGAACCGGACGGAAGCTCGATTACATCTCCTTTTGGCGTAAAGACATACACCATGTCAGAAAACAAATCAATTTTGAGCGATTCCATAAATTCTTCTGCATCTGTCGATTCATTTTGAAATTCTAAAATTTCACGGAACCAAGAAAGCTTTTTCTCAAAGGTTGCGCCTTCATTGGCTGCTTTCCCTTCTTTATAAGCCCAGTGAGCCGCAACCCCGTATTCAGCGATTTCATGCATTTCGAAGGTGCGGATCTGCACTTCCAGCGGATCGCCTTTAGGCCCGATAACCGTTGTATGAAGCGATTGATACATATTCGGCTTCGGCATTGCGATATAATCTTTGAATCTGCCGGGCATCGGTTTCCAGCATGTGTGAATGATGCCGAGCACCGCGTAGCAGTCCTTTATGCTATTCACAAGAATACGGACAGCCAGCAAATCGTAAATTTCATTAAATTGCTTATTTTGCAGCACCATTTTTCGATAAATGCTGTAAATATGTTTCGGACGTCCCGAGAAGTCAGCCTTGATATTCACTTCTTCGACACGTTTCTTCACTTCATTGACAACCTCATCGACATAAAGCTCACGTTCTGCGCGTTTCTTCTTCATCAGGTTGACAATTCTGTAATATTGCTGAGGATTCAAATAACGGAGCGCCGTATCTTCCAATTCCCATTTAATTTTTGAAATCCCGAGACGATGCGCCAAAGGAGCAAAAATTTCCAGTGTTTCATTGGAGATTCTTCGCTGTTTTTCTTGAGGCAGATGTTTCAATGTCCGCATATTGTGAAGACGATCCGCCAGCTTGATCAATATGACCCTGATATCTTGAGCCATAGCGACAAACATTTTGCGATGATTTTCCGCCTGCTGCTCCTCTTGAGATTTATATTTAATTTTGCCGAGTTTTGTTACGCCGTCTACAAGCATTGCCACTTCTTCGGAAAATGCTTCTTTCAGGTCATCGAGCGTCACATCTGTATCTTCCACGACATCGTGCAAAAATCCGCCCGCAATTGTGGAAGGGTCCATTTCAAGATCGACGAGAATCCCCGCAACCTGAATCGGATGAATAATATATGGCTCGCCCGATTTGCGGTATTGCTCGCGGTGAGCATCTTCAGCGTACAGATATGCTTTTTCGACAAATGCGATATGCTCATCAGATAGATAGCTTCGCGCTTTATCAATAACTTGCTCGGCAGTCAATACTTGTTCGTTCGCCATGGAATCACCTTTTTTAAAATGTAAACTGTATTGTAGTTTATTATCAAGAAAAAAACGAAAGATGTAAAGAGCAGAAGTTCAAATAGCCAAATATTATATAAAATAAATGCAAAACAATAGGAAAAAAGCACCCTGACATGGAGTGCTTTTTTCGTTATGCGATTATCCTTAGTATTTCATTAATGTTAAGATGTCATAATCTTCCAGCTTATTTCTGCCGTCAAGGTAAGAAAGCTCGATTAAGAAAGCGATACCAGCAACAACGCCGCCAAGTTCTTCAACAAGTTTGATTGTCGCTTCAATTGTGCCGCCTGTCGCAAGCAGGTCATCTGTAATAAGCACACGCTGACCAGGCTTAATCGCATCTTTGTGGATCGTTAATACGTCTTTTCCGTATTCCAAGCCATAATCCACTTTGATTACTTCACGAGGCAATTTGCCTTCTTTGCGGACCGGCGCAAAACCTACGCCAAGCGCGTAAGCAACGGGACAGCCGATAATAAAGCCGCGCGCTTCAGGGCCAACGACCAAATCGATTTGCTTTTCTTTCGCATATTCAACAATTTGATCTGTGGCATAGCGATATACATCGCCTTTATCCATCAGTGTTGTAATATCTTTAAATTGCACGCCCTCTTTCGGGTAATCCGGTACAATTGTTACGTATTGTTTTAAATCCATCTGTTTTATGTCCTCCTCGTACTTTCATAAGCCTCTGAATCTTGTTTCATCAGCTTATTCAGCCATTCCTTCAGCTCTTCAGCAGAAGAATAATTCAGCTTTTGATCCAGTTCCATCAGCTGCTGTTTCGCCTGATATGTTTGTGAGTCTGTTAAGTCACGTTTCTTTGCTCCGCTCACAACAGACAGCACACCATTCTCTATTTTAACAAAACCGAGATCAAAAAACACCTTTGTCATGAAATTGATTGTTTCAACGGACCAGCCTTTATGTTTTGCAAGCTCTGAACCGTGTTTTTTCACATCAAAAGCGCCTCTTTTCAGCAAGAACGCATAATACCATTTAAAGTGGTCTCTTGCGGGAAAAGTCGATAAAAAGTGGTCCTCATGATTGAGAAAAATAAAATATATCCGCTCAGGCGCCTTTCCTTCCAGCAAACGTGCGAGCATGTCCAACGAAGGCGGCGGATCCAGCAATACAATATATGCACCATCGAGGTCAAACGCCTTTGCTTGATCTTCTGAGCTGATGACCTGCACTTCTTGACGAAGGCCATCAGTTTGAAGAAGTGTTGTTGAGTCTTCTTTGAAAGAGACAATGGCCCGTTTAGCAGATGGAAGGGCGGAAACTGTATCTTCCCACGTCCGTTTTCCCCTTAAATCAAACAGCTGCCATTCAGAAACAGCGGCATCCTTTATCATAAGCTGCGGTTTTTTCCGATTGTTCCATTCGTTGATTGACATCTCACCGACAATGGAAATTCTTGATCCCGGTACGATGCCTTCTTCGAGCTCACCTTTATTAAAACCGACGCAATCAAGCTGAGACGACTCATTTTTGATCGTCATTTTGACATGAGTTTTATTTGCCCCTATCTTGCGGACATCTTCCAGTACTGCGTTTTCTACGAGAACGTGCGGTTTCGGGTTCAGCATGCCAAAAGGAGAAAGCATGTTCATTTCTGTGATGCTTTCAACTGTAATGTCCTCGACGCTGCAGACAAGGTCGACTTCCTGTACAGGAACAAAATCCTCTTCCGTAAGCGTATTGTCCGCTATTTCATTCAGCCTGCTTCGCAAATCCGACACATCTTCGGCTTTCAGCGTCATCCCCGCCGCCATTGGATGGCCGCCGAAATGAGGAAGAATATCCCTGCATTCAGAAAGGCTCTCAAATAAATTAAATCCCCTGATGCTTCGGGCCGAACCTTTAGCGATCCCCTTTTCTTCATCAATGCCAAGCACAATAGCAGGGCGATAGAAACGGTCCACAAGCTTTGAGGCCACAATCCCGACGACTCCCGGGTTCCATCCGGCTTTTGCCACGACAATTGCAGTTTGATCGAGCCCTTGCCGTTCAACCATTTCAATCGCTTCATCCGTCATTTTGCTGACCATTTTTTGGCGCTCTTTGTTCAGCTGGTCAATTTCTGCGGCAAGCTCTTCCGCTTCAAACGAATCCTCTGACATGAGCAAATGAACAGCTGGGTCCGCCTGTTCGATTCTTCCGACGGCATTCAGCCTTGGAGCGAGCTGAAATCCGACAGTTTCTTCGTTCGCTTCTCCGATGTCTCCGCCTGACAGCTTAATCAGTTCTTTTAAGCCGAGCCGGTTTGTCCGCCGAAGCCTTTCAAGTCCTAGTGTTGCAATTAATCTGTTTTCGTCATGCAGCGGGACAAGGTCAGCAATGGTGCCGATTGCCGCCAGGTCAAGCAGTTCATCCGGAAGTTCACCCAATAAAGCATGGGCCAGCTTAAACGCGACTCCGACCCCTGCAAGCTCTTTAAACGGGTAAGTGCAGCCCGGCTGCTTCGGGTGGACGATCGCATGGACATCCGGAAGCTCCGGTCCCGGTTCATGATGATCTGTAATAATGACATCCAGCCCGAGTTCTTTTGCCACCTTCGCTTCATGCACAGCGGCAATTCCTGTATCAACCGTAATGATCAAGGAAAAGCCCCGTTCTTTAATCGAACGAAACGCCTGTTCATTAGGTCCATATCCTTCTTTAAAACGGTCAGGTATATAAAAATCAACTTGAGCCGATAGTTTTTGCAGCGTGTGAAGCATCACTGACGTACTGGTAACCCCATCGGCGTCATAATCGCCATATATCATAATCTGTTCTTGTTGTGAAATCGCCTGTTTTATTCGATCTGCCGCTTCTTTCATGCCTTTCATTTCAAAAGGATCATAAAAATCGGCATCCTTTGTATGTAAAAACAGCCTAGCGCTTTCTGCCGTATCAAAGCCTCTTTTTACAAGCAGGGACGCAACAAGAGGTGTTATATGCAATTGTTCTGTGAGTGATTTGACCTTATCCTGATCTGGTCGCTGGATTTCCCATCGCATTTTTGACGCTAACATAAATTCACCCCTCAACCACCCTATTATACTAGAGCAGGCTGAAGGGTTTCAAATAATATTCGAAAACTAGTCTTTTTTCTCAATCATGGCTGAAGCATCCTGTGTGTCGGTCTGATCAGCAAGCTGGGTATCCTCTTGTTTATGGATTGCAGTTCTATTTTCTTTCCGCAGTGTTTTGATTTCCCGCTTTAATTTCATCACCTGAAAAATGCCGACAGAAAATACAATGAGCGCTCCCATTAAAACCGAGCCTAAAATAACAAGAATGAGCGGCCATTCTGACCTGCCAAACAGGTAATCAACTTCTACGGATCGAACATTAATGACTGCAAAAATAGCGACAATTAAGGTAAAAATAAGTGCGAAAATAATGGTCCATTGTTTATTCATTCTCTTTCCCCCAAACTTCTTATTGAGGTAACTTTCCCTATCAAGACTGGTTTTAAACATGGCTTAACACTAGGTTAAGCCATGTTTACGGTCAATTTTTCCCGGATCAGCCTCTTCAGTCCGCTTCCCTCACCGGACATGACAAGTGTATCGCCTTCATCAATGACTGTTTCAGAGCTCGGATTTAGTTGTCTATCCTGATTCTTCTTAATCATTGCAATGACCGTCACATGATATTCCTGCCCCACATCCAAATCACCAATCGTCTGATGAATGGCAGGCGCTCCCGCTTCTGCTTTACACCACTCTATCATAAAATCATCAAGGGCTGACTCAACCTGTTCTATTGCTTTCGGTTTATATGCCATTCCGCCAAGAATTGCAGAAATCTGCCTTGCTTCAGCGTCATCAAGCTGCATGGAGGCAACACATTCTTCATGGTCGTTTTCGTCAAAATAGTAAAGCTCTCTCCGTCCGTCATGATGAATGATAATTGAAATTTTATCACGGTTTCTAGTAACCATTTCAACTTTTTGTCCTATGCCCGGCAGCTCTGATTCGCGAACCCTCATATATAAACCCTCCTACATATCTGAAAACCAGTCACAAACACGTTTAACACCATATATATGTTTAAATGTAAGCGTATGTCATTATAGCAAATGCCTGTTTTAAGTTCAATGAAACTTCAAAAAACAGGCTGTCCCGCAGAGGACAGCCTGAGATGTTTTATTGAGCCGAGTCTTTTTTCAATTCTTTCCCTTTCCATGCAAGCCAAATTTGTGCGGCAATGTATAGAGAGGAATAAACGCCTGTTAACAGCCCGATCAATAAAGCAATTGAGAAGTTTGTAATAGAAGATGCTCCAAAGATCAGCAACGTGATAACAACGATCACGACAGTTAATACAGTGTTAATAGATCGTGTAAAGGTTTGCTGCAGGCTCAGGTTTACAATATGGTTCAGGTCGGCAAATGTTTTCGGCTTGCGCTTTTTCATATGCTCGCGAATCCTGTCAAATGTAACAATTGTATCGTTAATCGAATACCCGATAATCGTCAGGACGGCCGCGATGAACGTAACATCAATTTCCAGCCTTGTAATACTGAAGAACGTGACGATAAAGAATGCGTCATAAAGCAGTGAAGCGATTGCGGCAATCGCCATTTTGTATTCGAATCGGATTGAAACGTAAATGATGATGCCAATAGAAGCTATAGCAACTGCGTACAGCGCATTTCTTGCCAGCTCTTTGCCGACTGTCGGTGAAACTGTGCTGACATTCGGCTCTGTCCCGTATTTGTCTTTAAAGTACGTTTTTACTTTGGCAATCGTTTCTTTATCAGGCACTCCAACAAAACGGGCAACACCGACATTGCTCTTTTCACCTGACAGAACAACAGTATCAGGGTCCATGCCCAGAGATTCAAAATCCTTCTCAACTTGCTCTGTCGTCAGCTTATGGTCACTTTGCACTTCAATCCGTGCACCGCTTGCGAAGTCAATGCCAAGATTCAGCTTGAACACAAGCAGGATAATAATCCCGGCAATCGTGACCGCACTGGAGAAAATAAAGAAATATTTGCGTTTGCTCGTGAAATCCCATTTTTGGAACGGCGTATGCGGCTCTGTATTTTCGTCCGTATCCTGAATATCCATAATATGCTTCTTATTAACGCCGAACCAGCCTTTTTTCCGGTCAAGCCATCTGCTTTCCACAAGGAGAGCGAGAAGAAATCTTGATAAGAAAACGGCAGTGATAAAGCTTGTCAAAATCGATAGGATCAGCATTGTCGCAAACCCTTTAACAGAGCTTGTCCCAAAGATAAAGAGCACAACCGCGGCAATAATCGTTGTAATATTCGCGTCAAAAATTGTCGCAAATGACCGTCTGTTTCCTGAACGGAAGGCAGAGCGAACTGACTTGCCTAGCTTAAGCTCTTCTTTAATCCGCTCATAGGTAATGATGTTGGCGTCAACCGCCATCCCTACCCCTAAAATGAGCGCGGCAATCCCCGGAAGCGTAAGTACAGCATTCATCCAGTCAAAGACCTGGAGTGTAATGTAGATATAAACGGATAGCGTAATCACCGCGATAAATCCCGGCAGACGATAATAGAAAAGCATAAATAAGAAAATAATTGCGATACCGACTATACCGGCAAACACCGTATCATGGAGCGCCTGCTGTCCAAATTGAGCGCCTACTGATGTCGAATACTTTTCAGTCAGTTTCACAGGAAGTGCACCTGCGTTTAAAATGTTTGCTAAATCTTTCGCTTTTTGAACGGTAAATTGTCCTTCAATCGTAACGTCTTTTGTGTTCAATTCCTTACTTACATTTGGAGCTGATACATATTTAGGATGCTCTTTTTGAACTTCTTTTTTAAAGGAATCGCCTTTTTCGTAATCCAGCCAAATGACAAGCTGGTTGTTTGGCGCCATCTTCATGACCTTTTTGGTCACTTCACCAAATTTATCAGCATCTTTTAATTTAATACTGACAATAGGTTCGTTTGTTCTAGCATCATATGTTTGTTTAGCCCCATTTTCGACGAGGTCAGAGCCATTCAGCAATTCTTTGTCATTCGTATCTCTGAAAGAAAGCTGCGCTTCAGTTGCCAGAATTTCACGCGCTCTGTTTTGGTTTGTCACCCCAGCGAGCTGAACGCGAATCCGGTTATTTCCTTCAATTTGGATGTTCGGTTCGCTGACACCGAGAACATTTGCCCGGCGGTTCAACGCCTCTACTGTGCTGACCAGAACGTCTTTTGTGATTTTGTCACCTTTTTTTACAGGCTGTACATCATACAGCACCTCAAATCCGCCTTGCAAATCCAATCCTAACGTAATATTGTTCGCGGCAGGCTTCGTAAAGTAGCCCAAGCCCGTGCCGATCAATAAAACGAAAAGGAAAAACGCAATCAAGCGTCCTTTTTTCATTATGTATATCCTCCCTTAAACCTGTGCGAATCAATCTGCTATCTCAGCAGTTCTTCCAATGCTTCCTGTCCTTCTTCACTGCCCAGCCAATTAGACGTTTTGAATGACTCAACGGTTGCATAATTCATAAATTCGCCAATTTTCACTGATAAAATATCACTCGCCAGTTCATAAATGTTCAGTTCCATTTTCTTTTTCCACTTCTTATTTGTTAAGTATGACCACAAACTTTCAAGTTCAACATCATCATACCCGAGAATCTTAAACTCTTCCAGTTTGCTGAAAAGAAACGGCCTGACGTGGTCTTTATATAGATCTGCGGGATGCTTCTCCATGAATTCCACGCTCCTTTTTTATTGTTTTTCATGAAGACTTGTCATGCTTGGACGATATATACGCATATCTTTATTGTATATGATTCCAGGTAGTTTGAGAAGGCAGGGGGTAAAAATGGCGAAACAGACTTTTTTAAAGGGCACTCTTATTCTTATCGCAGCAGGAATGGTTACAAGAATGCTCGGGTTTGTCAACCGGGTGGTTATCGCCCGTTTTATCGGTGAAGAAGGGGTCGGGCTTTACATGATGGCGGCGCCTACCTTTTTCTTGGCCACTACATTAACTCAATTCGGTCTGCCGGTCGCGATCAGCAAGCTTGTCGCTGAAGCCAGTGCGCGCGGAGATCATCAAAAAACGAAAAACATTTTAGTCATGTCTCTGACCATCACGGGAGTGCTCAGCCTCATCTTTACACCGCTGTTTCTGTTTTTCGCCCCGGTTATGGCTGAAACGATGCTGACAGATAAGCGAACACTGTACCCGCTTCTGGCCATTACGCCGGTTGTGCCGATTATTGCTATATCGAGTGTGCTGAGGGGGTACTTTCAAGGAAAACAGAATATGAACCCGCTCGCTATGTCACAAGTCCTTGAACAGGTCGTCCGTATTTCACTCGTAGCTGTCTGCACGACGATTTTTCTCCCTTACGGAATTGAATATGCTGCAGCGGGGGCCATGCTTTCCTCAGTAGCAGGTGAGCTAGCATCCCTTCTTTATTTATTTGTTTGCTTTAAGTATAAAAAAACAATTAAAATCAGAAAGCATTTTTTCCAGTCAATTAAAAATGGAAAACAAACCTTTACCCAATTAATGAGCGTATCCCTTCCAACTACCGGGAGCCGCTTTATCGGAAACCTTTCTTGGTTTTTCGAGCCGATTGTCGTCGCTCAAAGCCTTGCCATTGCAGGTGTGGCGACAATTTCCGCAACAAAGCAATACGGTGAACTGACCGGCTTTGCCATGACTCTGCTGACTCTGCCCAGCTTTATTACATATTCTTTGTCGACCGCGCTTGTTCCTGCGATCAGTGAAGGAATGGAGCAGAAAAAATTGCAGGTGGTGGAATACCGCTTGGAACAGGCGATGCGTCTCTGTCTGCTCAGCGGAGGCATTTCAGTTGTTATTTTATTTGTATTTGCGGATGAACTGATGAGAGTGATGTACGGTTCCTCAAGCGCAGCTGTATTTATAAAAGTGATGGCCCCGTTTTTTTTGCTTTATTATTTCCAAGGCCCGCTTCAAGCTGTGCTGCAGGCGCTTAATTTGGCAGGAGCTGCGATGATGAACAGCTTAATCGGAGCGCTTGTCAAAACAGGTCTTATTTTTGTCCTAGCCACAAGGCCGTCTCTTGGCATTATGGGGGCGGCATTGGCCATTGTTACAGGCATGGTGCTCGTCACGCTATTGCATGCAGCAACCGTAAGCAAAGTGCTGCCGATCAGCATTAAAATTAAGGAATACGCACTCAGCTTCGCTGTTATTGTGATTAGCGGATTCATCAGCTCCGCCATCAAACAATATATTCGTTTTGGAGCATCTGAGGCTGTGAATCTCGCTGGATGGATTGCGGTGAGCGCCGCTATTTACATTGCCCTCCTGCTCGTTTTCCGTTTAATTAAAAAAGATGAGCTTCGCCGCATTCCCATTATCGGACGTTTGATCATCCGATAATGGTCACGTACGGTGCCCATCTTTTTCATCAATAAATAATTCTCCGTCTGTAAACGAGCAAAATGAAATATCTAAAGGGTCTGTGTACCCGTGTTTTTGCAAATTTCCAAGCAGCCATTGTTTATCTTTACCGATTCTGGACAGGTTTTCGGTTTGAATGGAGCCGTCAAGGATGAGCGGCAAGTCGAGCTGCCGATGCTCTCCGCTATTTTCTTTCTTTACAATAGTCAGTTTGCCCGACGGTTCTAAAATCGCAAATGATACATCAGCTACTCTGTCGATACTATTTTCTCTGAGCTGAACCATTAAATCATCAAAATTATACCGCTGTGATCTCATCGCGTCTTCGTCAATTTTCCCATATTTAATAATTATGGTCGGCTTACCGTCAAGAAGCTGGCGGACTTTTCGGTTTTTTAAAGATAAGTATGCGAATGTCACTTGAATAACCATTAATACAAGCATTGGCAAAATGGTGTGAAACAAATGATCTTCTACGTTTTCTATGGCCAAAACGGCAATTTCAGCCATCATGACAAAGACAACGAGGTCTAAAATGCTAAGCTCCCCGATCTCCCGTTTGCCCATGAAACGAAAAATGATCAGTATCACAAAATACAATACGATTGTGCGAAACGCAATAGTGAGAAGCTCTTCCATCATGCACCTCCGACTCATCATAGGATGCAACAAAACGAACAATTTATGTAAGAAAAACCGATTGTATTTCATAAAGCTTTTACGTCTAATTCAAGGGTTAAGGGAATACATTTTTACAAAGACGAGCCATCAGCATGTCTGACGGTTTTGCACAAAAAGAACAGAAGCCTTTTAATACAGGCAGAGAGGAGACAATCATGGAGGAAACGAAACAAGTTGGAAAAGGCATTCTTTACGGCTTAATCGCCATATTTTCAGCCATGCTCCTGACAAGTTTAGCGGTTTCACTTTTATTGACCGCAACCTCGCTGGAAGAGTCATCATTTAACTGGCTGATCACCGCTATCTCATTTCTCTCTTTATTTATCGGCGGATTCATTTCAGGCGGGAAAGGCAAGGAAAGAGGCTGGATGATTGGCGCATTGACTGCCTTAAGTTTTTCTCTGATTATCTTATTGTTTCAGTATTTAGGATTCGGAAAGACATTTACGGCAGAACAGCTGCTCTTCCATCTGGGGTTTTTAGGGGTGTGCATGCTGGGCGGGATTTTCGGCGTAAACATAAGGGGAAACAGGTCTTCCACATAAAAAAGAGCGGGCTCACCCGCTCTTTTTTTGTTTGCTATGTATAGCTCCTGCTGTTATTCAGCAGCAGAAACTTCTCTGATCGCGCGGCGGTCGAACGTAAGACGTGTGTTTTCACCAGTCTTAATTACGACTTTGCTCTCATCGATAGAGTCAACAGTACCGTGCAATCCCCCGATTGTCACTACTGAATCGCCTTTTTTCAGTTCCTCCTGCATTTGGCGTACAGCCTTTTGCTGCTTTTGCTGAGGACGAATCAGCAAGAAGTAAAGGACCGCAAACATTAAAATAATAGGAACCAATGTGCCTAAAGTGCCAGTCATCATTTTCACCCCTTTCTGTAAGCCTGTTATTGTTTATTTAGAAGCTTTTCGCATTTGGCTTGTTATAGCCGTAACGCTCAAAGAACTCTTCTCTGAAATCACCCAGACGATCCTCGCGAATGGCCTGTCTTACCTGCTCCATTAAGTGTAACAGAAAATGAAGGTTATGGTAAGTTGTTAATCGAAGGCCAAATGTTTCATTGCAGCGAATCAAGTGCCTAATATACGCGCGAGTGTAGTTTTTACATGTATAGCAATCACACTCTTCATCAATCGGACGGAAATCTCTTTCGAATTTCGCATTTTTCATATTGAGTCGTCCTTCAGCTGTAAACACTGTGCCATTTCTTGCAATCCGAGTAGGCAGCACACAGTCAAACATATCGACCCCGCGGATTGCTCCGTCGATCAGCGCGTCCGGAGAACCGACTCCCATCAAATATCTCGGTTTATCCTTCGGCAAGAGCGGTGTTGTAAACTCGAGTACACGGTTCATCACATCCTTCGGTTCACCGACAGACAATCCGCCTATAGCATATCCCGGAAAATCAAGGGAAATCAAGTCCTTCGCACTTTGTGTGCGCAGATCTTCATATTCTCCACCTTGGACAATACCAAACAGCCCTTGTTCATCCTGACGATTGTGAGCATTCAGACAGCGTTCCGCCCAGCGGCTTGTCCGCTCAACTGACCGTTTCATGTAATCGTACTCTGCCGGGTATGGCGGGCATTCGTCAAACGCCATCATAATATCCGAGCCGAGTGCGTTTTGGATCTCCATCGCTTTTTCCGGAGATAAAAACAGCTTGTCCCCATTTAGGTGGTTGCGAAAATGGACGCCCTCTTCCTCTATATTACGAAACTTGCTTAAAGAAAAGACCTGAAAACCGCCTGAATCTGTTAAAATGGCGCGGTCCCAGTTCATAAACTTATGAAGCCCGCCCGCTTCTTTGACAATATCGTGACCCGGTCGCAGCCATAGGTGATAGGTATTGCTTAAAATGATGCCCGCATCCATTGCTTTCAGCTCTTCAGGCGCCATTGTTTTGACTGTCGCCAGTGTGCCGACCGGCATAAAAACCGGCGTTTCAAAGGAGCCGTGAGGCGTATGCACTTTGCCCAGCCGCGCTCCTGTTTGTTTGCATTCTTTTATAAATTCATAACGTATTGGTTGTTCAGCCACTTTTAATGAGGCCTCCTGTTCTCAAATTAGATAATCAGCATCGCGTCTCCGAAGCTGAAGAAACGGTATTCCTCTTCCACCGCATGGTTATAGGCACGCAGAATGTTTTCTCTTCCAGCAAGCGCGCTGACCAGCATAATCAATGACGATTTCGGCAAATGGAAGTTTGTAATCATTCCGTCAATGGCTTTAAATTCATAGCCTGGATAAATAAAAATAGATGTCCAGCCGCTCGATGCTTTAAATTGCCCGTCAAGTTCCCCAGCAATCGTTTCAAGCGTGCGTGTCGAGGTCGTGCCGACAGAAATGATCCTGCCGCCATTTTCTCTTACTTTGTTTAAAGCCGCAGCCGTTTCTTCCGACATTTGATAAAACTCTGCATGCATATTATGCTCTTCCACTTCATCGGCACTCACAGGGCGAAATGTTCCAAGGCCAACGTGAAGTGTGATGAACTCAATTTGCACACCTTTATCTTTCAGCTGCTGTAAAATTTCTTCCGTGAAGTGAAGGCCTGCTGTAGGCGCAGCGGCAGAGCCGATTTCTTTTGAATACACGGTCTGGTAGCGCTCTTTGTCATCAAGCTGTTCTTTGATATATGGCGGAAGCGGCATCTCTCCAAGGGATTCCAGCACCTCGTAAAAAATACCGTCATATTGAAATTCCATTTTTCTGCCGCCATGCTCCAGCTCTTCCGTGCAAACTGCCTTCAATCTTCCGTCTCCAAATGTGACAACGGTTCCTTTTTTCACCCGTTTCGCCGGTTTGGCAAGTGTTTCCCATTTATCGCCGGTTTCTTGTTTCAACAAAAGAAGCTCCACTTTCGCACCGGTATCCTCTTTTGTGCCGAATAACCGCGCAGGCAGCACACGGGTATTGTTCAGCACAAGACAATCTCCTTCGTTAAAAAAGCTGATAATGTGTTTAAACGAGCTGTCAGTCAGCTCTCCTGTATGTTTATCAAGCACCATCAGCCTTGAAGCATCGCGTTCCTCCAACGGTACTTGTGCAATTAAACGTTCCGGTAGTTCAAAATCAAATAAATCGACTTTCATGATAACTTCACCTTTATTCTAGTCTTTTGTTATTTCATTCTGCCGAAAAGATTAAGCAAAATTGATAATACCACACTTATGATAATACAAGTGACAACCGGGAAGAAAAACGTGACATTTCCTTTTTTCACAAAAATATCTCCCGGCAGCTTGCCGACAAAATGCAAAACTGCTCCGATAATAAGCAAAACAGCACCAAGAATCATCATGATCTTAGGAAACTCAGTCATATCGGGGAGCCTCCATTTGGAAATGATGATAAACGGCCGGTGTCACGATCCTTCCACGCGGCGTTCTTTGGATAAATCCAATTTGCAGCAGATATGGTTCATATACATCTTCAATCGTATGCGATTCCTCGCCGATCGTAGCGGAAATCGTATCAAGGCCCACTGGCCCGCCGTTAAATTTTTCGATCATGCCCATCAACAGCTTATGATCAATATGATCCAAACCGAGACGGTCAACCTGAAGCCGCTCCAGCGCATCCTGAGAAATGTCTTCCGTAATCCGGCTGTCACCCAGGACTTGGGCGAAATCGCGCACCCTTCTCAGCAGGCGGTTCGCCACGCGCGGCGTACCTCTAGATCTCCTTGCAATTTCAAGAGCAGACGGTTTATCAATCTCAACCTCAAATACATCCGCAGTTCTCGTGACAATATCGGCCAGTTCTTCTTGTGTATAGTACTCAAGGCGTGACATGACGCCGAATCTGTCTCTTAAAGGAGCCGTCAATAGCCCTACCCTCGTCGTAGCTCCCACCAGCGTAAACGGCGGCAGGTCAAGCCTCACTGAGCGGGCAGAAGGGCCTTTGCCGATCACAATATCCAGGCAAAAGTCTTCCATTGCAGGATAAAGCACCTCTTCAATCGATCTGTGCAGTCTATGTATTTCATCAATAAATAATACATCTCCCGGTTCAAGCGCCGTTAATATAGCAGCCAAATCACCAGGCCTTTCAATCGCAGGCCCTGATGTCGTCCGCAATTCCACTCCCATTTCATTTGCAACAATGGAAGCCAGCGTTGTTTTTCCAAGTCCGGGCGGCCCGTACAGAAGAACATGATCCAGCGTCTCCTGTCTCATTTTCGCCGCATCTATAAACACGCGTAAATTTTCTTTCACCTTATGCTGTCCGATATACTGTGCCAGATTTTGCGGCCTCAGGCTTTGCTCTATCACTGATTCATGGTTGTCTGCTTCACTTGAGACGAGCCGTTCATCCATGAACATCACCTTACTTTAATAGTTTTTGTAATGCTTTTTTCACATATTGGTCTGTTGTCAGCCCAATTTCTTCTTTAAGGTGAGGAAGCACCTTTTTGATTTCTTTTTCAGCATATCCGAGAACCCTGAGGGCTTCAAGTGCTTCTTCGAGAGCCGTTTCCGCTGTTTGCTTTTCAAGCCTTTCTTCATGATTAAACAGATTTTCAATCATTTCAGGCACAACATCTGCCAGCTTTCCTTTTAAATCTAGAATAATCTGGCGTGCGGTTTTCTTTCCTACCCCAGGAAACTTGACCAAAAAAGCTTCATCCTCATTTTCAATTGCTTGGATGACCGCTCCCGGATCACCCGATCCCAAGATGGCAAGTGCTCCTTTCGGCCCAATTCCGGTCACGTTTAACAGCTTTGTAAAGAGCGCCTTCTCCTCTCTCGTTGAAAAACCGTAAAGCGAAAAAGCATCCTCTCTGATATGATGATATGTAAAAATCGTTTCTCGGTTTCTCTCCTTATATATAAACGGATTCGGCGTGAAAATCTGATAGCCGATGCCTCCGTTCTCTATGACGATATATTGGGGAGATACATAATCAATCGTCCCTTTAACAAATTCAATCACGCACATTCACCTCTTTGACTGTTCTTCATTGTACCATAAAAACAGCCAAAGTCTTATAGAAAAGTTAACATACGTTCGCTTCTCTCTCATTCTTTCACGAAAAAAAGACATGAATACATGTCTTCAATCAGATGACGTTACCCGCTGTATGTCTTAATATGTTCGATGACATCCTCGAACTCCGCTTTTGTCCGAAAAGGAATGCCTTTCAACAGATTTTTTTGCATGTGGCTTTCCAGCCTTTCTAAATCAATTTGAAAAAAAGACTGAATGGGTTCGGAAGCTGGCTCAGGCCGCCCATGAAAAGTGGAAATCACTCCATTATCCGATACACCGATATACCCGTTCACTTTGCTGAGCGGAGAAATATCGTCCATTTGCTTCCGGAAGAGCACATATCCCTTTTTTTGTTCCACAAGCGTCCATCCGGCATAAGCCGCCCAAAAATCATCCATGGAAAGCACTTTTTCACGCTTATGCTCAATGCTGACATCGCCGTCCAAATACACCTTTTCAAGCTGCACATGCACCTGCAGCGGTTCATAATGCTCCACTTCCGCGCCAAGCGCGCGGGAAGGAGCGCCTATTTGAAATACTGCGGCTGAGCAAAGAATGCCCAGCAAAAGATACGCCGTGCTGAATCGTTTCACCCTCTACACCTCTTTGCACACGTTTATGATTAGTTTGACCAAAGAGGCTACTGCTTAACCGTTTTATCAAAATTTGTCTGCACATTTTCCCTGATAAACCGTTCCTCCGTATACACCTCTGTTCCTTGCTCAGGAATTGTCAAGAATTGCGTCAGAAAAGCACTGAAAAAATACAATGCCGCAAAGATCCAAATTACGCCGCCTGCACCGAGCGGTCCAATGAAAAGGCTCACGATACCCGGCGCGATAAACGCACACAAACCAGATCCCAAATTCAACACCGACATGGCAGCGCCTTTATTATCAGGCGCAAGCGTTGGCAAAAGAGCGCTTAATGGAACGTAGCCGGCTAATGCCGCGCCGTAGCAGCAGGCGATCATCATCATCACCCAATACTGATGCCCGATCAGCTGAGGCGTGTAATAAAGCGCCAGCGTAAAAATGCCGCATCCGACACCGCCAAACCACATGACGGTATTGCGCCAGCCAAGTTTATCTCCAACTGCGCCAAAAATAAGATTAAACACAATATTCACAAAAAACAGCGTCCCCCAAATTTGCAGCCATTCCGAAACCGAATACCCGTAATGTGCTAAATAAGTCGGAAGAAAGATGGCAAATCCAAATTGTCCTATTGCATTAATCGTTTTGACCACTCCGCCGATGCCGACCTTAGGGTTTTCAAACATAATTGTAAATGCCTTCGACAGTTCTTTCCATTTCGGCTGATCTTGTTTTTTTGCTGGGGCGAATTTATCTTTGTTAAAAAATAAGGCTAGAAATCCGCCTGCCGCCACAAACAGCAATGCACTCCAAAGCGTATTGATTTCTCCAAAGGCAGGAACCGCATAGCTGGAATAGAACGGGCCGAGTACGTTAAGGCCGCACGTAAACATAAACCAAAACCAGCCGACAGCTTTTCCGAGAATTTTTTGAGAGGTGCTGTATGATACCCACACGAGAAAAGAGTATGCAAACAGCGGATATCCCAAGCCTCTAAGGGCATAGCTGCCTAAGAGAGCCGGATAATACATATGAGGAATCGCCCAGCCGATAAAAGCGGCCGAACCGAGGATAAACGCAAGCAATCCGATCGTCATCGTTTTTCTCGGC
Organism: Bacillus sp. F56; assembly: GCF_001748205.1. NCBI lineage: Bacteria > Bacillati > Bacillota > Bacilli > Caryophanales > Bacillaceae > Bacillus > Bacillus sp. F56. The sequence goes on from NZ_BDFC01000007.1 coordinate 318,764, forward strand.
CCCCACGTTTGCACAAACGTTCCTGAAAGCCAAGCCGAGATGGTGACAGCAATGCCGTACATGGTAAATAACGATGCGGATTGCTGCATACTGAGACCATGATCCACGAGAAAAGGAGACAGCCAGCCTTGTTCGAGGCCGTCTCCAACCATAAAGATGACAACGCCAATATAACCCCAAACCATGTGAGAAGGAATTCCGATTTTGTTCAAAACATTTCCTTTAGCATGTACTGTATTCATTTTCTCCACCGCCTACTTAAAGTATCAATGGAGTATATACCCAAGCTTGCGGAATTGTAATCCTTTTTGATTAAAAAGCGATTTTTTCAGTGTGCTCAATACTGACAGGCATGCCAAAAGCAAGCGATTGCTGTGCTGCTCTGGCAATCCGTTCGGCCTGTAAACCGTCATTGCCGGTGCAGGCAGTCTCCTGCTTTGTGCTGATCGCTTCTGCAAAACGGAGAATCTCCTCCTCATACGCATCCTTATAGCGTTCAAGGAAAAAGAAATGCGGTTTATCCTTCATCACAAAATCAGCGGTTGACACTTCAACCGTCGTCGGCCTGCTATTGTCCGCCGCTGCAGAGCCTTTCGTCCCGAAAACCTCTACCCGCTGGTCATATCCGTACACTGCTTGGCGGCTGTTATCAATCACGGCCATGGCACCGTTTTCAAAAGTCAGCGTAATAACAGCTGTATCAATATCCCCAAGCTCCGCAAAAGAAGGATTCACCAAAGCCGACCCTTTTGCATACACTTCTGTCACTTCACTTCCCAAAATATATCTGGCCATATCAAAATCATGGATTGACATATCCAAAAACAAGCCGCCTGACATGCGGACATAATCTATATTCGGGGGTTCTGGATCCCGAGACGTGATTTTTAATAAGTGAGGTGTACCGATTTCACCATTTTCAACAACTGTTTTGATTTTCTTAAAATGAGGATCAAAGCGGCGGTTAAAACCGACTTGAAGTGTTACTCCATGTTTCCGGACGGCCGCAAGCGCTTCTCTTGTTTCATCTAGAGAGAAACTAACTGGCTTCTCACAAAAAATATGCTTTTTCGCTTCGGCTGCTTCTCTGATCATCTGTGCATGTACGGCTGTAGGTGAGCAAATAAAAACAGCATCAATTTCAGGATCATGTAATAAATCACGATAATCAGAAGTTATGTATTCAATCTGATGACTGTCGGCCCAGCTTTTTATACGGCTCGCCTGAATATCAGAGATTGCTTTTAATTTCATGTGAGGAATCCGGCTTATATTTTGAACATGAAGTTTGCCGATGCGGCCTGCACCGATAATCCCTGTCACAATCTGTTTTGTCATCGCATGTTCCCCCTTGAATATTCACGAAAGCGCTTTATTTAAAATTAATACTATCCCATTTGTAAGCGCTTTTCAAGAATGGAAATAAACGCTCTATGTCTCTTTTATCACAATTTATGCTTATAAGTAGCCTTCTTCTCCAAGACCAGATACACTAGAATTAGGCTCTTTTTCCTGAACAGTTTATGATTTTCCTATAAACGACTGCATAAAATAGAGCAAAGAAGGTGAATGAAATGCTGACAAAAGCAGAGGAACTGGCCCATTCAGTCATATACCGCAAAAACAGCAGATTTGATAAAGTCAAAGAGAAATCCGAGGAATTAACACTAATCGGCAAGGGTAGAAGCGCCTATGTATTTGCCTTAACAGAAGGCGGCCGGAAAATGGCGCTGAAAGTATTTTTTCCGGAGTATCAAGCGACAGCAGTCAAAGAAGCCGCGATCTATGAAAAATTAGCCGGGTCCGCATTCTATCCTGACATTTACGAAACTGGCGATTCATTTATTCTTATGGAATATATTAAAGGTGAAACCTTTTATAACTGTCTGAAGAAAGGCATTGCAATCAGTGATAACATGATTCAGCAGGTTGAAGAAGCACTTTCTGACGCCCGGGCAGCCGGACTGAACCCGTCAGACATTCATTTGCGGAATCTGATATTGACAGAAACCGGAGCGGTGCGGGTGATTGATGTTGCGAGATTTGAGCAGACAAAAACATGCACGCAGTGGAACGACTTAAAATCAGCATACCATTCACTCTACAAAAAACCGATATTCCCCAAAAGGATTCCGGGTTTTTGGCTGGAGATCATCGCATTTTTATATAAGAAAGATTGGTTTCAAAGGCATTTCGCACAGCGGAAAAGAAAGTATTCTTAAATCAAAAAGGCAGCCGCTTGTGTGGCTGCCTTTGTTCTGATGTTTACTATCTTACGGTAGAAATCAGTTTCATTTGTTCAGGCGACAGCTTAATTCGATAGCCTCTCACAGTTAAGTAGACCGCTTCTGAGTCCTTCTCTCCGGAATGACAATACGTTTTCTTCATTTTCTGTCTCCCCTCACCCTTATTGGTTTTATTTCATCATATCATTGCTTTATTGAGTTAATTTTAAAGAAATGTAAAGATCATATGAATCCGATATATGGTAAAATGAGAGAAAAAAAGGGAGAGAGTCACATCAAGACACGCAGCAAAGTCCCGTTGATGTTTATGCTGCTGGTATTCTTTTGCGGCGCCGTTTATTGGATGTTATTTTCACTAAAAAACGTTCCGAAAGGAAACCTCGTCCAATCGGTTGAATCGCCTGACGGCAGCTATACGTTAAACACTTACGTATCCGAAAACACCTTAAGCTTAGATGCGGCCAGAGGTGAACTTGTAAATGAAAAAACACTTGTTAAGAGAACAATCTATTGGAATTATCCGGACAGCCGTCCAGCAGTGACATGGATCAATCACAACACAGTGAAAATCGGCAATCAGACATTACACCTCGATACTGATGAAACCGTATGATTGGCGAAAAGATGATCATTGGATCCGTGAAGAACCGCCTCAGGCACAAGTGAGGTGACGATACATGAATAAGAAGAACAAGCAATTGTGCTCGCTTGTTCTTTTATATACGGATTGACTGAACTAGGCTAATTGTTGCAAGAATTTTATAACAATTGCCCTAAGTCGGCCTCTGCAGAAAAACGCAGCGTAATCGATACGCCGCGTTTTTTCTTTTTTTCTTCCTCTTCTTATTGATAATTATCAGTCATATAATGTGACAAATCGATTGTAGAAATAGTTCGATTAGCCCAAAATCCTTTTTATACATGTATTCGAATGGAAGTGAGGAGGAAGCTTGATGGCAGATATTGTTGCTAGTTTAAACGCGGTATTATGGAGTACCCCCGTCATTTATATTTTATTGGGAATTGGATTGGTCTTTTCAATTATGACCCGTTTTTTACAAGTCAGACATTTGAAAGAAATGATTGTTCAGATGTTTAAAGGAAAGAGCTCTGAAGCTGGCGTTTCTTCTTTTCAAGCATTATCAATTGCGCTGTCCGGCCGAGTGGGTACAGGAAACATCGCAGGAGTGGCGACAGCAATTGCATTTGGCGGACCCGGCGCTGTGTTCTGGATGTGGGCGATTGCCTTTATCGGGGCGGCGAGTGCCTTTGTTGAATCAACGCTTGCCCAAATTTATAAAGTGAAACAAGACGGTCAATATCGGGGCGGCCCTGCTTATTATATAGAAAAAGGCTTAGGCATTAAGTGGTTTGCCGTCTTATTTGCCGCTGCTGCGCTGATTGCAATGGCCCTTCTGATGCCGGGCGTACAGTCCAACTCCATTGCGGCCGGGGTCAAAAATGCATTCGGCATCTCTCCTTTCATTACAGGGTGTGCTCTCGTTTTATTATTAGGGTTTATTATTTTTGGCGGCGTCAAACGAATTGCTAATGCCGCGCAAATGATTGTTCCTTTTATGGCCCTTGGATATATCCTGCTGTCTTTGATTATTATTGTCATGAACGTGTCTGAATTGCCTGCTGTGATCTCGCTGATATTCAAAAGCGCTTTTGCATTGGATTCCGCTTTTGGCGGCTTAATTGGCATGGCGATATCCTGGGGTGTTAAACGTGGGATTTACTCAAACGAAGCCGGCCAGGGAACAGGACCGCATCCCGCAGCCGCTGCAGAAGTTTCTCATCCGGTCAAGCAGGGACTGGTTCAGGCATTTTCTGTTTATATCGACACCTTGTTTGTATGTTCCGCTACAGCTTTCATGATCTTGTTTACCGGTATGTACAATACCCAGGCTGCAGATGGTTCCTTTATCGTCCATCACCTTAAAGGCGTAGAAGCAGGACCTGGTTTCACACAAGCGGCAATTGACAGTGTTCTCCCCGGATTTGGTGCAGGCTTTGTTGCCATCGCTTTATTCTTCTTCGCATTTACAACAATTATGGCGTATTACTACATCGCAGAAACAAATATTGCTTATTTAGCACGGGGCAGAGAAAGCAAATGGGCAATGCTCGGCTTAAAACTGATTATTTTAGCCGCCACGTTCTATGGGACTGTGAAAACAGCTTCACTTGCTTGGGCATTGGGCGATGCAGGGCTTGGCATAATGGTATGGCTGAATGTCATTGCCATTGTGCTGCTTGCCAAACCGGCGCTTCTCGCTTTAAAGGATTATGAACGCCAAAAGAAGCAGGGCTTAGACCCGGTCTTTGATCCGAAAACGCTGGGTATCAAAAACGCTGATTTCTGGGAGAAAGAATACACTAATGAAAATGAACGTGTCTCTTAAACAAACTAAAAACCGGCCCGATATGACATCGTGCCGGTTTTTTATGAGCGATAATTAGTATACACTTCTTGAACATCATCATCATCTTCAAGGATGTCTATTAATGTTTCCAGTTTCTCAACAGCCTGGTCATCGGCATCTGCATAGGTTTTGGGGAGCATGGTCACCTCCGCTGAAGAAATTGGATATTTCGATTCGAGCGCTGTTTTTACCTCTTCAAAAGACTCAGGCTCTGTTAAAACCTCATATAGGTCTTCTTCAGCCCGCAGTTCTTCTCCTCCTGCTTCCAGCACATCAAGCATGAGTTCATCTTCTTCTATTTGCTGTTTAGTCCGGTCTATCGTAATGAATCCCTTCCGTTCAAATAAAAAGGCTACACATCCGCTTTCTCCCAGGCTTCCGCCATTTTTATTAAAGGCAGTTCGCACATTTGACGCCGTTCGGTTTTTATTATCTGTTACGCATTCAACCATGACGGCAATCCCTGAAGGACCGTAGCCTTCGTAGGTGATTTCTTCATAGCTGCTTCCATCTTGGCCTCCCGCAGCTTTTTTAATGGCCCGGTCTATATTATCATTCGGCATATTGGCGCCCTTTGCTTTTTCGATAACTAGACGCAATGCTGAATTTGCTTCCGGATCCGCTCCGCCTTCTTTCGCTGCCACATAGATTTCTTTCGCAAGCTTCATAAATATTTTCCCGCGCTTTGCATCCTGTGCATTTTTTCTCTTTTGTATGTTTTTCCACTTAGAATGGCCTGCCATGTTTTCACCTGCTTTTCCTTTTTCTATGTACACTTTAATGGGTATTATTCGCTGATGCAAAGAAAAAGGCTGCCGAATATCACTATCTTCCGGCAGCCTTTCATCCTTAGCGGGTGTTCATTTTATGAAGTCTTCTGAACAGCCCTTTATCTGTCGATACTTGGACGTCACGGCCATTCGCATAGTTGCGAGCAGCTTTTGCGACATTATCTCTGTCAGACTTTGTGAAATCCCTGTGGCTTCTGACTGCGACAACTACTCGGTCATCCGATACCATCACTTGTGTGTCATTGACATTTTTCACTTGTTTCACACGGTTGGCAATTTTGGCCGCCAGTCTTCTGTTTTCTTGGTTGTCATACCCATTGTACGCCACATTCCGATTCATGTTTCGGTTATTCGTGTTGTTATATGTTCCATCAGTAGCCAGAGGAACGCGATCGTCAGCAGTAACACGGTCACGGTTATTTACATTCGTGGTGTTTCGGTTACCGTCGTTCTGATCCTCCATTAATTCAGAAACAGGACCATCGTGGTCGATTCCGTCTCCCTGTCTGTCAGCATCGTTTTCATTTGTATAATATCCGATTGGACGGGTATTGCCGTTATTGCGCGTATCATTCATGGCATTATTATCGTTTGCTCCGCATGCTGTTAAGCCGGCTGTCATAAGAATCAAGCTAGCGATCGTCATTTTTTTACCCAATGGAAAAACCCCCCGTGGACGAATTGAGCATGTTTGCTCGTTTTTATCATGTGCGTCCGAGGGGCATGTTAAGCGTGTCAGTTCTGTCCATTTGGCAGTGATCTGCTTGAAAACAAAAAAAGGAACGATTTACATCGTTCCGAACGATCACTCATTTTCTTCTTCCGGCCGGCCAAACATTTGGTTTACAGAAGGCTGATTCGTCATTGGCATAGAAACTCCTGCCGAATATGGGTTTGGATTTGGGTTAGCTGTGCCATATGGCATATTAGGACTTCCATAAGATCCCAGTCCCGAGTGGCCAGGCGCAGAGAAATATGGCTGATGATCACCGTCACAGCCGCAGTCGTCATGATCTTTGTACGGCATGTAACCAGGAGCCGCAGCAGGCTGGTACGCTCCCATTACTTGGGGAGTGCCATAATAAGGGCCATATGGCATATGTCCATACGGAGATCCATAAGCCGGAGATGCGTAATGCGGATCAATGTATGAACCGTAATGTCCGTGGTGGCTGTTTTCATGATGCTGGTTTTCATAACCCGAGTCATACTGAGGCGAGACAAAGCCTGGCTGATATCCATGCATCGGATACGGATAAGCATGTGCAGGATAGAACGGATAGCACAATCCGGATCCTGGAAGAATTGGCGAAACAGGCACCGGACATGGTACAAAATGAGCCGGATAATGAAAATAAGGCTGAACAGCCGGCATATTCGGAACTGTGTGATGAACGTTTTCTTCTTCTACACCGCCTACTTCTGGCGCCTTTGGCATATTAGGCATATTCGGATAATTTGCATTTTCCATATTACTCATAGCCTCCTGTTGTGGAAATTGATCTTGCATATGATACATATGATCTATATTTCCGTCATGATGTTTTTTCGGCTCCTCCGGTTTAGGAGGCGACCAAGGCTGGAAAAGCTGTTTCATATCATAATACTCGTTCACATCAGCTTCAGGATACACATTTTCCTGCAAATTAGGCATCGGCGGGACATACGGCACAGACTTCTTTTCTTTCGGCTTTGTGTCTTCTACGTCGACAACGGATTTAGGCTTCTCTTTCGCATATGGATGTTCTTGCTTCACATTCCCGGCCGCAGGACTTTTGCCCGCTTTTGGCTCTTTTCTGACCGGGACGCCTTCTGACGGCACTTTTATTTTCATTCCAGGCATGATTAAGTCTGGATTACTAAGCTGTGTATTGAGTTTTTTCACTTCCTCAACATCGACTCCGTACTTTTCAGCTATTTTCCAGAGCGAATCGCCTTTTTGAACGATATGGATTTTCAACGTTTTCCCCTCCTATGCAAAACGTGAACAGTTCAGCTGTGCTTACAATATGTTTCTTCACAACATATGCCTGAACAAAAGAAGTTATGAGTACAGGAAGGGAAATATTTCTGATCTACGTGATCGAAAGCATTCGATTCAGGGCAAGGAGTGCATCCTCCTGAATGGCTTTTGGCACCTTAATGACGCCTGAAGGCTCTCCTTTTTCAATTTGTTCCAACGACCACAACAAATGCGGCAAATCGATTCGGTTCATTGTCAGGCAAGGGCACATGTCAGGGTTGAGTGATTCGATTTGTTTATCAGGGTGCTCATGAATGATCCGCTGGACAAGATTCATTTCTGTCCCGATTGCCCACTTGCTTCCCGCCGGAGCCTGGTTGATTGTGTCGATAATATATTTAGTTGATCCGCTATCATCGCTTAGTGTCACGACTTCGTGGGAGCATTCCGGGTGCACAATGATCTGAATGTCGGGGTCACGCTCTCTCATATCATGGATATTTTTAGTGGTGAATTTCTCGTGAACAGAACAATGCCCTTTCCACAAAATCACTTTCACATTCGTATGCTCGGATTCAGTCACTAATTCATCTGTAATCGGGTCCCACACCGCCATATCTTCAAGCGCAATGCCCAGATCATAAGCCGTATTTCTCCCTAAATGCTGATCAGGCAAAAATAAAATTCTTTTTTTCTGTGTAAACGCCCATTCAAGCACTTTTTTCGCATTCGAAGAAGTCACAGTTGCTCCGCCATGCTTTCCGACGAATGCCTTGATCTCCGCAGTGGAGTTCACATAAGTTAAAGGTATGATCGTATCTCCAAATATATGCTGAAGCTTCTCCCATGCCCTATTGGTTTGCTGCATGTCAGCCATGTCAGCCATAGAACATCCAGCTCTCATATCTGGCAGGACAACCGTTTGCTGCTCGCCTGTCAGCATATCAGCGGTCTCTGCCATAAAGTGAACGCCGCAAAATACGATGTAATCCGCTTCTTTGTTTTTTTCCGCTACTTGGGCCAATTGCAGGGAGTCGCCTGTTTGGTCAGCAAATTGTATCACTTCATCCTTTTGATAATGATGGCCTGGTATAAAGAGCCTGCTGCCGAACTTTTCCTTAATGGCGGCAACACGCATTTCCATATCCTTTCTTGACAGTCCTTTGTAACTTTCCGGCATCATATCATTCGATTGTTTGATCACATCAAGAATTGACATAACGGCATTCCTCCACAGATTCATTTGATAACGTAACATCCATGCTGATATCTAAACTTTTGACGGAATGAGTCAGAAATCCTAAGGAAATATAATTCACACCCGTCCCTTTAAAAGCAGGCAAAGATTCTAACGTAATCCCGCCAGAGGCTTCAGTTTTTATATGATCCGGTGTGAGCTTTGAAAAATGACGGACCGTATCTGGCGGACAGTTGTCAAACATAATAACATCTGCTCCTGCTTCAATTGCTTCTCGAAGCTGGTCCTCCGTTTCAATTTCCACTTCGATATTTACCATGTGCCCCACGGCCTGACGAGCTTTCTGGCATGCCTCTAAAATAGAGCCGCATGCAGCAATATGATTGTCTTTAATCATGACACCGTCATACAAGCCGAATCGATGATTATACCCGCCACCCGCTCTGACAGCGTATTTTTCCAGCATTCTCAGCCCCGGTGTTGTTTTTCTCGTGTCACAAATTTTAATCTGTTCATCATCCAGCCTGTGGACAGCCTCTCTTGTCATCGTCGCAATTCCTGACAGCCTCTGAATAAGATTTAATACGACCCGCTCTCCTGAAAGAAGCGCTGCCGCCGGACCTCGTAATACTGCAATCACTTCACCTTTTCGCAAAATGTCCCCATCTTTTTTGTGTAAAATGATTTGAACATTTTTATCTAATAAAGCAAAGCCTTCTTTTATCACCGCAGCCCCTGCAAAGATCCCCTCTGACTTTGCAACAATCTCCGCTTCACAGCTCTGCTCTCCAAAAATAGACTGCGATGTAAGATCCCCTGACCCAATATCCTCAAGAAAAAAGTGATTCAGTAATTTTTTCAGCTGTAAATGATTCATTGTTCCAAATCCCCTCGTTTATTCTGATCTTCGTTCCTTTTTTTGTATGGACAATTTGTCTTCCCTGCCAGCTCACCTCAGCATGAGGAAAATCGGTGCGGAAGTGAGCCCCCCTGCTTTCCTCCCGTAAAAGCGCAGAAAACGTCATCAGCTTTGCAGTTTGCCATAAATGAGAAAGCTCCAGCTGCCGAATTGTGATATCCTTCACATTCATTTTTTGAAAAGGCAGCGTATGAAGCCAGATGCTAAGCTCAATCAAACTGCTTTGTTCCCGCAGAATAGACATGTGGCTTGTCATTTGGCTTTGCAGTTCATGCACCTCTATATCTGGCACCTCGTAGAATACGTTTTTGGGAGTCGCTTGATATTGCCTGTTATAAACCGGTTTTTGCATAATATGCTCTGCTGCTCTTTTACCAAACACCAGCGCCTCCAATAAGGAATTGCTCGCAAGCCGGTTTGCTCCATGTAAACCAGAGCATGCAGTCTCGCCAATCGCATAAAGCCCCGGTACTGTCGTTTCTCCCCAGCGATTAACTGAAACACCCCCCATTAAGAAGTGCATTCCCGGCGCAACAGGGATTTTTCCACTATGGATATCAACCCCTGCTTTTTCACAAATGGCGGTGATGGTAGGGAAACGCGCTTCAAAATCAGAAATCGCACTGAAGTCAATATAAACGTGATTTCCTTTTGCCATTTCCTCATGAATAACCCGTGAGACAACGTCCCTTGGAGCCAGGTCACCTAAAGGGTGCCGTTCAGCCATAACCCGGCGGCCGTTTTCGTCTACTAAACATCCGCCTTCCCCTCTGACAGCTTCTGAAACAAGCCCATAGGAAACACCATTTTTCACAAGCAGTGTCGGGTGAAACTGTGTAAACTCTAAATCCGTTACTTCCGCTCCGGCCCTGTAAGCCAGAGAAAGACCGTCACCTGTGACAGAGGGATCATTCGTATGGTGAAGAAACAGGTTCCCGCAGCCGCCGGCAGCCAGCACAACTTCGTCTGCATGCCTTACCTTGAGCCGCCCCTTGCAGTCTTTTGTCATAACGCCGATACAGCGGCCATCCTCTATAAGCAACTCTGCTGCCGTTTCATGCTCGATTAACTTAATTTTGCTGTCGATCCGTTTGAGCAAATAATCGACAAGCAGCCTGCCTGTTGCGTCTCCGCCCGCATGAAATATACGGTTGTATGAGTGGGCTCCTTCTCTTCCGAGACAAACATCGCCTCGTTCATTGCGGTCAAATGGAAATTCACGCTCCAATAGGCTTTGAATCATCATTTTTCCATCATGTAAAACATCTGCTGCAATAGCTGGATTATTATGGCCGCACCCTGCGTATAACGTATCCTCCAGATGGGCTTCAATCGAGTCACCTTTTGTATAGGCCGCAGCAATCCCGCCTTGTGCATAGACAGAATTGCTGTTTTTGGCGCTTTTTTTTGTGATAACAGTCACTTCGTATGACGGCGGGAAAGCTGCCGCTAAAGAAAGTGCCGCCGCCCCTGAACCGATGACTGCAATCGTCTTTTTAGACATATGTCATCCTCCTGTTGTTTACACCTGTCTTGACACCTATATTTACACAAGGATAAAATAAACTCAAGAGTTTTTTATGGAGAACGGATGGAGGAAGACCGGATGATTTATTTAGATTATGCAGCGACAACGCCGATTTGTGAGGAGGCTCTTAACGTTTATCAGAAGCTCAGCATGGATATGTACGGAAATGCAAGCAGCCTGCACGATGCAGGAGGAAAAGCAAATCACATACTGGAGTACTGCCGTGAAAAAATCGCCAACATCATTAGCGGTAAAGCAAGCGGCATCTATTTTACAAGCGGCGGCACTGAATCTAATTTTCTGGCCATTCAATCATTGCTAAACGGCCTGCCAAAAACGAAAAGACATTTTATTACGACCGCCATGGAGCATCAGTCTATTCAAAACTGTGCTGCATATCTGGAACAGCATGGATTTGATGTCACCATCATTCAACCGAATGAATACGGGCTTATTACCGAGGAAATATTAGCAGCTCATATCCGTCCAGAGACAGGCTTGATATCTATTCAGCATGCCAATTCTGAAACCGGGATCATTCAGCCCATTCAACGTCTGTCTTCATACCTGCATAACAGGGATATTCTTCTTCATTGCGACGCTGTTCAAACGTTTGGGAAAATTCCTATCAATACAGAAGATTTGGGAGTAGATGCACTCTCAATATCGAGCCATAAAATCCATGGACCTAAAGGAGTGGGTGCGGTCTATATCCGCCCGGATGCCCCTTGGAAACCCGTTTATCCTCTCACTACTCACGAACGAGGATTCAGAGCCGGCACCGTAAATGTTCCCGGGATCGGAGCCTTCACTGCCGCGGCGGAATGGATCGTAAGCGAAATGGAAACACAGATACCCCGCAATGAGGCATTAAGAACATACTTTCTAGACCAAATCCGTATGCGTTCTCTCCCTGTAACCCTTGCGGCAGACACTTCACAAACAGAATGTCTTCCGCATATTGTAGGGTGTTTTTTTCACTCATTTGAAGGACAATATGTTATGTTAGAATGTAATCGGAGCAATATTTGCATTTCAACGGGCAGCGCTTGTTCTGCCGGTTACCACGGTCCGTCAGCAACGATGAAAGCATTAAGAAAAACGGAACAAGAGGCTCTGCAATTTATCCGCATCTCTTTTGGCAGGCATACAACAGCTGACCAGCTGGATCAGTTATTACATACGTTTACAATGCTTTGGGAACAAAAGAAAGGAGAATTTGATATTGACCGAGGAATTAAAGCTTATGGGCGCCAACAGGCGTGACCAGCTTCTTCTGTGGCTGAAGGAATCTGCATCACCGCTGACAGGAGGAGAACTCGCAAAAAAAGCAAACGTTTCAAGACAGGTTATTGTACAGGATATATCGCTCTTGAAAGCGAAAAATGAACCGATTATCGCCACAAGCCAAGGATATGTATACATGGATGCGGCCGCTCAGCAGCACCAGCAGGCGGAAAGGATCATAGCATGTCTACACAGTCCTGAACGGACAGAAGAGGAACTGCAGCTCATCGTGGACGAAGGCGTTACAGTGAAAGACGTAAAAATTGAGCATCCCGTTTACGGAGATTTAACTGCAGCCATCCAAGTAGGCACCCGGAAGGAAGTTAGCCATTTCATTAAAAAAATCAATTCTACGAATGCTGCCTACTTGTCACAGCTGACCGACGGCGTGCATCTGCATACATTGACAGCATCTGATGAACACCGCATCGATCAAGCCTGCCAAGCACTCGAAGAAGCCGGCATTTTAATTAAAGACTAAAAAAAGCCCTCTAGAGGGCTTTTTTTATAATTGGTAGGACTGGTATGCACCCAAAAGCTTCACTTTGCAGCCAAGCGCTTCAAGCTCCTGCATGGCTCCTGGAATCAATACATCATCAAATGCTTTCTCAATATCAATAATAAAGAAATAATGGCCTAATCCCGTTTTAGTCGGACGTGACTCAATTTTTGACAAGTTTAAATTTCTCCAAGAAAATGCAGACAGCACTCTATGCAGCGCCCCCGACTGATCATCCTGCGGAAGCATGACCATTAAGGTCGTTTTCGGCCTGGAACTCAATTTTGAATTCACTTCAAAAGATATGTTTTCATCCGGGGACAGGATAACAAATCTTGTATGATTGTCCCTATAATCCTGTATATCACGTTTCACGATTTTTAATTCGTATGTAGAAGCTGCCATCTCATTGGCAATGACCCCGATATTCAGCTCGGGATGGTCACTGACAAACTTTGCTGCCGCCCCGGTAGAATTGGCGTATTCATATGGAACGGAAGGAAATTGACGATGGAGAAATTTATGGCATTGCGCAATCGCGTGCGAATGTGAGTAAATTTTGTCGAGCTCTTTCCACGCATTCTCTCTAGAGGGATGGACGAGCAAATGCTGATGGATCGGCAACGTCATTTCACCCACGATTGGCAAGGGCTGTTCATGTATTAAATAGTCTATTGTCAGATTTACTGATCCTTCTAATGCATTTTCCAAAGGAACAAAAGCGAAATCAACTTCGCCTGCAACTGCCGCATCTATACACTCCGGAATGGTGCGGTAAGCCACATGTTCGGCGCCGTTTTGAAAACAAGAACTGACTGCTAGATGTGTAAATGTAGCTGCTGGACCTAAATAACCGACTTTCATGACGATTTTCTCTCCCTTATGCACCTGAACCTAATATTTCAACCTTTTCTACAAAATCAAACTTCCTGAGCTTATTCATTAATGTATGAATGTCTTCTTCCATTGCAGACGTACTGATAGACAGTGTCACATTTGCTCTCCCTTGAAGCGGAATGGTCTGGTGAATGGAAAGAACGTTGCTACCAGAATCAGCTACCGCCTGAAGGAGCTGAGATAACGCACCTGACCTGTCCTCTAAATGAAAGAAAAGTGTGATAATTTGTTCTTTAACCATAGTATAGAATGGAAAAACAGCATCTCTGTATTTATAAAATGCACTTCGGCTTAAATCAACCTTTTGAACGGCATCTGCTACTGAGTCTGCTTTTTTTCGATCAAGCAGCTTTTTGACTTCCAACGTTTTTCTCATTGCATCGGGCAATACATCTTCACGGACAAGATAAAATGTCTCCTCTTTCATTTGCATCTCCCCTTTAAAATAGAGAGCCTGACACCAGGCTCTCTTCTCAGCCAACTTTCATTAATCAATAAATTCAAATTCAAATTCCAGAAGCCTGATAATATCTCCATCCTTGGCTCCGCGTTCTCTGAGTGCTTCATCAACACCCATTCCGCGCATCTGTCTCGCAAACCGTTTAACCGATTCATCACGTGAGAAATCAGTCATCTTGAATAATCGCTCAAGGCTGTCTCCTGAAAGCACAAATACACCGTCTGGATCGCGTGTAATGTTAAATGGCACTTCTTCATTTTCCATCGTGTACATGACACGGTTTTGTGTAAGCTCTTCCTCATCATACAGCGGGAACTCCGGTGTGTTCTCAAGCTGATTGGCAACCTCAAACAGAAGCTCGCGAAGGCCTTCTCTTGTCACCGCGCTGATCGGGAATACCGGATAATCATCCGTCAGTTTTTCTTTAAAGGCTTCAAGATTTTCTGCAGCTTCCGGCATGTCCATTTTATTTGCAACGATAATTTGCGGACGCTCAGTGAGTCGCAGATTATACTCGCTCAGTTCCTGGTTAATCGTGACATAATCATCATACGGATCGCGGCCTTCTAAGCCGGACATGTCAATGACGTGAACAATAACCCGTGTCCGTTCAATATGGCGCAAAAACTGATGGCCAAGTCCGACGCCTTGGTGTGCGCCTTCAATCAGTCCTGGTAAATCTGCCATTACAAAGCTGCGTCCGTCATCCGTTTCAACCATGCCGAGATTCGGCACAAGCGTTGTAAAGTGATAGTCCGCAATTTTCGGTTTTGCAGATGAGACAACAGACAGCAACGTCGATTTTCCTACGCTCGGGAACCCGACGAGTCCGACATCTGCAAGCACTTTTAATTCAAGAACAATGTAGCGTTCTTTTCCCGGCTCGCCGTTTTCTGAAAGCTGAGGCGCAGGATTAGCCGGTGTAGCAAAGCGGGAATTCCCTCTTCCGCCTCTTCCGCCCCTTGCAATGACAGCCTGCTGTCCGTGCTCTGTTAAATCAGCGATGACCTGCTTTGTATCATCGTCTGTTACAACGGTGCCTGGTGGAACTTTAATAACCATATCATCGGCATTTCGCCCATGCTGGTTTTTGGACATGCCATGCTCGCCGCGAATCGCTTTAAAGTGTTTTTTGTATCTAAAATCCATTAGGGTGCGGAGACCTTCATCTACTTCAAAAACGACGTCTCCTCCCTTTCCTCCGTCGCCGCCGGCAGGGCCGCCTTTTGGCACATACTTTTCACGGCGAAACGCAACCATCCCGTTGCCGCCGTCGCCGCCTTTTACATATACTTTGACCTGATCTACAAACATAATGTCCTCCGTTCTAACCGTTAAAAACTCCGCTAGTCCAATCCAATTTCAATCAGACATTCGTGACTTGTGATTTTAAAACGCATGATATCAACTTCCTCATATCCATTCTGCCGAATATCATCAAAAGCAGATGGATCGGCAAAGGCGCCGTGGAAATCAAGGTATAGAATCAATTGTCTGTCAGGATGATCTGTTTGGAGCGAAACCGTTAAATGGTTTTCACTCTCTCTGCTGACCGCTTGATCAAACAAATCAAACAGCTTTCTCATCAGTTTCGCCAGCTTTTGGTCATAAGCCGACAAATCCTTAATTTCTCCAAGAACTTCATATTCAAGCGTCATATAATGGGTTTTCCAATTAAATGTAAGAAAATCAAACGCCAAATGCGGTGTTTTCAGGTTTGAGAGCTTTGATTCGTGCTTTGCGTCTATAACCATTTCTTCAATCATTTCAAAGACGCGATCATACTTCTGTAAGCTTAAGTTTCCTTTAATCAGCTGCAGCTTATTCATCCAATCATGCCGGGAATGGCTAAGCAGATGAATCAGTTCGTTTGTTAATGCCGTGTCGCTTATATTTTCTTCTTGATTTTTTGAAACATCCTTCATTTTCGCACTCCCAATCATTTAATTTCTTATTTAGGAGTCTGTATAAGTGTGTATTATGAATTATAACAGAGAAGGCTTTGTTAGAAAAACAATTGTTTTTCCCAGAAATATCATGTTCCTTTTTTCTGGCGCTTTGGTTGATTTGCAGCCAGGCAGAACATTTTATGTATTACTGCTTGGGGAACATATCCAGTGGGTTTGAGATGTTTATTCTCATTCTTGGCGGGGTCTGCTCGCACATACTCTGCATTTCATTCTAGGTGTTTACTCCGCGTATTGCAAAAAAAACTCCAGTCATCAACGACCGGAGTTTTTTGAATCATTATTGAGCTACAGGATATACGCTCACTTTTTTGCGGTCACGGCCGAAACGTTCGAATTTAACAGTTCCGTCGATTTTCGCAAATAGAGTGTCATCTCCGCCGCGGCCCACGTTTTCACCTGGGTAAATTTTTGTTCCGCGTTGACGGTAAAGGATAGAACCGCCTGTTACGAATTGACCGTCAGCACGTTTAGCACCTAAACGTTTAGCCTCAGAGTCACGTCCGTTCTTTGTAGAACCTACTCCTTTTTTAGAAGCGAAAAACTGAAGATCTAATCTAAGCATGTAGCTCACCTCCTATATTATGTTTGTGGTCACACGCAAGTTGTCTTTGTAATCCCGTTCGATTGTCTCAAGCGAAACAATCATGCCTTCAATCAGCAGCTGAGCTTTTTGTCGCGCATCCGGATCAAGAGATTCAGGAAATTCAAAATAAAAATAACCCCCGTCCTCCCCTATATCAAGAAGCGGCTCGAAGCCTGCGAGCACAATGACCGCGTTAACGGCTCCAAACACAACGGCTGTCACTCCGGCACAAACAAGATCTTGTCCATGTTCAGCAAAATTCGCATGGCCCGTCATTTCAAAAGACAATATGCCTTTATCATGAGACCTTCTGATTGTTGCCTGAATCATGCTTACGCGTTGATTTTTTCGATCGTCAATTTAGTGTAAGGCTGACGATGACCTTGTTTTTTATGAACGTTTTTCTTTGCTTTGTATCTGAAAACAGTGATTTTTTTCGCACGGCCTTGTTTTTCAACTTTAGCCGTTACTGTCGCGCCTTCAACTGTAGGGTTGCCGACTTTCACGTTGTCTCCGCCAACAAACAAAACGTCTTCAAAAGTAACTGTTTCACCTGCTTCAGCAGCAAGTTTTTCGATGTAAACAGTTTGGCCTTCTTCAACTTTGATTTGTTTACCGCCTGTTTTAATGATTGCGTACATTCTCTGCACCTCCTATTAGACTAAGACTCGCCAGATACCAGGGGGCTGTAAAAGCTCTTAACACCTGTACTGAGCGGTTGTAGCAATGGTGCTACATCCATAACATTAAAAAATATACCAAAATACAAGACGTTTGTCAATCGATTTTAGTAAGGCAGCAGCAGTTCCTCCATGGAGGAATTCGTCCGCTTATCGGCAAAGTAAGCGTGCAGCACTTCATTCTCGTCAAGCTGGCTGAGCTTCTCGCCTGATTTCTCAATAATAATTGGATGTTTGCAGCCGCGTTTGAACTCGGCCATCACGTGATAGACTTTATCCTCCGCCTTTACTGTCAGCGGCAGAAGTTTCTCAAGATCCCGGTTTTTTCCGTAATACCTTTCAAGAAGAAATCTCACATGGATATAGTGCCTTTGCCTATATTCCTCAAACAAAGAAACAGCCAGAAAGACAAACAAAACCCATGCGCTGATTTGCAGAGGAATCACAAATAAAACCCAGCACCCAAGCAACAGGCAGAAGCAGAGCGACGTTTTTAGATTGAGCCGGTGAGCCTTTTGAAAGGGCAGCTGTTTGGAAAACAACAAAAATAACAGTTTTCCGCCATCCAGCGGCCAAATCGGCAGTAGATTGACAAATAAAATAGAAAGATTATAAAAGGTGAAGAGTTCAAAGGTATGCTGATGAATCACTGAGGCTTCTGCAAGCATCCAGGCAGCAACCTGAAGCCAGATGTGCTGAAGAGGGCCGGCAATAATGACCGCAAATTCTTCCTTTAACGGCCGATTCCCATGCTCTTCCACTTCAACCGTTCCGCCAAACGGCAGCAAAAATACACGCTTGATTCTCCAAGAAAAAAACACAGCCAGAGCAGCATGCCCCAGCTCATGAATCAATACAATCAGGAGCAGACATAATAATGCTTTCATATGGCCTGTGAGCAGCCCCAGCGCCGCAATAATCCAAAGAAAAGGATGCACATGGATCTTTAAGATAAGGTCGAGCCATTTATTCAAATGAAATCACCTGAATCGGATCAATAAATTTATCGCCGTCTTTCATGGCAAAATAATAGACCCCTTTATTATGATCATCAAGCTTAATTGAACCAAGCTTTTTGCCTTTATCCACAAAATCATATAAAGCAACATCCACATCTTTGAGCTCGCCATAAATACTGTAGGTGTTGTCAGCATGCTGCACCTTAACCGTCAATCCCGTCTGGCTGTCTTTGCTGACTTCAACCACATAGCCTTCCTTTACGCTATCAATCGTATCGCTGCTTGTTTCAACTTTAATTCCTTCCCCATTGTTCTGAAAATCCTGCTGTACTTTCCCGGATGCAGGCGCGACCAGATCTTTGCTTACTTCAATCTGCTGTTCCTTATCTTTGTGTTCAGGAGCCAGAAAAGCAAGCGGATTTCCAAATTTCGTTTCAAACCAATGGCTTGCCGAAGCAAATTGAAATTCAGTTTCGAAAGTTTTGGCTACGGCGGGTTTAATCTGGCTGACGGGTCCAATGTTTGTTTTATAGGCTATAGCGGAAACGAGAACAAGGCAAGCCGAAAGAAGACATTTCAGGATAATTGAATCTGTTTTCACCAATGGGTGTTTTCCGTTGAATGTTGGCATGTTATCTTCGTAGACCGGAAGTGTTCCATGCTTTTCCTGATCCGTTACCATCACCCAGGTCGGGGGTTTCTGCTTTTCAGAAACTGTCTGAGTAGAGAAACGTTTTGAGCTGGAAAGCTGTTTTCTTCTTTTCTCTAATCGTTTTCTGATTTCATCTGCTCTGTGACTCATTGCCATCATCCTTTGCATTCGTTGGGTTTGTACATCATATGTCTTGTCCATGGCAAATATTCGGTTTAGTCAGGAACAAAGCAGACAAAAACAAAAAAACCTGACACAGCATTTGCTTTGTCAGATTCTTCTCTTTGATTCTATCACATTAAGATCTTACGCCGAAAAATGACTTAATCTTAGCCATCATTCCTTTGTTTTGCTCTTCAAGCACTTGTAAAGGAACAGATTCACCTAAAATACGGCGGGCAATATTTCGATATGCAATGGAAGCGCGGTTTTTCGGGTCCATCGCAATCGGTTCGCCATGATTGGAAGCTTTAATGACTTCATCATCATCAGCCACGATTCCGAGCAAATCGATCGACAGATGCTGTACGATTTCGTCGATATCCATCGTGTCACCGTTTTTCATCAGGTGATTTCTGATTCTGTTTACAACAAGCCGCGGCGATTCAACATTTTCTTCTTGCTCCAGCAGCCCTATAATACGGTCAGCATCACGAACGGCTGAGATTTCAGGCGTAGTGACCACAATCGCTTTATCAGCTCCAGAAACGGCATTTTTGTACCCTTGCTCGATTCCCGCAGGACAGTCTATGATGACATAGTCAAATTCCTGTTTGAGCTCTTGGACCATGTTTTTAATTTGTTCAGGAGCAACAGCTGTCTTATCGCTCGTTTGAGCAGCAGGCATTAAATAGAGCAGATCATCAAAACGTTTGTCTTTTACGAGCGCCTGATGCATTTTGCATCTGCCCTCTACAACGTCTACAAGATCGTAAATAATTCTATTTTCAAGACCCATTACAACATCAAGGTTGCGCAGTCCTATATCAGTATCCACTAAGCATACGCGCTTCCCTAAAATGGCTAAGGCGGTACCGAGGTTCGCAGATGTTGTTGTTTTACCTACTCCGCCTTTTCCCGAAGTTATTACGATAGCCTCACCCAATTCACATTCCTCCCTCAAGCCTTGTTAGATCAGGTCTTAAATGAGCCAAATGTTGAAGGCGTTCAATGACCATATTTCCGTCTGTATCTAAATAAGCACATTCCATTTCGTTCCCTTTTTGAATGTGGTCTGGGGAGCGATTTAACACATGATTGATTCTTAATTGTGTCGGCAGCATTTCAGAGGCGGCGATGACCGCTTGATTATTTCCGTTAAAACCGGCGTGCGCGATTCCTTTCAGAGAGCCCAGAACAAAAATGTTCCCTCCGGCCCTGACTGTTCCGCCGGGATTCACATCACCGATCAGGAGCAAGTCGCCTTTTACCTGCAGCACCTGGCCTGAACGGACAATTTTTGAAACAGAAATAATTTCGGCTTCCTCTTTTATCCGCTGTGCTTCTTTTTTAGTAATGACTTCACTGTCAATAGAATGAACAAACAAATCTTTCTTTGACGCAATCAATTCAGTCAGCTGTTCCTCTTGCTCCTTATATAAAAAGCGATTTCCCAGCTTAACATGGACGCTGATTTTCTGGCCTTTTCCATCGGTATATTGTTCAATTGACAGCATATTCTGAAGACCATCGAGAAGCTCATCAAAAGAACACGCATCATCCAGATGCAATGTTAACCCATTCTTTGTTCCTTTTATCGTTACATATTGCTGCTTTTTGGTCTTCACAATATTCACCTCAACAACATACTCATTTCGTCAAAAAAAGATAAAATCCTTTTTACTCATCTCTCAATTCTTTCTTTAGACTCATAAAAAATAATCTAAACGGCAGAACAAGAATAAGAGCTGCTACAATATTCAATAAAATTGTCGGTATAAACCGGTCAAGCACAAATCCGTTAAACGTCATAATATCTTTATGAATCAAAGACTGAATGCCGAATACGTAAAATTCGAGCAGACAGACAGCCAGAACCGCTATCAATATCACTACAAAAGCGTTTGTATGCAGCACTTTAAACGCTTTTGAAGCCAAATAGCATAGCCCTGCAAAACCAAACATGTAAACGCCTAATAGACTTGTATAGTTCATGTCATATAGAAAACCAAAAATAAATCCGTAAATCATCGCGTGTTTTTGGTTGATAAAAGCCGACATGAATATCAATACAAGCATCAAAAAACGCGGAGCGAGCACTTGGTCGTCTGTAACGAAAGGAAAATGCACCAAATCTGTAAAAATGCTTTCCGCAGAAAAAACAAGCATCATAACGAAAGGGAGAAGGAAACGTTTCACGATCCTTCCTCCTCTGTATCGACAGTCGGCACGTCACGGTTAACAACGATCACATTATTTAAATCGGTAAGGTCAGCCGCAGGTTTTACATAAGCAACCTTCGTTAATCCATAGGAATCTGACTCGATATCAGTCACTTCACCGATTGTCAGCCCTTCTGGGAAAACACCGCCTGTGCCTGATGTTTCAATAAGATCGCCTTTTTTCACGTCTTGTTTATCCTTACGCTCAATAATTGTCATCTTCAGACGTTTTTTCTCTTTGTCATATCCTTCGATCAAGCCGTAGCCTTTGCTGCCTTTTTTTCCGGAAATTTTCGTCGCGACTCTGTTATTGCGGTCAGTATCGCTTAAAAGCTGAACAGTTGAAGTGAAATTGTTCAGTCCGGAACTTTTGATCTTGCCGATTAATGCACCTTTTTCGTTCGTAACGGCCATATCTTTCGCTACGTTTTGCTGAGTCCCCTTGTTAATGGTGACCTGTTTCGCCCAATTATCAGGGCTTCTGGCGATGACCGTTGCCAAAATCGGCTTGTAATCCTTAATCGATTTGACATGGCCAAGCTCGGCACGCAAGGATTTGTTTTCTTCTTCAAGCTCTTGAAGCTTGGCTTCATATTGTGTCTGTCCGTCAAGCTTTTCTCTCAGACGCTCGTTTTCTTTGTATGTGTTTTTTAAATCATTGATGTTCTCAAATATTCCTGCAAAAAATTCGGCAGGCGTATGAAAAATATTTTGAAATACTCCCGTCGTATCGCCGATCACTTTCTCAGGCCAGGTGGTATTGCGGCCGCCCTTCAGCGAAAATCCAATCATAGCCACCAATATGATAATACACAGAAGTAATAGCATTAACCGCTTATTCGGCATCGTGTTACACCTCTTCTATTGAACTCCCGATTATCTAGTTTTCCCTTTGAAAAGATGGATGTGCTCCAGTGCTTTCCCTGTTCCGATCGCTACACAATCAAGCGGATCTTCGGCGATAAGGACCGGCATTTTCGTTTCTTCGCTAATGACTTTGTCCAAATTGCGAAGAAGCGCTCCGCCGCCGGTTAACACTATACCTCTGTCCATGATATCTGCTGCAAGCTCAGGCGGTGTTTTTTCGAGTGTGCTCTTCACGGCTTCAACAATTGTAGATACAGTGTCGCGTAGAGCGTTAGAAATCTCTTTTCCTGTAATTTCGATTGTTTTCGGCAGACCTGTCAGCAGATCGCGTCCGCGGATTTCCATGTTATCGGACTCTTCAGGAGCTTCTGCAGATCCGATTTCCATTTTAATCGCTTCAGCCGTACGGTCACCGATCATCAGGTTGTATGTTTTTCTGATGTAGTTGATAATCGCGTCATCCATCTCATCACCGGCTACGCGGATTGATTGAGACGTTACGATGCCTCCGAGGGAAATAATCGCAACTTCTGTCGTACCGCCCCCGATATCAACAACCATGCTACCAGTCGGTTCCCAAACTGGAAGATTGGCTCCGATTGCTGCAGCAAATGGCTCTTCAATCGGATACGCGTCACGCGCTCCCGCCTGTCTTGTCGCATCGATAACAGCGCGTTCTTCAACAGCTGTAATACCTGATGGAACACATACCATTACATATGGTTTTCTGGCAAACATGCCTTTATTTTTAATGGCCTGATTGATGTAATATTTCATCATCGTCGCCGTTGTTTCATAATCAGCGATAACGCCGTCTTTCATCGGGCGCAGAGCCACCACGTTGCCCGGTGTCCGTCCAATCATATTTTTCGCATCATTTCCGACAGCAACAATCGATTTCGTATCCGTCTGCAAAGCGACAACTGACGGCTCTCTCACAACAATTCCTTTTCCTTTTACAAAAACAAGCGTATTCGCAGTTCCAAGATCTATACCAAGGTCTCTTGCACCAATTCCAAACATATGTATGTATCTTCCTTTCTTAAAGCAAAAATACCCTAAAGGGAAAAACTCATAAACTCTATTATAGCTTAATTCGACGAAAAAAAAAGTGTTACAAATATCCTTTTTCCTTTAAACTCACAAATTTTTTGTCCCCGATCACCAAATGGTCGAGCAGCTCGATGCCAATCAGGTTTCCGCATTCAAACAGCCGTCTTGTCACTTCAATATCTTCCCTGCTCGGCGTTGGATCTCCAGATGGATGATTATGAACACAGATAAAGGAAGCGGCAGATCGCTTAAACGCTTCTTTAAACACCTCTCGCGGGTGGACAATAGATGAATTCAGGCTTCCGATAAATACGGTGCGTTTATGGATGACTTGATTTTTTGTATTTAAGTATAAACATGTGAAATAGACATAAATACAGAAAATATCTAAGGATACGTATGTTAGACGCACAGCTGCACGAAATGTTTCAAAAAAATTTTTCTGATTTTAAAAAAGGTTTATAATTTAAGTAGAAATAACCAGGGAGGCACTTATGAACATTAATAAAATAAGATCAGCGCTCTACAAGTCGGCTAAAATTTTAGGAGATGTTAATGCTGCTAAAAACGGCACTCTCGGGAAACGTATTGCCCGCCGTGCAGCCGGTAAAGCAACAAATAAACTATTACGGAATCTATTTAAATAAAAAAGGAGAATTTGGGAAGATGCAGTATTTGTTATTATAGAGAGGAGTGATCAAGATGAAAATTCAACGTGAGTTACCTGTTGGAACACACCATGACCCACCTGTAGGAATGGGGTTAGGTCGTGAAATAAGAGTAGGTGGTTAAATAAAAAAGGCCTTTCGTATGACGAGAGGCCTTTTGTTTATTGATGGACACGGCAGCCGCAATCACAATGGAAATGGACATGCCTGTTACCGTACCAATCGCAAATATAATTAGTCGATTCTTTAAGGCATGATGGGCAAGTGATAGCCGGTTTTTCTGCTGGCTCTCCTTCGTGCTGCTCGTATATCTCTATAACTTCATTAATTAGGAAGGTAGTTCTTTCAAGTTCTTCAAGTAGTTCTTTTGGTAGCTCTTTCACACCTATCACCTCAAAAAGAAGATACCAGAACATTCGTTCCTAAACAATTGAAAAACCTTCAGTTCGAGATAAAAGGGAGAAAAGTACCATGTGATTCCTAGATAAGTAAAAAAGCCCTGCTCATATGAGTGGGCTCAATTATTATGGGGACGATATTTTTTATTTGCTTCAAGTTCTTCTTTTAAAGCCTCCGCATCCTGGCGTAAAAACAAACTTGTGTTCCCTATCTTCTTTACAGCTTCGATGCGCTTATCACTTATCAATTTACTCATGCGCTGCTTATTTACCCCTAAAATCCCGGCAACTTCGGAAGTGCTGAGGACCTCAGTTTTTACAAAGCCCTCAACCTCCTGGCGACCTCTTAAATGATATTCCATGTTATTTTCTCCTTAAAGCAATGTCCTTGAGAACAGCATAAATTGTCAATGCTACAATTATAGCCATTACAGACGTTGTAAATGCGTTTGTCCAAAAGGAGCGCACGCTTATTGCTGCCGCACTCAAAAGAATTAATGAAAAGATGAACTTTTGGTTTTTCTTCATTTTTTATGCTAGACTGATTATAATGTTATTGAGAAGCGAGCTCCCACTCGCTTCCCTGCAATCGTTAATCCTTCTTATTATCTTTCTTGTTACTATCGTGGGACTGCTGAAAAATCCAACCGATAGAAACAACATAGAAGATAATTTGAAGGATTTTTATTATGTTGTCTAGCATTTCCTCACCTCCTTATATATTTATTATAGCATATCTGTAGACTAACGTCTATACATATAGGGGAATATTTTGCATTAGCTGAAAATATTTCTTGCCTTCAATTAATCCAGTTATATAAAATATCTTTAAGAAAAAGGCTGCATATAACAATTAGAAAGGAAAAATAATGGGGACTTCACAAGAACAGGAAAGCACTGTACAGATCAATTCACAAGAACAGGAAAACACCGAACAAATTAGTTATCCGAGTGTTGAAACTCTTCTATCTACTGTCACCAGAGAATACGACACAGAAGCTAATAGAAAAAGAGATATTGAAACTAGAGCTGGTGTCCTCATTGCCCTGTTAGGTGCTTTAATAGGATTTTATACATCAGCTTTGGATTTTTCATTTTTTAAAAAAGCAAATAGTTCAATAGAAATTCTCTGTTTTGTAATAGTAAGTGTATTGTATATATTCCCCGCAATTATGCAATTAATTGCTTTTAAACATTTGATTAATGTCTTAAAAACTTACGAATATGACACTCTTGGTTTAGGCGGATTCGACAAAGAACACGTTGCACAAAAACCTAAAGAGAATCTTCAATTTAATTTGACAAAACAATACAAAAAAATAATTGTTGTCAATCGTAAAGCAAATGATACTAAAGTTGAACTTTTCAAAAAAGGAATTAAAGAGATTTACATATCTATAATTGGCATAGTAGTTGTATATTTTATGAAACAAATATTACTTCTAATTGTTTAAGGGGGTGATATAATGGCTGATAAAGAAGAATGGTGGCAAGATACTGCTGAAGATAAAAAATCTGATGATGATTACGGTTTTAGTCCTAGAAAGGTTGAAAGCAACGAAAAGAAATTAAAAGAGATGATTGGAATGAAAAAAGATAAGCCCTCAATGTAAACCATGAGGGCTTTTTTTATAACTATAGTAGTGCTTTTAATTTTGATTTTGTTTTCGGTCCGTAAATGCCGTCAGCAACCAATCCATATATGGATTGGAACCGTTTGATCGCGTTTGCTGTTTTCGGACCATACACGCCATCAATGCCATTATTCTTTGCCCCTTTATCCGGGTAGAAATAAAGAGCTGCCAGCGCTTTTTGAATCCGCCTTACATCATCCCCTTTTCTCATAGGGTTTGTTACTTTAAAGATGCCAGAAGGCAGCGCATATGACGTTTTTTTGCTGCTTGGTTTAGGGCTGGAGCCTTTAAGCTTTAGCTTTTGGCCAACTGTGATTTTATTAGGGTCTTTAATGTTATTCCAGCTCTGAAGGTTTGCCACACTCCCCCCGTGCTCTTTTGCAATTTCGGAAAGTGTATCGCCTTTTTTGACGGTGTAGGTATCTCCGGTGGTTTTCTTAACTGTTTTTGTCGGCGAAGATGCAGCACCGTTGATTCCTGCTTTAAATGAATCCCAACGGTCCAGCAACTTCCGAGGGCACTCTTTACCTGACCAATGTTTATGAGGCACGACATTAGCAAAAGAAATCCCCTGTTCTTTCATCAATTTCTTGATAAGCCACTGAGCATTTGAAACAGCTTTTTCAAAGTCCCCATCACTATTTTCACAGATTTCAATACCAATTGATTTACGGTTTCCTGTCCCGTTTCCGTCTCCTGCGTGCCAGCCATTTTCATTTAAAGGAAGGTGTTGATAAATCTTTTCATCATCCACAGTAAAGTGCCAGCTGGTTGCTGTTTCCGGATTTTTAACATACCGAGCATGACTGGCAGCGTCCGCACCTTTTGCAGTATTCGAAGTATTATGAACCGTAATATACAGAGGATTCATAGGGTATGCTGGTCTGTTTTTATTTCCTTTCGGAATGAAGTCTTGGATAATATTCACCATGTTTCATCGTCTCCTTTTTGTGTATAGAAAAGGCCGCCGGGTTATCCAGCAGCCTGTTCATCCTTTTCGTTTGTTTGTTCGTTGTCATTTTCGATTACGTGAAGCCGGTCCGTGATAGCAGCCGGAATCTTAACGCCGATCTGTGCAAGGTTCTCCGTAATGGAAAGCCCCTCATTGGCGATATAAAAAAGAACGGTTCCAAATGTCAGGACACCGTTCAGACTGAGGATTGTATCTACGATATTTGCCACAATGACCACCAGAAAACTGAGCATTTTTCGGACATAACCGAACCAAGCGCTTCGGCTGCGGAGCTCCTTAAACTTCCACGCTTTCACCACACCGGTAAGGATGTCAATGATGTTCAGCACCAGCATTAAATCAAGATATTTCACACCCCCAAACAGATAAACTCTCGCTAAATCCAATGTTTCAAAATTAATAAACACAGATGTCTCCTCCATTTCTTGTTATCACCTCCTTAGAGGCAAAATAAAAAACCCGTCAATTTGACGAGTTTATTAGTCTCTTTGTATAAGCAGGGTTATTAGAAAATAATCCATCCACCCTTAAATTAATCATTTTCATTGTTTGTTTTTCCTCATTCTCCGCATCGAAAAAGACATGAATCTTTAAATTCGCGGCATGAATTTTTCCAACTGTGGATTTATCAACTAATTTGGCATTAGGGCCTACTGCATAAGCGTAACGTTTTATCTGCTTTAGCTTATCGCTATTTAAGACCTTCACTTCATCATCACCAAGTAAGCGTACCAGCGGTATCTCTTTATTAATAGAATGTATCTTCTTTAAACTCTTTTCACTGAATGATTGTAATACCACTTTGTGTTCAGCTAAAAGATTGTATTTATTTAGAATGTCAATGAGTTTTTGTTCCATTACTAGGTTTCCGTTATCATCTTCTCTCGTTTCTATATAATACTTTGTTGAAAGACCAAATTCTTTTATTATCTCTTCTATTGTCAATATTTTTTGACTCTTACCTGCATTGAATTTTTTTAATTGAGACAGAGTAAGATCCTGAATCTTTCCTTTTCCGTTTGTTGTTCTTACAACATCCTTATCATGAATAGCGACCAACTCATGATCCTTTGTTTGCCTTAAATCAATTTCAATAAAATCCGCTTTATCTTTTATGGCACGCTTATATGAGAGTAATGTATGTTCCGGCTCTAACGCTGAAGCGCCCCTATGTGCGATGATTAATGGATGATAATCAGGTGTTTTTGACGAAGAACCTTTAACAGCAGCTGTGCCGCTATATGTTGAACACCCACTTAATATAATAAAAGCAATAAAAAGTAAATAGATAGTATTTTTCATAGATTTAAATTATCATATTTAATCTACAGTAACAATATCTTCCTTAACTATTTCTTCATATTGACTTTCGGTTATTTTATTGAAAGAGACAAAAGCTTTAACGTCATCCCTTGAATAACATCCCCATTTATAACAAGTAAGTATGCTTTTATACCAGTCCATTTAAACAACCCCTTTTTGTGCAAGTGATAATATTAAATCGGCGTACATATTAGCTTGTTGCTGAGCCATCGATTGAGTTTCAGCCAATTGTGAGATAAGTAAAGCATTTTGCTGTTTTAGTAATTCCAAATCTGAAGGTTCTCTGGTGGGTTTTAGGCTTATAATGTATTCTTTGGTTGCTGCCTCCCCCCATTCGTTCAATTCGGGATTGAATTTAGGCTTATACATCCCATCAGGCGGTGCAATCTTTGTGCAATTATTAGGGAGACTTTTTCCACCGTTAGCGTCTATTCCATCGACTATTACAGGTGTTTCAAATATAAAATCGTCATTATATTTATATACTTGTATCATTTATATATTCTCCTTAAACAGCCTTAAAACTAAACCCTAAACTAATATAATCATTAGGCTTAACTGTATTTGAACAATTTTCTATAATAACTTTCCCATCAATATCTACAAGCAACCTATGTGTCTGTGGAACGCCTGACATACCACCTTGAGAAGCTACTCCAACCCACTGGATGGCTCTAGCTGGTCTGTATCCCTCAGGTAAAATAAAGGCAGGAACCCCAAATCCTATTATTCCTTTTGAAATAGCACCTTCTACAAATACTGTACCTGTTACATCCTTGGCATATCGTACTTTATATTTTGTTTGGTCTGTTGCGTTTGAATCAGTGTAATTCACCCAACTATTTTGTAACGTCGGGGAGAACCATGTTAAATCTGTTAGTTTTTTTTCAAGGTTATCAGTGTATGACCTGGCATTGTGCTCTGTTTCTAATTTAGACCAGCCAGTCCACCCTTGATTTAAGTTCAGATAATTTGTAAAGACGTTATTTTTATAATCAATTGCAACTACATAACCAAATGTGCCCTTTCCATCACTATCCGTTGACGTAAAGTGAAAAAATCCTCTAGTTGATAATGAAGAAGGACCATTTGTTGACTTTCCTGACGAATAAAAGGTACCGAATTGCTTTCCAGCTTCAACAATTTCACTCAGAAAATCATCCGTATCTCCTATTGATATAAGAACTCCGCCTGCATCATTTGTAATTTTAAGAAGTTGAGCACTATTCCATTTCATACGCTCAGCCGCAGTTATGTGTTTTGCCATATCCGCAGCATGGACATCTGTGTAGGCTTTCGCATTAGCCTCGGCAGTATTCCATTTGTCCTTATCTGATTGGGTGACGTGAATATCCGTTTTATTTGCATGGGCGTTCACTTTTTCCTGTGCGCCGGAAGGAGTCTCCTTTGCATTCCATGCCTCGCGCTCTTTTGTCGTAATATGCTTTGTCTGATCATTTGCGTGTTCATCGGTATAGTCCTTTGCGTTTTGTTCCGCGGTGTCGGCCTTCTCCTGGGCACCGTCCTTTGTTTCAATTGCTTCGAGGTCGGCAAACTTCTCACGCAGCTCTTCAACTGTTCGGCTGATTTCGTCCACTGTCTGATTAATGCCATTCCGTAACGTCTCAAAATCATCAATGTAGTACTCAGCTACTGGGACAATGTTCTGATCTTCCAATGTCTTTGATATCGTAAAAGTAAAAAAGGAAGTAGCCAGAGCCTGACCATTTGTGTAGTAAAGCTTTAATTCTGCCTTCACAATGCCGTAATGCTTCAATTCTTCATCAGACAAGATGTATTCAGCTTTTCCGTTCACTTTGTCTATGAGAGTGAGACTCTTTTTGTAGAAAGAGCCGTCCGGATAAAGCAAAACAATTTTTGCATCGACCGCGGACAATGGAAGTGGGGCACCGTCTTTTGTAAAAGAAAAGGACAGCTTGGCGCTGCCCGTGTCTTGCGTCATAAATTGAATGTTTGTTGCTCTCCCGTCTGATCTGCGGGAATTGATATCATAAGTAACGTTTGCGTCTTTATAAATCAAGGTTCAGCCTCCTTAATGCTGCGGTGTAACGATCATCTTGGCTACCCCGTAGCCTTTTTCTTCGTCGTATGGCATTTCAATTTTCATGACAGTGCCGTATCCATTAGACTCAGCTTTTGTTGCTATTCCATTAATGGCAGAGACGCTATCACCTACCCGTACTGTGGAGTCAATACGAACAAACACCTGACCAATAAGCCCGATAACATGCCACTCGTCTCGTTCTTCACGAGGCTTATATTCTTCAGAAGGATCGTAGTCTGGATTTTCCGCCGGGACGGTTATAACCCGGTCACCGTCGTAAACCTCTCGATAAATAATGCCGCCAAACTCATCCCTCAAGTACCGGTCTTTCCAATCGAAAGCAGCACCACCGAGGACAAGCCCGGCCGTCTTCGATACGACACCCAGAATTTTATCGCCAGCTTCGGCTTTCCGAATCTTTTCGCCTTCCAAAGCTACAAGATAGGAGGCTTCAATTTTCTGACCGTCAGTTGACTCAAAGTATTCCGCGAAGTCTTTAAGGTCTGAGACGCTTTCCACACGGTTTGTAGCGCGTACATTACCGCCCATTGCGTCTAACTCGATCTTTTTGTTTCCTTCTGATGGATTACCGTCACCATGCCCTAAAGCGATGCTGTATTCCTTGGTATTGATTACATTTTTGGAAGCCATAACAACCGAAGAACCGCTGTCTCCTTTTGTATGAGAGTCCCATGAGAAAAGCACACCATTGCGCGAGCCTTCTGTGGACGCCCCGCCAGCATTCCCGGCAATAAGGTTGCGCTCCCCTTTTGCAATTGCTGAGCCGCTATTGGCAATAATAGCGCTTGTGTTGGTTAAGGGTGTTCCGGTCGTGGTAGCAGCGCGGAAGCCGCCTTTCATATTGTTTGGAACAGTTTTATATTTTTGCCCTGCTAAAATTGCAGCGTCTGTATAGCCAACTGCACGAACGGCAATGATCTCTGTCTGGTTGTTTGGCGATGTGATACCAGCTGTTCCGCCCCTTGTATGAGCAATGCCATTCATTAACGTAACGTTATAAACGCCACCCCCGATACCAATTCCAACGGGTGCCGAGTCATGAATTGTAAAACCTGAAATGTGAACATCATCCGTTCTTTGATCTCCTCCATAAATATGGATGTCTGAGCCTGCTGTGGCAAAACCAGAAATTTTGAGGCCGCTAACATCAATTTTTCGGCTTTTGTATTGGAAAGTAATGATATTTGTTCCCTTATAGTTATATGCGGGGTCGCCGATAGCCGTAAAACCAATGATATTAACTCGCTGATATGCAGAGACAGCAAGCGCCTTTGGCTCTAAACCCGCATAAAGATCATTGAAAACTGGCTCTTTTGCTGTGCAGTTCACCAAGGTAACGTCCCGTGCTGTTTCACTCCACGGCTCGCCAGCCAAATGATGCCCGATGTGCCGAAGATCGTAAGAACGCACATCCCGGAAAGATTCATGTCCGTGAATATGAATGTTTGATGGTGCCGGCCATTGTGCATGAGCTTTCACTTCTACCCCGCGAATATTACCTTCAGTATAGTTATTTAAGAGCCACACGTTTTTTGAACCGTCGTCAACTTCAATTCCATTTGAATTGGCTTTGCCTGCCGCATGAGCTGTTCCCGATGGATTCAGACAGACATTATTTGTAATGAATATATTTTCACTGTAGTGGGTTGTTATTCCGTCGTCCCCGTATCCTTCGCAGATACAATGATCTATCCACACTAAGTTACTTCCGTTTTTAGTGTAGTCGCTGTCTGAAATATCGTAAGTAGGCGCAGAAATATCAATCCCATGTAACGCCGGGTTCACAGTGCGTACTCTTTGTACCCATGCATTAGTAACGTGAGCTAACAACAAGCAGCTGGATTTAACCCCGCCCATCGCTTTCATCGTGCCATTTTGTCGGTTCCGGTTCCAATCAAGGGTCATGTCACGAATCACAATATTTTTATTGCCCCCTTGATGATCAGCATTTGTAATCACCCATTCATCAGACGGCGTATTTTCATGAAGAATAAGAGTCGTGATATCCAATCCGTCACCTTCAAAAATGACATTATCCTTTAGTTTTACGCCGCGAACAACGTAGACACCTGGGCCCAACTTAATTTTCACTTTACCGTTACCCATGGCCTTCACAATTGCATCGGAACTGTCTGTCACTCCGTCTGCAACGGCTCCGTAATCATCCACATGAACAACACGTTTTATACGCTTATTCAGCCTCATGTAATCCCGATCAAGCCGTTCTTTTAATAAGGGCGCAATATTACCGTCAGCATCAACACGGGCATCGACGACCTCTTTTACATTTGTTCCGTCAGCATTAAGAATCAAATTTCGCATCCGGTTATAAAGGCTTTCAATATATGTGCGTAAAGAAAAACCGCCATGGTCGATTTGATCCGACGTATGGGCGGTCTGTGATTTTTCATGATATTTTAATTTACCTTCTAAGAGATTGACCTCATGTTCTGTGGCCTTTGCATTTTCATCAAGTTGGCTAAATAATTTTGTGTTTGGGGCATCACCATGCCTTTTGTTTAAATAAAGCGTCATAAAGTCACCTCTATTTTTGTCCTACTATGAGGATTTTTACTTTCGATCCGTCTGGAACTCCAAGAGGATCACTGAGTTTACCATCTTTATATAGGGTTATATTAATCTTGTTTACGTCAACATCATCAACATAAAGTGAGTAGCCCGCCTCTTTCATAATAAAATTAGCATCACCGGTCACATACTGGATGGTGTAATCATCGTCTGTATTCAAAGAAAGGATGCCAGATTCCAAGGAAGCAAAGCCTTCGCCATAAGACACAGACCATTCACCATTTAAGAATTGAATAGAGAAAGTATATGTGGTCTGCTGAGACGGTTGTGCAGTAGCCAAGCTCTGCTTAATCTGAGTGATTTCAGCCAACCCGGTGGCCAATTGATTTTGATAATTCTTGATCGCCTGCTCCTGATTCTTTGCACGCTTTTTCTCTTCAATTTCCATGTCTACCCGGCTTTTTCGTTTCCCGTCAATTGTTAGGTCAGAAGGCTGTTCTGGTCTCAGTGGGTTATATGAAGCCCCTGTTGCTCTCAGCTTCCCATCAAATGTAATTCCGTTTAGAGGCGTGTCAGCATATACACGAATGGTGTCCCCTGCCATAACCGGCTCTTCTATATCAGCCAAGGCCTGATCTAACAATTCCACATAGTCGGCATCATAGGACACCTCTGCGTAAGGATTGACTTTGGTTTTAAGCAGCTTAATCATGTCATCCTTTGTCTTGATTGAATCATCCGTGACCGGTTCCGCCCAGGATGGCTGCCCATTGATTAGAAACTTTTCTTCTTCCGGGTGAACATAGGTGACTGGTGGAAAGATATACTTTTCATCCTCATTCTTAAAAGTTCTGTACACCCCGATAATGTTGCCGCGCAGAAGATACATGACCGGGTCGACTTTCTTTGTGCCTTTTGTATTAGGGTTATTGCTGTCCCTGCTTTTAAAGGTAGCCACTACCTTATAAGTTTTACTGTCCAGGCCGCGAATGATATCAAACTCTTTTTCTGTCGGGGCTGAATCTTTATAGACAGATATGGTTTTCGTCTGATCGCCTATCTTAAATTCCCATTTACCACCCAGCTTTGACACTAGGGTTTTAAATTTAAAGCCTGTCCCTGTGAAGGAAAAAGAAAACGTGGCTCCTATTTTCTTGGTGTAATCTGCTTTTAATGAACTATTATACGTCCAAGTGCCTGTTTTGGAATCGTAGGGAATGGACTGATCGCCCAGGATGTCTTTATCTTCCTTGAGCTTCCCGTATCCTTTCACCCGCGTTGTCGTGTTATCTTCACTTGTTGTAATCTGTAAAGACGTGAGATTCGAAAGGTTATCCAGCCTTTTTACAATCTCTTTGCCGGCTTTTTTGTAAATGTATAAATGAGTGTTATCCGGGATGATCTCCACTCCAAAGGTGGAAATGATTTCATCCATCAGCTCGGAAGTCTTTTTATTGCCGAAACCCTCCAGCTTTTTAGCGTCGATCTCCTTCGCATCAGGCATAATTGTAAATGTGATTTCACTGCCTTTTACTGCGTGCTTAAGTGCTTCATTGAGAGTTTTTGTACCTTCAATAGTTTCATGAACAACATGCTTGATCGCCCTAAAGGAATAGATATGCGTAGCTGTTATGTCTTTTGTCAGCAAGGCCCCTTCTTGTTTAATAGTGGGCGTGTTAATAAAATACTGCTGCTTTTTATACCGCACCTCGTCGATAATAATAAAATTCCTTCCGACTAAAGCATTGAAAGGAATCTGATTGTATTCAGTTAAAGTAATTGAGAAAGACAAATCCTTTTTCCCAGTGATATCATCGTTCACTTTGGGCTCAACGTGAATGAGTTCATGCTGTTGACCGGTTTTAATGTCATGTACAAACATCTGATTCAAAGAGCATCACCCCCTATTTATAATAAAAGTGTGTAATGAATCGGATATCGCTGTAAGTAGCGCCGGCAATTCTAAATTGATTCTGGCCGGCTGCAAGAGTCGGGAACCGCCCACTTCTATCGGAAATAGGTGCAGAGTTCTTCAAAATGTGGTGCTTCAAAAGAGTTATCTTATCCGTTTTTGAAAATTTCCCGTTCAGCATCAGGGTTTCGTTTGTTGTGATATTAGTGATTGAAATATCAGTACCCTGCAGGTACATTTCGACGTTGTAATTATAATTAATCGGGTCCAATTTTACGTCCCCTATGTTATCCACTATAAAAGTGTTTTTATTTTGAAAGCGAAACACAGGGATTGAGTCCCGCCGGATATTCATGCCCAAGTGAAATTTTTCGTCCTTCAATTCCATAGATACTGTGCTGTCATATAGTGACTCAGCAAGCCCCTGAATGGCTGTCAATGCAATATCCACTTCCTGATACTTTTTGCCGTTTTCTTGATAGATAGAAAATGCGTCATCACACGTAACAAGCCACCGTTTATAAGGCTGCTGTGTATTGATCACATAGTAAGGGTCCTCTTTTACAAAAAGGTTGTAAACGGCGTCCCTTTTGATCTGGAACTGATAAGAACTGTTTGCCTCCACAAGCACTTTTATGTTGATTTTTCTATCTGTGTAACGCCCAGTGTTCCCCCGCTTAAGCATCATCGTCCCATTAATGAGCGCGTTTGTCCCTGCCGTCTGCCTTTCGAACACTGGCGCCTCTGGCCTAAATGAAGAAAGCGAGACACCTGGAAGAGTCTCGCTTAAATACTTGCCGTCTATTATTAGATCATAGTTTATCAACCTACCACTCTCCTAAGAGAAGCTTACATTATTCAGCAATCCCTTTTGGTTTCTTTCCTTGTTGTATGCTTCGTCTTGAATTTTATTTAATTCTTGGACGCTTAGTATTACATTTGGGTCTTTCGCTACAAGCTGCGTTAATAGTCTTACCGTTTGGCTTAACAGATTAATTTCGGCTTGCTGATTGCTGTTTTGTTGCTGCAGCAGAGCCACCATGGTTTTTAATGCGTTTGCATCGTTTGAGCTTGACCGGCTTTCCGGCTCATACCCAACCATTTTACCCGCCTGGCTGAGAACCTTATGAGCTTGGCTGCGCCTAAATTGACGCAACGGCAGCAGCATTTCCCCTTTATGCACCTCCGCCATATGATCACGCGTAATCAATCCGCCTGTATCGTAACCGATGTAACGGCCGCCGCGCGCCATTGACTTTAAGCCAGGATGATTCAAAATGCCGCCATATCGACTATTGAGATAGTTGATCGAGGCTAGAATTTGGTGTACTGGGTTTTTGATATTCCCATATCCAGGCTCCTTATTGGCGTTAAAGGTGCTTGGTATGAACTGCATAAGCCCCTGGGAAGGGTGTCCTGCTTTCCAGTTTGAATCCCATCTGTTAACGACATTCGGATTTCCGCCTGATTCCTTCATCGCTATTGTCTCAAGTGCTGAGGCATATTCTGAACCCAGCCCTTTTATCTTTAAGGCTTGAGCAACCCACTTTTTGACGGCTTCCGTGCCGCCCTCACCAAAGTTGCTTGATTCTCCAAACTTATCTTTGATGAAATTAACAAAATTCTTTTTGATAAGGGAGAAAGAACCCTTTAAGACATCACCGGTAATGCCATTTACTTTAGGCAGTTTTAACCCCAGCTTTTCAATAACCTTTTTGATAAGTTTTGATGGGTTGCTGATATAGTCAAATACATCTAAGGCAAGGTCCTTCACTTTTCCAACGGCTGCCTTTGCTCCATTCCACATCTTAGAAATGAAACCTTCTTTCTTCTTTGTTCCGTTCGCATAAGCTGGAATTCCAGAAAGAAAAGCTCTCGTGTCAATTGCCGACAAGACTTGTGTTCCTTTGGGAAGGTTCATAAGTGTATCAGTCGCAGGACTCAGCCCCATGTGACCCGAAGGGGTGATAAAAGCTTCTGGTCCTGCATTTGAACCTCTACCATCACCGAGAATTGCCGGGCCTCCTGGATGCCCACCAGTACCATTTGCATACTGCGGAACTTCCCATTTAGGGATTTTAGTATCAACCCCGATTTTTCCTAAAATCCAGTTGATACCCTGCTGAGTAAAGCCATTGATGATTTTACCGAATCCACGGAGCGTTCTGTTTCCAAACGCTTTTATTCCGTCCCAGGCTTTGCCTGCCATGCTCTTAATTCCGTCACCCATTTTTTTAGGCAATGACTTGGCAGCATCGACAATATCCCAGAATTTCTTAACAATGCCGTCTTTCATATCACCGACAATCTTAAACGCTTTGTCTTTGAGGTATGTGAACATTTTCCCTGCATTTGTGGCTCCATCTTTAAATAAACTTTTGATCCACCCCCACATTTTTGGAAAAATGCCCTTTAAGCCAGCGCCGAGAGCCTTGGCACCGCCAAGAATCTTGCCGAAAAATGAAAGTTGGATAGCATTCCAAACAACTTTTATCGCGCCAGAAAATATTTTCTTAATTCCTTCCCACATTTTTGAAAAATTCCCGGTCAATAACCCAGAAAAAACGAGGATAACGCCCTGGATAATTGAAATCGCGCCAGTGATGACGCCCTTTATATTCCCCCAAACAGAACGTATGATCGCAAGTATAGCCGGCATGACAAATTGGACAATCGACCAAACATTTTGAAGGGCTTGAGTAATAACGGAACCGTTTTGCTGCCAGAAAGACTTCCACTGCCCAGTGAGTTGACCAATGAAAGACATCACGCCGCCCAGTGCCTGTTTGACCAGAGGACCAAGAGTTCCAAAAACTTGGGATGCAATAGTGCCAAGAGCTGAAAAGGTCGGCTTCATGGCGTCAAAACTTGCCTTCATGTTGGATATGATGGGCTGTGCCTGCTGCTTAAAGCCCGAAAAAGCTGTCTTGATATTGTTTATCCCGTCGATAATGGTTTGGACCGTTAACACCGGGAAAAAGTCCATCAGTTTATCGGCACCTTTTGACGTATCACCATTGAAAACGTCCATAACGCCAGAGAAAATAGTCTTTAGATTCTTTCCAGCATTCGCGATATTGTTAAAAGTCGGTTCAAGGCTTTTCATGCCAGACTCTAAGCCGGACATGACCGGTTCAAGTACGCTTAGGACCCCATTTCCAATAGGCTCTAACGACGCCAAGGCAGAACGGCCAATCTTTTTAAGCCTTGTCCCAAAATTATCTTGTAGGGCCTGGCCTGCTTTTTTGGTTGCTCCGCTTGTATTTGAAAAGCTATTCTCTATATTAGCCAGTGCAGAGACGCCTTTTTGTCCTAAATCCTCGAACTGCGTACCCATAATTTGCTGCCCTATCTTATAGGCATCGCTTTTGTTTTTCATACCGTCAATATCTTTCATAACGGCCGAGAAAACCAGGTCGCCGCCTTTCCCAGTCTTTTTAAACTGAGCGTATAAATCTTGGGTGTGTTTTGATAGTGACTGCATGGCTTCGTCTGCTGTTCCGTCTGATAAACGAATGTTCATTTCTTTGATCAGATCGCCAACCTTATCCAGCTGGAACGCCCCTGATTCAGCACCCGCCTGAAAGACTGAAAACATTCTCTGTGTGGAGAATCCTGCAGCTGCAAACTGATTGGAATATTCGTTAATCGAATCTAAGAACTCTCCGGAATAATCAAGACCCTTCTGAAAACCACTGGTGATCATGTCCATTGCTGCATCAGTGGAAAGTCCATCAAATGAATTTTGCATCGCGTTGATTGACTTTGTAATGTCATTCCCGTCCTGGTCAAAAGCTTTGGCAATTGTCATGGTGCCCTTCGTGACTTCTTTTACTGTGTCATCGGTTGCACCCTTTAATGACTTTACGTTTTGTTTTACGTTGACGATTGCGTTTTTTGCATCCCCAACGCTGTCACCAAAACCATCAGCCCACAAGCTTTTTGCTGAACTTGCAACCTTCTGAGCCTCTTTTTCTGTAAGTCCTAATTGAGCCCGAATTTCGCCCTGGGCTACCTGTGTATCAAGTGCCATTTTGGCACCAAGCCCGCCGATTGCAGCTGTTAAGGCGCCCACACTGGCAACGCCTGCAGTCAGCGCACCGACTAGCCCCACTTTGATAAACGAACTGAATTTGGATACTTTCCCGCCAGCGTCTCCACTCGCATCACCGATTTTTCTTTGGCTGTCACTCAATCCCTCAGCGCTTTCACTTGCCTGGCTTTGGGCTTGCTCCAATCGTTGATATTGCATTTGTGCACGCCGCAGTGAACCTTCCAGAGAATGATACGATTGAATCTGAGTATTTAGCCGCTGGGCGTATTTCTGCGCCTGCTGCGAGCCTTCGCCGTATAACTCAACCTGTTTCTCGTAAGATTTCCGGTACTCTTCCACAATCTTCTCTTGAATGGAAAGCTCATTTGATAAACCTTCAACTTTCTTTTTGCTGGCCGTGAGTTCATCACCCATCGCTTTAAACTCTTGAACAGTTGCTTTTGTAGCTGTCCGGGCTGTTTTAAGATTATTTCTAAGCCCAGTTATCCCTTTGTTCACGCCCGCATCGTTCAGGGTGGTATTAATGACTAAATTTCCTATCGGTCTGCCTTCTGTCGCCAAATAGTTACCTCCCTTCTATCTTTTTCTAGAAATGCAAAAAGAGCATCTTTCCAGACACCCTTTTACAAAGTAACGCCAAATATTTGATAAGCTGGGACCAGTTTGTTCTCTTCCTCGTGCTTGTAGTCTGCAAGATCAAAGAATCGTTGTACATCCATTTCATCTATTTCATGAAGCTTGTATCCATTCTCCATCAAGTCAAGGTACATTTGCTTCATCCTGTTAAGATAGTCCCTGTAGGTCATTGACTTCCCTGTTATATTTGAGCTTTTTCGGCCTTCTTTTTCAATTGAGCCTTTTTTTTACCCTTTGTCATCGCTTGGTCAATAATATCTCTGAGCCAGTCTCCTAAATCCTCAGAAGCAACACCGTCCAAAATATCATCAAAGCTAAATTGACCTTTAAAAATATCCACGACAAGACCCATCATATCCGTCATTACTTCATATTCGGTCATTTTTGAATCCTCATCCGTTGCTAACGCATGAATCTCCAATGCTCTGTAAGTAAACCGCGATGTAACAATCGGCTGAATGAATGTTTTTTCAGGAACGGAGACAATCTCCCCGTTTTCGCCAATTTCAGCATTTGCATAATCTTTCAATACCGCTTTAATCATGTGAAAAAACCACCTTTATAATTTTTATAGAAAAAGCAGCCGCTGGCCGGCTGCCCGTTTTATTTTCCTAAATCTGCGCTTACTTCTTCTGTTGTCATGCCGTCTGGCAGCATCCCATAAGCGCGTTCATAGAATTTTTCTAATGTGAATCCATCGTTTTGATCGTAACCAATCAGGAACACAAGCCCGTCCGATTTACGCGGCAAGAATTGCCCTTCGATCGTATCTGTTTGATAGTCAACTTTATCTTCTTTCGTTTTCCCTTCCACAGAAGGGATGCCAAATTTCCCTTTTAACAGAGCGTAATACACATAGCCTTTCTCATGGTGTTTTTGACGCCATGTAATGCACACGTAAGGCGGCTCCATATCTTTGTGGTACTCTTCAATACCATCAACAACCTTCACACCTAAAAGTGTTCTTTTCATTTCGGTAGTAAGGTCTGCGACATTTAACTCAAGTTTTGTTTCACTGACTCCTGTACTTTTCACCGCAAAAATGCCGTCATCTGCATAAAGAGGTGATAGTTCAGAAGAAACATCCAGCTTCGCTTCAATTGCCCCAGGCATATCTACGATAGCAGAGGCTTTTTCATCAACAAGCTCGGCATATTTAATGCCGCTTAGTCCCGTCTTAGCCATTCATATCATCCTTTTCTATGTTTATTTTTTGAATATCAATTAATTTGGTCGCTCTGTATCTCCGGGCGTACCGGTATAGAGCAATATCTGGGTCACGGTCAAAGGCTGACGCATATTGCTTGTAGTCGTTCTCTGCCATGATCTGATCAATCACAGGTTGTATAGCCTGGGCGTCCTTTATGGTTTTAGTCCATAAATCTATTTGAATATCAACCTCAAATGTTAGGGCCCTATCGTCCGCATAGTCTTTTCTGTGGCTCTCAAGCTCGTTAATGCGAATCATCGGGGCCTTTTCTATGTCCTGATCTTCTTCTGGAACAAAGACCAGAAATATCCGGTCACTGTCCACAAGAGAAGTAAGGGTTTCGTTTTTACTTAAAAGCTTTTCAACTTCCTGAATGGGAAGCATCATAGTCCCAGCTCCCTCATGTATACTAGCTGTACGATCTGCAAAACCGTTTGCTCCATTTCGTTTGATGTTCTCTCAATGAAGTGCTGCGGGGGCTGATTGATCGTTCCAAAGTTAGAGAAGTGCAGGCGGGAGGCTGTTTCTTTCCCATAACCCACACTTGCATATATCTCCCCGTCTTCCTTGGCCTTTGAGTACACCACATTATCTTTCATGTGTACTTTGTGGAGATCGTGGTCGCTTTCTCTGCCTCGGGGCGTATTACGTTCCAGCGCCTCAGCAAAAACCTGTGCGCCTGCCTGGACGGCTGCTTTGGCTGCCCTGGTATTTTTTCTTGAAAGCTTATCAAGCTCTTTTTCTATACCGCCGATACCGTCATCTTGCCGCGCCATCAGCTCACCTTCTCCGCAAAAACATTGATCAGGTTTTTATCCTGAGAGTTCGGGAGAATGTCTTTTATTTCGTAAAGCTCATCATCATGAAGAACATGCATGTTATTAGTCGCCTTCTTAACTTGCTGATAGCGAATAATGAACGTGACGCTGTTTTCTAAGAAGGTACCAGCAGTCGTGAGCTTTTCCCTTAACTTCTGTTCTCTTATCTCAGCCCAGCAAGAAAATAAGGGCTCATTTATCACAATATTCTCCCTGGTTTCCGGATCCTTTCCGTTCTTTCGTGTAACAAAAGTGATGCGTGTATTGAGTCGGCTAAAGTCCATCTGTATACGCCCCTCTGAATTGTTGAATAAAGTTTGTTACGCCGAAAGGTATTTCTTGCAACGCTTTGTCCATTGAGGACACGCGCTGTTCATACCAGGCACCAACCAGGAACATGACAGCTGTATCAAATTTAGGGTTGTTTTGAAAGAAAGCATCCCTGTTTGGCGAAAGCGTTACGGCATCTTTTATATAATCTTCCGCAGTATCTTTCAGCTGCTCGATGAACCCATCATCAAAGTTGTGATCTATCCTCATCGCAAGCTTTAATTCTTCCAGCGTCATTCCAACACTCCTTTACAAACAAAAAGGGACGCCGGTATGCGTCCCATTACGTCATTATTTTGCTTGTGCTGCTTTTTCCAAGGCTTCAATGCGTGAAACAAGTTCATTGTATTGCTCTTCCGTCCCAAAGCCGTCTTTACCAGGGTCGCCCTTCTCTCCTTTAGGACCTTGTGGGCCAGCTTCCCCCTGCGGACCCTGGGCGCCGGTCTTTCCTTGAGGACCTTGTGGGCCCGTGTCTCCTTTAGGGCCCTGTTCCCCAGGATCGCCTTTAGGGCCCTGCGGACCTGCTGGACCTTGTTCCCCCTGCATCCCCTTGATAAACAGAGGATTTTCTTCACTGTTTCCGCCAAGGTAAACCCGTGTTATTGGTTTTCCGTCCGTGTCCATTTCCGATGCTGTCCAAACGTTTCCACTTTTATTTAGAAATTCTTTCTCCATTTTTAATCATCCTTCCCAATTATTTTTTTATTGTCCCACGTCTACTGCTGACTGATCTTCTGTGCTAGTTGTCGGTTGATTGATTGTTACAAAATAGCCGGCTTTGTCATCAGCTTTCTTAACGTCGAAACGAATCGCCAGGGAAAGGACCTGTCCATAAAGATCATTTTCCACCCATTTCGCTGTAGCTTTTAATCGATTCGCAAAAAGAACCGCCCTTTTTAAATCCCCGATAAACATAACCGCGTCGCCATCTTTTTCACCTAAAACTAGATCATCTACAACTGTGTTCGGTATCCCAAACAATACTTTTCCGGATGGGGATGAAATATTTTGCTGTAAAATGTACTGGCCGTTTTTATCTTTCAACGTATCTAAGAATTGGAACGCTGAAGAAGTTGCGACAATATCACGCTTATAAGCCTGTTTTAAATACACATTTAGAATTTTCTTAAGTTCGTCAGTTCCTGAGACTGTCATCGTTGTAAATGTCCGCAGAACTGCAGCAATTCGTGAATTACGTGTATTGCGTTCAATCTGTTGCAAATAATTTGCTACAAGAGCCGTTAAGTCAACACCTGAATCGTCAATAGCCTCCTGAGAAATTGGTAATTGACCGCGGTATGTTACAACCTTCCACTCCACCTTCTTAAACTTTGGTTTCGCTAACTCTGGATTTTTCTCTAGTTCTTCTACAGAGTTGAGTTGTGTGCTAGCGTTCTCCAGAACTGGATAAGTACCAGATGAAGTTGTAACAGAAACGTTATTTACCATTGTGCCAAGGTCCACAACGTCTTCCAGTTCCTGTTGTGGCTTAGTGATTACATCAATAGGAATCAGCACTTCAGCTCCATCAGATTTCAACCCGTCGCGCTTTTCCCCTTTTGATCGCAGAAACTCTTCAAAAGCTCTTACCTCTTCTGTCTTCCCAGGTTTGATAATTGTACGGAATCCACTGCCTGACATTGATCTTTTCTCCTCGTCCTCTTCTTTACCCCCAGCTGGTGCAGGGTTCTCCGGCTTAAGCCCGGCTAACTCTTCATACTCCGCAAGCTTTTTCTGCAGGCCGTCAAGCTCTTCTTTCATGGAGGTAATTTCACCTTTCAGAGCTGTAGCTTCGTCCAACTTGTCTTCCTCTGCTCGTTTTTGGGCATCTGTGATTTTTGTATTAATAGCCGTTTGTTTTTGAGTAATCTGTGATCTTAGTTCCTTAATTTTTTCAGATAACATGTGTTTGCTCCTTTTCAAATAAAATAAGCACCCGGTTTTCGAGTGCTTTTACAATCCCATTTTTAATAAATCCAGCTGCAGCAGCAGCTTTTCTTTTTCCGGATTCCGGTTTCTTTCCTCGTACTGCTGTAAATTCCGTTTGGCAATTGTCACGTCAGTGTCTTCATAAGCCGGATAAGTAACGACTGACACATCTGTAAGCTTTGAAATGTTTCTCAAGCTCCGCAACGGCAGGCCGGTTTCCTGGTCACGAGTAAAACTGTCTCCATCCTTCCCCAGCATGAAGCCGAAAGAACAATTTGAGATATTACCAACCCGCAGATTCTCGTATAAATCCGATGCGTACTGTGTATTCGGCAAAGTAACGTCGAATCTTAAGCCGATGTCATCAACTTCAAGCTTAAGCGTTCCGGCAGACGTACGCCCGAGAATCTTGGACGGGTCATGATCAATCAATGCCCGCACATCGCTCATGTCTGTCTGATCAAGGGCTCTTTTATCAATCATTTCGATAAAACCACCCAAATTGTGGCTGCGGGTGCCGAACTTTAAAGCATAACCGCTAATTACTTTTGGGCCGTCATCGTCTGAATGA
The DNA here is from genome assembly GCF_001748205.1 of Bacillus sp. F56. Classification (NCBI taxonomy): domain Bacteria; kingdom Bacillati; phylum Bacillota; class Bacilli; order Caryophanales; family Bacillaceae; genus Bacillus; species Bacillus sp. F56. Next base: position 363,197 of record NZ_BDFC01000007.1, read on the forward strand.
GCTTTTAAGGCCCCTTCCTGCGATGTTCTAATTTCTACTTCCTTAGACATTCCCCTCACCTCCTTCACCTGCTGACGAGATCGGCAGGCTCTTTGCTTTTGCTTTCTGAATCTCGTCCATCAAATCAATGTTCACATAGTTTAAACTCATGTAACGGTTGTCCCCGTTTGGTATTGGCTCGTAACCATACTCAGCCAGGGCATTATTGAGAGAGAAAATACCGTTTTGCAGCAAGGCAATAACGTTCTCACGCTTTGTTTTTGCGTCTGTTTCTCTAAATCGCCGAGTGTCGAATTGAAATTTCAGCTGTAGGTTTAAAGGATACGGCAGCATTTTGAAATTCAGTTCTGAGGCAATGGCCGTGAAATAGTTTGATAATGTATTTGTCAGATAGTCTAGGTTAGCTTGTTCCAGCGATGTATTGACTTGCTCAATGCCCAGCTTGTGCGCCGGCAACCCGAACACTTTGGCTATCTGTTTCGTTGAATGCGTGTAGTTATTCACGACCTCAAGCACTTTCGTATTGATTTCTAATTGGCTAAACTCCATGTTTTCATCAAGAACAACAACCCGCTGCTGATTCTTCATTCCAGAGTTTGCTTTTTCAAATTCATTACGAATTTTGTCCTTTGCCTCAGGAGACAAATGGCCTTTTTTCATATTTACAATACCGCTTAGATTGACGCCTTTTCTAAAAAAGTCTGTAACAAGTCGTTTCCCAGCTTCCTGGCTTTCAATCTCATGCTTTAGACTGGAAAGAGGGCTCATCCCCGTTATACCGTCCAGGCTGAAAAATTTAATGTGCAGGACGTTTTCCGGCTTCAAGACTCTTTCTTTGCCGCCAGACGGATAATACCGGTACAGTATTTCATTCCGGTCCTGCAGCTGCTCGGCATAGACTTCACTGTTCCGCATATGGATAAGCTCCAAGGGCGTTCCTTCTTTGTCCCGGATGATTTCGGCGTATGATTGCCCGTTCATTAGCGCGTTAGCCACAAGAATGAATTTGAAAAAGTACCCCGAATAATAATCATTGGGTTTCTCATTCAGCAGCCTGAATAGATCAGAGTTCTTTTCTTCTACACCATTATGAGAAACCATAATTGGAGACGACGCAATATCAGAAGATAGTGTAAGAATCGCAGTGAATACATCGCTGTTTTTTATTGCACTTACAGACGTGTAAGACAGACCGTCCAAACCAACAATAATTTCATTGAACTCTCGGGCTCCTGGACTCTGTTTATCTAACGATCGAAAGAATGCCACTTAATCACCTCCCTTCCTCTTCTTTTGGATTCAGTAAGAAGGCAATGACAACGAGAAAAAGCCCTGCCACAATAAAGCCGGCAACTGGATGTAGGTTGAAAACCCCATAGTCGATAACAAACAATCCGGCCAAAAATAAAAGAGTATGCAAGTTCAATTTAATAAACTGACATACTCCCAACAAAAAGGTATTTATTTTTCCGATTTTCATGGCGTTCCCTCCTTCCCTAAAGAGTAAATTCTTCGCTTTCATAATAAGAATTCCAATCAAATTCCTCTTGTTTGTAATGGTACATTGCACCCGTGTGTGCGTTCATCATTGCCGCTGCAGGGTCAATCTTTTCCCTGTTCAGCGCTTTGTCAATTTGAATCGTATCATTCACTTTTTTCAGCATTGCATTGTGCATCGCCGTATCAAGCAATGGATTCTTACTGTGTATGATTTTCCCGTCGAATACATTCAAACGAAAATCTTTTGTTGGTTCAGATAATGTGCGAGGACCTTGACGAACTTCAATCAGCACATCCTCATAGCCATATTTCTCAATCTCATTTAAGACTAAAGAGATATTGTAAGGGTCAAAGAAAATTCCCTTTACTTGTAAATCAAATTCTTTAATATGATTGATCATATATTCCACAACCTGCTGCAGATTAATGATCCCTGATTTTTTATCAGTTATGGTACAATATCCGGCTTTCGCAAGAGTGCGATAGTCCAGTTTGTCACGTTCAATTTTATTATCCAGTCCACCTTTTGTTCCAACAAATGAATGACTGTCCACATAAAATGTCTCATTCTCATCCTCTAACGGATAAATGAAACTAAGGGCAGATAAATCATCTGTTCGTGATAGGTCAATCCCTATGTAGACCGGCTTTCCTGTAATGTCCGGTGCATCATCCACACCGCGCTTTTTCCAATCGTTCCCGTTGATAAAGCTTTCAGAGGAAGCAGACTGCCATATATTAAAGTTTTTTACGAGAGTACCGTTTAGATCATCTTTATCAAGGGCCTCTTTCAATTTCTTGCGTAGGTTTTTCAATATTTTCTTTTGTAGACCCTCCACCTCAAGTAGTGGATTGCTTTTTATCCAAGTGCTTTCGTCGTAAATTTCCTCTTCGTCATCTTGTTCGTAGACAATTGCAAAATAGTTTTCGTTTTCCTTACGGCCACTGAGAATATCATCAACATAAGGATACTCCTGCGAATACATGGGGCCGTTCAGCTTAAAACCGGCGGTACTAATGATTAAGATAAGGCCCTGGTCCTGCTGACCTTGGGAAGACTCCAGGACTTCCATCATTTTTGTGTTAGACGCCGTATGGTACTCGTCGAGAATTCCGATAAGAACGTTCAAGCTGTCCAAGTTATCGGTATCCCTCGATAAAGGCATAATGACGCAGTCATCTTTCAGGTACCGGATTTCATTTTGTATAATCTTTGTCCATTTCCTCATGAATTTCGATTTACTTCGTATCTTCTTAAGCTGCATCGAAATCATTTTAAAGACGGTTTTCGCCTGGCCTCTTGAATTAGCTGTCGCATAAATTTGCCTGTCAAACTTAGGTGCTTCGCCGTAAATCAACTCGTATAGTGATAGACCTGCAACGAGTACAGATTTACCGCCCTTTCTCGCCATGCTTATATACGCTTTGGTGAATCGCCGGAAGCCGGTTTCTTTATTCCTCCAAGCATAGAGCATGTACACAATGAACTTTTGAAACAAAGCCAGCTTTGTGGGCTTTCCCGTTGATATATCTGGCAGCATCTCAAGAAACTTAATAACCTTACTTGCTTTTTCAGGTCTGTATTCATATTCGTAGGACGGGTCAGCTGCTCTTTCCAAATCTCTCAGGTGACGCTGGCAGGCTTTTATGACTTTCTTGCATGCCGTTATTTCTCCGCTGACAACCTTTTTCGCGTAAAGCGTGCCGGGGTCAAGATGTTCAATCGTCATCTATCGCCATTGCTCCAAACTCGTCATCTTCTTCGCTGTCGCTGTCGAGGCCGACGATTCGTAGCCGTGAATCCAGAGACAGACCAAGCTGGCCGGCAATGCCCCGAATCTCTTTAGACATGCTGTTCATTATGTCCACAGATGGATTTTTCTTTTTAACCGTCTCACCCCGGCTGTTTTTTTCAAACATGACTTGGCCGTCTTTGGCTATATCGGCCATCGCTTCTCGATACTGTGCATAGCTGTTGCAATAGATCGCAAGCAATGTCGAATCTAATTCAGAGATTGGCAAATTGATAATGTGCGGGTAGATGCGCCGCCATTCATTCTTCGCCATAGTGGACAGCCAGTATGGTGGCTTTTCTTGCAAGGGCGAAAAATCTTTCAGTTTTTCTTCCTGCTGCAGACGCTCTTCCCGCTCTTCGTTGGTAATTTGTCCTTTTAACGTTTCCGTTAATTGTTTTCGTCTCGCCAATCAAAACCACCACCTTTCGTCCAAAATACATCACATAAATTTCGGTAAAATCAGCGAACGACAAAAACGCCGATCAACTCATACGAGATAAGGGATCGCGCGTAATATTTCAGTATTCAAAATCCAGCTTAAATAGCAAATTTCAAAATTTCATTTCAACATTTTTTACAAAGTTGAGGGGGCGCCGATGCCCAGGAAATTTTTCTTGGTACCCGGTTAAAATCCTGGGGGACTTATATCCCTAATTTACTTATAAAGAATACAAAGAAACCTTTCTACAACGCTAATAAACTCCATACAAAATTCTTCACTAAGTATTATTTTGTGATGACTATTTTCATGAACATGTTTTAACTCTTGGATTGCATGTCTTACTTTTTTGGGGTTTTTCGATTTCTCTACATCTCCCCCACAGTGAACAATACAATTTCTAATATGGTTGGCATTAATAATGAAGTGCCATTCTTTAATATCATCAGGAAAAACTTCTTTCCTAATCTTTTTTATATATAAAGCTGCTCTGGTAATACCGTTACCCTGTAAATCTTCTAGTTTAATACTTGTCTCGTCTGGCTGACCGCATAAGTCTATAATCTTTTCCTCTAAAAAAGAATACACACTAATGAATAATGAATTTCTCATAATGGAAGGAAAGACATCTCTAAAATTGACTATTTCATCATAATGCCAGTCAACAAATTCTTCTTTTTCTTCATCACTGAATTCCTTCATAGACTCTTCAAAATCATAAATCTCCCTACCGAGACTTTGCTCAATGTATTTAGCATACTCCCTAAATGTCTCTAATTTCCAACTAACCAAAAAATAATATCTGAAATTTTCAATGTTATTCATAATCGATTACTCCTTTGTTACCAATTATAGCCTTTCAGGTTCCAAAAGTAATCTGATTATGATGATATTGACACAGTACCTCAAGATTATTTAAATCGGTACGTGCCTGATCATCATTTAAAACGTCTCTAAGCTCTTTGAACTTGTGATGGACTACTAACCTATGAGACTTATTTAAACGTCCCTGCGAGGCACAGACGGCACAATGATAGTTACTTTCTCTAAGCTTTTGTTCTCGGAGAAGCTTCCACTCTCTCGAATGGTAATAGGAATAGAGCTCCTTGTTCTCCCTGTTGTATCTCACATCTTTGTTGTACTGCTTGTCAGCATAGCCTTTGTGCTTCTCACAATAGCGTTGTGTCCAGTCCACATAGTTGCGGCAGGCTGGGACATTACATCTTTTTAACGGCAGGACTATCACTTCCTTTCCTTTTATCAACTAGAAAAATATAACACTTCAATTCCCAAATAAGATATAATTTAACCAGGAGGTGATAAATATGGCTGATATTACTACTAAACCAACCCCTATTCAGCGTAATCCAGTGGATGTTGCAACTGAACTAACACAGTTACATATTAAAAAGTTCGGTGCTGATTATGAAGACGATATTGCTGATCTTTATGCAAAATATTACTCACTAGCTGTAGTATTGAAAGCAAAGTATCCATCAGACTTATATGGTTTTCTTCCTGAAGAGCTCAAAACAAAATTGAAATAAGATAATGTTAGTACCATCTATACCTTATGGTGTAGATGGTTTTTTTATTAGCTCTATCCCTCCTATATATTCTTTATAAACTGCCACCGTACTCAAGCCGTTAACCGCCAATTGTCTATCCAGAGACTTATCGGAAGCAGTTTACAGAGAATATAAAAAAGCGCCCTCCTATGGAAAGCGCTACTAATTGATTCTTATGAATCAAATTGTTCAGGTAAATCCTCTCTGCGGAGTGACTCCCATTCTGTAATAATCTTTTGATTTTCTACGTCATGAGAAAGAATAGTAACTATCTCAAATTTCTTAACCTTATCAAGATATAATCTCCCTGTTTTACACAACCATTTCTTTATGTCAATATCCTTTAAATTACAAGGAGCATTTACAAGAGCAGTCCCAGAGACTCTTAATTCCAATAAATATTCTCCGTTTTTGGTGAAATAGACACCCTCATAATCACCATTTCTTGGACTTCCCTCGCATTTCACTTTTTGTCGCTCAGCTTCTTCTCGACGACGTTTTTCTTCTTCATCTCTTTGACGTACAATTGCTTGCTGCTGAGGACTATGGTTCTTCATATCATGTCTGTAACTCATGTCATCACCTCCCACCTTATTATCGGTGAAAGAGAAGAAATAAGGAATAATTTGCAGAATTTGTCGAAAAAAATTTATTGCCTCCTTTTGCTAATAGCTTAATTGAATTGATCCCACACATACTCCGAGAGGAAGCCAAGTATAGTAAGACCGATCAATGAAACACGATATTACTATTCTCCCGATACGGACGCCTCAGACTAGCTGCTATCCAGGCTCAGAATGTTCCTCTCGTATGGTTTCATTCCTCAACACCTTTGTTCCGTATCCGAATTCGCCTTGATAAGGGAAAGACGCTTCTCCCGTATATTTCGATAAGTTTTATTTATCGTATTTCGTTGATAGGTTAAGTTTATCGAGATTTCAAACATAAATAGTCCCCCTTTTTGTCCCCTAAAATGTCCCCTGTTTTATCGGAAATTTATCGACAAAAAAAGCACTCAGATAATTCCGAGTGCTGTAGCAATGCGCAAAATGGCACGCTGTTTTATTTCATAATAGGTGTCCTTTTTCATGCCGAGTTCCATATAGATATGAATGTCTTTTGTTTGACTGGCTGTTAAGTATTTTTTCTCAATGATCATCCGTTCTTCATCGTCCAGGCTGTTTTCTAACGCCCTTTCCATCTGTTTGACCTTCAATTCATTTAATATGAAAGAATCTCTGATAGAAGGAAACGGGCTAATGCCAGCATCAACCGATTCCTTTTTATTCTCAAGCTGTACTTTCAAAGCTCGATAATCTTTGAGTTCTTTGATCACGATTTTACGGACTGCCTTCAAATCCACAGGATGAAGGAATGAAAGTTGTTCTGTCACACCCGTCCTCCTTTCCTCTATTTTTCTTGTTCCCATTTTTGTATTCGACTTTCCGTGAAGCAAACCCATATGAGAAGTGCGACTGAATTAAACATAAAGAGAGCAGCTAAAATATAGATGATCACTCTGCGCCCTCAACTTTTTTAGTAGTCGTAAAATAAAACATGCTTGTAAAATCCACATTGAAATCCTTTTTGCATTTCTCACAATCCATATCGAAATTACCTGACATATACCCTACATCGATCAAGTCCTCATATCCCATCAAATAATGGCAGTGAGGGCATTTTATGATGTCCACTGTCTCTGTCTCTTTTTTACTCACTCCGCACCCTCCAAAAGCTGAGGATCTTCATAAATGTTGCCGATAACTTCTGACGCCCCGTTGTAAAAATTCAATCCTCTTTCTGAATGATGACCAACAATATATCCAGAACGTTTTGTTTCATTTCTTATGATCTTGTAACCAAACCCTTGACCCGTCCATAAGACTTCCATGTGATAATCTTTGTTTTCTTTATTGCTAATTTGCAAAATATCCCCTTCGTAAATCTCCCGCCCGTTTCTGTCCTTCAATCCGGTGTATTGCATGATATTATAAGGTCTTTGATCCGGAGTAGATATAAATAACTCGTTAAAAGGAGCGTCCCACAAATCTTCATGTGTAAGCATCTTTTTCCAAACGATATCCCAGACCCGAAATTTAATTTCTCGCATTCTCCGTTTTCCTCCCACCATTATTTTTCTTTAATCCACATTCCAACGCATACAACATGGCTTTAAACTTGCTGTTCTCATAAGGACCGTATATTTTATTTTTCATAATCAATACAAACTCACGTTCGGTTTCAATGCATGCAAAATCCCCTAATATAAAGTTTCTGACTACACCCATTTATTTCACCCTCGATAGACGCTGCACGTCTGAAATGGTCATTTGGTGATCAGCTTCACGTACTGCCTCGGCAAATGTTTCAATGCCGGTATCCCATAAACCATGGCGCTCGATAATCTCAGAGAATTCCTCAACGTCATGCTCACGGATGCCCCAGCTGTCTGGATCAGTGGCAGCGCCGTATACAGTCACCCATTTACTTTGGTCTTTCGGATCAGGCTCTTCCCATTCTTCTCGAGTAAAATGGCAAAGCTCATGATCTACCAGGGCAGCGCGTTGTTCCTCCAGCATAGTCTTCCATGCAGCTTTATTGATAAACACGAATAGCATGTAGTCCGTCATATGACGTTCAAAAGCAGTGCATTTCTTCGCCTTTCCTGCCCATTTGCTGTTACCCTCACGGAGATAAAAACCTATTTGCTGTTTAGCGTCTTTTAAATGTGGGTGGTACTCGTCAATTAGGCTTTCAGCCAGCTGCCGTACTTCCTTCGATTCTTCAAAACCTACAAATGCCATGTTTGTTGCTTCCTCCCTTTGATTGTTTTATTCAGATTTACACGAGTCCGCCTTTCAGCAGCTCCCTGGCCATATAATGAAAGTGATGGTAAATATAATTTCCAGTAGCGTTTGGGCTGAGAAAAACAGTTGAAAAGCCGTAACGAACCTCAAATGTTTTCAAGCTGCCCAGCAGCGCTTTCGGTTCATACTTTGAACGATATTTTCCGTTCAGTATTTTTTGATACCCTTCCAGGTCTTCCACAAGAAGAGTGAACGGATGCCTGGACGCCCGGATCAATTCATTTTCAAAACGAGAACGATCTTTAATCGACTGCACCAGCTCGTCCACTCCATTTTTCCGTTCAATGGCTGCATTCAAATACATATCACGGCTGATTCCAAATTCATCATTTTTAGGAATCATTGCAGAGTAATCGCCGGTTTTCATTCCTTTGAATTTGATTCCCACTTTCTTTTTATGGAGATAATCAAGAACATGCTGATTCTTTTGCTCCCTCGTATCCACAATAATGATCATGCTGTCCAGAATCTCTTTTAACTCAGTTTCCGAATAGTTATAGTGAATAATTGTCATGCTTTCTTCCCCTTAAAATACGACATGGCCCGATCATAAATTTCTATGGAAAGCCGGTCCGTTTCCTCACTTTCAAAGTTTGAAACGGATTCCTTTAGCTCCCTCCAGCCGTTCTCCCAAAAGAGAACAAGCAATTTCATCACCTTCATAACTGATTCATAATCATGATTGAACCAGTCATCTATTTTTTTATTAATCTCTTGATCAATGCCCATGAAATAATTAATGATTTTATCTATTGTCTGTTTCACATTATGTTCATGATCCGAGTATTCGCCTTTCAAATACCGGATAATTCGCTTTTTATAAGATTGGACAAACGCCTCAAGTTCCGGATAGACTTTCTCTGGTTTCTCAATATATAGATCATTTCCATCAAGAACCAAACGAGAGCCCAATACCTCTAAATCGGAACAAATTTGTTTTGGGTGCAATTTTCTCACCTCTTTTTATCAAAACGGGTTAATGAGTTAACGAAGGTTAATGCATTTTGTATTAAAGCCCTATATATATTTATTTTTTTATTAATTAATTTTCATGTGAGGGGAACAAACAAAATCATTAACCCTTATTAACCCTAAAAATAATTAAAATCTATAGATAGAGCCTTAACCCCTTGATACTAAAGGATTTATAGCTTTTTTCTATTTATAGAAGCAACCTTTTTGGAGTCACTGTTTGCATTTGATTCATTAACCCCTTCGTTAACCCTTTCCGAAAAATTCAAGTGGCTCTGATATTTGTTTAGCCCTATACCATAAAAGAAGACTTTATTTTTCGCTCCGTTTTCCTTCTTAAACCCTCGAATTTCAATTTGTCTATAAAAAGCACGATTTTTGAGTTCAATCTCATCATTTTCATAGCACCAGTTTTTGTAATCCTTATAGAGCTCTTTTGCTTCAATTTTTGCTGAGGGATGAACAACACATCTTTCTGACATATACGGCCCTAATATATCCATATCCTCACGGTAACCTTCCGTTGCTTTTCGGATCACTTCTGGTTCTTTAAGCCCTTCCTTCTGCCACTTCAAGCAGCCTTCCACCGCCCACCGAAGAATGCCTGGCATTTCTGCAGCAAGTTTCTGCGGAAGCTTTTTATCCACTTTCTCTTTCGGAATGGTGACAGTGAACGGGACAAGCCGGATACGCCGCCAGATACCCTCGTCGCTTCCCTTTACGATTGGTTTATGGTTTGTCGTAAAGAACACTTTAAATTCTGGCGTAAACTCAAAATACTCCTGGCGCAAGAAACGCGCGGACATCTTTTCGCCTCCGGTGATCTGCTTCACCAACGACTCGGACAGCTGCTGACCTTCTTCACTCTCAACGGCCGACACAAAGCGCGCCCCGTCGAGCCGGGCAATGTCATTGTTGATGCTACTATCATTCTTCTTTTTTATGAATGTGTCGCTGTTCGTCTGCCGGCCATAGTCGCCCAGCAGCTGCTGAACTGTATTGATAAACGTTGATTTACCATTACGGCCATTACCAAACAAAAAGAACATGACTTGTTCCGTAGTATCACCGGTTAATGAATAGCCAATAGCTTTCTGCATAAAATTAATAATTTCATAGTTGGGCTGACCTTGTTCATCTATAAAAATACTTTCTAAGAATGCCTTCCAGTTTGGGCAGTCGGCATCCTTTTGATAAGCTACTGATGAAATTTTAGTGAATAGAAAATCACGGTCATGTGGCAGCAGTTCACCGGTCTTTAAGTCAATCACACCATTCTCACAATTAAACAGATATTTATGAGAGTCGAGATCTTGCTTTCTTACAGCAACCATCGGCCGGGTATCCAGGATGGTGTTCATTCGAATATTGCGACGCTCACATTTTTTAGCCCAATCGTTAAGTTGCTTTTTTCTGTAGCCGTCTTCCGTGGCTTTCGCTTCCCCGTAAATGGCCCGGAGAGTTTGGGCAGTTAATGCCTCGATCTGCCTTTTGCTGTCTTCCTCCCACATCTTCCCATTCCAGATTAACCAGTCGAGCTCGTTACAATATCTGATATTCTTGCCATGGTAATATACAAGCCTTTCAGCGTTCCCTAGCTCAGTCAGGTGAAATACCGGCGGCGTGTCTATGATTTCCTCTGTGTCAGCAACCTGCGAGGACCGCGTTTGTGAAAAGTACACTTCATATGGTTGCTCTTGCTGCTCCATCAAGTCGGATATTGTGGAGCCGGTTGAGTAGATAGCTGCAGCAATGGTCATTTCTCCATATGTAGCTCCGTCGGCTGAATGCTGCCGATCCCACTTTTCGCGGAATAAATCTGATTCACGAAACATGGAATCCATTTTAGCCGCGTCCTTATCCGTCCAGAATGCCAAGTGATTACATAAAGCCATATCTGTGGAAGAATGATCGCCATTAATCAGATGACCGTTAAACAGGTCCTGAATGCTTTTTCCGTTTTTACTGTTGAACATTCTTTCCCAAATTTCTTTATTTGAAAGATTACTCATATCGCTTGCTGATTGTGATCGGGTGCTTACTGATTTTGCTTCTTCCTTCTCTGTCAGGTACTTATCAAAGATAGTTTTGATTTCTTCTGATCGTTCCTGAACAGGTCCAACATCAAGACTGTTTCCGGTGAATGTGAAATACCGGCCATGCCTGTATACTTCCAGGCCTTTATCTATATTTTTTCTCCCTGTGCCCGGTCCGCGTAATGGGAGCTTGCCTTTCGCGATTATATGAACACCTTCGCCACTTGGAGAGTATTCAGTATAGCTGCTGATCGTCTGGATGATTTCCTGAGCGAAAGGAGATAGAACGCCATCATCTACACAGTAATCTATATCTATTCCGATGAATGGATCATCTTTAGAAAACATGAAGCCGATGCCGTCATACTCCTGTTCATTGAAAAACTTCATGATAGTGGCAAAGGTGGACCATGTTCGCTTATTGCTTGATTGAGCCATGCTGCCGTCAATCTGGTATGGCACTTTAGTTTTTTTGCCGTTACGCTCTTCCGAACGCCATAAAATCCACTGAGGGGCGTTTTTTAGCTCTTGCGGTATATTTTTAAAGTCATACATGTATTAACTCCCCTTTAAAAACGAGGGAGCTATACACTCCCTCAAATGTATTTCTTGTGATCAAAACGGTACATCTTCATCGCTCACTGTTATTGAGCCGGTATCCGGTGCCGGCGCTTCTGACGGCTTAAACGCTTTGACTTCTGGATATTTTTTGCCGTTATGCTCTCTTTCTCCAACAACTAGGCGGATCGGTTTATTGAGGAAAGCATTCGCCCATTCAATATGATCCTTAAATTTCATTCCGTTCGGGAAGCCCGCGGCCTTTGATGCTTGATGAAATCTCCACATTGCATTATCTGTAACAGTGAAATTGTCGTATAGGATTTTCTGGCCCTGACATGCCTGCTCAACGTCAGAACGGATTTCATAATCAACGACAAGACGCTGGTTGCCGGATGCAGCCGTTTTTCCTTCAAAGTTGATAACTGTCGCTTCATATTCTCCTGGTTTAATTGGTTCAAATGCTTCGCCTTTGCTGTGATCTACTGTAAACATATTTAATTCCTCCAATTTTTTGTTTTAGTTGCCTTTTAGTACAGCTACAAGATTTTGAGTAATTGAATCCACTACATGCGGATCGGTGATGTCTTCATTTCGCAAATCATAAATCACACTGTCTATGCCACTATTCAATCTATCAATCTCTGAAATTAACCAGGGCACATCAGATATGGTCGCATGCCCCCGAATCTCTTCGAGTTTTGAATCATTTTTCACTTGGATCACCTCCAAGCACACTGTTTAATCTATCAATAGCAGCATTAGCAAGTTTGATATTCCATTGTTCAAGCTTCTGATTCGCTTTGATCTGGAACTCCTCAATCATTTGCGCAGCCTTTTCGTTGCTCTCAATCATCATTTTGATGTGAGTAATCAACCCGATGCGTTCTGTTTCTTCCTCCGCCTTTACGTCAATACCGAGCTCAAGCCACTGATAAAGTTTGCGGCCGACTTCCGGGTTTAGCTTGATTGAAGAGCCTTCAAACATTCGCGTATTGTCTTTTGAGGTCTCAGCCATATGATCAATGTCAATATTAAAGTTGAGCATAAACTCGTATTCCATTTCATCTTTCTGTACAGGTTTTGTCCCAACCTTACGAGGAGCCATTTTGCCGTTATTATCAGGCTCCACTACATACTCCGTTTTTGTTCTCAATGTCGCTAAGATGTGAACATCATTTTGCGTTAACGTCTTAATGAGCTTGGTTGTTTCCGGCGCAAGCTTACCCCAGTTTTGAAAAGAGTTACCGGACATGCTGCCATGTGTTTCAACTATTCCGCCTTCACCCTGCCAATTGTGTGAAAGTGAATCAATCACGACAACCTCTGCACCGGCGTTCTTTATTGCTTCGACTGCCATTTGATATCGTTCTGTCGTATATGGCGGTGTAAAATCAATATGCTTAAAGCTGCCGATGCGAATTTCATCAAACTGCAAATTAGCGTACAGTTTTGCGCGTCGATGCTCGGTATCAACGACGCCGATCTTCGACCAGATTACATCGTCGCTTGCTTCTGGGTATGCCTCACGCATCATTCCGTAAGCTACCAGCAGGGCACCGGCTGTTTTACCGGAGCCACTTGGACCGATAAATCCCACAATTGCTTTTTCCTTTTGACGCTGCGCGTCTGTTACTTGAAACATCCCTTACACCTCCACTTTAAAGCTGACTGTTTCCGGCTGCACTTCCACGCCTGGGACAGCCTGTCCATTTGAATCAATTACGATTGGTTTACCTTCAAGCTCAGTGACAGTCAATGTCTTCTTAAGATCACCCCATGCCACAGACTCTTTTATAAACTCCTCCATACCGGCATCCTTCACATGCTGCAGAAGTTTTTCCTTGTCCACTTCTTTAGGCGCTGCTTTTGTGGTACGGCTTTTAGATTTCCCATAAGGTGTGGAAAGAGTTTTTGCCTTCGGGTCTTCCTGCAGCTGCTTTGTATGATAGACACTCACCAGTTTTTCAAAGAATGAAAGACTGTCAGCTAAAGGCTTAAGCTCCTGCCTTTCCCATTCTTCAATACGTTGCTTTTCTGTGGCTGCCAGTGCTTTGATTTCCTTTTCCTGCGACTTAAGTGCAGCTATTTTCCGGAAAGCCCAGTTCAGGCTGTTCATATCAGTAATTTCAAATTGTGGACGGTTCCCTGGCAATTCGCCGTTATTAATTTCATTTAGTTCAAAGTCCTGTAATGGATTCATATGAGACACCTTCCTCTATTTGATTTTGTTGAGAGTTCCATTTAAAATAAAGTTGCTTGTTTGTTTTTAGTCCACATTGCCGTGTGGGCTTTTTTTATTTATTTCTTCATCGGCATCCTCTACCCGATCCCGGTCATATTGGAGATACTCTTTTGGATAACCGTAACGATTAATTTCCGTTATGATCGGATGCTCAAGATTCATATACAGGCCTCTTTACAATTGAGACATCAAGACCTTTACTAAGAAATTGAGTTGCAACTTCATGTAGCTGAACGACTTGTTCAGGATGATGCATCCGTTTGATTTCCTTGAACATTTCAGCAGCTGACAAACAGAGATCAATACATTCATCGAAATTGTTGTCCTCTATTTCATCTGGAAGCAATTCGTTCAGCAGAAACTGTGCTGATGCCAATTTACGTTTAGCTTTTTCCTTATCTGATTTAAGAAATTGATTTAGATTCATGCTTTTACTCCCTTCATTTCTAAATAGACATGACAACATTTGACCATTTGTTTGTTAGAGAAATGAGCAATTTTAAATCGGTTCTTTTTGATCATCTTCTGCTCAAATTCAGCGAAGAAGGCTGCAAGTTCAATTGCCTTTTCTTTCGTCATTTGATTTGTCTCCTTTCTCCAATGCCTCTTTTTCGAGAATCCTTGGAACCGATAACTTCATGAAAATTTCATAAAGCCTGGCTTCTACATGTGCTGGCAGCTCTATCATATCCACCCTCCTCAACTACTTGTATTTCCGTCATTTTTAACACGTTTAAATCCAGATTTATAAAAATCGCTATTCTGGAAAGTGTCTTTGTACTTGGCAGATATCTTCCGTTTTCAATGTCAGAAAGATAAGTCCTAGACAGGCCTAGCGCCTTCGCCATTTCTGTCTGTTTCAAGTGCTTTTCTTTCCGTTTGTTTTTAATTAAAGCTCCAAGCTTTTTCCCATCCAGCATGTTTATCACCTCCCGTTAAGGTATGGCTAAATTGTATGGTATTCACGACATTTTGTAAAAGTCGAAATATGACGAAAATCAAGCATTTTAAAGATTTAGAGAGTATTTATCTTGTATTTCCGTCATTTTGCTAAAAAATACTTGTATTTCCGTCATTCTTGGTATTGTATTTCCGACATTCGGGCACTATAATTGGGACATAACAAACGACTCGTGTAACCTCGTGTAAGCTCGTGTAATGCAGTGAGGTCCACTGTGTTGTAAAGGAGATAACCGATAATGACTGTAGGGCAAAGAATTAAAGCTATTAGGAAGGAACGGAAGTTAACTCAAGTACAACTGGCTGACAAAGCTAATCTTTCTCGTTCATACCTTGCAGATATTGAAAGAGATAGATATAACCCCAGCCTTTCCACCTTGGAATCTGTAGCAGGCGCACTCGGTGTGCAGGTCTCTGCAATTGTTGGTGAAGAAAACCTTATAAAAGAAGAGCCTGTAGAATATAACGCTAAAGAAGAAAAAGACATTGCAAAGCGTATGGAGGAAATAAGAAGGGACTTAGAGAACTCGGATGGACTAAGCTTCTCTGGCGAGCCTATGAGCCCTGAAGCCATTGAGTCCCTCATGGAAGCAATGGAACACATCGTCCGTCAAACGCAAAGAATCAATAAGAAATACACTCCAAAGAAATACAGAAAAGACGATCAAGACTAGGGGGCCTTATACTTTGATAAAAGCAGCTGTGCAAAAACTAATTAAAAAGTATAAAACCAGTAATCCTTATGAACTTGCATCATATTTAAATATCAATGTTTTTCAATGGGACTTACACCATGAAATAATGGGGTTTTATAAATACGACAAAAGAAACAAATATATCGTTATCAATTCTAACTTAAGCCAAGGTGAAAAAACATTTGTCTGTTCTCATGAACTGGGGCACGCACAATTGCACCCTCGTGCTAATACCCCTTTCATGAAAGAACATACTCTTTTCTCAGTTGATAAGGTCGAAGTTGAGGCAAATACTTTTGCCGTTGAACTTCTTCTTCCCGACTGGGTTATAAGCCAGTATAAAACTACAAACTTTACCCTAAAAGACGTTGCTGTGATGAATGGGGTACCAGCAGAGTTAGCACATTTAAAAGATTTATCGGGGGTTAAAAATTTTTAACCTCAAAACAGAACATACGTTTCTAGGAGGATGTTTCAATTGGAACTAATGGAAGCGAACAGCCTTAAGAATGTTGGAATATACGTTAGGGTTTCGACAGAAGAACAAGCAAAAGAAGGCTATTCAATCGCTGCTCAAAAGGAGAAACTGAAAGCCTATTGCGTTTCCCAAGGATGGGCAAATTACAAATTTTATATAGACGAAGGAAAATCAGCTAAAGATATACATAGGCCATCACTTGAATTAATGCTCAGACACATAGAACAAGGTATCATTAACACAGTGCTAGTATATAGGCTCGACAGACTGACCCGGTCTGTTCGTGATCTCTATTCTCTTTTAGACTACTTTGACAAGTACAATGCCGTTTTCAGATCCGCCACTGAGGTCTATGATACGGGATCAGCAACTGGCAGGCTTTTTATCACGTTAGTAGCCGCTATGGCTCAATGGGAAAGAGAGAATTTAGGGGAACGTGTAAAAATGGGTCAAGTTGAAAAGGCTCGACAGGGACAATATAGCGCCCCTGCCCCCTTTGGTTTCACAAAAGAAGGTGAATACCTGGTAAAGAATCCTCAAGAGGGCGAAATTCTTTTAGATATGGTAGATAAGATCAAAAAAGGCTATTCACTCAGAGAATTGGCAGACTATCTCGACGAATCAGATGCTATGCCTAGAAGGGGTTATAAATGGCACATAGCCTCTATACTCGTAATGCTGAAAAATCCGGTACTTTACGGCGCTTTTCGGTGGGGTGATGAGCTAATTGAAGATGCTTTTGAAGGCTATATCTCTAAAGAGGAATTTGAGCAGCTACAAAAAATATTACACGATCGGCAAAATTTCAAAAAAAGAGAAACCTACTCAATTTTCATATTCCAAACAAAAATAATTTGCCCAAATTGCGGAAATCGGCTTACATGTGAGCGTTCTAAATATTTTCGGAAAAGAGATAATAAGCATGTAGAAAGTAATCACTATAGATGCCAAGCCTGTCTTTTGAATAAACGCCCTACCATCGGAGGCAGCGAGAAAAAATTCGAAAGAGCTTTAATTGAGTATATGCAGAATGTAAAACCAAGACTCGAACCGAAAATACCGGAAGAGAAACAACAGGACTTTGATAAGCTCCATCAAAAAATACTCAGTATTGAAAAACAAAGGAAAAAATATCAAAAAGCTTGGTCTATGGATTTAATGACTGATCAAGAATTTGAGCAACTAATGGCAGAAACAAAAGATGCTTTCCAAAAAGCGCAAACTGCCTTAGAACAAGAGCAAACTTTTCATAAACCTAAAAACCCCATTGATATAAAGCGTGCTAAAGAAATTGTAACTATGTTTAACACAAGTTGGTCTGTATTAACCAGCGAAGAGAAAAGACAAATAGTCCAAGAATTAATAAAGCAGATTGAATTTGAGAAGAAAGACCGTAAAATCAAGATTTTAGACATTCAATTTTATTAGTATTTATGTAAAGTATGAGCAGACAAAATGCTCCTGGGTTAAAAAGCGCATATCCTCCATGACAAGATTAGCGCCGTCTTCCGGGGAGCGAATGACGAAATGTTCTTCGTTGGCTAATTTATGAATCCGGCTTCCGAGCTCAACTGCTGCCAGTATTTGAATCGCTTTTACCATACCGATTCCCGGGATGCTTGACAGCTCTTCAACCGATGCTTCCTTCAGCAGACGCAGCCCGTCAAAAGAGCGCAGCAGCCGGTTTGACAGCTCCAAAACAGATTCGTGTTTAGTCCCTGTCCGCAATAATATAGCCAAAAGTTCATGATTCGCTAAGTTCTCGGCTCCGACTTTCAGGAGCCGTTCTCTTGGCTTTTCTTTCGTTGGGAAATCTCTGAGTTTTAATGGCAGATCGTGTATGACCAAGCACTCCTTTTCTTTCCCTTCCCGTTTATAAAATCATCATGCCTTTATATCAAAATGACGTAGAGCTCTCATTGTTTTTGATATAGGAAGGCCCATGACTGAATAATAATCTCCGTCTATTTTCTTTACAAAAAGCGCGCCTCTTCCTTGGATGCCGTATGCACCTGCTTTATCCATCGGCTCTTTTGTTTCAATATACGTCCAAATCTCTTCTTCACTGAGGGGCCAAAACGCAACTTCTGTCTTATCATAAAAAGTCTCGCTGTGATTTTCAGCTTGAATGCTGACCGCGGTTATTACTGAGTGACTTCGGCCTGAAAGCCTCCGCAGCATGGATGCAGCTTCTTCTTGATCCTGCGGTTTTCCGAGGCATTCGCTGTCAAGGCATACCATTGTATCAGCACCGATAACAATTGCATGCGGGTGGAGATCAGCAACAGCCTTAGCTTTTTGTTTTGCCAACCATTGGACGTTTTCTTCCGGTGAAAGGTTTCGATTTAATTTTTCTTCTACTTCACTGACAATAATGGAGTAGGGCAGCTGGAGAAGATCGAGGAGTTCTTTCCTGCGCGGAGATTGTGATGCAAGTATTAGCGGTTTTGTCATGTTCGTCATCCTTTCAGGGTTTGCTTAAGAAAAAAAGATACTCGTTTATCCTACCAAATCACGGGGCTTGTCACAATTTCAGAAAAATAACTTTTTCATGACAAAATAAAAAAAGCCTGTCACTAAAGGACGAAGGCTCACGCATTTTCTCTTATTTAACGACGGCTAACAGCTGCTGCTGAGCCTTCCATCCGGCTGCAGCACTTGGCTCCTCTAACTCCTTTAATGCCTGCAGAATCGCTTTTTTCTCTCCTGTTTCTGTCGCTTTTGTTTCACCAAGCGACTTTTCTATTTTTTCTACACTCGCTTTTGTAAAGTCTTCTCCGAGAATCGCCTTTGTCGCAAGCTCCGCTGTTTCCTTAAAAGAATCTGTCATATCCGACTCTATTGATAAAGAAAGCTCCTTTCCTCCCCAAGCTTCAAAATCACTGTCGATTAAAAGCTGTCCTAACTGCTGTGAGACATCCTTTTCACTTGCTAAGCCTGCAATAACATACGTATACCCATCATCCTTTGACAGTGACACGGCGGAATAACCTTTTTCGGTCAATTGTTTTGTTAACGTTTCGGCACCCTTTTCATTTGAAAATTTTCCGGCTTGCACAGCGTATGTTTTGTATGTACCTTCAGTTTGTGCCGCTTGTTTTTCTGTGCCTGAGGTTTGTTTATCAGCAGAAGCATCTCCGGCTTTTGCCGTTTGGCTGCCTAGAGAATCCTCTAAAGAGGCCGGTGCTGACGCTTCTTTATTCCCCGATATGCTTAACGCGAATAGCCCTAATCCAGTGCCAATGACAGCCGCGAAGGCAATCGTCGCAGCCACTCTTTTTACTGGTTTGGCAGTCCCGGTCTTTCCTTTTGCATAAGACTTTGATTTTTTCTTTTGATAAGGAGGAACAACTTTAGGGTCCTCTTTAAACACCTTGTCCTCCTCGGAATCCCAATTAAATTCATCTTCATCAGGATGTTCCTGGGATGCCGCAACCTCTTGTTCTGCCTTTCTTTTTTCCTCCCAATTTGAAAATGTCATGCTTTTATCCGCCTCTGTATCTTGCGTCTCTTGTTCGTAAACTGTCTCTTCTTTTCCATTAATCGTCACCTTGAGGGCTTTTTCTGCGGCTTTACTGTTTTTTTTATTCTTTCTTTTTTTCAATTCCGCTTCCTCCCTTCATTTGCTTGACCGTTCTTGTCGGCTTTTCATGCTACACACTTTAGCACAGGCGAAAAAAAAAAGAACAAGACTTTTGTCGTCTTGTCCAAAAAACGTTCGTCAAATTTTTCAGCAGTCATCCCGATGCCATTTTGATATAAAACGAAATGATAGAGTTCCCATATAAATAGGTTAAAATACTCCCTGCCGCTATTGCAGGGGCAAAGGGAAGCGGCTGCTTTTTGGCGAGTCTACCAGTCAGAACAGCTGCCGACCCGTACAATGCGCCTATCAAAACAGAAAAGAAAAAGGCAGCCGCCAGCATTTTCACACCAAGCACAAAGCCAATCACCGCAAATAATTTAATATCTCCTCCCCCTACTCCCCCATGAGTGATTGCGGCAATTAAAGCCAGAAATAGAAATCCGGCTGCAGCACCTAACAGGCCTGCATACCAGGAATCAAGCGGAGAAATCAATCTCGCAGCGACCAAAAAGGGAAGGAAAAAAATCAATATTCGATTTGGAATCAGCATATAATGAAGATCTGTCACTGCAACAATAATGAGAAGAGAGAGAAACACGACAGCGGTTAACAATTCCAGCGACATGCCAAAGCGTATTCCTGCGGCGGCAAATAAACACGCTGTCACAAGCTCTGCCGCGGGATACATAAAAGAAATCCTATGCCCGCAGCTTTTACATTTACCTTTTTGAAATAGGAATGACAGGATGGGAATTAATTCTGCAGGGGCCAAAGCCCGCCGGCAAAACGAGCATGATGAACGGGGCGCGATAATAGATAGATGTAAGGGGATACGGCGTCCGGCCGTATAGTAAAAAGAACCAAGGATAAGCCCGAAGATAAAAAGAATGAATAGCATAGACAACACACCTTTACTCACTGAGTTATGCTATGGATTGTAGCAAAATGAGAAACCTGAACTCCAATCGGGATTATGCAATTTTACACATAAAAAAGCCGGCAGAATCTTTTTTCGATTCTGCCGGAACCTGATTCGTTTATTTCAACCGTTTGCGAATGTCAGAAATAAAATAAAGAGATCCGGTAATCAGCACAATTTCATGTGAGCCCTTTTTGCTTTCTACGAAATTGATCACATCGTCTGGATCTTCACTCCAGCTTTTATTGCTGATTTCACTTGCATCATAGAGATCTTTTGCAAGAGAAGCACGGGGAAAATCAAAAGAAGCAAAATGAATTTCATCAGCTATGGTTTCCAGTCTTTTAATCATGTTCTGATACGGTTTGTCCTTTAACGCGCTAAATACCACAGAAATGCGTGAATTGGCGAAACGCTGCTTCATCGTTTCCGCCAGCTTTTCAACACCTTCTTCGTTATGCGCACCGTCTAAGTAAACCGGAGGATCTTCTTGAACAAGCTCTAACCGTCCAGGCCAAGCAGCCTTCACAAGCCCGCTTCTTAACGCTTCATCACTGATATGGGCAATATTCTCCTTATTGAGCCACTCCGCAGCCAAAATGGATAAAGCAGCATTTTGTCTTTGGTGGGTGCCAATCAAGGATGTCCGAATATCTTCATAACATTTTTCGCCCGTTTTGAATGAAAACTGTTCTCCTGCAGGCAGAGCCTCTTCATTGAAAATAACACAGGTATCATGTAATGACTGGAACGGCGCAGCATGCCGTTCAGCTTCATGGCGGATGACCTGTAAAGCTTCAGGCTGGGTAACTGCTGTAACGATTGGAATACCTTTTTTAATAATACCGGCCTTTTCTCCTGCAATTTCTTCAATGGTGTTTCCCAAAATGTTCATATGATCGTGTCCGATGCTTGTGATCACAGTTAAAAGCGGCTCTACTACATTCGTAGAATCGAATCTGCCGCCCAAACCTGTTTCAAAAATAATAAAATCTACCTTATGAAATTCTGCAAAATATAAAAATGCACAGGCCGTCATAATTTCAAATTCTGTCGGCTGCCCGTGTTCCATTTGATCAAGGGCTTCAACGTGCGGTTTCATTTGATTAACGAGTGCTGTCCATTCTTCATCTGTAATCGGTGTCCCGTTTACGCTGATCCGTTCATTAAACGTAATGATATAAGGCGATGTAAACGTTCCTACCGTATATCCGGCTTCCTGCAGCATAGAACGGATAAAAGCGACAGTTGATCCTTTACCGTTTGTTCCTGCGACGTGGAGCGCGCGGATTTTTTTTTCAGGATGTCCTAAACGCGCCATCAGCTGCTCCATTCGGCCAAGCCCGGGTCTCACCCCGAATTTCAGCCGCCCGTGAATCCAGCTGCGCGCTTCTTGATATGCAGTAAACAATGATAATCCCCTCTTTTATAAGACAAGGCGGTTTCTCTAGAAACCGCCCCGGCTTTTCATTAGCCCTTCAGCTCAGCCATTCGTTTTTGAACAGCGTCACGCTTTGCCACATAATCTTTTTCTTTTTCACGTTCTTCATCAATTACGTGTGCAGGCGCTTTTTTCATAAATCCTTCATTTCCAAGTTTCTTTTGGACGCGCTCGACTTCTTTCGTCAGCTTATCGAATTCTTTTTGCAGACGGGCAATTTCTTCATCAATATTAATTAAGCCTTCAAGCGGAAGAATAACCTCTGCTCCTGAAACAACGGCCGTCATCGCTTTATCAACAGCCTCGATATCCGTGCCGATTTTAAGAACGCTCGGATTCGTAAAGCGTTCAACATATGAACGGTTCGCTTCGAGGCGGGCTGCTATTTCGTCTGTGCTTGTTTTAATATACAGTTCAACCTGCTTGCTCATTGGCGTATTGACTTCACTGCGGATATTACGCACAGAACGGATCAGCTCAACAAGAAGCTTCATGTCAGCTGCCGCTTCCGTATCAGTATGCTCCGGCACGACAACAGGCCATTGACTTACTGTAATCGATTCCCCTTGGTGAGGAAGGTGCTGCCAAATTTCCTCCGTTAAGAATGGCATAAACGGATGGAGCAGACGCATCGTTTGATCAAGCACGTAAGCAAGGATGGAACGGGTAGTTTTCTTAGCCGCTTCGTCTTCTCCATAAAGCGGAAGCTTCGCCATTTCAATATACCAGTCACAGAAATCATCCCAAATAAAGTTATATAAATGGCGTCCGACTTCACCAAATTCATATCGGTCAGCAAGCTGGGTCACGTGCTCGATCGTTTCATTTAATCGCGTTAAAATCCACTTGTCAGCGACTGATTTTCCGCCTGACAGATCAAGCTCATCGTACGTCATGCCATCCATGTTCATTAATGCAAAACGAGAGGCGTTCCAAATTTTATTGGCAAAATTCCATGTCGATTCCACTTTTTCATAGCTGAAGCGCAGATCCTGGCCAGGAGAGCTTCCAGTCGCAAGGAAATAACGCAGAGAATCAGCTCCGTACTTGTCAATGACATCCATCGGATCGACACCGTTGCCAAGAGATTTACTCATTTTCCGGCCTTGCTCGTCACGGATTAAGCCATGAATTAAAACATCCTTGAACGGGCGCTCGTTTGTAAATTCAATGCCTTGGAAAATCATGCGTGACACCCAGAAGAAAATGATGTCATACCCTGTCACGAGAACGTCTGTCGGATAGTAGCGTTTAAAGTCTTCAGCTGTTACATCAGGCCAGCCCATTGTGGAGAAAGGCCATAGCGCAGAACTGAACCATGTATCCAGCACGTCTGTATCCTGTTCCCAATTTTCGCTATCCTCCGGCGCCTCAAGCCCGACATATAGCTCTCCTGTTTCTTTATGATACCAGGCAGGAATACGATGCCCCCACCATAACTGACGGGAGATACACCAGTCGCGAATGTTTTCCATCCAGTGTAAATACGTTTTTTCAAAACGGTCAGGCACAAAATTGACTTTTTCTTCTTTCTTTTGCAGCTCAATCGCTGCATCAGCAAGCGGCTGCATGCGCACAAACCATTGTGTAGAAAGATAAGGCTCCACAACAGCCCCGCTTCGTTCACTATGGCCGACAGAATGCATATGATCCTCGATTTTAAAGAGAACTCCCGCTTCCTGTAAATCTTTTACGAGCTTTTTACGGCATTCAAAACGATCCATACCTTGATATTGCAATGCATTTTCATTCATCGTGCCGTCTTCATTCATGACAAGAATGCGTTCTAAATTGTGGCGGTTGCCAAGCTCGAAGTCGTTCGGATCATGAGCAGGCGTAATTTTCACCGCACCTGAACCAAATTCCATATCAACATAGTCATCACCGACAATCGGAATTTCACGATTTACAATCGGCAGGATCACCGTTTTTCCGATAAGGTGTTTATAGCGTTCGTCTTCAGGGTGAACGGCAACTGCTGTATCACCGAGCATCGTTTCAGGACGTGTCGTCGCAATTTCAATTGAACCTGTCCCATCAGCAAGCGGATAGCTCATATGATAGAATGCGCCTTGAACATCCTTGTAAATCACCTCAATGTCGGATAGGGCTGTCTTTGTCGCTGGGTCCCAGTTAATAATATATTCGCCTCTGTAGATCAGGCCTTTTTCATAAAGCTTAACGAATACTTCCCGTACCGCTTTGCTTAAGCCCTCATCCAGCGTAAAACGTTCCCGGGAATAATCAAGGCCAAGACCTAATTTCGCCCACTGGCTGCGAATAAAGTCAGCATACTCTTCCTTCCACTTCCACGTTTCTTCGAGGAATTTTTCACGGCCCAAATCGTAGCGGGATTTGCCTTCTTCACGAAGTTTCGCCTCCACTTTAGCCTGTGTCGCGATGCCGGCGTGGTCCATGCCAGGCAGCCACAGCACATCATAGCCCTGCATGCGCTTCATTCTTGTTACAATGTCTTGCAGCGTTGTATCCCATGCGTGGCCAAGGTGTAGTCTTCCAGTTACGTTTGGCGGCGGGATGACAACAGAGTATGGCTCTTTTGTCTGGTCACTGCCCGCTTCAAAAAATTTGCCTTTTAGCCAAAAATCATATCGGTCTTTTTCGACCGCTGCCGGATCATATTTCGTCGGCATTGTTTGTTCATTCGTTTCCATCATAACCCTCCAGCATGTTTAAAAATGGCTGAGAACGAAAAAAGAGCTCTTCATCCCTGTAAAAGGACGAAAAACTCTTTCGCGGTACCACCTTTTTTCATGAACTCTATCAGTTCATGCACTTATAACGGATAACGGGTGTTTCCCGAATTTCTCTACTCTTCCTTCAAGAAATTATGCTCCCGGGCGACCTTCCAATCAGACAGCATAAGAAGCCTTTCAGCAAACGGCTTCTCTCTCTGCATGCGCCTTTTTTGTACTCTTCCCGTTCTAAGCAGGTGTATTTATCAGCTCATTGTATACATTATTTATGTTCTTTATTATAGTAAAAGTGTTTTTGATTCGTCAATCATCTTTTCCAAAAACACCGCTTTCTATACAGATAGGCAGGCACCTATTGCCCAAGTTTACATATGATGCTTGTAAATGCGTAGAGGAGGATGCACTGTGAAGAAACGTTTCAGCTCTTATTCGCTGCCGCCATGGGTCAGGCAAATTCGGCTTGTATCCGCACAAGTGATTATTCCCATTACGATTTTTCAAGGAATCAGAACCATTTTCTTTCCGACAACCTTTGATGTTTTGCTGCTCGCAATCCTAATCTTTTTAGCTTGCGCCCTTCATTTAGAATGGATATAAACAAACAAGTCCGCGCCATTAAGACGTGGACTCGTTTTCAGCCTGAAATTTTTTCTCTTGTTCAATCTGATGAATTTTCATCACAAACGGCTCTATATTTTTCATTTGCCAATAAGCCTTTAATAATTGTGTACATTCCTCTTTTTCATGCTGTCTTTTCCCGGCTTGATAACCGTTCAGCACCTTGTACATGGCTTGCGGATAAGCCATATAGCTGAGAAATAGACTGACTTCCGCTTCACGTAAAGGAAATGATTTCGTGTATCCATAAAACCATTCGACGCATTCCGGACAAGCTTTCGGAAAGCCTCTGAACATTTTTGTGAAAAAGCCGAGCAGGTCGTTTTGCGGCGGACCGACAGAAGCTCTTTCGAAGTTTGTAAAATATCCGGTCCCGGTATCATTATATAGAAAATGGTGTATAGACAGGCTGCCGTGGTTCATCACAACCCTTGAAACGTCCTTTTCCTTTGCCGACTCATACCAGTTCTCCAGCCGCTCCAGCGCAAAGTTCACCGCGGAAATGGTTTCTGAAAAATAGGTGATGGCCTGAAGTTCAAAAGGAGAAAGGTACCACTCCTTCTCTGCTCTATCCACAAACTGTTCATAGAAGATCTTATCATGTTCCCACTTTTTTTTCGTTTGATCGTAATACCGTTCAATCTCATCACGCCTAACCTTTAGTTCCTGCATGGTTCTTTCGTGAAGGCGGGCTGTCTCTCTAAATAAATAAGCATGTTTCTGATCACGTTCTTCTTCTTGGTCAAATTGGAGCCAAGGCATTAAATAGTAGGTATCTCCGTATTGCCTGCCTGCTGAGAAAAACTCACCGCTATTTGTTCTGTATACAGGAACAAATGAACGAAAACCTTTTTCCTCAATCGCCACCATATGATCTGTAAATTGCCTGCCGCGACCCTCTTTCAACTTTTTCAGGGCAAATACGCCATAGTCTGTATACACTTTCCAAACAAGAGGACTGACAGGCTCAATAAATTGAGCAGTCAGTCCGTATTCCTGAAGAACCGATTGGGTATCTTCCATTTCATTCACCACATTTTCCGATCGCTTACGGTTTATGCATGGCTATTTTTATATTGAGGAATATAGAGAATCTGTCCTGCTTTTAATTCATCATCCAAGGCTAAAGAATTCATCCTGATCAGCTGCTGGGATGTAATTTCATACCGTTCGCATAAACGTTCGATCGTATCTTCCTGCTGCACAATGCAGATTTTCATTCTCGAAAACTCATCCTCTTCTCTTGTAAAAAGTTTCGTTAGATAAAGAGAATTATCACTTTCCTTTGTTTGAGGTTCCTTCGTTTCAGCAGCAGGAGAAACCCTAGGAACAGCATTCGTTTCCTTCCTTTCAGTCTCAGAGGATTCAGGCAGCTGGAAGGATTGAAAAGGTGTTTCTTCCACAGGCTCTTCAGCCGGTGGTGTTTTTCTCACTTCAATTTCGAAGCTTTCTTCCTCTTGTTCTTCCTCCTCCAGCAGCTTAGGCGCTGAATAAAAAGAGTCCTCCTCTTCTTGTTCGGGCAGGAAGGTCCGATAGGCCGGTTCAGGCGATTCTTCTTGAGATGCCTCCTCCGAGCTTGTTTTTTGATTGAAATGGAAATGCAAATCGGCTTTGTCATTCTCCGCATATACAGCTGAAGCTGATTCTCTGCTATCTTCTATGGAGAGAGCGGCCTCTGGTACATTCTCCAAAGCTCCATCCGGTTCCGTTTCTTCTTGACAAAGCGCCGTACCAGCCTGATCTGATTGAGGCTCTTCTTCATTTTGAGCCTCTTGACGCAATGCGTATTCATGAATAGATGTTTCTGCTTTTTCCTCTTTGACCACAGTCTCTGAATGAAGTTCAGCTTCCAATACAGGCGATTCTTCTGCGCCAGCGTGTTCACGAAGCTCATCCTCCGCTGGAGAGTCTGCTTTTTCACGAACATCTGCTACAGCTGCCGGCTCTGCCGTTTCTTTTTTTGCTTTAACGATCTCTTGAATCTCTATTTCTGAAGCAGCAGGTTCTGGCTCAGATTCTGCTTTTTCCGATTCTGTACGAACCTCTGCTTCCATCACTGCAGGCTCTTCAGCCTCGTCTTCCTCTTTTACATCTTCTCTGGCCTCTGGTTCTGAAGCAACCGATTCAGGCGGCTCAGATTCTGCTTTTTCTGTCTCCAGTTCTTCACGGAGCCCTGCTTTTGAGACAAAAAGTTCTGGCGGTTCATCCTGAAGAACTGCTTTCTCTGCCGATGATGCACCTGGTTCTTCTACATTATGTGCCGGCGGCTCTGAAAGCTCTTCCTCCCTGAACGCCTCAGGAGCTTCATATAAAGGTATCTCCGGTTCTTTGTCTTGCGTATCATCCAAAAGACCTTCGATCGCTAAATCAGCTTGAATTGTTAAAATGCGCGAATCCGTTAATTGATAGTCAAATGCGTCAATAAAAACAAAGACATCCTGTAAATGGCTTACTTTATTTTTTGGAATGGTAATATCCACAGGAAAACAGTGAGCCAGTTCCGCACTTCCATCCTCTCTCTTTCTGACTTGCTCAACAAACCGCTTATCTGTATACATCTCTTCGGTATGTTTGTTTTGATCTATGTTGTACTCACCTGTAAGTTCAAGCGATCCTCTGATTGATACATAATCATTTACTTCCTGAACCCTGATATCAGGATCTAATGAAATTGAAAGCAGTTCAGAAACTTCCTGTCCTTTTCGGAAACAGATCGATTCTTCTACAGAAAATTGCAATCGATGATTTTGCGGCAAGTTCATATCCTCCTTTCATCTAATCCTTAAAATTAGATGTCACTAAAGGTGTATGTATGAACTGGAGAAAATATGAGTGGGAGCGCACGAAAAAACCGGCACAAGGAGTCCTTGATGCCGGTTTTCACTCTTATCTGCGGCTGATCTCAGCAAGTACGTTCTCAGCTGCCTGGATTGTGTTTTCAATATCTTCATCAGTATGGGCCGTTGAGAGAAACAGTCCTTCGAATTGTGATGGCGGAAGGAAAACCCCTTCATTTGCCATCCCTTTATAATAGCTTGCAAACAGCTTCAAATCTGATGATTTCGCTGTTTCATAATTGATGACAGGTTCGTTTGTAAAGAAGAAACCAATCATGGAGCCTGCACGGTTAAAGGTATGCGGAATGCCATGTGCCTCGGCGGCTTTTGAAATTCCTTCTTCCAGCCTGTCGCCTTTTTTGATGAAATTCTTGTAGGATTCAGGTGTCAGCTGCTTCAATGTCTCTAATCCAGCCGTCATCGCAAGCGGGTTGCCTGACAATGTACCCGCTTGATAGATCGGACCGCTCGGAGCGATCTGTTCCATGATTTCTGCCTTTCCGCCATAAGCGCCGACAGGAAGTCCGCCCCCGATTACTTTTCCTAAACAAGTCAGGTCAGGCGTTACGCCGAAGTAGCCTTGAGCGCAGTTATAGTCGACGCGGAAGCCTGTCATCACTTCATCAAAAATCAGCAGGGAGCCATATTGCTCAGTGATATCACGCAGACCCTGCAGGAAGCCTTCTTGCGGCGGAACAACGCCCATATTTCCGGCAACCGGCTCTACAATGACTCCCGCAATGTCTTCACCGAATTGCTGGAAAGCAAGCTTTACACTTTCTAAATCATTATACGGAACGGTTATGGTGTTTTTTGCAATGCCTTCAGGCACACCAGGGCTGTCAGGCAGACCGAGAGTGGCTACACCTGAACCTGCTTTAATCAAGAGGGAATCGCCGTGTCCGTGGTAGCAGCCCTCAAATTTTAGAATCTTGTTGCGGCCCGTATAGCCCCTTGCCAAACGGAGGGCGCTCATTGTAGCCTCCGTTCCGGAGCTGACCATACGTACAATTTCTACAGATGGCACACGATCAATGACGAGCTTTGCGAGTTCATTTTCCACTTCTGTCGGAGCACCGAAGCTTGTCCCGTATTCAGCCACTTTTTTAAGGCTTTCAACAACGCGGTCATTCGTATGTCCTAAAATTAAAGGCCCCCATGACAAGACGTAGTCAATATATTCATTCCCGTCAATATCAAAGATTTTCGAGCCTTTTCCGCGCTCCATAAAAATCGGGTCCATGTCTACCGATTTAAATGCGCGAACGGGACTGTTCACACCACCCGGCATGAGTTTTTGCGCTTCTTTAAAAGCCGTTTTTGATTTTTCATAGCTTCTCATCTGCCTCAACTCCTGTCAACTGAATAAAATTACTCCGCAAGCCATTTTGCTGCGTCTTTCGCATGATACGTAATAATCAGGTCCGCACCCGCGCGCTTCATGCTTGTCAAAATTTCCAACACAATTTCTTTTTCCTTGATCCAGCCGTTCTGCGCTGCAGCCTTCACCATTGAATACTCTCCGCTTACATTATAAGCGACGAGCGGCAAAGTAAACTCATTTTTCACGTCACGCATGATATCCATATATGAAAGCGAAGGTTTGACAATCAAAAAGTCCGCGCCTTCCTCGACATCTGATTGTGCTTCGCGGAGTGCCTCCATACGGTTGGCAGGATCCATCTGATATGTTTTGCGGTCACCAAATTGCGGTGTGCTGTTTGCTGCGTCACGGAACGGACCGTAAAACTCACTTGAATATTTTACAGCGTAAGACATGATTGGAATATTGACGAATCCTTCTTTATCGAGCGCTTCTCTGATCACTGTAACAAATCCGTCCATCATGTTTGATGGCGCAATGATATCCGCACCTGCCTTCGCTTGGCTGACAGCTGTCTGCGCCAAAAGCTCAAGCGATTCATCATTGAGGATGACCCCGTCTTTGACAAGTCCGCAATGGCCGTGGTCTGTATATTCGCATAAGCACGTGTCAGCGACAACCACCATTTCAGGGAAGTGTTTTTTAATTTCCGTGATGGCTTTTTGAACGATACCATGATCATGGTACGCTTGAGTTCCGCAATCATCCTTTTCTTCCGGGATGCCGAACACGATAACAGATTGAATTCCCAGTTTGACCAGCTCAGCTACTTCATCCTTCAATAGATCTAATGATACATGATAAACATCAGGCATTGACGGAACATCTTTTTTGCCTTCAAGCCCTTCAACGACAAAAATCGGATAGATAAAATCTGATGGATGCAAACGTGTTTCCTTTACCATCTCTCTCATTGCATTTGATGTCCGCAGGCGGCGGTGTCTATTAAATGATTGACTCATATTCTCTCTTCCTCTCTAGACATGCTGCACATTAACTCAAGCATGCCATCTATTGTAAATGTATCTGGTGTATATGATGTAATGCCATACGTCAGAAGGGCGTCCCTTGTTAAAGGTCCGATGGTTATACAGGCAGTCTCATTCGCCTTCCACTTTTTTAATTCTTCTCCCAAGACATGCATAAACGTATGTACGGTTGATGAACTCGTAAATGTTACATAGTCAAAGGAATATTGACCCGCAGCCTTCTTCAGTGCCTTGATGCCTTCTTCGTCCGGAATCGTTTCGTAGAGAACCCATTCCTTCACTTCAAAACCGAGCGGAACAAGCTCTTGTTTTATCACATCACGTGACAAATTCCCCTTCATCACGGTAATCCGCTCTCCCGGTTCAGCATGCTGCTTAAGAGCGGCAGCCAATTGTTCAGCAATATAGTCCTGCGGCATCACATCAACCGATACGTTATGCGTTTTTAAACGGCGGGCGGTTTTTTCACCGACGGCCGCAATTTTTTTATGTGCAGGGAGAATAAGCTGATTTTCCTTCAGATAAGAAAAAAAGAAGTCTGCCCCATTCACGCTTGTAAAAACAAGCCAGCCTGGCGCGGCAAGATCCTCTCTCACCTGTTCCGCAACATCATTCGGCAAAGCGGGGCGAAACGTAATCAAAGAGGTCAAAACCGCTTTTCCGCCAAGCGCCTCCACTTTGTGCCGGAATGATGTTGCCTGTGCCTTATTCCGGGTGACAAGCACTGTTTTTCCTTTCAAGGGAAAATCATTTTCCATCCTCATCAAGCTCCCGTTTTACACGATCAATTAAATCTTTTGCTCCTTTGTCAGCCATAAGAGCGGCACAGCGCTTTCCTACTTCCTCCGGATCGTTGCCGATGACGGTTTCTTTAAAAATGATTTTGCCGTCAGGAGAAGCGACAAGCCCTGTCATTTCAATTTCATCCTGTCCGTTTAACACGGAGTAGCCTGCGATCGGAACCTGGCAGCCGCCCTCCATCGCATTTAAAAAAGCACGTTCTGCCAAAACAGTCCGTTTTGTATATTCATCTGTAAACTGAGAAAACAACGCCAACAGCTCTTCATCCGATTCTCGGCACTCAATCGCCAGTGCTCCTTGCCCCACAGCAGGCAAACAGCGCTCAGGCTCAAGGAATTCGGTTACGACATCCTGCTTCCACCCCATTCTGGAAAGGCCGGCAGCGGCTAAAATAATCGCGTCATAATCCTCTGTTTCAAGCTTTTGAAGTCTCGTATCTATATTCCCTCTAATCCATTTAATTGTAAGGTCAGGCCGCTCAATCAAAAGCTGTGCGCTTCTTCTTAAACTGCTTGTGCCAATGACAGCGCCTTCCTTCATTTCTGAAAGCTTTACGCGATTCTTTGAAATAAGGGCATCACGAGGATCTTCCCGTTCAGGAATACAGCCGATCACAAGGCCTTCAGGCAAAACAGCAGGCATGTCCTTCATGCTGTGCACTGCCATATCAATTTCTTCGTTTAAAAGCGCTTGTTCAATTTCTTTGACAAACAGCCCTTTTCCACCCACTTTTGAGAGTGTGACATCGACAATCCGGTCACCCTTTGTCACGATCTCTTTAATTTCAAAAGTAAACGAAGGGTTGATTTCTTTCAGTTTTTGGATAACCCATTTTGTTTGAGTCATAGCGAGTTTGCTTCGTCTGGAACCTACTTTAATCGTTCTCATCATTTCTTTCCTCCCGAATCTGCTTGGGACATCATTTAACTGAACCAATGGAATTGCGACAGGCTTCCAAGCAGGAAATAATTGATCATCAGCACGAGAAAACAAGCCGTATTCCACAGTGCAGCGACCTTTCCTTGCAGCTCTTTAATCAGCCTGATATAAAGATAATAGCTGTACAGCAGCAGGACGACAAATGAACCAAGCACTTTGGCGTCAAACCAATACAGCGTTTCTAGAGAGACATATGCCCAAATAACGCCGAGAATCAAACTCAGCAGCAGCATCGGAACGCCGATCACATTTAAAACATACGCCATATAATCAAGCTTTGATAAATCTTCTATTCTCAACAGCCATTTTCCCCACTTTTTCTTTTTCAGCAGATGATATTGAAACATGTACAACACAGAAAAAACGAAAGAAAGGGAAAAAGCGCCGTATGAAAGAATCGCCATTGTAATATGAATCACCAAAAGTTCTGACACAAGCTGCCCGGAAAAAGCCGCTGACTGCTGCTCTGTCGGTGAAAATGTGTGAATGGCAATCATAGAAAATCCTATAACATTTGTAAAAAACACAATAAAATCAACACGTAAAAGCTTTGTCAGTACAAGTGACAGCGTGACAAGCACCCAGGCATAAAAATAAAGCGCCTCCGTCACATTTAATACCGGAAACCGCCCCGTCACCCACATAAAATAGGCCAAATACACGGTTTGCAGAGTCCAGACAATAGAAAGCAACCAGAAGGCCATTTTTCCAGCCTTCCGGTTGTGTTGAAGAAAATCTATAAAATAAAAGAGTACACTTAACGCGTAAATGACGATTGTCCCCTCATTAAGTCTTGCCATTGCAGTATCAATCATTCAGCTTTCACTCACTTACAAGTGGGCTAAAGCCCGCTTTTGATTCAGCCTTTTTAAAAGAGTGGACCTTCTGGCTGCTTTCAAGGGTTTTCATCATTTGACGTCCCGCAGCTTCTTCAATATCAAAAATCTGCATAAACAACGCGAGCTTTTCTTCAGAATCAACATCTGCTGCAAGCTCTTTCACCTTTAAAATCGGATCACGCAGCATTTGGTTAATGATACTTTTGGTGTGTTTATTCAACAGTTTTTTCTCTCTTGTGCTTAAGTGAGGCAGCTTACGCTCGATGCTGTCCATCGTTTCTGACTGGATGGCAAGCGCCTTTTCGCGCAATGCAGAAATAACCGGCACAACACCAAGTGTATTCATCCATTGTTTAAATTCGACAATGGTTTCTTCAATTAACAGTTCAACTTTTTCAGCGGTTTCTCTCCGCTCTTTCATGTTCGCTTCTACAATGCCTTCCAGATCGTCGATATCATAAAGAAAAACACCTTCAAGATCATTCAGCGCCGGATCAAGATCTCTAGGCACGGCAATGTCCACCATAAACAGCGGACGTCCCTTGCGAAGCTTATTCGCGTTTTCCATCATCTCTTTGGACACGACAAATTCACTTGCACCGGTTGAACTGATTAAAATATCAGCCTCCGCAAGCGCGCTTTCAAGCTGATTCAAGCTTCTCGCTTCACCGGAGAAACGGTCAGCAAGCTCCTTGGCTTTCAAGTATGTTCGGTTAATGACAGTGACCTTGCCGATTCCTTGTCCGTGCAGGTTTTCTGCAGCAAGCTCGCCCATTTTTCCCGCACCGAGAATCAATATGTGCTTGCTTGAGAGATTTCCGAAGATTTTTTTAGCAAGTTCAACTGCAGCATAGCTTACAGACACCGCATTTGAGCCAATGTCTGTTTCGGCGTGAGTCCGTTTGCCCACTGTAACAGCCTGCTTAAACAGCTCATTAAAAATAGTACCGATCGTTTTTTCTTGCTGAGCTGTTTTAAAGCTGTCGCGTACCTGTCCGAGAATCTGCGTTTCGCCAATCACCATCGAATCCAATCCGCAGGCTACACGGAATAAATGCTCAACAGCTGCATCGCTCTCATAAAATGTTAAGAACGGTGACAGCTCTTCTTTGCTTAATTGAAACCAATCAGCTAAGAACTTTTTTATATAATAACGGCCGGTATGGAGCTGGTCGACTACCGCATAAATTTCAGTGCGGTTGCAGGTGGAGACAATGATGTTTTCCAGAATGCTTTTCTCTTCTTTCAGCTGCACCATCGCGTCTGCCAGCTCATTCGGCTGAAAACTTACTTTTTCACGTATCTCAATAGGGGCGGATTTATAATCTACTCCCACAACAAGTATATGCATCGCTTTAATTACACCCCCAACACCCAATCTTAATTTATAATTATTCTAACATAGAACTCATTATTTATAATAATTATAACATAGATTCTTTCACAAAATGTGAACAGATTTTAAAATTCTTATGCTATATTAGAAAAAGCTTCAGGGAAAAGAAGCATTCCTATTGACAATACCAAAAACAGCAGAAATTTACTACACATCAGCTCTAAAAAACAAGAAGGTGATATGCATGAAACAAAAATCAATTTTATTCCCTTGTCTGCTGCTTGCCGCTTCTTTATATGCTTGGCTTGAAAGCGGCCAAGCGGAACTGTTTTCAGGTCAGGATCAATGGCCTGTTCTCCTCATGCTGTTAGGCGCAGCCTTTGTATATCAAGGAAAAAAAGAAGCCGTTACCCCCCATTTCTTTATCGGTTTGCTTCTCTTCGGGATCGGTTTACACTTTTTTGCCAAGCCGAAATGGGTATGGTGGCCGGATGATTTTGAAATGATTCTCTTTATGATCGGCTTCTCACTACTCGTTTCAACCGTTCAAAAAAAAGAATATGTATATGAGGCTGTGTCGATGATTTGTTTTTCCCTGTTTTTGTACTTTTTCAAACAAATTATGGCGTGGCTTGAGTCTGCGCATATTCCAACAGCACTTCTGAAGGAGTATTGGCCGTTTGTCTTTATTGGAATCAGTTTATTGTTATTATTGATAAAACGGAAAAAATCTATACGATAAATAAAACCGGTAGAGGATTCTCTACCGGTTTATCATTTTTTTGATCGCTCCCCAAGCTTCGTCTTTCCCCTTTTTCGTTTCTGAGGAAAAGAGAATCAGCTCGTCTTCCGGATCAATATTTAATGTTTGTCGGACAACCTTCGCGTGTTTGTCCCATTTTCCTTTCGGGATCTTATCCGCCTTTGTAGCGATAATAATAACAGGAATGCCGTAATACTTTAAGAATTCATACATCTGTACATCATCATTGGATGGCGCATGCCGCAAATCAACGATCTGTACCACTGCTTTTAATTCCTCGCGTGTCGTGATATAGGTTTCAATCATTCTGCCCCAAGCTTCACGCTCAGACTTTGACACTTTGGCAAAACCGTACCCCGGCACATCCACAAAATGCAGCTCATCATTGATAATATAGAAATTGAGCGTTTGTGTTTTTCCAGGCTTTGACGATGTTCTCGCAAGATTTTTGCGATTGATTAATGAATTGATAAAAGACGATTTTCCTACGTTTGATCTTCCGGCCAATGCAATTTCCGGTAGCCCTCCTTCAGGGTACTGTTCCGGTTTTACTGCACTGATCACGATTTCTGACTTTGTGACTTTCATTTCTTCTCTCCTACTAAGGCATGTTCCAAAACTTCGTCTAGGTGGGATGCCAATATAAATGTCAGCCCCTCCCTGACGCTTTCAGGAATATCCTCTATATCTTTTTCATTCTCTTTAGGCGCAATAATGGTCTTCAACCCCGCTCTATGTGCGCCAAGCGCTTTTTCCTTCAGTCCGCCGATTGGCAGCACGCGCCCGCGAAGCGTAATTTCCCCAGTCATGCCGACTTCACGAGAAACTGCCCGCCCCGTTAAAGCAGAAACAAGTGCTGTTGCCATCGTAATGCCGGCTGACGGACCATCTTTAGGCACCGCACCCTCTGGTACATGTATATGAATATCATACTTCTCATGAAAGTCAGGTTCAATGCCAAGTTCTTCTGTTTTGGATCGCACATAGCTGAATGCTGCCTGAGCTGACTCTCTCATTACATCTCCGAGCTTTCCAGTCAGGATTAATTTCCCTTTTCCCGGTGAAAGCGATACTTCAATCGAAAGCGTATCTCCGCCAACGGTTGTATACGCAAGCCCTGTCACTACACCAACTTGATCCTCTGTTTCAGCTTGTCCATATCTGAAAATGCGTTTTCCGATAAAATCTTGAAGGTTCTTCTCAGTAACCGTAATCCGTTTTCGCTCTTCAGCAACAATGGCTTTTGCAGCTTTACGGCAAATTGCGGCAAGCTGGCGTTCAAGGCTTCTTACACCCGCTTCTCTCGTATAGTAACGAATAATATCAAGAATCGCCTGATCACGCAGCTGCAAGTTGCTTTTCTTCAGCCCGTGTTCTTTGATCTGCTTTGGAAGCAAGTGATCCTTTACGATTTCGAGTTTTTCTATTTCTGTGTAGCCTGCGATATTAATAATTTCCATTCTATCTCTGAGCGGCCCTGGAATTGTAGCCAAATTGTTCGCCGTTGCGATAAACAGCACTTTTGATAAATCAAAGGTTTCTTCAATATAGTGATCACTGAAGCTGCTGTTTTGCTCTGGATCAAGCACTTCAAGCATAGCAGATGACGGGTCTCCTCTAAAATCAGATGACATTTTGTCAATTTCATCTAATAAGAAAACTGGATTCAGCTTGCCGGCTTTTTTCATCCCCTGAATAATCCGTCCCGGCATTGCTCCGACATAGGTTCGTCTGTGTCCGCGGATCTCTGATTCATCCCGTACTCCTCCGAGTGAGATCCTGACGAATTTCCGTCCCAAGCTTTTTGCAATTGATTTGGCTAAAGACGTCTTTCCGACACCTGGAGGTCCTGCCAAACAGAGGATCGGGCCTTTCAGGGATTTTGTCAGCTTCTGGACAGCCAAATATTCTAAAATACGTTCTTTTACTTTTTCAAGTCCGTGATGCTCTTCGTCCAAGAGACGTCCTGCTTCTTTCAAATCAAGCTTATCATCTGTTTCATCCGTCCACGGGAGAGCAATCAGCCAGTCGATATAGCTGCGGATGACGGAGCTTTCCGCAGAACTTGACGGAATTTTTTCATATCGGTTCAATTCCTTAAGGGCTGTTTCCTTCACATGATCAGGCATGCCTGCTTCTTCAATTTTTTCAGTCAGCGTCTGAACTTCGCCAGTTTTGCCTTCTTTATCGCCAAGCTCTTTTTGGATCGCTTTCATCTGTTCACGCAAATAGTATTCCTTCTGCGTACGTTCCATTGAACGTTTGACACGCTGGCCGATTTTTTTCTCAATCTCCAGCACTTCTTTTTCATTATTAATAAAATCAATGACCTTGTTCAGCCTGTCTTTGACATCTGCCGTTTCTAAAATATCCTGCTTATCCTTTAGTTTAAGGGGCAGATAAGAAGCAACGATGTCTGCCATTCTCCCCGGCTCTTCGATATCAGTAACCGCGGCGTACGTTTCGGCCGAGATTTTTTTAGAAATTTTTATGTACTGATCAAAGTGGTCTAGCAAAGTCCGCATCAACGCTTCGTCTTCTGTATCTTTTGAATCATCTTCATGAATGAGTTGAATGTCAACCGACGTGTATTCCTCGTGTTCATTATATTTAACGATTTGGGCGCGCTTGAGGCCCTCCACCAACACACGAATCGTACCGTTCGGAAGCTTCAGCATTTGCTTAATTTTTGTATAGGTGCCGACAGTGAAAATCTCGTCTTCACCAGGTTCGTCTATCGAAATATCCTGCTGAGTGGCTAAAAATATCATATGATCATGCATCATTGCCTGTTCAAGAGCCTGAACCGACTTGTCACGTCCTACATCTAAATGCAAAACCATCGTCGGGTACACTAATAAACCTCTTAAAGGGAGGAGCGGGATGCTGCGTTTTAATTCTTCTGCCATGTGACTGACACCTCCGTGACTTTAGTATGAACCATTATAATACAACTTTTTCATCCTTGTACAATAAACGGCATGGTTCCATTTTCTATAAAGCAGTCTCCTCGTAGTATACCCTTTCTTTCTGATATGAAAAAGGAAAAGATGTCCTTCATGAAAAAAACCCTATTATAAAAATAGGGTTTAAACGGATTCTTTATTAATTTCAATATGGAACGGTTTTTGTTCCGTTGGCGGATTCACTAAAATTTCATCAAGCACTTCTTGGAACGTCTTCACTGCAATAATCTCGATTTCGTCAATCTGCTTTAAGATCGCCTGCTGATTTTCATGTGGGATAATCACCTTTTTCGCACCGGACTGCTTGGCCGCTTTTATTTTCGGTATAACGCCTCCGATAGGTTTCACAAGGCCGTTCAAGCTGATTTCGCCTGTCATCGCAACGGTATTGTCAATAGGAATTTTATGTATCGCCGAGAAAATCCCCGCCGCCATCGCGATGCCCGCTGACGGCCCATCAATCGGAACCCCTCCTGGGAAATTGATGTGAATATCATAATCAGACGGCTTCATTCCCATTGTCCGGAGCACGGTTAACACATTTTCAACCGAACCCTTCGCCATGCTTTTTCGCCTGATTGATTTTGATTGGCTGCCGATGCTTTCTTCTTCAGCAATTCCTGTGATATTAATTGATCCTTTATCTTGAGCCGCGGTTACACTTACTTCGATTTCCAGAAGCGACCCGCTGTTAGGCCCATAGACTGCAAGTCCATTTACAATGCCGACCTGCGGTTCAACACCGATTTTTTGCTCATGCTTCGGTGTAAGCTGACTAGAGTGGATGACCCATTCAATATCCTCAATGGTAATGTCTTTCCGATTCTCCGTAACAGCCATCCCCGCTGCGATTTGAATCATATTGACAGCTTCCCGTCCGTTCCTCGTATAGCTGGTCAGCAGATCGAGGCCTTCTTCAGAGATATTTTTTTCAATTTTATCCGCTGCTGTTTTGGCAACAGTTTTCAGTTCGTCCTTTTCAAGCTCGCGGAAAAAAACCTCCAAACAGCGGGACCTGATAGCTGGCGGAATTTCGTTTGGCATTCTTGTGGTTGCGCCAATCAGGCGAAAATCAGCCGGCAGCCCATTTTGAAAAATATCATGAATGTGATTCGGAATTTGTGTATTTTCCTCACTGTAATACGCACTGTCTAAAAAGACTTTTCTGTCCTCAAGCACCTTCAGCATTTTATTCATTTGAATCGGATGCAGCTCCCCTATTTCATCAATAAACAGCACACCGCCATGGGCATGAGTAACAGCCCCCTGCTTCGGCTGCGGTATCCCAGCCTGCCCCATTGCTCCGGCCCCTTGGTATATCGGGTCATGGACAGAGCCGATGAGCGGATCGGCAATTCCTCTTTCATCAAAACGGGCTGTTGTCGCATCGAGTTCCACAAAAACAGCTTGCTCTTTAAACGGTGATTGTTTATGTTTTTTTGCTTCTTCCAACACAAGCCGCGCAGCAGCCGTTTTTCCAACTCCCGGCGGTCCATAGACAATGACATGCTGAGGATTCGGTCCGCACAAAGCCGCCTTTAATGCTTTAATACCGTCTTCCTGTCCGACAATATCTTGAAAGCTTTTGGGGCGGACCTTCTCAGATAATGGCTCGGACAAGCTGATAGCGCGCATTTTCCGAAGCTGCTCCATTTCCTTCTTTGATTCTTTATCTATTGTGACCTTTTGTGTCCTTTGATTTTTAAGCAAATTCCAAAAATACAAACCAATGATGATCCCAAAAAACAGCTGAATAAATAACGCGATCCCTGTCCAACTCATGGTGGTCCCTCCTGAAAAACAATTTATGTATCCAATTCATTCCTCTGATTGCTAGTATCTCCCATAGGAGGCGGGAATAAACGTTTTTCCGGAAGAGTTTACATGCAAAAAACCTCCTGAATAATTCATTCAGGAGGTTTGTGTTTATCTTTATGCAGATGTTTTATCTTGGCTAACCTCAGTGCCGTCTTTTAATAAGAGGCGAGGAGGCTCTCCGTGTGTCACAGTTGCCCCGGTAATCACACATTTTTCAATGTCATCACGAGAAGGCAGTTCAAACATCACATCAAGCATGATGCCTTCAATGATAGAACGGAGTCCGCGTGCGCCAGTCTTGCGTTCAATCGCTTTTTTAGCGATTTCAGAAAGCGCTTCTTCTT
Source organism: Bacillus sp. F56 (assembly GCF_001748205.1). Lineage (NCBI taxonomy): Bacteria > Bacillati > Bacillota > Bacilli > Caryophanales > Bacillaceae > Bacillus > Bacillus sp. F56. Next base: position 403,605 of record NZ_BDFC01000007.1, read on the forward strand.
CAAATTCAAGCTCAACATTGTCAAGCTCAAGCATTTTCTTGAATTGCTTAACAAGAGCGTTTTTCGGTTTTGTTAAGATCGCAACCAAAGCTTCTTCGTCCAGCTTTTCAAGGCTTGCAATAACCGGAAGACGTCCGATAAACTCAGGAATTAACCCGAAGCGGAGCAAATCTTCAGGAAGCACTTTTGAAAGAAGATCTTCTTTCTCAAGATCAGCAGCTTTGTTGTCAGCACCGAATCCAATCACTTTTTGGCCTAAACGGCGTTTGATGATTTGTTCGATACCATCGAAAGCTCCGCCGCAAATGAACAAAATATTTGTTGTGTCAATTTGAATGAATTCTTGATGAGGATGCTTACGTCCTCCTTGAGGCGGCACACTCGCCACTGTACCCTCAAGAATTTTAAGCAATGCCTGCTGTACGCCCTCACCTGACACGTCACGTGTGATAGACGGGTTTTCAGATTTTCTAGCCACTTTATCGATTTCATCAATATAGATAATGCCTTTTTCGGCTTTTTCCACATCATAATCAGCAGCTTGAATGAGTTTCAAGAGAATATTCTCTACATCCTCACCCACGTATCCAGCTTCAGTCAAAGATGTAGCATCTGCAATCGCAAACGGCACATTTAAAATGCGAGCCAACGTTTGCGCCAGAAGGGTTTTACCGCTTCCTGTAGGCCCGATTAATGAAATATTACTTTTTGAAAGCTCAACATCATCGACTTTGCTGTTGGAGTTAATGCGCTTATAGTGGTTATACACAGCAACAGCAAGTGATTTCTTCGCTTGATCTTGGCCGATGACATATTCATTCAAGATTTCACGAATTTCCTGAGGCTTTGGTACGTCTTTAAATTCTACTTCTTCTTCTGTTCCGAGTTCTTCCTCTACAATTTCAGTGCAGAGTTCGATACATTCGTCACATATATATACACCAGGCCCAGCTACAAGCTTACGAACCTGATCTTGTGTTTTTCCACAGAACGAGCATTTCAATTGTCCTTTTTCCTCGTTAAATTTAAACATTCTTTCACCCCTTAATCTTGTCTCACTTTTTCTTTTACCGGCAGAGCAAAAGAAAATGATTCTTGAAACGAAACGAGTATGTATTGCATTTTACCATACTTTCCAAAAAGACGGTAACAATGTGTTTCTGACTTGCACATTCTATATGTATGACAAAAAACTGCCCTGCATTAACTATCTTGCCCCAAGAAAAAGAGATAACTCATAATTGTACAAAACAAGGCACGAATGATTCGCGCCCTGTTTTATTATTACTATTATTATGCACCATATTAACGGTTTTCTACAAGAAAATCAATTGCTTTGCGAACTTTTAAATCTTCTTTCATCGCGTCAGTAGAACCGATGGCTTGTTTAATATTTTCAACAGGCATGTTGTATGCTTCAGCCATTTTAGTAAGCTCAGCATCAACTTCCTCATCTGATACTTCAAGGTTTTCCGCTTTCGCAATCGCCTCAAGAGTCAGGTTAGATTTTACGCGTTTTTCAGCATCTTCTTTCATTTGCTCTTTTAACGCAGCTTCATCTTGGCCTGAGAATTGAGTGTAAAGCTCAAGGTTCATGCCTTGCATTTGCAGACGCTGTTCGAATTCTTTCAGCATGCGGTCAAGCTCAGTGTCAACCATTGCTTGCGGCACATCGATTTCAGCATTTTCAGAAGCTTTCAGAACAAGCTCTTCACGCAATTTAGCGTCAGCTTCGTTTTCTTTCGCTTCTTCTAAACGTTTCTTAGTTTTTTCAGTTAATTCAGCGAGTGTTTCCACTTCTTCATCGATATCTTTAGCGAATTCATCGTCAAGCTCAGGAAGCTCTTTCGCTTTGATTTCGTGAATTTTCACTTTGAACACAGCTGGTTTGCCTGCAAGATCTTCAGCATGGTACTCTTCAGGGAATGTCACTTCAACATCCTTCTCCGCACCTGCTTCAAGGCCGACTAATTGATCTTCGAAGCCAGGGATGAATGAACCAGAACCTACTTCTAGAGAGTAGTTTTCAGCTTTTCCGCCTTCGAATGCTTCGCCGTCAACGAATCCTTCGAAATCAAGAACAACTGTGTTTCCTTCTTCAACAGCGCCTTCTTCTTTTACAACAAGCTCAGCTTGACGCTCTTGAAGCGCTTTTAGTTCGTTTTGAACATCTTCGTCAGTTACAGTTGTATCGTCTTTTTCAATGCCTAAGCCTTTGTAGTCGCCAAGCTTCACTTCAGGTTTTACTGTTACTTTCGCAGTGAAGATTAAGCTTTCGCCTTTTTCGATTTTCTCAACATCGATTTCAGGACGGTCTACAGGCTCGATTCCAGCTTCTTCAACCGCTTTAGGGTATTCTACAGGAAGAAGAATATCCAAAGCATCTTGGTAAAGAGCTTCTACGCCAAAGCGCTGTTCGAATAATCCGCGAGGAATTTTACCTTTACGGAATCCAGGAATTGAAACTTGTTTTACTACTTTTTTAAATGCATCATCAAGTGCTGTTTTAAACGTTTCAGCATCAACTTCAACCGTTAAAACGCCTTCGTTGCCTTCTTGTTTTTCCCATTTTACAGACATGTGTTTCCCTCCAAAAATCTATTCAGGTTGTGTCGGTCTTCCATTCTAAAGCAATCATTCGGCTTCGTCCAACAAAAACAAAGCTGCCAAAGATCAGAGTCATTATGTATAGATGTTAATAATGAACTGCAAAGCCTGTCCAACCGTATTTCTTATAACCCGTTATACACAAATACAACCACTATATTATAACATAACACATAGCGCTTTCAACTATATGGCGTGATTTACAAATAAGAAATTTCTTCAATATCTTTTATCATTGTGCAAGCTTCATCGAGTTCTCTGTCGGTAAATTCATACATCATATGAAGTTCTTCTCTTTCAATTTCAATCCCGTGCATCTCGTAACCGACTTTATGCAGGGCAGCCGCCCAAAGATCAGCCGACAGCAATTTCGGCTGGAACGGATATAAAACGTATAGATGTCTTCTCCACAATTCTTCTACGGCCGCATACAAGGTTGGATTTTCATTTCCAAGTGTCTCATCCAGCACCCTGAGAACACGGTGCAGAATCGGAGCGGCATCAGGCGGGACAATCTCAGACGGTTCAATTGTCAACGACTCGCCAAATTTACTAATGTGCACAGGTTTACTGTACTCATGCTCGGCCAACAGCATAACAATCATCGTTTTGATAATCGGGTGGGCTGAGGGGTCTTGAAGGATTGTTTTGAGCAATCCTGTATACTTTGCTACGTTACGGTCTTTTAAGGAATGAATGAGATTCATTTGCTCCTCAGGGCTTGCCAGCACTTTCTCGGTGTCAATTGTATCCTCGTATTCTTCAGCCCAAGCCTCGTCCTCTCGATCCGGATCGGTCATTTTCCGGCTGAAATCAAGCAGCTTGTAAAATTGCTCGGCGCTTTCTGCCGGCAGCTGATTTTCTTCCAAAACGGCTTCAATAGTGCTTTTGACTTCTTCGTATTTTTTGAGCTGAATTAAGATGGTCATGTACACCTGCAAAACCGTAAAATAATGGCCATAACCTTCTTTGAGCATCTTCTCGCACACACTTTTTGCCTCTTCCAGCTCGCCCAGCTCTAAAAAGCAGATCGCCTTCCCTAAGTGAAGATCAGATTCAGTATCATCATATTTCATTGCTTCTGAAAACAGCTCAAGCGCCTCTTGATACTTTTTTTCCTTGAGTGATGACATCCCTTTTTCCACGAGGCGGTCTTTCAGATGAGGAAAAGGAATAATTTTTGCGTTTTTCTTGTCATGCGTCATACCTATATTCCTTTCAGGCATTTATTTTGTTCAAGTGTATCAACACCTGTGAACAAACACAAGAAATGAAAGGTTTCACCAGGCAAAAAAAGCCGCCGGACAAAGACCGGCCGCTTCTTCAGGCTTGAAGCCAAGAGCTTCTTTTCGATTCAAATAGCTTGATTTCATCTTCAAGCAGCAGCGTTAATGAAATTTCATCATAGCCGTTGATGAGCATCTCTTTCCAATGCGGATCAACTTCAAATGAAATTTGATTGCCTTCACTGTCATGAATCAGCTGATTTTCAAGGTCAACAGTCATTTGCAATGACTGGTTTTCATACTGGCTGACTAGCTGTTTCCAATTGTCATATGGCATGCGGATTGGAAGCATCCCGTTTTTAAAGCAGTTCTGATGGAAAATATCAGCAAATGACGGCGCAATGATAATTTTAAACCCATAATCATCAAGCGCCCACGGAGCGTGTTCGCGCGATGATCCACAGCCGAAGTTTTCTCCTGCTATTAAAATGGAAGCTCCTTGATAAACAGGCTGGTTTAATTCAAATTCAGGGTTCGGTTCACCATTCGCATCATATCTCCAGTCAAAAAATGCAAAACGCCCATAGCCTGTTCTTTCAATCCGCTTCAAAAATTGTTTAGGAATAATCTGGTCAGTATCAACATTGATCCGATTTAATACGGCCGCTTTCCCCGTATGTGATTTCAAAGGTTCCATCTCGCGCACTCCTTACACAACTGTTTTTTCCTGATAAAACTTTCTGACATCAACGAAGTGTCCGTGAATGGCAGCCATCGCAGCCATTGCCGGGCTGACGAGATGTGTTCTTGCACCTTTTCCTTGTCTGCCCTCAAAGTTGCGGTTAGAGGTTGACGCACAGCGCTCTCCCTCAGGAACAACATCATTATTCATACTCAAACACATGCTGCAGCCTGACTCTCTCCACTCAAATCCAGCTTCCAAGAAAACCTGGTCAAGCCCTTCTTGTTCAGCCTGAAGCTTCACACTTTGGGAGCCTGGCACGACGATGGCTCTAACGCTGTCAGCTACCTTCTTCCCTTTGATCATATCAGCAGCCTGACGAAGGTCAGTCATGCGGGAATTTGTGCAGGAACCGATAAATACGTGCTCCACTTTAATGTCTTCGATTTTCTGATGGGGAGTCAGCCCCATATATTCATAAGCTCTAATCGCCTCTTTTTTGTCATCTTCTGCAGAAAAGCTTTCCGGCGCTGGAACTTCAGAATCGACAGGAAGAACCATTCCCGGGTTAATGCCCCATGTCACCATAGGAGAAATGTCGTTGCCGTCAAGGACGATAGATTTATCGTAAACAGCGCCCGGGTCTGTGCGCAGCGCTTTCCATTCCTCTACAGCCTTGTCAAATTCTTCGCCTTTTGGCGTGTACTTGCGGTTTTTGCAATATTCAAACGTTACCTCGTCCGGTGCAATCAAACCTGCTCTTGCTCCTGCTTCAATTGACATGTTGCAAACGGTCATTCGTTCATCCATCGTCATATTTCTGAATACTTCCCCAGTGTATTCAATGACGTAGCCAGTGCCGAATTTCACACCGTATTTACCGATGACAGCAAGAATGACATCCTTTGCCGTTACCCCTTTTTGAAGCGTTCCATCTACACGCACTTCAAGTGTTTTCGGACGCTGCTGCCAAAGAGTCTGTGTGGAAAGGACATGTTCAACTTCACTTGTCCCGATTCCAAATGCAAGAGCGCCGAAAGCGCCATGTGTCGATGTATGACTGTCGCCGCACACGATCGTTTTCCCTGGAAGCGTTAAGCCCAGTTCAGGGCCGACGACATGGACAATCCCTTGATCCACACTGTGAAGATCGGCAAGGCGCACGCCAAATTCTTCACAGTTTCTTTCAAGCGCCGTTACTTGGCGTTTCGCAACTTCATCCTTTATCTCAAAACGATTGACGGTCGGGATGTTATGGTCCATTGTCGCAAATGTGTTTTGGGGTCTTCTGACCTTTCTTCCCTTTTGTCTCAAACCTTCAAATGCCTGAGGTGACGTCACCTCATGAATGAGATGCAAATCAATATAGAGAAGATCGGGTTTTCCCTCACCATGTTTTACAATATGCTGATCCCAAATCTTTTCGATGATTGTTCGAGGCATCATCTTTATTTCCTCCCTCTACCTATGAACTAAGACCGCTTATCGTAAGCTGTCACACATTAGAAATTGTATTTTCACTCATGATTGCTGCCTTAACTTCCTCCGTAATGGCCTGAGTGCTGCTGAACTCTTCACCCCGTGCCAAGTCTCTTGTTCTTTTTCCGGAAGCCAAGACTTTGTTTACCGCATCTTCTACAGCTTTCGCTTCCTCTTCAAGCCCGAAAGATGTTCTCAAAAGCATTGCCGCTGACAATATGGCCGCGAATGGATTTGCCATCCCTTTGCCGGCAATATCAGGCGCGGAGCCATGAACAGGCTCAAACAGATGAAGACCTGAGCTTGATAGGCTGGCTGACGGGAGCATTCCGAGTGAGCCTGTAAGCATCGACGCTTCATCGCTTAAAATGTCACCAAACATATTTTCAGTCACCACGACATCAAATTGATTCGGTGCATAAATCAGCTGCATGGCTGCATTATCCACAAGCATGTGCTCCAGCTTTACATCAGGAAAATCTTTTGCAACGTCCTCGGCCACTTCACGCCACAGTCTGCTTGATTCTAGAACGTTTGCTTTATCAACAGAGGTTACTTTTCCTTTTCTGGCTGCTGCCATTTTAAAGCCCTCTCTGATCACGCGTTCAATTTCCGTCCGCTTATAAAACAGGGTGTCTACTGCTTCCTGCTCACCTTCAGTGTTTACATAGCGTTTGCTCGGCTGGCCGAAATACAAGCCGCCTGTCAGCTCTCGGACGATAACAAAATCAACATGATCGATGTATTCTTTTTTCAAAGGGGAAGCGTCAGAAAGGCTTTCAAACACCTTCACTGGACGTAAATTCGCAAACAAATCAAGCTGTTTTCTGATGCTGAGCAGCCCTTTTTCCGGTCTCAGCTCCGAAGGGTTTTGATCCCATTTCGGTCCGCCGACAGCGCCAAGCAATATCGCATCTGCATTTTTACAAGCGGCAACGGTTTCCTCTGGGAGGGGGTTGTTATGTTTGTCAATCGCCGCCCCTCCAATCAGGCCATATTCAAATTCAAATTCATGGTTAAAGCGTTCGGCAACACTTTTCAGTACGTCTGTCGCTGATTCTAATACTTCAGGGCCGATCCCGTCTCCGGGCAATAGAGCAATACGTTTCTTCAAATTAACCGTTCTCCTTTCTTTTATGATCCGACAGCTGTGTGGTTTTTAAGTCCGCTCATATTCGACTCGAAAACCAATTGACGGTTTACTGCGTTCAAATAGGCTTTCGCTGATGCTTCTAATACGTCTTGCGCTATGCCCCGCCCTGCTGATTCTTTTCCGTTCACCAAAACTCTTACATACACCTGGGCAAATGCATCTTCGCCTTTTCTGTTAGACTGAATGCGGTAGTCTAAGAGCTCCACGTCTTTATCGATGCAGCGCTCAAGCGTGTTGTAGATTGCTTCCACACTTCCGGCCCCAGTTGCAGCTTCCTGAATAAGCTCTGCGTTTTCTTGATTTTTCAAAGAAAGAGTAGCCGTAGGGACCTGACTAGTTCCGTAATGTACTTGCAGAGAAAGAAATTCATACCCAATCTTGCGATCTGTTACTTTTTCTTCTAAAATAAGAGAAACAAGATCCTCATCAGTGATTTCTTTTTTCTTCTCAGTCAACTCTTTAAACATCGTAAAGAATTTATTAATCTCTTCACTGTCAAATTGGAATCCTAAAGCAGTCAACCGGTCTTTAAATGCGTGGCGTCCAGAATGTTTACCTAGGACAAGCGCATCTGCGGTTACACCGACAAGCTCCGGCGAAATAATTTCATAAGTTGATTTCTCTTTTAAAAAGCCGTCCTGATGGATGCCTGATTCATGAGCAAATGCATTATCGCCCACAACTGCTTTATTGCGCGGGACAGCCATGCCGGTCAGCTTGCTTACTAAATCGCTTGTTCTCTTAATCTCGTTCAATGTAATACCTGTTTCAACTTGGTAGAAATCTTTTCTGATATGAAGGGCAACGGCAATTTCCTCTAATGCCGCGTTTCCGGCTCTTTCACCGATCCCGTTCACAGCGCATTCAATTTGATCAGCGCCATTTTCAATCGCAGCAAGAGAGTTAGCAACTGCCATTCCCAAATCATCATGACAATGAGCTGAAAGCTTTGCTTTGTGAATGTTCGGAACGTTTTCCTTCATATATTTAAAGATATTTCCGTATTCCGCTGGAGCCAGGTAGCCGACAGTGTCTGGAAGATTGATAACACTGGCGCCTGCGTCAATCACTTTCTCGACGATTTCTGCCAGAAACGGCAGCTCAGTACGGCAGGCATCTTCAGCTGACCATTGCACAACCGGAAAACGTTCTTTTGCGTATGTCACCATTTCAACTGCTCTTTCAATGACTTGCTCCCGTGTCATTTTCAGCTTGTGTTTCAAATGAATGTCCGATGTGGCGATAAAAACATGAATTCTCGGGTAAGCACCATCCTTTAACGCTTCCCAAGCAGCATCAATATCACCTTTTACACAACGGGCCAGACCAGTCACTGAACAATTTTTAATGGTTCTAGCGATTTCCTGAACAGCTAAAAAGTCACCTCGGGACGAAGCGGGAAATCCCGCTTCAATGATATCTGCCCCGAGTCTTTCGAGCTGCTTAGCTATGGCAAGTTTCTCCTGTGTATTCAAGTTCACTCCAGGGGACTGTTCACCATCACGAAGCGTCGTATCGAAAAAATTAATTTTGCGCAACGGAGACCACCGCTTCCTTCTTCTTGCCTTGTTTCACAAACGGCATCATTTCACGAAGCTTTCTTCCCACTACTTCGATTTGATGTTCGTTCTCGCTCGCATTGATAGCGTTGAAACGAGGACGGTTTACTTGGTTTTCGACGATCCATTCTTTTGCGAATGTACCGTTTTGGATATCTTTTAATACTTCTTTCATCGATTCTTTTACTTTAGCATCCACAACGCGAGGGCCTGATACGAAATCTCCCCACTGTGCTGTGTCAGAAATTGAATATCTCATTCCTGCAAGTCCTTCTTCGTACATAAGGTCTACGATTAATTTCAGCTCATGAAGACACTCGAAGTATGCAAGTTCAGGCTGATAACCTGCTTCAGTTAATGTTTCAAATCCTGCTTTGACAAGCGCGCTTAATCCGCCGCAAAGAACCGCCTGCTCACCGAACAAATCTGTTTCTGTTTCTTCCTTAAATGTCGTTTCTAATACGCCCGCTCTTGCGCCGCCGATTCCTTTTGCATATGCGAGAGCTTTGTCTCTTGCTTCTCCAGTCACATCTTGATAGATTGCGAACAATGCAGGTACGCCGGCTCCTTGCTCATATGTTCTTCTGACCAAGTGTCCCGGACCTTTAGGCGCTACCAAGAATACATCAACATCCGCCGGAGGAACAATTTGATGGAAATGCACGTTAAATCCGTGAGCAAATACTAATGATTTTCCTGCTGTCAATTCATCTTTGATTTCAGCTTCGTATACTTTTTGCTGCTGTTCATCAGGAAGCAGAACCATGATGATTTCAGCTTGGGCTGCCGCTTCTTTTACTGAAAATACTTTATGTCCGTCTTCTTGGGCCTGCGTGAAAGATTTTCCTTGTCTAACACCGACGATCACGTCTACTCCGCTTTCTTTAAGGTTCAAGGCATGTGCGTGGCCTTGCGAACCGTATCCGATAACCGCTACTGTTTTGCCTGCCAATACGTTCTCTTTGATATCACCGTTATAATATACTTTTACCATTTCAATCTCTCCCTTGTTATGTTTTATACAATAGATATTGTTTTATTGGATGACGCCTTTTGCTGGGTACCCCTCGCAAAAGCCGTTGTACCTGTTCTCGCGATTTCTTTAATGCCATAAGGTTTCAACAATTCAATAAGCGCTTCAACTTTGTTAGATTCGCCTGTCACCTGAACAACGATGCTGTCTCTGCTGACATCGACGACAGAAGCTCTGAACGGTTCTATGATTCCATTAATCTCTGTTCTCGTTGAAGGTGCGGAGACGACCTTTATTAAGGCCAGCTCCCTCTGGACAATCGATTGATTTGTGATGTCTGTGACTTTCAGAACATCAATCTGTTTGTTGAGCTGTTTTGTTAACTGTTCAACATCATTTTCTCCTTCAACATGAACGACAAAGGTGATTCTGGAAACGCCTGCTGTTTCTGTGTGTCCAACTGTAATGCTTTCAATGTTGTAATGCCTTTTTGTAAATAGACCGGTGATCCGGTTTAACACACCTGAGCGGTTCACCACAGTCAATGTGATAATTCTTTTCAAGGTTTCACCCCCACCATTTCATGCAGCCCTTTTCCCGGAGCCACCATCGGGAATACTTTTTCTTCGCTGGCAACCCGCACATCAATGACAACAGGTTCTCTTGACGTTAATGCCTCTTCCAGCTTTTCCTTCGCTTCCGCCTCTGATGAAATTCTGATGCCTTTAATGCCGTATGCTTCGGACAATTTGACGAAGTCAGGCTGAGATGCGAATTTAGATTCTGAATAGCGTTCTTCATAGAAAATTTCCTGCCACTGTCTGACCATTCCGAGACAAGCGTTATTTAAAATCACTACCTTGACTGGAAGATTTAATTCGCGAATGACATCGAGTTCTTGAAGCGTCATTTGGAAACCGCCGTCTCCGACAACCGCGACGACAGTGGCATCTTTATCAGCCAGCTGTGCACCGATCGCCGCCGGAAGGCCGAATCCCATCGTTCCAAGTCCGCCTGACGTGACCCATTTATCTGCTTTTTGGAACGGATAAAATTGCGCTGACCACATTTGATGCTGGCCTACATCCGTGGCGACAATGGCTTCTCCTTTTGTAAATTGATGAATATATTCAATCAATTTCTGAGGTTTAAAACCCTCTTCTTCATTCTCTTCATACCAAAGCGGGTACTCTTCTTTCCATTCGGCGAGCTGTTTTTTCCATTCGCTTGAATCACTTGGTTTGCCATCTTGTTTGATCAGCTCCTGCAGGACAATTTTGCTGTCTCCCACTACAGGAATCTGTGTTTTCATGATTTTTCCGATTTCAGCTGGATCAATATCGATGTGGGCAATCTTTGCGTTTCTGGCAAAGTGTTTCAGGTTTCCTGTGACACGATCATCAAAACGGGCGCCGATGCTGATTAAAAGATCACAATCATGAAGAGCCATATTGGCTGTATACGTACCGTGCATTCCCGCCATCCCCAGGAAAAGCGGATGGTCAGCCGGGAAGCCTCCGAGCCCCAAAAGGGTGTGCGCCACAGGGATTTGCTGCTGTTCGACATAATTTTTTAATTCTTCTGATGCTTTTCCGTGCAGTACGCCCGCACCCGCCAGGATCACCGGTTTCTTCGCACTGCTCACGGCTTCTACTAGCTTGCGGATCTGCAAGTAATTCGGCTCTGTTGTCGGCTGGTATCCCGGGAGGTTCATCTCATGATCGTAGCTGAATTCTCCTTCAATAGTTGCTACATCTTTCGGAATATCGATCAATACTGGGCCGGGTCTTCCAGTTGTTGCAATATGGAACGCTTCTTTAATGATGCGCGGCAGATCTTCCGGCTGGCGAACCTGGTAGCTGTGTTTTGTCACCGGCATCGTAATCCCTAGAATGTCTGCTTCCTGAAATGCATCACTCCCGATAACAGAGGTTGCCACCTGCCCTGTAAAGACAACTAACGGCAATGAATCAATCATGGCATCAGCAAGGCCTGTAACAAGGTTTGTCGCTCCCGGTCCTGATGTGGCGATGACGACACCCGGTTTTCCAGTGACTCTTGCGTATCCTTCCGCTGCATGAATCGCGCCTTGTTCGTGACGGGGTAGGATATGTACCAACCCTGAATTGTATAGCTTATCGTAAATCGGAAGCACAGCCCCGCCCGGATAACCGAAAATCATTTCTACTTTCTCTTTTTTTAATGATTCAATCAGCATTAATGCTCCGCTCATCGTCTGTGTACATTTGGCAGATGCTGAATCCACCTGTACATTAGTCCTCATTTTAGTTCCTCCTTTTGGATTTTCATCCTTTAAAGATCATCTTTTCATTAGCTAGATAGCTGATTATTCAATAAAAAAAGCCCTTCCACCCACAATCAGCCGCGCAGTAACTGCGATAGCTAAAAGGGGCGAAAAGGCTTTTCTTTCCGCGGTACCACCCTTGTTTACGGCCTTAGTCGGCCGTCTCATGGATATTTCTATCCGCTTTAGTAACGAGTGAATCAAATTCACCCGGCCAAGTCCTACTGTCATTTCAGACTGGCACTCTGAGGCGAGTTCACCTTGTAAAGCTTCGCCGGTTCTCAGCTAACCCGGTTCTCTGTGGAAAGCTTTATCAAGGCTACTTATCCTCATCTGCGCTTTTCATATTCAGCCTTCAGAACGGCTTGTAAGCTGTTCAATAAGGTCGATTGTTTTTCATTTTTTCAGAATCATATTGCGATCATTTTCGCTTGTGAAGCTTGCGTTATCTTTTGTTGAACTCATATTACGCCGCTTTGGACGCAGTGTCAACAGCATTTTTTAAAATTATTAGACAATTTTGATTAATCAATCTATATTGTATACGCTTTCATTATTGGTACAAAAGGAATTGCAAATGTTAAAAGTTTTTATAATTTTTTTATTAATCTATCAAGGATACACCAGAATAATTCATTTTTACATAAACGTGTAAGATTTTATAACACGCTATGATTCGTGTAGGAATTGAGTCTGACAGATCATCTTGCAAACCCATTTCATTTCGGATAGGCACTCCCCTTGTTCCCTCGGCATACATTAATGGTATCTTGCAAAGAAAAGGTGATACGATGAATAAATCATTTGCAGACATGCAAGGATTTCCTTCGGGCTTTCCAAGCTTCCCCAGCTTTCCGCAGCAGCATTATCCTGCTACCCCTGCCTTTTACCAGCAAAGCCAGCAGCCATTTGGAGGCTACGGATACGGACAGCCGTTCAGCCAGGCATACAGCCCGTTGACCACTCCCTCTGCTATGTACTCCTCTTATCCATACACTTCAGATTTTTTCGGGCAGCAATTTTCAGGCACTGGCTTCAGCGGCCATAGCGGCGGGTTCAGTATTCCGGCGACACATGTCGGCGGTTTTAGCGGAACAGCCGGTGTGCATGGAGGCTTTAGATATTAAAGAAGACTGCAAGGGCCGAACAACGATTTCGGCCTCTTTTTGCTTTCAAACATCTTTTGCAACTCATATATTTCAAAGGGGCTTCAATACTGTCAGGTTTTCTGTCTTTATAGTTGGAAACAGGATGAAATATGATTAAGATCAAAGTTTGAGGAGGAATAAAATTGCATATAAAAATAGACGATTTAACTGGACGTCAGGTGGTCTCACTTGTGAATGAACATTTACATAGCATGACGCTTATGTCCCCGCCAGAAAGCACTCATGCCTTAGGTTTAGAGAAACTAAGAGAGCCTGAAATAACATTTTGGAGCGCTTGGGAGGGTGATGAACTCGCCGGCTGCGGAGCGCTAAAAGAACTGGACAGCCGGCATGGAGAAATCAAATCAATGCGAACATCTGCATCACATTTAAGAAAAGGCGTTGCCAAACAAGTTCTCCAGCACATCATTGAAGAGGCCGAGAAGCGAGGTTATGAGCGACTAAGTTTAGAAACGGGTTCAATGGCTTCATTTGAGCCAGCAAGAAAATTGTATGAAAGCTTCGGTTTCCAGTATTGCGAACCGTTTGCAGACTATGTTGAAGATCTAAACAGTGTGTTTATGACAAAGGAGCTGCAACTATGAAGATAGATAAGACAGAGGAAAGTCTGTCTTATCTATTTTTTTGTATTTACACACTTTTCACCCTTTTGATACCCGCCCAATGTTTTCAATTTTGTTTAATTCAAAGAACAGCGGGAATTACAAACGACATGAACGATATCATGCAAATTCATGAAGGAGGAGATTGATATGAAAAGCATAGTTGGTGTATTCGAAACTCCGCAGGAAACCATCGCAGCGATTGAAGGGTTACTCACAAAAGGCTATGATTCTGATGACATTTCTGTTGTGACAAGCCGGCGAGATACAGATTATTTGGAGTCACGTACAGGAACAGAGGTCAATCAAGCCATCGATGCACATCAGGGCGAATCTGAATCTTTTTTCGATAAACTGAAAGATTATTTCACAATGGATGATACTGCTGCACACAGCAAAGCATTATCCGATTTGGATATTAGAACGGATGAAATAGACAAGTATCAAGAAGATTTGGATGACGGAAAACTTCTGGTAGCCGTCGATACAGATGCAGATGTAAATGCTCCTATGGATAACGGCAATGCCCTTTCAGGCGGCTTTTCAAGCACAAATGAAATGGCGGATTATACAACGAAAGAAGAAAAAACGATGCCGCTCCGGGAAGAACAGCTGAAAGTCGATAAGGAAGACGTTCAAACCGGCGAAGTAGAGATAGGAAAAGAAGTGAAAACAGAAAAAAGAGATATGGACATCCCGGTGAGACACGATGAAATTTATGTCGAACGCCGGCCAGTGGATGAAAATAAAGCGGATGCTTCTCCCGTCAACGATTCGGAAGAGATCAGAGTGCCAATCGTTGAGGAAAAGCTGGAAGTGACTAAAAAACCGGTTGTCACTGATGAAGTGGTTGTCGGTAAACGCACTGTTGAAGAAAATGAACATATTTCTGAAACTGTGAAAAAAGAAGAACCTCGTCTGAATAAAGAAGGAAAAGTTGACGGCTTGGATGATGATGATCCGTTAAATAATAAATAAAAATCATAGACCGACAACAAAAAACCTCAAATCCTAAATGGATTTGAGGTTTTTCATTTTGGTACGTCCCAGGAGAGATTCGAACTCCCGACCGACGGCTTAGAAGGCCGTTGCTCTATCCAGCTTTAACGCTTGCAGTATCTAGTTTTTTCACGGACAGGTACAACGGTCATCTTTCGAACTTTGACCGTTATCACTCTTTTCATTATAACTCATAATTGTACAATTAGACAGTTGAAAATTGGAAGATGATTAAAGAAGGAAACCTTTAGTAAGATATACAGAATAATCTTAGAAATGTATCTCATCCGACAGTTGGCATTATCTCAATAATATATAAAAAGACACCCGATTTATTCGGATGCCTAGCTATAGCTATTGCACTTGTTCCTGCAATACTTCTTTTAATAATTCAATAGCATTTTCTTCTCTGGGATCATTTGTTCCAAGTTCACCTCGGAAGGCTTTAGAAAGGATAGACTGTTTAATGATTGCTAAATTATCTGTTAAAGTTTCAACTAATTCCTGCTCTACTTCAAATTTTTTTAAAAGATTGGCTACTTTCTCAGCAATTCGTTTTTGTTCGCTTAAAGGTGGAAGTCCTATACTAAAATCCTCAATAAGTTCCTTCCTTACACCAGTTTGACCTGCAGTTCTATGTGATTCTCTGATAACAGGGTTTTGAATAAAAGGTGCTTGTAACAAATAATACAAGAAGTCATTATCCATCAATTCTTTAATAGGGGTTGCTTTCATTAAAGCAACGTTATAAGCACCACTCAGTCCTCTTAAGATTTGAAATACTGGTGGACCATATCTACCAATCATGACGTCATTTTCACCAAAAGTTCTTTTTGCAAGCTCTTTAGGTATATATGTCTTGTATTTATCTGACTTAAAGTCCCTTATTTGAACTAACCTAATATAATCATCAAGCCGTTCCCCTTTAAAAACTGACTTTGGGGGTTGGCTACCACCTTGGAATTTGGCTACATTTCCTAATTTTACATAAACCCAATTCTTTGGTAAGTCATTTTCTGTTGAAACCAATACTTTGTCTTTGCCTAATAAATTTATTATGCTTTCTTCATTCTCAACATTTGTACCTAACTCCCCACGAAACGCTTTATCCAGAATAGCCGCCCTCTGCAACTCAACCGTTTCCTTCGCTTCCTCAATCAACATCTTTGCTTCTTCAATTTTTGCTAAAAGTCGCTCCACTTTCTCAGCAATCCGTTTTTGTTCGTTAATAGGAGGAAAGTAAAGAGGGGCATTCCTTAATACATTTAAAGGAACGAACTTTTGTGTACTCCCCTTCTCATTATTTTTTAAATGATTCATATATGTCGGTGATTGTAAATAGTAGTAGAAATACTTACTATCTAATTTCTGAATGTTTGGTTTAAACAATGCTACATTCTTAATACTAAATTCTTGAGAAATCTGTTCAATTAAAACTGGATTACCAATTGTTCCAATCATTGCGAATAATATGTCATTTACTTCAACGTTTGACCGTTTTGCTATTTCAAGATGAGATTCTTCACTTATAAACTTAGCTGTTGTGAAATCAAGCTTCCCATTTTTTAAGTTTTTTGATGTAATTAATGGAATGCCTTCTTCTTGATAAGCAGGAGTATCATGCGTTCCATCTCTTACATCTACAACAGTATTTGTCTTCACTACCGCCCAATTATTAGGGGCTTCAAATGGTTGTCCTTCTTCTGATACTACTACTTCTTCTAATAATTCCTCGATGGCCTTCTTTTTCTTACTCATTTTCTGACCACCTCATCTTCTTCAACAGCACGTAACTCCTCGACTACTTCATTTAATAAATCCACTGCTTGTTGAAGTTTCGCAATCGCTTCTTCTGCCGATTCAATTGGGTCTGGTAAGTTGTCGTATGAAGATAGTGATTCATCTGAAATCAATCCGATATCTAAACTATCACCTTTTTTTGCAATTTCTTCTCGTGTAAACACATTCCAACGCTCATCTTCTACTTTAGAACGGTCTTCTGCTACATAGGCCTTCATGAAGTTTTCAAAATGAGCCATTGTTAGCTGATTGCGCTTTCCAAACGAAGACATATTTGTGCGAAGGTCGTATACCCAAACATCTTTCGTATTATCTTGGTCAGTTGTTCCTCTTGTAAAGAATAAGACATTTGTTTTAACGCCCTGTGCATAAAATATACCCGGTGGTAAACGTAAAATGGTGTGTAAATTACATTTGTTCATTAAATCACGACGAATTTGCGAACCAATACCACTTTCAAACAACACATTATCGGGCAATACAACCGCTGCCCGTGCTTGTCCATCATCTTTTAAAGCGTTATAAATCAACTGCAAGAAATTCAACTGCTTATTTGATGTTTCAAACGTTAAATCATCACGGGATACACGTTCTCCACCTTTTTTTGTTCCAAACGGAGGATTTGTTAAAATAACATCAAAGTTCTTCATCCATTTCCCATTCCCCGATAAAGAATCCCCTTGTTCCAAACGCCCTTCCATGTTATGAAGTAAAGCGTTCATTAATGCAAGACGATGTGTGTCTTTTACAAGTTCCATTCCTGTAAAGGCTTCTTTCTTTTGGAATTCAGCTTCTTGCGGGTCGAGGTCAAAATAGTCATCTGTTTTATTTTTTAAATATTGGTCTGCCGCAATCATGAAACCAAATGTTCCACAGGCAGGGTCATTGCATCGCTCTCCCACTTTCGGGTCAATAAGGTGTACCATTACATCAATTAGTACACGAGGTGTGAAATATTGTCCCGCTCCCGATTTCTTTTCACTTGCGTTCTTCTCCAATAAACCCTCATAAAGATTCCCAAGTCCTTCTTCTTTCGCATTGTACCAATCAAGAGCATCAATCGATTTGATGATTTTCTCTAGGTTTTTTGGCTCGGCAATACTTGTAGAAGCATCACTATAAATGAGACGTAACCGCTCATTGTCACTGCTTCCTAAATCAAGCAACAATCGCTGGTAAAACGTCTTTAATTCTAGACCTTCTTTGTCTAACAAGTCATCCCAACGGTAGCCCTCTGGAATTACACCTTCTGTTTCCTGCTCTTTCATCATTTTTAAAAACAGTAAATAAGTTAACTCCGTTACATACTGCTGATAAGTAATTCCGTCATCCCGTAACACATTACACAGATTCCATAGTTTTTGAACGATTTCTTGGTTGTTCATGTATTAACCTCCTGCTAATTACACTTATATTTTCATTCAGGGTTCCTCGTTTGAACCCCGCTAAAGCGAAAATTAAAGCCAATCTAACTTGTCTATTATAACTTAAAAAATGCCCCTATGAAGAGGCACATTGTTAACTAATATAAAGGTTCTCATTTATAGTGGTAACAACCGTATCAATATAGTCACCAAACTCCCGCTTCAGCAATTTATAGCCGCCAGAAGTTTTAAATGGCTCTTCCGAGAATGCCTCTTCTGCAGTTGGTGCTAATACAGGCACTTGAAGTAACTGTTTTTCAATTCTCTCTAACCACTTCTTCTGTCTTGGAGTCCAATCATGCAGTGAATACACTTTTTGCATCGACTGTTTAATACGTGCTTCATGGTCAACTAGCGCTTCACCTAATGCAGCTTGGCGAATAAAGCTAATAATGTCTGCTGCAATGTCTTCATTTTTTGTCTGTTTCCAAGCTGTCTGCAAATGAGATTGCTTAAAGCCTTTCGTTTCTAGAATGGTAATAAGTTCTCGTAAATCCTGCCTTGTTAAATCTTTCGGGCGTGTGCAAATAAGATGAAGAGCAGGAATTTCATTAATATTTTCTTGGATAAAACGAACGAAACCTTCTAAATAATCTTCTGGTCTCTTGTTTCCTTCACCGTATCCCCGAACCACATCTGTTACTTCATCCTCTTTGTTGGAGATATATCGTTTCTCGCCTTTTACCCGATAGGCTTCCATATATTCAAATAACATGTTGTGCTGTTTTGCTTCTTGTGGCGTATACGTTTGAATTTCTTTCGCCCACTCATCCACATTTTTTCCATTCGACAATTCTTCAAACTTTTGTTTTCCTTCTTCATTCAGCCTTTGCTTGCGACGCTGAATTTTCGCTGCCAATTGGTCACGATAAAACGAAGCTTCATCTTCTGCAGTAGCATTGGCAAGTGATTCATATAGTTCACCGATACTGTAATTTTGTTTCTTTACAACAGGTTTCATCTCCGTATAGCTTTGCAATTTATCGTAGATGCCCACTGCATCGTAAATGTTAAAGTGTGTTTTTCCAATGTCGGGACAAAGACGGGTTGCACGTCCAAGCATTTGGTCATAAAGAATACGAGACTGTATACGCCGTAAGAATACTAGATTTGTTATTGGAGGAACGTCAATGCCTGTGGTGAGTAAATCAACCGTTACAACGACATTTGGCAGCCGCTCGTTCTTAAACCTTTTAATGGCATCTAATGGCTTATAGATATAGCCAGTAATTTTCATAATAGCATCATCTTCAATTTCATCGCCACGTTCTTTAAAGGCTTCCTTTAATAACCGAACAACTAAATCTGCGTGTTGGTCAGTCGCTGCAAAGATAAGGGTTTTCTCTTTTCCTGTCGGATCAATGTATTCAACCAGTTTGTTTAGAACCGCCCGATTAAAAGGTTCAGTAATTACCCGTTTATTAAACTGTTCAACCTCAAAATGAATGGTATCTTCCATTTTTTCTAGTTGAATCTCGCCTTTATCAACATCATACACTTCAACTTCTTCGTCTTTTTCAAGAGTAATGCCGACTTGTGAAAGTTCTGTCTTAAACAGATATGGTGGTTCATGGTCAACTAAGTAGCCATCCAGAACCGCTTCACTATAAGAATACTTAAAAATAGGCATACCAAAAATCTCTGTTGTATGAAGAGCTGGTGTTGCAGTAAGTCCTAAACATGCCGCATCAAAATAATCAATTACACGTCGATATTGGCTAATATAATCATTTTGGTCACGGAATTCCAATTCTTCCTCTGACATTTCTTTGTCACTTGTATAGCCACGATGTGCTTCATCTACAATGATGAAATCATACTGCCCGACACTTGGAAGCTTCTCGTTATCGCTATAGAAAAGTCTTCTAACCATTCCCTGCACCGTCGCAATTTGCACCTTCGTTTCAACTTCTGGAGACATGTCTTCTAAAGACTTTACATCGTATATATCAGCAAATGAGTAGCCTTCAATTTTTGTATCCTTAAGTGCATCCTCTGTCTGTTTTCCTAACGAATTACGGTCTACAAGGAAAAGAATACGACGACATTTTTTGGACTTAATTAAGCGATACATGAGGGCGATAGCTGTACGAGTTTTCCCAGTTCCCGTTGCCATCGCAATAAGCATTCTTCGTTGCCCTTCTTTTAATCCCTCTTCAGCGGAAAGTACCGCTCTTTGCTGATAATGACGCAAACCAAACTTCGTAATATCCTCTTCTTCTAAGCGTTTATTTGCATCCTTGTCATCTTGACTAAGAAGAAGCTGCAAGTCATCAGGTGAATGCCAGCCTTCTAATGGGCGAGCATGTTCTAACGGTTTACGTGAATCCCAAAACCAGATGCCCGACTCTTCTTGAAGTTGTCTCAAGTATGGTCGGCCGTTCGTTGCGTATAAAAACGGCACTTTATATTCACCTGTTGTAGGTATGATGACTTCATCTTCGACTTGTGTCACATTTTTTGCATACACTTTTGTTTGACTTTCTAATGCGCCAGGAATCGTTTTCTTTTTTGCCTTAGCTTCAATAAAGCCAACAAGCTTTAAGCCAATAAACAACGCATAGTCAACCCTGCCGCCATTGACCTTCCATTCTGCAATTGCCATGTTTCGATTTTTCTCTGGCAGCGTTCCGTTCTTTTGATGATTTAGTACAGTTGTGTCTACTTCCCACCCAACAGCACGTAGTTTTCCATCAATAATCGTACGTGTTTCAGCTTCAGTTAATTGCTGTCGACGCATAAAGTTTTTGGATATCTTTTTACGTTCGATTTTTACCTCTTCTTGTTCCACTTCCGCCTGTCGACGAATTGCCTCTAATTCTTCTTCAAGCTTTTTGACTTTCTCCTCATATTCTCGCTGAAGTGTTTCTGTACTCTGTTCTACTTGTTCTTGAAGTTCTGTATACTCTGGTGCTTGAAAATCCCAATCACCATATACCTCCATGAACCAAATGGACAAGCGGAACGTTAATTGCAACAAAGCCTTTGCTTCTTCTACTTTTCCATAATCCGCTTCATGCATCGCTACATTCCCTTTGCGACGAAGAGCCTCTAATATATCAATTAATTCAGGCTCAAGTAACCTTTCCCGACGCAAAGTGTTAATGCGATCCACTTGCGTTGTACCATATGCCTCTTTAATATTTTCAGCGGCAAGAATAAATTTAGTTAGTGTTTCAGCGAACAATCGCAGTTTCATTACTGTTGTATGGGGGTCATGATATACATTTCTCTCAGCTGTCTCTCCCAAGTTAGCAAGTACATCCCATTTCCCTTGAAAAAATGAAAAGTTGCTACTCATTTTTATCACCGTTTCCTAAAAGATTGTTTGTGTCCATTATACTATAATCATGCAAAAATTAGGAAAGAAGATGTATCGCTCTTTTTCTACTCTGCTCCTTAGTTTAGGTTCATTCTTTAACCAAGTGAATAAAAGACGGGTTTTATTAGTTATTGTTTAAATATCGAGGCTACGACATCAGATTTGATCGATAAAAAGAAGAGCCTCAATTGTTATACTCTGAAAATGCTCTACATGGAGGACATAATCGCTTGTTGTACGGCTTCTATTCTCACTCACCTTCATTTGCCTAGTGTTGGTTTCGAGAGCATCAGAAATCAACATTGAGTCATCCAAGACCTCAAACTGTTTTATTTTTTCTTTTGAAGCGGTGGAACTAGTTATGGTCAATCCATTTAATAATCCCTTTACATCCGAATCAACATCTAATAATCCTTTTCTTTTGGTTACAACAAAAAACCTCAAATCCTAAATGGATTTGAGGTTTTTCTTTTTGTACGTCCCAGGAGAGATTCGAACTCCCGACCGACGGCTTAGAAGGCCGTTGCTCTATCCAGCTGAGCTACTGGGACACGTTTTGTTTTTTGTTTTTCGCTTTAACTATCAGCGACAAGATTTATTATATATGGGATGCAACAATAAGTCAACGGTTTTTTAGAATTTTTTTCATGAGGAAGAAAATTTTCTTCCTCATGACATTTTCATAGTGTGACTCGGTTTTGCAGATCCTCAATTTCATTGCCTGCTTGGTCGTAAAAACGGACTGTCGCAGCATCATTTTCTAATGTCAGTATAGCATAGCTTTCTGTCCTGCGCACCCTTGGAAGCCGGATGCTGCCTGGGTTAATCATCAGTTTTCCGCGCAGCACTTCGCTTCCCGCGATGTGCGAATGCCCGAAGCAGATAATATCCGCTCCGAGCTCCTCTGCACGATAGTATACGTTTAACAAGGTCTGTTTTATACCGTGAAGGTGGCCGTGTGTGACCAGTATTTTTCTTGAACCGGCAGTTAGAAGAAGCTCGTCCTTAAAATCGCCGGCAAAATCGCAATTGCCTTTTACAACCGCATAAGGCTCCAATGCAGGGTGCCCCGTTTCAAGCTCAGAGTCCCCACAATGAATCATAAGGTCAACTTCTGCTTCATGCCGTTTCGCAATGGTCTGGAGTTCTTCTTCAAGCCCATGGCTGTCACTGATAATCAGCACGTTCATGTACAAGCTTCCTCCTTATGCCTCCAAAAGCTTAGACAGCTTTTTAAGCGCGTCAGCCCTATGGCTGATTTTATTTTTTTCATCACTAGTCAGTTCAGCCATTGTCTTATCTTTATCTTTCACGATAAAGATTGGATCATAGCCAAAGCCATATTCTCCTCTCGGTTCTTCAGCAATATACCCTTCAACATGGCCTTCGACTGTTTTTGTTTCCTCTCCCGGAATACTCACGGCCAATGCGCAGCGGAAACGGGCGGTGCGCTGTTCTTTTTCGATTCCTTTCAGCTCGCTGAGCACTTTATCGATATTTGCCTGGTCGTCTTTCTGTTCCCCTGCATAGCGGGCTGAATAAACCCCGGGTCTGCCGCCAAGATTATCGATGGATAGACCGGAGTCGTCCGCAATCACCATTTTGTTCACTGCTTTGGCAACAGCTTCCGCTTTCAGAATGGCATTTTCTTCAAATGTATGGCCTGTTTCTTCAATTTCTTCTGTGAATCCAATTTCAGCTAACGATTTGACATCGTAGCCTTTTGGCTCAAGAATTTCTTTAAATTCCTTCACTTTTCCCGGATTATGTGTCGCAATAATTGCTTCTATCATGATGATCAAGCCTTTCTGTCTTTATTTCAGTTCTGGCAGAGAATCCCCCAGCACTTCTTTTTGCTTGTCAATCAGCTCTTGAATTCCTTTTTCCGCAAGACCGAGAAGACCATTCAGATCCTCTCTTGAAAAAGTCGCCTCTTCGCCGGTTCCCTGCAGTTCCACGAAACGGCCGCTGCCTGTCATGATAACATTCATGTCAACTTCAGCAGAGGAATCTTCTTCATAATTTAAATCTAACAAAATTCCCTGTTCCTTATCAATTCCAACAGAGATCGCAGCGAGAAAATCAGTGATCGGATTTGTCTTGATTGTTCCTGCTTTGATCAGCTTGCCAATGGCAATCGCCATCGCAAGAAATGCGCCTGTAATGGAAGCTGTTCTTGTTCCGCCATCAGCCTGAATGACATCACAGTCAATCCAAATCGTCCGTTCACCGAGCTTTTCCAGATCTACAATAGCCCGAAGCGCGCGGCCGATCAGGCGTTGGATCTCCATTGTTCTGCCGGAAATTTTCCCTTTAGAAGATTCTCTAATTGTTCTTTGATTAGTTGCCCGCGGCAGCATGCTGTACTCTGCTGTAATCCAGCCTTTTCCTCCGCCCCGCAAAAACGGCGGTACGCGGTCCTCAACAGACGCGTTGCAGATTACCTTTGTATTTCCCGCTGTTATTAGAACAGAACCTTCCGGATGGCTGATAAAATCCAAATCGAATGTGATTGGACGCAGCTCATCGTGTTGTCTTCCGTCATGTCTCATGTTTTACCTCCGATTGTATGTACATAAACCATTTTTGTCCCGGAATTGAATAAAGAAAGAGGCAGCCGGAACGCTAACCTCTTTCTTTCTAGTATATCAAAAATCCCAATTTAAAAACTACCCGTATTCACTTGAGAAGGTCTGGAGACCGGTTCTGTGAGCTTTTCGCCTTTTTCGTTTACAAGCTCTGATTTTCCATTCACTTTAACAGAGACGCCTTTTACATCCGGCTGTTCCGTTAACGTCAGCACAATGCTGTTCAGCACTTCTGAAGAAATCATTTTCGTCTTCTCATCGGCGCTGCCGAATATAGATTGATTGAAATCCAACGTCACGCGACCGTCTTTCATTTTCGGTTTGCTGACCAGCTTTACATCTTCATTGAAGTCTGTTAACAGCCCGCTCACCTTGCTTGGGCCTTTAGCCAATTCATTGATGGCTGCTGTAATGTCGTCTTTTTCCGAATTGTCGATTCGTTTCGTCACAGGCACGTAGTACTCACTGTCTTCGTTTTCCGCCAAATAGTAGACTGTCAGCGGGTGGGTAGCAGTGAGATCATTTACACCGGCTGTTTCCAAATTAATGCCGTCTTTGCGGCTTAAATCATCTGAGATCGGCGTACCTCCTACAGGCATCTCCTTCAGTTCATGCCCGTTTATTCTCAGCTTCACTTTATCTATCGAACTGAATTGCGTCAGCGTCCACGTCACAGATTGAACGATTTTCTGTTCGTCCTCTTTCTTATAATTTTTGAACTCATTAGAGAAATCAGCTATCGCGGTTCCATCTTTTTTGATGTCAACGTTAACCGTTGTGTCAGCCGGCAATACCGCTCTGAAGCCATTCGGAAGAATTTCAGACACAGGCCCGCCCTGTACGAGGTATTCAAGCGCCTGCTTAGCCGTGCTCTCACTTTTAGGAAGAGGCAGCGTTTGCGCGACGACATACCCGTTTTTATCAATAAGATATAGCTCCCTCATAACAGCAGATGAGGCTTGATCCGTTTTTGCGGTATCACTCTTTTTATTCTCTGTTTTTTCAGCTGCTGTAGTATTTGACTTAGCCCCCGCTTCATCGTTCACGTATGTAACGTCTTGAGGCGGATCAATTTCCTTGGCTGCCTTATCAGATTGAAACAAACCGCATCCGGATAAAAGCAAGGCAGAGGTGAGACAAGTCGCACCAATGACTGCAGGTCCTTTTTTCAGCATACTTTTCCCTCCTAAGGATGTTTGTACTATTATGTATACGAGCCTCTTTAGGAAATAGACCGAAGAATTCCGGCAAAACAGAAAAAACCCGCAACATTCCGTTGCGGGAAAACCTATCTTTTAATCGGTTCTTGCAGTGAGATACATTCCACATGCCCCACTTCATGGCCAAACCAATCGTCTGCGATTTTTGCAAACTGATCACGCGCCCCTGTTGTCAGGAACTGATGATCCGGGGCAATCGGAGACTGGTTCAGCAGCCCTTTATAAGAGAGAATTGTGCTGACTTCCCGGGCTGTTTCATCGCCGGACGAAATAATGTTTACGTGCTCTCCCATATATCTTTGAATGGCTTCTTTTAAAATAGGGTAATGGGTGCAGCCTAAAATCAGCGAATCAATCGATGTGTCTTTTAACGGATACAGCGAGGTTTTAACAATCTCGTCTGCTGTTTTGTCGAGAAACTTCCCGCTTTCCACAAAAGGCACAAGCAGCGGGCAGGCAAGGTTTTCAACCTTCAGATCAGGATTTAATGCCAAAAGCGCCTCTTCGTATGCATTGCTCTTAATTGTATTCTCTGTACCGATGACACCGATATGCTGATTATCCGTCACTTTTATCGCTGCTCTCGCACCAGGCTGGATGACTCCGACCACTGGTATACCGATGCTGCGCTGGATGTCATCCAATGCGATCGCTGTTGCTGTGTTACAGGCGATCACGAGCATTTTGATGTGGTGGTTTTCGAGTAAATAATTCGTCAGCTCCCACGTATATTGAAGCACCTCTTCTTCAGGGCGCGGCCCATAAGGACACCGTTTCGTATCCCCGACGTAGATAATATTTTCTTTAGGTAGCTGTCTCATGATTTCCTTCGCAACGGTTAAACCGCCAACCCCGGAATCAATGACTCCTATTGGTTGTTCCAACAAAATCGCCTCATTTTCTCTTCATTTCATGCTGCAGTTTCATCAAAGATTTTTCGAAGATGGCTATTTCTTCATCTGTAAACGATTCGAACATATCACGCAAATATTCCTGCCTTTTAGTAATGACCTCTTGGATAATCCGTTCTCCTTCAGGCAGCAGATGTATCCGGACAACACGTCTGTCCGCCGGGTCCTTGACCCGCTCAACAAGCTCATTTTTTTGCATGCGGTCGATTAAGTCCGTTGTCGTGCTGCATGCCAGATACATTTTGCCCGATAGTTCGCCGATTGTCATATCTCCCATTTCATAAAGCCATTGCAGGCCGACAAATTGCGGCGGCGTAATTGCATATTGGTTAAGGATTTCTCGTCCTTTTTGCTTAATGATCGCGGCAATGTGGCGGAGAGACTTTTCAATATCCGCAACATGCTCCAAAGGTTTTGATGTCATTTGTCCATCCCTCACTCAAGGATCTCTTACGCACAAAAGCGTTCCGTGTCTATTTTCCTTCTTTTTTGAAGAAAATGCAAGACTCGCAGGAGAGAAATAGAGGACTTTAGTCAAACAACATCAAGAAAAAAAATTCATTTTATGACTTGCCTACGTTTTGCACAGCATTCAAAAATATGGTTTCGAATGTTCCAAACAAACAGCAATAACCGGCTCCTTCCTGAAAAGAAGGAATACCGGCAAGAATTAAAGCTCTAGCTCACCCATTCTAAGAAGCTCAACAACGGCTTGCGAACGCCCTTTCACACCCAATTTCTGCATGGCATTTGAAATATGGTTTCGAACGGTTTTCTCACTGATAAATAGCTCGCTTGCAATCTCCTTTGTTGTCTTATCTTGAACGAGCAATTCGAACACTTCTCTTTCTCTTTTCGTTAGCAGCGGCTTCGATTGAAATTCTTTCTCCTTCAAGTATTGTAACCCTCCTTGCTAAGGTGAGAGCGAATCAGAAACGAATGGGTTTTGATATAGTCGAGATATCATATGTAAGAAGGGCGCAGGAGGTGACGTTTACAAGAGAATTAGTTTATCGTGTATGGAGAAGCGTTTCTTTCTCATCATCCGTCCAGCTGACAGCCTTGCCGCTTTCCTTCGAGACTTGAACCATCACGACTGCTCCGGTGAAGCAAGGTTCGCCTTTGTGGTTCTCTCCGAGATAATGCAAGGTAAGAGATGAACTGCCGACAGCGCTTGTTTTCACATAGATGCGCAGCTCTTCATAAGGCATGACTTGGCGCAAATAATCGCACTGCTGGCTTGCCACAACTGTCATGGTCTGTTTGTTTTCACTCATCATATTCAGCTTTTTAAAATAAGAAATTCGCGCCTCCTCAAAATATATAAAAGGGGTTACATTATTCATATGCCCAAACATGTCCGTCTCGGAAAATCTTACGGATACCTCATTAAAAAAAGAAAAGGATCTTTTCCATTCTGGAAACGGCATATCAATATAAGCAGGAAGCTTCATCTTTTTTCATCTCCTTATTGTTTAAAAAAACCTCTCCCATGCGGAAGAGGTTTTTTCTTCTTATACTCTGTCGCTTCCGAAGAAATTGCGGAACGCTTGTAAGTTTGTGTCTCTATTTAAGGCTGCAATCGAAGTGGTAAGCGGAATGCCCTTCGGACAGGATTGGACACAGTTTTGCGAGTTGCCGCAATCTGCAAGGCCGCCTTCATCCATTAGTGCTTCTAATCGGTCAGATTTATTCATGGCGCCTGTCGGATGTGCGTTAAACAGGCGGACTTGCGACATCGGTGCCGGCCCCATGAACTTCGATTTGCTGTTCACATTCGGGCAGGCCTCGAGGCAGACGCCGCACGTCATGCATTTTGATAATTCATATGCCCATTGACGGCGTTTTTCCGGCATTCTCGGCCCCGGTCCCAAATCGTACGTACCGTCAATTGGTATCCACGCTTTTACTTTTTTCAATGAATCAAACATTCTGCTACGGTCAACCTGCAAATCACGAACGACTGGGAATGTTTTCATTGGTTTTAAACGGATCGGCTGTTCAAGCTGGTCGATAAGCGCCGTACAAGACTGGCGGGGCTTTCCGTTTATGACCATTGAACATGCGCCGCATACTTCCTCAAGACAGTTCATATCCCATGTGACAGGGGTTGTCTTTTCACCTTTGACATTAACCGGATTCCGGCGGATTTCCATCAGAGCGGAAATGACGTTCAGATTCGGGCGGTATGGAATCTCAAATTCTTCATCGTAAGGCGTGCTGTCGGCTGTATCTTGACGTGTGATAATAAATCGTATGGTTTTTTGTTCACTCATGATTATTTCGCCACCTTCTTCTTCGAGTAATCCCGTTTCCGAGGCGTTATCAGTGATACATCGACATCCTGATACTCAAATTCCGGCGCTTCATACGGGCTTACATGTTTAGCCATTGTTGTTTTGAGCCATTCATCATCATTACGTTCAGGATAATCCGGTTTATAATGGGCGCCCCGGCTTTCATTACGGTTGTAAGCGCCAAGGGTAATCACCCTCGCAAGCTGGAGCATGTTCGAGAACTGGCGTGTGAACATCGCCCCCTGGTTGCTCCATTTTGTCGTGTCATTGATGTTGATCTTTTTAAAGCGCTCCATTAATTCCTGAATTTTGTCGTCCGTTTTCAAAAGCTTGTCATTATGGCGGACAACCGTTACGTTCGCCGTCATCCACTCACCGAGCTCTCTGTGAAGAACATAGGCATTTTCGGTTCCGTCCATGCTCATAATATCAGCCCATTTTTCTTCTTCTTTTTTAACGTGAGCGTCGAATAAAGAAGAAGACATGTCTTCCGCTGAAGATTCTAAGCCGTTTACATATTTCACCGCGTTCGGTCCGGCCACCATGCCTCCGTAAATCGCAGACAGCAAGGAGTTTGCTCCCAAGCGGTTGCCGCCATGCATAGAGTAATCACATTCTCCAGCCGCAAACAGTCCAGGGATGTTTGTCATTTGATCGTAATCCACCCATAAACCGCCCATAGAATAATGGACCGCCGGGAAGATTTTCATTGGAAGCTTGCGCGGGTCGTCTCCCATGAATTTCTCATAAATCTCAATGATGCCGCCAAGTTTAATATCTAGCTCTTTCGGATCTTTATGAGACAGATCGAGATAGACCATGTTTTCACCGTTAATGCCAAGCTTCTGGTTCACACACACATCAAATATTTCACGTGTCGCAATATCACGCGGCACCAGGTTTCCGTATGCCGGATATTTTTCCTCGAGGAAATACCACGGTTTACCGTCTTTATATGTCCACACGCGGCCGCCTTCACCACGCGCTGATTCACTCATCAGTCTTAGTTTGTCATCGCCCGGGATGGCTGTCGGGTGGATTTGAATGAATTCTCCGTTTGCATAGTACGCTCCCTGCTGATAAACGATTGAAGCAGCAGATCCTGTATTAATCATGGAGTTCGTTGATTTTCCAAAAATGATCCCCGGTCCGCCGGTCGCCATAATGACCGCGTCAGAACGGAAGGATTCAATTTGCATGTTTGTCAGGTTTTGCGCAACAATT
Organism: Bacillus sp. F56; assembly: GCF_001748205.1. Lineage (NCBI taxonomy): Bacteria > Bacillati > Bacillota > Bacilli > Caryophanales > Bacillaceae > Bacillus > Bacillus sp. F56. Next base: position 433,145 of record NZ_BDFC01000007.1, read on the forward strand.
CCGCGGCAGGTTCTGTCATCATCTAATACAGCGCCAAGGAATTCCCAGCCTTCGTATTTTGTGACCAGACCCGCAACTTCGTATCTGCGCACTTGCTCGTCCAGTGCATAAAGCAGCTGCTGTCCCGTCGTCGCACCCGCATAAGCCGTTCTGTGATGCTGTGTACCCCCGAATCGACGGAAATCAAGCAGGCCTTCAGGCGTCCGGTTAAACATAACACCCATCCGGTCTAATAAGTGGATGATCGAAGGCGCCGCTTCACACATTGCCTTGACCGGCGGCTGGTTGGCAAGAAAGTCTCCCCCGTATACCGTGTCATCAAAATGTTCCCACGGAGAGTCACCTTCCCCTTTTGTATTGACCGCTCCGTTTATGCCGCCTTGCGCACAAACTGAATGAGAACGTTTGACAGGAACGATGGAAAACAGCTTAACCGCCATTCCTGATTCCGCTGCTTTAATTGTCGCCATGAGGCCGGCAAGACCTCCGCCGACTACGATAATGCTTGATTGACTCATGATAGCCCCTCTCCCTCTAGTAATCTAGTACTCTTAAACAAATGCAAAAATCGCTTTTAAGCCTACGTATGACAGTGCAACAAAAATAATCAGCGTAACGTATGTCGAAATTCTTTGAGAACGAGGCGTGACCGTGATGCCCCATGTAACAGCGAAAGACCATAAACCGTTCGAGAAGTGGAAAATTGTTGATAAAACACCGACAATGTAAAAGCCAAGCATAGCCGGAGAGCTCAAAATATTCGCCATCATGTCGAAATTGACCTCAGCGCCCATTTGTGCGGCAATGCGGGTTTCCCACACGTGCCAGCTGACGAAAATAAGAGTGATGATACCGGTTACACGTTGCAGGACAAATAGCCAGTTTCTCATATAGCTGTATTGGCCTGCGTTATTTTTCGCAGTAAACGCTATGTACACACCATAAACTGCATGATAAATTAATGGTAAGAAGATAATAAAAATTTCCAAGGCATACCTGAAAGGCAGGCTATCCATAAAATGAGCAGCGCTATTGAATGCTTCAGCGCCCCTTGCAGCAAACTGGTTGACGACTAAATGCTGAATGAGAAAGATGCCGACCGGTATGACGCCAAGCAAGGAATGCAATCTTCGAAAATAAAACTCTCTGTTCCCAGACATTACTTTACCCCCTGTTTGATAAGTGCGAAATGTGCTAAATCTCTTCCTCCACTTCTTTCAATTGTAAGCACTTTATTAAGATTTATTGACAATTTCATTTTACTCCTCCCTCAAAAGGGCGTCAAGAAAACGCGTACATAAATTATAATTTTCCGAATTGATTAGTTGATTGAAAAATTTTATTTTATCAATATATATTTCTCGCTTAATTTTTCATAAGAATTACAGGATCATTCTGTAATCCTCCCCCCTGTTTGAGCTATAATATACGCAGGAGAGAGGGGAGACAGATATGAAGTCTAAATTTGAAGCATCTATTGACAACCTAAAAGAAATTGAAATGAACGCCTATGCCTACGAACTAATACGAGAGATCGTTCTCCCAGACATGCTTGGCCAAGATTACTCTTCCATGATGTATTGGGCAGGAAAACATCTCGCCCGTAAGTTTCCTCTTGAATCATGGGAGGAATTTCCGGCCTTCTTTGAAGAAGCGGGCTGGGGAACCCTCACCAACGTAAGCGCTAAAAAACAGGAGCTTGAATTTGAACTCGAAGGGCCGATCATTTCCAACCGGCTTAAACATCAGAAAGAACCTTGCTTTCAGCTGGAAGCTGGTTTTATCGCTGAACAAATTCAATTGATGAATGATCAGATTGCCGAATCATACGAACAAGTGAAAAAGAGAGCCGATAAAGTGGTTCTGACTGTGAAATGGGATATGAAAGACCCAGTGTAATCAAAAAGGCGGTGACTGCTTAGTCCCGCCTTTTTGATTGTCATTACACAGCTGAAGGGTGTTTTGAAAGCTCAAATGCATCGTGAAGCGATTCGACTGCTTTCACCATATCGTTTTCGCTTACGACGGTTGACACTTTGATTTCAGATGTGCTGACCATTTTGATTAAAATGTTTTTTTGCGCCAGTACAGCAAACATTTCAGCCGCTACACCGGGATTTGAGACCATGCCGGATCCGACAATGGATACTTTGGCCAATTTGCTTTCTGTCTCGATTTTCTCGAATTCCAGCGCGTCTTTATACTCTTCAAGCACCGCAACGGTTTGGTCTGCATCTTCTGTTTTGACAGAGAAGGAAATTCCAGTCTTGTCCTCGGCCTGCGTTTGGATAATGATATCCACGTTTATGTTTCTTTTGGCAAGTGTCGTAAAAATAGTAGACAACGTTGTCAGGCCGCTAGTCAGCCCGTAAATGGTTACCCTTGTGATTTGATCTTCAAATGCAATGCCTCTGACAATTAAATTCTGTTCCATGGATGATTCCTCCTCAATTAATGTCCCCGCTTCGGTTTCTGTACTTGAACGCACTTCTAACGGCACTTGGTAATTTTTCGCGAACTCAACAGCTCTCGGATGAAGAACGCCGGCGCCTAAATTGGCAAGCTCAAGCATTTCATCGTATGAGATGCCGGCAAGTTTTCTCGCTGATTTCACATAGCGCGGATCAGTTGTAAACACGCCGGGCACGTCTGTATATATGTCACATTTATCAGCTTTTAAAGCGGCAGCCAAAGCTACTGCTGTTGTATCTGAACCGCCACGGCCCAATGTCGTAATTTCACAATCCTCTGTCATGCCTTGAAATCCTGCAACAATGACGATTTTTCCTTCTTCAAGCCGGTCTGCTAAAACCGATGTGTCGATATCTGTAATTCTGGCGTTTCCGTGAACGGCCTCCGTACGGATTCCCGCCTGCCAGCCAGTATAAGACACGGCGTCATAGCCTTTTTCCTGCAATGCCATTGAGAGGAGTGAAATCGTGACCTGTTCGCCTGTCGCCAGCAGCATGTCCATTTCGCGTTTGCTCGGCTGGTCAGAAATGGCTTTTGCAAGGCTGACCAATTCGTCAGTGGATTTTCCCATAGCTGACACGACGACAACGACTTGATGGCCTTTCTGTTTTTCTGCAATTGCGCGGTTTGCCGCATTTTGAATTTTTTCGACTGAGCCGACGGAAGTACCTCCGAATTTTTGTACAATAAGACCCATGATTACCACCCTTTACATTTTGGTTCGTGCGGGTGAGGAGAAAGAGCGCTTTGTCCACAATAAAAAAAGCAATGAGAGGAATACTCTCATTGCTTATCAATTAATCATCATGAATGATTATGAACAACGAGATAGCCCTCCAAGAAAATGATTTCTTGACAGCCTTACATTTATTCAATGCACGGCCAGCAAATAATACCGATGGGGTTTTATTTGCTTCGGCGACGCTCCCCTTTCAGCCTTTTTCACAGAATCCATCTTTCTCCAAAGGCATACTCTTGAAGTTCGCACCTCTATCTTCACCATATAACACGATCTAACTATGAAATTAGTTCACATTTTATCAGATCTTATTGAAAAGGACAACATTATTTTTGCAATTTATCGTAAAGGAACTGAGCCGCCGCAGCGGGAACACCCGCTTTTTTGATGTCCTCAAGGCTTGCTTCCTTCATTTTTTTAACGGAACCGAAATGCTTTAACAGCATTTTCTTTCTTTTCTCTCCGATACCCGGGATATCATCCAATACGGATTGAAACGCGCTTTTTCCGCGGATTTGTCTGTGAAAACTGATTGCAAAACGGTGCACCTCGTCCTGAATGCGCTGCAGGAGGTAAAATTCCTGGCTGTTTCGTTCCAGATACACCACCTCCAGCGGCTCCCCGATCAGTAAGTTTGAGGTTCTGTGCTTTTCGTCTTTCGCTAAACCGGCGATCGGGATATCCAAGCCGAGTTCATTTTCAATGACATCCCTTGCAGCGTTGATCTGCCCTTTTCCTCCGTCAATGATGATCAGATCAGGCAGCGGCAGATTTTCACGAAGCACTCTCGTGTAGCGTCTTCTGACGACCTCTCTCATAGAACCGTAATCATCAGGTCCTGTAACGGTTTTGATTTTATATTTGCGGTATTCCTTTTTGTACGGTTTGCCGTCGATAAACACGATCATCGCGGAAACCGGGTTTGTCCCCTGTATGTTTGAGTTATCAAACGCTTCAATTCTGTGCGGCGTATAAATATTCAATGCCTCACCGAGTTTCTGCACAGCCCCGATTGAACGCTCCTCGTCCCGTTCGATTAAGGAGAATTTTTCTTTCAGTGCAATTTTCGCATTTTTATGGGCCAGCATGAGCAGTTCTTTTTTCTGGCCCTTCTTCGGCTGGTGAACGTTTGTTTCCAGCAGCTGCTCGATCATGGATTGATCTACGCTGTCCGGAACTAAAATCTCCTTCGGAAGGAAGTGGTTGTTTTTTGAATAGAACTGTCCGATGAATGTAAGGAACTCTTCATCCGCTTCCTGATAAAGCGGGAACATGCTGACATCGCGCTCAATGAGCTTCCCTTGGCGGATGAAAAAGACCTGCACGCACATCCAGCCCTTATCATATGCGTACGCAAACACGTCACGGTCAACTAGATCGTTCATCGTCATTTTTTGTTTTTCCATCGTTGATTCAATATGGGCGATCTGGTCACGAAGCTCTTTTGCCCGTTCAAACTCAAGATTCTCAGCGGCTTCGTGCATTTTTTCTTCGAGCTCTTTTTTGACCTCATTATAGCCGCCCCTTAAGAAACGGGTAATGCTTTCAACCAGCTCTCTGTTCGTCTCTTCGGAAATGTCCTTTACGCACGGAGCAAGACATTGGCCCAGATGATAGTAAAGGCACACTCTGTCCGGCAGCTTGGAGCATTTTCTGAGAGGGTACAGACGGTCGAGCAGTTTTTTTGTTTCCCTTGCTGCCTGTACATTCGGGTACGGTCCAAAATATCGCCCTTTGTCTTTTTTGACATTGCGGGTGACAATCAGCCTTGGGTGGCGTTCATGGGTGAGTTTTATGAAAGGATAGGTTTTGTCGTCTTTGAGCATGACGTTGTATTTCGGATCATGCTTTTTGATCAGATTCATTTCTAAAATAAGTGCTTCAAGATTGGAGGACGTCACAATATATTCAAAATCCTCGATTTCCGTCACAAGCCTTTGGGTTTTCGCGTCGTGAGAACCGGTGAAGTAGGAGCGCACTCTGTTTTTCAGCACCTTTGCTTTTCCTACGTAGATCACAGTCTGCTGCCGGTCCTTCATGAGATAACAACCCGGTTGATCGGGAAGGAGGGCGAGTTTTTCTTTCAGTTGTTTGTTCATATAGTACCCTTCCTTATATTTAATCCTTTGTTTCCAGTTTAACAAGAACGTTTGTTTTTCTCTATGATTCACAATTGGCGAATAAAAAAAGCGATCCCTCAATCGGAATCGCTCTGGCATGTAAGCAGCCGAAAATTAAAGATGTTTGTTTACAAGCTCTTGAAGCGCTTCTTTCGGTTTGAAACCGACTGAAGTTTCAACTACTTCTCCGTCTTTTAAGATAAGAAGTGTCGGGATGCTCATAACGCCGTATTTTCCAGCTGTTTCTTGGTTTTCGTCTACATCGATTTTTACGATTTTCAGTTTGTCGCCCATTTCTTGATCCAGTTCTTCAAGAACAGGTGCAATCATTTTACAAGGTCCGCACCAAGGAGCCCAGAAGTCTGCCAGTACGACGCCTTCGCTTGTTTCAGCTGAGAAAGATTGATCAGTTGCTTTTACGATAGCCATTATTGAATTCCTCCAATGTGAAATGATGATTTTTAGTATAGCATCTCCCATTCGTTCACGCTATCTTAATGCTTACAAATTATTTTTTCCTGATCATAACCGGTTTACTCATTTTTATCCGGGCTGAATGGGATGTGTCACTTTTATTAAAACACGAATCTGATAATGGCACCGATTACTACAATAGCCCCGATAATCATTAGAATAGTACGAAGCATAGGATAACATCTCCTCTTCACTGTCATGTACTTTACCATGCCCTTTTGTTGCTGTTTTAAAACATGAAAAAGCGCCGGCACAAAGCGCCGGCGCTCTCGCGCGATTACGAATCAGCACGCAGCGTAAGCAAGACGACTGACATTGGCGGGAGTTTTACTTTCAGTTTGTTTTTGCTGAGCGTGTATTGTCTGAACGCTTCCGGTTTGACGTGATGAGGATCGTCAAATGTGTTATGTGCATTCATTTTTTCTGCCGTAAGAATGACTCCGGAATGGTCCGCTGCCTTGTGTAAGCCTCTCAGCTCGATCTCAGCCTCTGCTTGGTTTTGGTGATCGATGTTGCAAATCGTGATATTGATATCGCCTCCAGCTTGTTTTGACGCTGACATGCTGATTTGCGGGAGCGTTTCACCCTTCCATTCATAGTCGGCACACAATACCTCTGTATCTAAAAGAGAAGCATCCTGGTGCACCTTAAACATATCAAACACATGGTACGTCGGTGTCAAAAGCATCCGCTCTCCCTCAGTCAAAATCATCGCTTGAAGAACGTTTACTGTTTGAGCGATGTTGGTCATTTGCACCCGGCGGCAATGCTGATGGAAAATGTGAAAATGGGAAGCCGCCACCAGAGCATCACGTATGGTGTTTTGCTGATAAAGGAAACCTGGATTCGTGCCTGGCTCAGGATCAAACCACGTGCCCCATTCATCAATAATCAGCCCGACCCGCTGCTCCGGATCGTACCGGTCCATAATCGTGCCGTGTTTTTGAATCAATTCATCGATGTATTTGGCTTTTTTCATTGTAATGAACCATTCATCCTCCGTGAATTCTGTGGCTGATCCTTTGCCCTTCCAGAAATCACCCGGAATCGTGTAATAATGAAGACTCAATCCGTCCATCAGGCCAGCGGCTTTTTTCATAAGCACGTCCGTCCAGTTAAAATCATCGACATTTGCGCCGCCTGCAATTTTATAAATTTCATTCCCGCTATAATTGCGGACATAAGTCTGAAAACGGCGGTACAGATCTGCGTAGTATTCGGGATGCATGTTGCCGCCGCAGCCCCAGTTTTCATTGCCTACGCCAAAATATTTCAGCTTCCAAGGCTCTTCTCTTCCATTTTGTTTTCTCCAGTCTGACATGGGCGTGCCTTCTTCAAATGTCATGTACTCAATCCATTCCGCCATTTCCTGAACGGTTCCGCTTCCGACATTGCCGCAAATATATGGCTCGCATTCAAGCAGCTCGCAAAGCATCATAAATTCATGCGTTCCGAATTCATTTGATTCAATTGTACCGCCCCAGTGAGTGTTAAGCATTGTTTTACGGTCACCGACACCGTTTGCCCAATGGTATTCGTCCGCAAAACACCCGCCCGGCCACCTGAGAACAGGAATATGCAGCTGTTTGAGCGCTTCCAGCACGTCCTTTCGTATTCCGTTGATATTGGGAATGTCTGAGTCCGTCCCGACCCATATCCCCTCATAAATCCCTCTTCCTAAATGCTCAGCAAAATGACCGTATATATTTTTGTTAATGGTTCCTTTTACGATATCTGTTTGAATCACTGCTTGATGTTCAGACATGCCTCTGATCATTCCTTTCATACGAATATGAAAAGCACCACAGTCAAATATGTGATCTGTCGTTTGCCTGAGGAGTCAGCATGAATGTAAGCGCTTTTAAAGTAACCATATTATATATGTTCGTACATGTCAACGATATTTTCTATCGTATTTATATTTGTACGTATGTATTTATAAATGTAAAAAACCCGGACTTTAAAAGTCCGGGTTTTCCTTTATGAGTGTATATTCAACTGTTTGAATTCCTCAGTTAATAACGGAACGACTTCAAATAAATCTCCGACAATGCCGTAATCGGCTATTTTAAAGATGTCGGCTTCAGGGTCTTTATTGATGGCGACGATCACCTTGCTGTTTGACATGCCGGCCAAATGCTGAATGGCGCCGGAAATGCCGCATGCAATGTACAAATCCGGGGTGACGACTTTCCCGGTCTGCCCGATTTGGAGAGCGTAATCGCAATAATCAGCGTCACATGCACCGCGAGAAGCCCCGACTGCGGCTCCCAGGACCTCAGCAAGCTCCTCCAGCGGCTGAAATCCTTCCTTGCTTTTGACTCCGCGGCCGCCCGCAACGATAATTTTCGCTTCAGAGAGATCAACACCGTCGGCTGTTTTTTTCACGACCTCTTGGATCACGGTACGGAGATCAGTTAGAGAAACATCAACGCTTTCGATGTTTCCCGACCTGCTGGTGTCTTTTTCTAAAGCTTGAATGTTATTAGGGCGAATCGTTGCAACAATCATCGGATCGGTGGAAATGACCCTTTCAAAAGCTTTCCCCGAGTAAATCGGACGTGTGAACACAACATTCCCTCCGGTAACGCTTACATCTGTAGCATCAGAAATTAAGCCTGTTTGCAGCCGGGCAGCAAGCTTCGGCGAAAGGTCCTTCCCCATTGCCGTATGCCCGAATATGACTGAATCAGGCTTTTCTTGCTCAATCACACCTCTCATGACCTGGCTGTATCCGTCTGCCGTGTATGATTTCAGCTTTGGATCCTCGGCTGTGAGAACTTTATCTGCTCCGTAGTGGATAAGTTCTTGTGCAATGCTTTGTACATTTTCGCCGATCAGAACACCGATAACTTCTCCATCGCCTGAAATGGTCCTTCCTGCAGCTATTGCTTCAAAGGTGACATTCCGCAATTCTCCGTCGCGTATTTCTCCGAGTACGATCACTTTTTTTCCCATTCTAACATCCCCCTGTTTCTTTGAATGTCCAAGCTTTAAATGACTTTAGCTTCGCTGCGGAGCAATGAGACAAGCTCTTTTGCCTGTTCGGCAGGCTCTCCCTGCAGAAGCTTCCCGGCTTCTTTTTTCGGCGGCAGAAAACGTTCAATGGTTTTCAGCTTTGGTTCGGCGTCCTCCTCGTCCAGGTCAAGATCATCAAGCTCAAGCTCTTCAAGCGGCTTTTTCTTAGCCTTCATAATTCCCGGAAGTGATGGATAGCGCGGCTCGTTTAAGCCCTGCTGAGCTGTGACAAGCAATGGAAGCGTCGTTTTGATTTTTTCAACATCTCCTTCGACATCCCTTTCTGCTTCTGCATCAGTTCCGTTGATGTCAAGTTTGGTGATCGTAGTGATACACGGAATGTCCAGGAGCTCGGCAAGCCGAGGCGCCACTTGTCCTGAGCCTCCGTCAATGGCAACATTTCCGCCGAGAATCAAGTCAAACTCCTGATCCTTCATATAATGGTATAAAACTTGAGAAATGGAGTATTGGTCGGGTTCTTCGAGATCATCTTCTATGTTGATTAAAACGGCTTGGTCACATCCCATGGCAAGTGCAGTTCGCAACTCTTTCTCCGCTTCTTCACCGCCGACCGTGACGGCGGTGATCGAACCGCCGTGCTTTTCCTTCAGCTGGATGGCTTCCTCTATTGCATATTCGTCGTATGGATTAATGATCCATTCCGCTCCGTCATCCTGAATCTTTCCTGCTTCAATGACGATTTTTTCCTCTGTGTCAAACGTCCGTTTCATCAGTACAAATAGATTCATGATCATATCCCCTTTTATTCGCCTTTGAACTGAGGCTTTCTTTTTTCGAGAAATGCCTGGATGCCTTCCTTGGCGTCCTCTGACTCAAATGCTTCCCCAAATCGTTTTGCTTCAAGCTTTAAGCTTCCTTCGTAGGAATACACCTTGTTGGAATAAAGAAGCTCAAGCAAAGACGCAAGCGTTTGCGGGCTTTTCTCTGCAAACTTAGCAGCAAGTGCTTTTGCTTTTTCAAGCACTTCTGCCTCATCTTTTGCTCCAATTGAGACAAGTCCGAGATCAAGCGCTTCTTTTCCGGATATCGGTTCTCCTGAGCCGATGAGCTCTAGTGCCTTGGCTGTACCGACATATTTCGGAAGACGCTGTGTTCCTGCAAAACCCGGGATGATACCAAGGTTAAGCTCTGGGAGCCCCAGCTTAGCATCTTCTGCCGCGATTCTGATGTGACAGGCCATTGCAAGCTCCAGCCCGCCTCCGAGAGCAGCGCCGTGAATCGCTGCGATAATCGGTTTTGGAAAGCTTTCAATTCTCTCCATTAACTGCTGGCCGCGCTCAGCGAGCAATGAGGAATCCTCATTGCCTTTAAACGATGTGAATTCTTTAATATCAGCGCCGGCTGAGAAAAATCTTCCCTCGCCGTGCATGATAATGCTTCGTACACCGGCATCTGTCTCACATTGATCAAGACAGGAAGACAGCTCTTCTAATATCTGGCTGGAAAGCGCGTTTGCCGGCGGATTGTGAATCGTCAAGACTGCCACAAATTGATCCACCGCAAGTGAAATTGCATTCATAGGACAGAACTCCTTTACTTATTGTGAATTCCGGATACCAATAATTCTAAAACGCTGTTTGAAAGCGCAACGAGATCGTACTTTTGGTCATTCATCACCCAAGTTGTCACGGTTTCGTCAATCGTTCCAAAAATCATCTGCCGGGCGAGGCGGACATCGAGGCCTTCTTTTATTTCGCCTGATTGTATACCTTCCGTCAAAATGCCATCCAAAATATTCAAGTAGCCTTTTAATATTTCGTTGATTTTCTGGCGCAGCTCCAAGTTGGATTGGCGTAGTTCAAGCTGAGTGACAATCGCGAGATTATGGTCACCTGCTAAAAGGGAAAAATGCTTTGAAATCACAAGCGCCAATTTCTCTTTTGCTGTTGTTTTTTCTTTAATGTCCTCTTCCATCCGCTCAATAAATTGGCCCATTTTTTCTTTGAAAAGAGAAATTAAAATATCTTCTTTGTTTTTAAAATAGAGATAGATGGTGCCGTCCGCTACTCCGGCTTGTTTGGCAATTTTGGATACCTGTGACTGGTGGTAGCCGTTTTCCGCAATGACTTCTACTGCTGCATCAATAATCTGCATATACTTTGGCCGTTTTTGCTTCAATGTTCATCGTTCCTTCCTATAGAAATGAATGACTATTCATTCATAATTTTATGATAAGAAGGATTTTCGGGTTTGTCAAGTTTATTCATAGGCGTTCTTTTTTATTTGATATGATGATTTTCGGCTTCTTCTTCAAGTAAACGCCTTCTTAAAATTTTTCCGACCGCCGTTTTCGGCAGCTCTTTTCTGAACTCATAGGCTTTGGGCACCTTGTATGGCGCCAGTCGGGATCTCGCAAAGGCGTCCAGTTCTTCTGCATCGGCATTTGCGCCTTTCTTTAATACGACAAATGCTTTTACTGTTTCTCCCCTGTAGGAGTCGGGCACACCTGCGACGACAATTTCCTGGACGGCTTCATGTTCATAAAGCGCTTCTTCTACTTCACGCGGGTAAATATTGTAACCTCCGGCAATGATGATATCCTTTTTCCTGTCGGCAATATAGAAAAAACCTTCTTCGTCCATATAGCCCATGTCCCCGGTGAACAGCCAGCCATCTCTCAGAACAGCGGCGGTTTCCTCTGGTTTGTTCCAATATCCTTTCATGACCTGCGGACCTTTTACAATGATTTCTCCATGCTCATACGGAGCGGCAAGCTCACCCGTCTCTTCAGAATAGATCGCGGCGTCCGTATTCGGCCAAGGACAGCCGATACTGCCCGGCTTGTTTTTCCCCCAGATAAAGTTGGCGTGCGTCACTGGGGATGCCTCTGACAAACCATAGCCTTCCACAAGTTTTCCGCCAGTCACCTTTTCAAATTTCTGCTTTACCTCCACAGGGAGCGCGGCTGATCCGCTAAGACAGCTTTTAATGGATGACAGATCATAATGCTGCAATTCGGGGTGATGCAAAAGGCCAATGTAAATTGTCGGTGCCCCTGGAAAGAGCGTCGGTCTGTGTTTGTCGATGATTTTAAGTGTTTCAAGCGGATCAAACTTAGGAAGAAGAATCATTTCGAAGCCTAGTTTAATCGAATAGTTCATGACTGCCGTCAGTCCGTAGACATGAAAAAACGGGACAATGCCCAGCACTTTTTCAGCGCCTTCCTTCACATCGAACATCCAAGCGGCACACATTTCAGTATTGGCCAAAATATTTTGGTGCGTAAGCATGACCCCTTTTGGATCCCCGGTTGTTCCCCCGGTATACTGGAGGACAGCGATATCATGCTCAGGATCGATTTTCGGGATTGTCAGGAGTTCAGTTTTTTCCTGCTTCAAACTGGAAGCGAACGTGTGAATGTTAGCTGTTTTGTCAAAGTCGATATGCACTTTTTGTTTTTGCGTCAGCGGGTAAAGAATATTTTTCGGAAAAGGCAAATAGTCTTTTACGCTGGTGATCAAAATCTGTTCGACTATTGATAACGTTTTCATTTTTATTGCCTTCGGGAAAAGCAAGTCTAAGGTGATGATCACACTTACTTCAGCGTCTCTGAGCTGATATTCAAGCTCATGCTCGGTATAAAGCGGGTTCGTCTGCACCACGATGCCGCCAGCAAACAAGACACCATAATAAGAAATCACTGTTTGTGGGCAATTGGGCAGCATAACAGCCACTCTGTCTCCTTTTTGCAGGCCATTGCACTGCAAAAAAGCTGCGAGTTTAAGAGCATCCGTCAGAATGTCATGAAAGGTGAGTTTTTTTCCATAAAAAGATATTGCGGTTTTGTCAGGGAATCGTGCGGCGGAGTCTATCAGGATGGATTGCAGGGTTTTATTCGGCAACGGAAGCTCATGCGGGATATCGTCGGGATACTCGGCAAGCCACGGCTTTTGAGACTGCATAAAACCTCCCCCTTTCGATTTTAGAGTTCCACCCTATCATTATAGCAGATGGACGGCAAAAAAAAGAAAAAGAAAGGTAAATCTTTCTTTTTCTCATCATACGAACAGATATATAAGACCAATTAACAAAAAGATTCCCGCCGCGGCGAGCAGTACTTTTGCAAGCTTTTCCATCTATTCTCCGTCCCCTTATATTCCGGCTGCCACCACAAATGAAAGCCCGACAGAAATGACAAATGAAATAAAGCCGACAGCCCGGTTATCATTTTCGATTTCCTTATCAATTTTAAACCGCGGAGTCAAAAACTCAAAAATAAAGTAGCTTAAAAGAAGCATAACAAATCCGTAAACGCCCCAGCCGATCATTTGCAGCAGCGAATTGTGCTGGGAGATGGAATGCTGAAACACGTTTGCGATTCCTAAAATTTTTCCGCCGGTTGCCATTGCCACCGCAAGATTTCCTTTTTGAATCTCTTCCCAGTTTTTATAAGCCGTCACCAGCTCAAACACAGTCAAAAAGAGGACGAGGCAGAGAACCGCGACACTGTAATACGCCGCGATTTCCACAAGCTCGTTTTCCCAAAAATCACTCATGGCCATACTCCCTTTTATTTTAGTTCAACAACCGTAACGCCTGATCCTCCCTCACCTGCTTCACCGAAACGGGAGCTTTTGACGCTGCGGTGGTTCTTCAGAAGATCCTGCACGCCTTTTCTTAAAGCGCCGGTTCCTTTTCCGTGAATGATTGACACTCTAGGATATCCGGCTAACACTGCATCGTCCAAATATTTTTCAACACGGCTGAGGGCATTTTCATAGCGTTCGCCGCGAAGATCAAGCTCAAGCGATACATGATAATCCTTTCCCTTGACCGCCGTAATGATTTTTTCTTTTTTTGGCTCCGGAGCTGATTTGATAAACTCCAGATCTTTTTCCTTTACTTTCATTTTCAATATGCCGATTTGTACATTCCATTCATTGCCGCCGGTTTTTTCAAGCAATGTTCCTTTTTGCCCGAAGGTGAGAACTTTCACCTCATCACCTGGCTTGAAGTCACGTTTTTGCGTTTTCGTTTTTTCCGGTTTTTTGGACTTTTCAAAGGTAGGAACTGCGCCTTCTAACCTTTTCTTCGCGTTGATCAGCTCGTGATCCTTGAAGGATTTGTGTTCTTCTTTTATGGAGCGCAATTCATGAATAATATCTTCGGCTTCTTTCATTGCCGCTTTTACTTTATCAGCCGCTTGCTGTTCAGCCTCCTCGAGCATTTTGTCTTTTTTGCTGTTAAGCTCGATGATTTGCTGCTGCAGCTCTTTGTGCAGCTTTTCCGCTTCTTTTCTGATTGATTCTGTCTCGGAAAGCTCTTCTTCCGCACGTTTTTTGCTTTGTTCCAGCGACGCAATCATTGTATCAACTTCGTTATGCTCAGCCGTCATTTCTGACTTCGCCTGTCCGATGATATGGTCTGGAAGTCCAAGGCGTTTTGAAATTTCGAAAGCGTTGCTTCGTCCCGGCACACCAATTAAAAGTTTATAGGTCGGTGACAGCGTTTCGATGTCAAATTCAACGCTCGCATTCATGACGCCTTCTCTGTTATAGCCGTACGCCTTCAATTCCGGATAATGCGTCGTAGCTAACACTCGTGCATTGGTGCGATGCACGTCATCCAGGATGCTCATGGCGAGGGCCGCCCCCTCCTGCGGATCTGTCCCTGCACCAAGTTCATCGAAAAGCACAAGGCTGTTTTCATTGACCTGTTCTAAAATGCCGACAATGTTCACCATATGGGATGAGAACGTACTTAAGCTTTGCTCAATCGACTGTTCATCACCGATATCAGCGAATACGTGCTCAAATACCGCCGCTTCTGACCCTTCATCTGCCGGGATATGAAGACCTGATTGTGCCATTAAGGTTAACAGGCCTAACGTTTTAAGGGTGACTGTTTTCCCCCCGGTGTTTGGCCCTGTAATGACAATGGTTGAAAAATCGCCGCCAAGCTCAATGTCATTGGCAACAACCTGATCAGGCGGAAGCAATGGATGGCGGGCTTTTTTTAAGCGGATAAAGCCAGTGTCGTTCATCATCGGTTTTGTCGCTTTGACCGCTTTTGCATATCTTGCTTTTGCAAAAATAAAGTCAAGCGTCTGCAACACTTGCAAATCTAGAAATAGCTCTTCTGTATGCTCTGCCGTTTTCTCTGTCAGCACACGCAAAATCCGTTCGATTTCTTGCTTTTCTTTCACTTTCGCCTGCTGAAGGGAATTGTTCATATCTACAATTGCCTGCGGTTCAATGAATAGTGTTGCGCCGGAGGACGAAGTATCGTGCACAATTCCGCCGTAGCTTGATCTGTACTCCTGTTTGACTGGGATTACAAAGCGGTCATTCCGAATCGTAACAATCGTATCAGACAGCATTTTTGAAGCGGAAGAGGAACGCAGCATTGACTCTAACCGGTCTCTGATTCTCGATTCGAGGGTTCTGAGCTGCGTGCGGATTCCTCTCAATTTTTCCGATGCATGATCAAGCACTTCTCCGTGATCATCGATGCAGGAATTAATGTCCCGTTCTAAATCGGACAGCGTGATAAGCTGTTCAGCGTGCTGATGGATCAGCGGAATGTCAACACCGTCTTCAGCCATTTGGGTGATAAAATGTTTCATCTGTTTAACTGCATAAAGCAGGCCTGAGATTTCAGTGAATTCTGAAGGACTGAGAACGCTGCCGATTTCCGCTCGTCTTAATGCTCCTCTGATATCAACAAGACCGCCAAACGGCGCTCGGCCTCTCAGCCGGATAATGGCAGAAGCTTCGTCTACTTCATCCAGCTGTTTTTTGATTTCGTCTATAGAAGCAGAAGGCTTAAGCTGGAGAAGCATTTCTTTTCCGAGCGATGAAGCGGCATGCTCAATAACCTGTTCTTTCACTTTATGAAATTCAAGAGCTGATAGTACTTTTTGCTGCACGATTGTGTGAGCCTCCTTACTTAATCGTTGCGCTTCAGGAATGCCTCTACGTCTTCAAGCGACCGGGCATTCAGAACGTTTTTCGTTTCCGTCCATCCTTTGCGCGCGGCAGTAACGCCAGTTTTCATATCGTCTAACATCTCAATGTTATGGGCATCAGTATTAATCACCAATGTAACCCCTTGTTCGTTTGCTTTCAGTAAATGCTCTGTGCGCAGATCGAGGCGCGCAGGGTTAGCGTTGAGTTCAAGCGCCGTATTTGTTTTTTTCGCAAGATCAATCAGCTTATCAATATCGATTTCATAACCGGCCCGTCTGCCGATCAGGCGTCCGGTCGGGTGTGCGATAATGTCAACATGTTTGTTTGTCAGTGCCGTCTCAAGCCGCTTCATAATCACGTGTTCCGGCTGATTAAAACTGGAATGAATCGATGCAATAACGATATCCATTTCCGCCAGCACATCGTCATCATAATCGAGCGTACCGTCAGGCAGGATGTCCATCTCGACGCCTTTCAAAATACGGAAGTTTTCGAACTCAGCATTCAACGCGTCAATTTCTTTTGCCTGCTGTTTAAGTCTTTCTGCAGTAAGCCCGTTGGCGACCTTTAAATATTGTGAGTGATCGGTGATCGCCATGTATTGATAGCCTTTTTTGATGCATGCTTCAGCCATCTCTCTGATCGAAAACGCACCATCGCTCCACGTTGAGTGCATGTGGAGATCTCCCTTGATTTGCCCGTGCTCTATCAGTTCAATGCTATCGCTGTAGGTTTCCACTTCTTGCCCGCTTTCACGGAGCTCCGGCGGAATCAGCGGCAGGCCGAAGTGCGCATAAAATTCACGTTCGCTCGGAAATGTTTTGATCTCTCCGGTTTCAACTGTCTCAACGCCGTATTCACTGATCCGCTCGCCGCGTTCTTTTGCGATTTGGCGCATCTTAATGTTGTGATCCTTTGATCCCGTAAAATGATGGAGTGTTGTCGGAAACTGCTCTTCCGTCACAAGACGGAAATCGACGCTCGTTTCATATTCAAAGGAAAGGATGACGGACACCTTCGTATCTCCGCTCGCGATCACGCTTTTGATGTTTGGCAGTGCAAGAAGCTGTTCCCTTACTTCAGCCGGCTGATCTGTAGCAATGATATAGTCCAAATCCTTCACCGTTTCCCGCGCTCTGCGAAGACTTCCGGCACGAGAAAATTTGATGATATGCGTAAATTGAGAAAGATGCTCCTCAATATCCCGCGCGATGCGGAGGGCATATCCGATCGGGAACCGCTCAGGCTGCTTTCCGGCTTCTCCGAGCGCCTGTAATATTTTTTCTTCTGATTTTTTGCCAAAACCCGCAAGGCCTTGCACTTTTTGCTGTTCACAGGCTTCCTTCAGAGATTCTGCATCATGTACGCCGAGCTCTTTATACAGCTTTGCGATTTTTTTGCCGCCGAGCCCCGGCAGCTTCAATAAAGGCACGAGTCCTTCCGGCACTTCTTTCTGCAACGATTCGAGCGTGCTTGACTTTCCTTCATCTATATACTCCTTAATGACGCTGTACGTTCCTTTTCCAATGCCGGACAGCGACATCATATCGTCCATTTCTGATAAGCTTCGGTCGTCCTGTTCCAGGGCTGCCGCTGCTTTTCGGAATGCGGACACTTTAAACGGGTTGTCCCCCTTTAGTTCCATATAGACTGCAATGGTTTCAAGCAGCCGGATAATATCTTTTTTATGCATACAATAACCCCCAGACGTTCACATATGTTTCCATCATACTCGAAAAAAACTTCTCCGGACAAGAGAAGTTTTTTATGCCCCGTACTGTGTCCACAGCTCTTCTAATAGCCCTGACAAGTACGGTGTATGGTTAATGATCACATTTGCGAGAGACGATTGCCCCATCATTTGCTGCAACGCATCTACCGGCAGAACGGATGCGACATACAACAGCACAAATGTAAATAAATAGACTTCTAGAAAACCGAGAACGGCGCCCAGCAACTGGTTGATTTGTTTGATCACCGGAATGCCGGCGACAATACTCAAGAACGAGCCGATGATTCTCAGTAAGATTTTAGCGATGATAAATAAAACGATAAACGCAATCGCATTATAATAGGCCGCTTCTAAATTTCCCGTAAAAAAAGAAAGAGCCGGCTGTCCCGCTGAAAAGTCGGGTGCGGGAATCCACTTTAAATGCGGCGCCACATTTTTATAGAATAAAGCCGCAAAGGCGATCGATAAAATAAAGCTCGTCAAGCGGATAAACTGCAGGATAAAACCGCGTTTTAACCCCAGTAAAGTCCCCATCAGGAGCAAGATTAAGATGATGATATCCAGCATAGTTGTTCAATCCTTTTCTTTAAGCTGACGCTCCAGTTTTTCACATTTCTCTTGTAACTTAACATAATCGTGCACCACATTTACCGCTGTCAGCACTGCAAGTTTATTTATATCAAGATATGGATTTTTTTCATTGATTTCTCTCATTTTATCATCAACAATTCCGGCGACATACCTCATATGGGCTCTGCTTTCTTCACCGACTATCGTGAAGTGCTGGCCGTAAATGTCAACGGTTGTTTTTGTTTTTTTGCCGTCAGACAACGTTTCTCCTCCATTCCGCGAGAATCCTAGTTCTTATCATAACACGTTTATTAAATGAATGGAAAGACGAGCCTCCCGCTGTTATGATACACTGGTATATACAGTGAAAAGTGTAAAAAAAGGAGATTATTACGTGTCCCATTCAGTGATAAAAGTATCGTTGTCTGCTATTGACCAAATGAAAATGACGTACAGCGGTTCGCTTACCGCCTCTGTTCCGCAGGGAGCCGTTTTTCAGGCGAAACCGCCCGGCTGTACCATTACAGCATATCAATCAGGCAAGGTCCTGTTTCAAGGCAAAAACGCAGCGGCAGAATCCGCGCGCTGGGGAACAGCTGAGCCTCAGGAAAAGAAGAAACCGGCCAAAAAGCCGGCTGATCCACGCTATGCCCCTCCGGCGGATATCGCCGGCATGTCTGTTATCGGCTCTGACGAAGTCGGAACCGGGGATTACTTTGGTCCAATGACGGTTGTATGCGCGTACGTCGACAAAACCATGCTTCCTTTAATGAAGGAACTCGGTGTGAAGGATTCTAAGGATTTAAAGGATCCGCAAATCATTGAGATTGCCCGAAACCTGATTAAAACCATTCCGTACAGCCTGCTGGTGTTAAAGAATGAAAAGTATAACAGCATGCAGGAAAAAGGCATGAGCCAAGGGAAAATGAAAGCATTGCTGCACAATCAGGCGATCACCCATTTATTAAGGAAAATGGATGGAATAAAGCCTGAGGCCATTTTGATTGACCAATTCGCTGAGCCGGGCGTCTACTTCAATCATTTAAAGGGCAGAGACATTGTGAAGGAGCGGACCTATTTTAGCACAAAAGCTGAAGGTATTCACCTGGCTGTCGCCGCTGCTTCAATCATTGCAAGATATTCATTTTTAATGGAAATGGATAAACTATCACGCGATGCAGGAATGACGCTGCCGAAAGGAGCCGGTCCGCACGTCGATGAAGCGGCCGCCAAGCTGATCCTCAAAAAAGGGGCATCCGCACTCAGAGCCTTTACAAAACTCCATTTCGCCAATACGCAAAAAGCGCAGCGCCTTGCTGATAAAAAACGTTCATAGAAAAAAGCTTGCAGATTTCTCTGCAAGCTTTTTTTATCAGCCTCTTAAAACAGCTTGATATGTGTCTTCTAACGCCTTCAGCACTTTACTGTGCGCTTTTGTCACTTCTTCTTCAGTCAGTGTTTGTTCAGGGTTAACATACTGGAGTGAGAAAGCGACAGACTTCTTGCCTTCCTCCATATGCTCTCCTTCGTATACGTCAAATACGGTTACCTCTTTCAGAAGCTTGCCGCCGGCCTCTTTAATGACGCTCTCGAGCTGGCCGCTTGTGACGGTTTTATCTGTTACAAGAGCGATATCACGTGTCACAGACGGATATTTCGGAATCGCCGTGTAAACAAGCGGTGCTGTTTCTGCTGCAAGTAACGCATGAAGATCAATCTCAAATACGTATGTTTCCTTTATATCCAGTTCTTTTTCCAATGAAGGATGGACTTGGCCGATGAAGCCGATCAGAGAGCCATTCAGTAAAATGTTCGCTGTTCTGCCCGTGTGCAGCTGTTTGCGTTCAGACTGTACAAATTCAATGCTGTCTAGGACGTTGAGTTTGTCTAACAGCCCTTCGACAATACCTTTGACAACAAAGAAATCAACTGGTTTCTTCTCACCCTGCCATAGCTGCTTGCGCCATAATCCGGTAACAGCTCCTGCCACGCGTTCTGTTTCAACAGGTTTTGTATCCTCTTCCTTCGTCAGAAAAACGGAACCGACTTCGTACAGTGCAACTGAGTCAGTCTGTCTCGCGAGGTTGTAAGAAACAGAATCAAGCAGATTCGGAACAAGACTGTGTCTGAGAATGCTTCTTTCTTCACTCATAGGAAGCGCAAGCACAGTGTTCAGTGATTTTTCAATCGCAAACGCTGCCGCTTTCTTCTCATTTGTCAATGAGTAAGTGATGGCTTGGGATAAGCCTGCGCCTTCAAGGAAACGTCTGACTTTACGGCGTTTTGCTTGATATGGCGTTAATCCGCCTGTTGTTCCCGCTGTCTCAGGAAGCGTAGACGGAATGTTATCGTAGCCGTACAGTCTTGCCGCTTCTTCGATTAAATCCTCTTCTATTGTAATGTCGCCGCGGCGTGATGGGACGGTCACAACGAGAAGATCATCCGCTTCACCAACCGTAAAACCAAGACGTTTATAAATGCTGATCAGTTCTTCCTTGCTGATCGTCATGCCTAGAACGCTGCTCACTCTGTCAGCAGACACGTGAATGTTATTTGCTTCGATTGTCAGGTGATCTTCCTCAACCGTTCCAGCAAGCACCTCACCGCCGGCATACAGATGGATCAGCTGTGCAGCCCGTTCTGCTGCAAGGCGTACGCGCGCAGGATCAATTCCTTTTTCAAACCTTACGCTTGATTCACTTCTCAAACCAAGGTCCTTGGAAGCCTTGCGAACCGTCTGCCCGTTGAAATAAGCAGCCTCAAGCAAAATCGTTTTCGTATCTTCCTGAACCTCTGACTCTGCTCCTCCCATGACACCGGCAACGGCCTGCGCTTTCGTTCCGTTTGTAATGACAAGGTGATCGGCAGACAGCTTACGTTCTTGATCATCAAGAGTGACGATCATTTCATTCTCAGCTGCTTTTCTTACTACGACTTCCTTAGAGCCAAATCTGTCATAATCAAACGCGTGAAGCGGCTGTCCGTATTCCAACAGGACAAAGTTTGTGATGTCAACAACGTTGTTGTGCGGACGAATGCCTGCATTCATCAGCTTTGTTTGCATCCAAAGCGGTGACGGAGCAATCGTGACATTTTTAATGATTTTTGCAGCATACAGCGGGTTCGCTTCTTGATCTTCGATTTTAACAGCAATGTAATCAGACGCTTGTTCTGAAACAGCCGGGTAATCCGTTTGCGGAAGCTTTACCTCAGTGTCTAAAATCGCCGCAACCTCGTAAGCAACACCAAGCATGTTCATGGCATCCGCGCGGTTTGGTGTTAAGCCAAGCTCAAGAATCGCGTCGTCAAGCTGTAAAGCCGCTAAAGCATCGCTTCCTGTTTCAGCGTCATTCGGGAATACGAAAATGCCTTCCGCATACTCCTTCGCCACAAGTTTGCTTTCAATCCCAAGCTCCTGTAAAGAACAGATCATGCCGTTTGATTCTTCACCGCGAAGCTTGGCTTTTTTGATTTTGAAATTGCCCGGCAGCACCGCTCCGACTGTTGCAACTGCGACTTTTTGTCCCTTATCCACATTCGGCGCGCCGCAAATAATTTGTACAGGGGCTTCCGCTCCGATATCCACAAGGCACTTATTCAGCTTATCAGCATTCGGGTGCTGCTCGCGCTCCAGCACATGGCCGATGACAACGCCTTTGATGCCTTCTCCTTTGTATTCAATTCCTTCAACCTCAATACCGGCTCTTGTAATTTTTTCAGCAAGAACAGCCGGGTCCATGCCTTTTAAATCAACATAATCCTCTAACCATTTATAAGAAACAAACATCCTTGCATCCTCCTCTTACGCCTGTTTAAACTGCGAAATAAATCTGACATCGTTTGTATAGAAGTGGCGGATATCATCAATGCCGTATTTCAGCATCGCGATGCGCTCAACACCCATTCCGAATGCGAAGCCCTGATATTCCTTCGGGTCAAAGCCAGCCATTTCAAGCACATTCGGGTGAACCATGCCGGCGCCGAGGATTTCGATCCAGCCTGTTCCTTTACATACTGAGCAGCCGTTTCCACCGCATTTAAAGCATGTCACATCCACTTCTACTGAAGGCTCAGTAAACGGGAAGAAGCTTGGGCGGAGTCTGATTTCGCGGTCTTGCCCGAACATTTTTTTCGCAACGAGTTCAAGCGTTCCTTTTAAATCACTCATGCTGATGTTTTTGTCAACGACAAGCCCTTCAATTTGCATAAATTGATGAGAGTGCGTCGCGTCATCGTTATCACGTCGATAAACTTTACCCGGGCAAATGATTTTAACAGGCCCTTTGCCTTCATGCTTTTCCATCGTCCGTGTTTGGACAGGAGAAGTTTGCGTTCTCATCAAAGTTTCCTCTGTGATGTAAAAGCTGTCCTGCATATCGCGCGCAGGGTGTTCTTTTGGCAGGTTGAGCGATTCGAAATTGTAGTAATCTGTTTCAACCTCTGGCCCTTCCTCGACTGTGTAGCCCATCCCGATAAATAAATCTTCAATTTCTTCAATGACAACAGTGAGCGGATGGCGGCCGCCGACTGCAACAGGATTCCCAGGCAGCGTGACGTCAATTGTCTGTCCCGCAAGCTTCTGCTTCATTTCCTCTTCTTCAAGCTTCTCGTTTTTGTCAGCAATCGCATTAGCGATACGCTCTCTTACTTCGTTCGCGAGCGCCCCCATTTTTGGACGTTCTTCAGCAGAAAGCTTGCCCATTCCGCGCAGCACTTCTGTAATCGGCCCTTTTTTTCCGAGATATTGCACCCGAATATCATTGACAACCTTTAATGAGCTTGCTGCTTCTACTTGTTCTATGGCTTCTTGTTCCAGCTGTTTTAGCTTTTCTTCCATTTTGCATCCTCCTTTTATGTAAACAAACCGTCATATGTCTTTGGAAAATAAAAAAAACCCGTCCCTATACAAGGGACGAGTTGTGGCCGCGGTACCACCCTTATTTCAGACAGACTGATGCTGTCGTCAGCTTCATTGACATAACGGAATCAGATTCCGGTTCACCTTTACGCGCAGTGTGGCGCGGTCCCGGCGACAACTCAAGAGGTGAAGCCAACTTCCGGCTGCGTTAAAAATGCTCTCAGTCAGCGGCATTTTCTCCCTGGAAAGCAGTTGATCAGAAATTGAGGTCCTCTGTCACGGTTTTTGAAATATTATGTTCTATTATAGAGAAATCCAACGCTTGGCGCAACACTATCCTCGCAAGTGATACACGAGGATGGCAGCCGCAACTGCGACGTTTAGTGATTCAGCCTGTCCGTAAAGCGGCACGTACAGGTTCAAATCCGTTTTTTCCAGCAATGCAGCATCCACCCCTGCGCCTTCATTTCCTACAATGAGCGCAAAGGATTTAGACTGAGGGATCTCCCGGTAAGGCGCTCCGTTTTGCAGCGCCGTGCCGTACACTTTTACGCCCTCTGCCTTCAATTCGTCCACATATGACTGCAGGTTTTTTCTCACAACAGGAATATGAAAGTGAGATCCTTGCGCAGACCGCAGTGTTTTTCCGTTAAAGGCATCGGCCGTGCCGTCACCGAGTACAACTGCATCCAAACCGGCCGCATCAGCCGTTCGAATCATTGTGCCTAGGTTTCCCGGATCTTGAACGGCATCAATCAGCAGCATCTTACGTGCCGTTGCCAGCTGTTCTTCAGGCATATGGCATACGGCGGCAATCTGCTGCGGCGTTTCGGTTTCAGTCACAGCTGAAAACGCATCTTCGCTCAGCACATAGCACTGGATACCCGCCTCAAGCTCTGAAGGAATCTTTGTTTCATCCTTTACAAGAATTTCTTTCACCGTACCCGGGCTTTTCAGCGCCTCTTCAACGAGGTGTTCTCCCTCTATCAGAAATGTATTTGTTTTTGTTCGTTCTTTTTTTGTGTGAAGCTTTTTCCAATCCTTCACTTTTTGGTTTTTTGCTGATTCTATATGTTTCACTGTCTGTGTGGCGCTCCTTTTTTCAACATGATGTTATTATATCGCAAGAACAGCACATAATAAACCAGGTGCAGGGTTAGAATATACGTATTACATTTTAGGAAAAGGAGCGTTTTACATGGATCTTAATTTACGTCATGCCGTCATTGCCAACGTAACCGGCAATAATCAGGAACAGCTTGAGCATACAATTGTAGATGCGATTCAAAGCGGTGAAGAAAAAATGCTTCCAGGGCTCGGCGTTTTATTTGAAGTCATTTGGCAGCACGCATCCGAAAGTGAGAAAAACGAAATGCTGAAAACGCTTGAAGGCGGATTAAAACCCGCCCAATAAGACATGAAACCGGGTGACTGCGCCCGGTTTTTTTCTTATATAATAAAAACATGATGAGGGGGAACGCCATGTTTTTACAGCCATTATTAGCGAAAAAAATTATTGCTGAAGTCAAAAAAATGTACGAACGTGAGGTCATTATTGTAAACACGGATGGCCTTATTATGGCGAGCACAAACGATGAGCGGGTCGGACAATTTCACGAGGGAGCGCTTCTCTGCGCAAAAGAAAAACGCAGCGTCATTATTACAAAGGAAGAAGAAAAAAGGTTAAAAGGAGTAAAGGCGGGCATAAACCTCCCTGTATTTTCTGATCATGATGTGATCGCTGTCTTCGGGCTGACAGGTGAGCCCGCTGAGATTCAGCCTTACGGGGAGCTGCTTCGAAAAATGACAGAGCTGTTCATTAAGGAATCATGGCATTTAGAGCAGTCCCAGTGGCGTGAAAGAATGCTGGAATCTTTTATGATCGATTGGCTGCAATTAAAAGAGTGGTCTTCGGGTTTTCTTGAGAAAGCTCAGCTTCTTGGTGTGGACCTTGCCTCCCGGCGTCAAATGATTCTGATTCAGGGATATGAGTGGTCACCTCATGATATTGAGCAAATGGGACGTAGCTGGAAATCCTCGTACCCTGCGGATTTGTTCATCAGGTGGGGAAATGAACGGATTTTGATTAATCACGAAGTGCCACAGCATGAACAAAGAGATCGGCTTTTACGGCAGATCCTTCACATTTGTTCGTTTGCCAATACCGCAAACAGCCAATTGACAGCAGCTGGCGCTGGAAGGACTGTCGCAAGCTCCAGCCTGACAGATTCATACGAGCAAGCGGAAAAAGCGCTGGCTGTCAGCCTTAAGCGAAAAACGCCCATATTCGAAGAGGATCTGAAGCTTGATATGTGTCTGACGGAAATCAGCCCAGGGACCAGAAACGAATTTCCGCAAAGAGTATTCAGAGAGACGCTTCGGCATCAGGAACTAATGAGAACGATACGGACCTTCTTTCTACATGATTTGTCTTTGAAACAAACCGCAGAAGATATGCATATTCATATCAATACATTGCGTTATCGTCTGGCTAAGGCTGAACAGCTGACCGGTTTGCACTTTGACCGCACCGAGGACATCGTCACGATGTACGTCGCACTCTATTTTTTAGATCAAGATACAAAATAGAAAGAGTTTTAGTTTCATTTTTTGTATGTTTCTCCATGGAAAGCTTTTCTTTTTTTCTTTTACAATAGATTGAAAGCGTTTTTCAACAGGGGGATTGGTGAAATGATCACAAAGGATGTAAAAGGACAGCTGATTCAAATCGTCGGACCCGAAAACTTTGATGACTCAAAAGCCGGCCGGCTCGTTTATTCTTATGATGCGACGCCGCAGTTTCAATCTATGCCTGATGCCGTGATTGCGCCCAGGAATACAGATGAAGTTTCACAAATTTTAACGATTTGCAGAGAACATCACGTGCCGATCGTTCCGAGAGGATCAGGGACAAACCTTTGCGGCGGCACGTGCCCGACTGAAGGCGGCCTTGTGCTTCTCTTTAAGCACATGAACAAGATTCTTGAGATTGATGAAGAAAATTTAACTGCCACAGTTCAGCCGGGCGTCATTACGTTGGATATGATCCGCGCGGTTGAAAGCAAAGGTTTATTTTATCCGCCCGATCCGAGTTCTATGAAAATATCAACCATCGGCGGAAACATCAATGAAAATTCCGGCGGGCTCCGCGGATTAAAATACGGCGTCACCCGCGACTATGTGATTGGTCTGGAGGTTGTGCTCGCAAATGGAGACATCATCCGCACCGGAGGAAAACTCGCGAAGGATGTGGCCGGATACGATCTGACGCGTCTTTTTGTCGGCTCAGAAGGAACACTCGGCATTGTGACAGAAGCCATCGTCAAACTTGTTCCAAAACCGGAAACCAAGAAGACGCTGCTTGCCCTTTATGAAAGCATCGATGCCGCTGCTCAAACGGTATCGGACATTATTGCCGCGAAAATGATACCCGCAACGCTTGAATTTCTTGACCAGCCTACACTATTGGTAATTGAGGATTATGCCAAAATCGGACTTCCGACAAGCGCAAAAGCAGTTCTGTTAATTGAACAAGACGGGCCGCTTGAAACCGTTGAACGGGATATGGAAAAGATTGAGGCGATCTGCAAAAAAGGCGACGCCGTTTCCGTTCAGACCGCACAAACGGAGGAGGAGGCATTCGCCCTGACTGAAGCTCG
This sequence comes from Bacillus sp. F56, assembly GCF_001748205.1. NCBI lineage: Bacteria > Bacillati > Bacillota > Bacilli > Caryophanales > Bacillaceae > Bacillus > Bacillus sp. F56. The sequence goes on from NZ_BDFC01000007.1 coordinate 459,716, forward strand.
GCGCTCCGCCCTTTCTGCACTTGCACGCCTCAAGCCGACGACGATTTTAGAGGATGCGACTGTTCCTCGCTCAGAAATCGCCAATATGGTCAAAGCGATTAATCATATTGCTGCTAAATACGATATTTCCATTTGCACCTTCGGCCACGCAGGAGACGGGAACCTCCATCCGACATGCACGACAGATATACGCAATGAAGATGAGATGGAGCGTGTCGAACAGGCTTTTGCCGAGATTTTTGAGAAAGCGATTGAACTTGGCGGCACGATAACCGGAGAGCACGGAGTCGGGGCCATGAAAGCGCCTTACTTGGAGATGAAACTAAAAAAAGAAGGCATTGATGCGATGAAAGCGTTGAAAGCGGCATTTGATCCCCAGAACATATTAAATCCGGGCAAGGTGTTTGCAAAAGATGCCAGAAAACGTGTGGTGGCACAAAGATGACAACAGAAAAAGAAATGAAACAGATCCAAAATGAATTTAAAGAGCGTATGGATGAAGGTGAGTTATTAAATTGTATGCGCTGCGGATTTTGTCTCCCTTCCTGTCCGACCTATATCGAATCAGGATTTATGGAAACACACTCCCCGCGCGGGCGTATCGCCTTAATGAAAGCCGTGGCGGACGGTATGATTGAACCGGATGATGATGTCGAACGTTCGCTGTCACTTTGCCTCGGCTGCCGAGCCTGTGAACCCGTATGCCCATCCGGCGTGAAATACGGTCAGCTGCTGGAGGAAGCCAGAGATATTATCCACCAAAATAAAAAACACTCGCTTGGCGCACGTGTCATGCGAAAGACGGCTTTTCACGAGCTGTTTCCGCACCAAAACCGCATGCGCTCAGCTGTAAGCCTTATCGGTTTGTATCAGCGGTCAGGACTGCAAACCGCTGTGCGAAAAACCGGTATGCTTCGCGTCCTGCCTGAGCATTTGCAGACGATGGAAGCTGTTCTTCCTGATGTTCCAAAAAGCAAAGAAATGAACAATCGGCCGCGTTTCCTGCCGTCCATTGGCCCCAGGAAAAAACGGGTCGCCTTTTTTTCGGGCTGCTTAATGGATACGATGTTTTTACCGACTAACAATGCCACATTGAAGCTGCTGCAGCTGGCAGGCTGCGATATTGTCATCCCGCCTGAACAGGCTTGCTGCGGGGCACTGCATGGGCATAGCGGTGAAAAAAACGCAGGGAAAGAGCTCGCGAAACAAAATATCGCTGCTTTCGAAGCGTTAGACGTGGAGGCTGTCATCACAAACGCCGGAGGATGCGGAGCCTTTCTTACTGAATATGATCATTTGCTGAAGGATGAGCCGGAGTGGTCGGAGCGCGCCGCCGCTTTTGTTCAAAAGCTGAAGGATTTTTCTTCCGTTTTGGTTGAACTGGATTTCCATCAAATGGACTTAGCGCTCAGGACGCCTCAGGTCGTTACCTATCAAGATTCATGCCACCTAAGAAATGTAATGCATACGTCGCTTGAGCCCCGCCAGCTGCTCCAGAGCATCAAAGGGGCTGAATTCAGAGAAATGGAGAAAGCAGACAGCTGCTGCGGATCAGCGGGAATTTACAACATCGTCGAAGCTGAAATGTCTATGAAAATACTGGACAGTAAAATGGCTGCCGTCAAAGCAACCGACGCGATCCTCATTGTAACAGCAAACCCGGGCTGCCTGCTGCAGATGAAGCTCGGGATTGAACGCGAAGGACTAAGCGGTAAAGTCAGAGCCGTTCACCTGGCTGATTTGCTATTAGAAGCAACCGGGCACAAAACAACATGAGAAAGCCCAAAACAGAAATTGTTTTGGGCTTTTGTTCGTTATTCCATCGGACTGCAAATTTCGATATAATGTCCATCCGGATCTGCGATATAGGCGACCGTCTGCCCCCATGGTTTCACTTTCGGCTCCCCGATAATCGAGACGCCTTGTTCTCTCATCCTTTTGATGACAGTTTCTACATTTTCAGTAACAAACCCGATTTCAAATGTGTTTGAAGCAGATGTTTCCGGAATATCCAGCGCTGTGATATCTCTGGCGCTTTCCCTCGTATTAAGGGCCAATATCGTCGATCCTGTTTCAAATTCGACATATGTGCCGTGTTCAGCACGAATCGGCAGTCCTAAAATATCCCGATAAAAATGAATAGCCCGCTTGCTGTCCGATACGTATAGAATAAGATATTTCATTGATAGATTCATTGCCACGCCCCCTCAGCATTTCAATAGTCCTTCTAGCCCGGTATAGATGCTTCCATCCTTAAACTCGGATCTCTCCACATCTGCGCCCACTTTTTCACGGCCGCCACAATAATGATGAAGCCTAACACCAGCATGATGATAGATAATACGCCATTCAATACACTATATCCTGCTGCTTCAGGATTAAGATATACATGGCACACCATCCAATAGCCCGCATAGTTGACAGTGACATATAAATAGGCAAGCGGGATAAGACATGTCAAAATGTATCGGCGTTTATCGGCGATTTTCAACACGATGGTCGCTCCGATAATCAGCCCTACTGACGCCATCAGCTGATTGGAAACGCCGAACAGCGCCCAAATGGAACCGATATCTCCTGAATACAGCAAGTACCCCCACATCAAACAGGCAAGCGCGCTGGCAAATACAGAGCCCGGAATCCAGTCTGTTTTCTTCAGCGGTTTATATACCTCTCCGAAGAAATCCTGGATCAAATAACGGGCAACACGTGTACCGGCGTCAATCGCTGTTAAAATAAATACCGCTTCAAACATAATGACAAATTGGAAAAAGTATGAGGCCAAATGGCTGAAAAACGGCATTCCGGTAAAAATATAAGTCATACCCACCGCAAGCGTGACGGCTCCCCCAGTTCTCCCTTCTAAGTCCAAGCCGATTTCCCTGCTCAATTCAGGCAGATGGACGACATTCATGCCAAGCGTACGGAAAACCTCCGGCGTACTGTTAATCGCAAAGTAATCAGCAGGCTGTAAGGCGGTTGCCGCAATCAGTGCCATGATGCCGACAAGACACTCAACAAGCATTGCGCCAAACGCCACCGGCTTCATATCACTCCATTTATTCAGCATTTTCGGTGTTGTTCCTGAGCCGACAAAGGCATGGAACCCAGAGATCGCCCCGCAGGCGATGGTTATTGAGATGAACGGCCAGACAGGTCCTGCCAGCACAGGCCCGCCGCCTTTTACGAATTCTGTAAACGCAGGAAACGGAATGGACGGATTGACGACAAAAACACCAACAATCAAAGCGATAAAAACACCGATTTTCATAAAGCTGCTTAAATAATCACGCGGTGCGAGAAGCAGCCAAACAGGAAGCGCAGCGGCAAAAAACGCATAAATAGGGAGCGCGATTGCAAGCGTTTTCGTATCAAGTGTTAAAAAGTCACCGAGCGTGGTAGTCTGTACCCATGGGCCGATAAAGACTCCTGCCATTAAAAAGAGAAAACCGACCGTTGACGCGAGCTTTAAATTTCCCGTTTTCTTATAAAATAAGCCCACGCCCATCGCAATCGGAATCGTAATCCCTACCGCAAATGTCCCCCACGGATTGCGTTCAAGCGCGTGCAGCACGACCATCGAGAGACCCGCCATCGTAATCGTGATAATAAACAGCATGGAAAGTCCCGTACAAAAGCCGGCGACAGGGCCAAGCTCATCCTTCGCCACTTCCGACAGCGATTTTCCGTTTTTGCGCATTGATGCAAACAGCACAACAATATCATGGACGGCTCCCCCTATTACCGCCCCGATTAACAGCCACAATAACCCCGGCAAATAGCCAAACTGCGCCGCCAGAATGGGTCCGACCAGCGGCCCGGCCGCTGCGATCGCGGCAAAATGGTGGCCGAACGAAACCCATTTATTTGTGGGCACATAGTCTTTCCCATCCTCAAGCGTGTGAGCGGGTGTCGGCTTGTCATCATTCACTTTGAGAACCTTCACCATCATAAATGTTCCGTATAAACGATAGGCAATAGCCAAAATACACATTGACGCTATCACGATTGTAACCGCATTCATTTTCTCCCATCCCCTTTGCTGTTTTTCATAAATATATCATAATTTCATGGGGAAAAGCGGTCATTTTTTCCTATACAAAAAAGCCGGCTGGGATGGGCCGGCTTGAGGCAGTTAGTTTAGTTCAATGTCTCCAGATGTTGTACGAACTTTTAAATGGTTAGAGGGGCTATCACCTACATAACCTACAATACGGTGCTCTGATTTTTCTTTATACAAGATGTGATCGAGATTGGCCGCGGCATCCCCTGAGTCTGCCTGAAAATCCACTGCCAAAGATACAGGTTCTTTCTGATACTCTACTGACACACTTCCGCTCGTAGTGACGATGTCGAGCTCTTCGTTCTGATGATCCTGAAGAAGATCAATATCACCGGAAGTTGTCTTATAGTTCACCTTTTCAGCTGTTGTGCGGCTGCTTTTTATTGATCCGCTTGTTGTCTTTACCTCACCTTGGCCGAATGAATTTTGGTCAGTTTGAATTTCCCCACTCGTTGTTTTTAGCGTCAGCTCGTTTTCGATGCGTGTATGCTTCAGCTCAATATTTCCTGATGTAGAGTCAGCAACTGATTGATCCGTTTGCGTATTTTCTATCAAAATATCGCCAGAGGTTGTCGTTACGGTTATCTCTTCATACTTCTTTTCCGGAATCGTGATTGTGATTTTCATATCCTTTTCGCTGCCCCACGGTATAAAAGAGATGATATTCTCGCGTGCTATTTGATTGATTGTTAATGAATTTCCATCTTGGCTCACATCGAACAGCTTTTTGCTTTTATCACTGACCTGCCCTTCAGCAGCTACCTGAATATCATCCGTTTGCCCGCTTTTGACCTCTGCATGCATCGAGCTCGTTGTTACCTCAATTTTTTTAATATCTGCAGGATCATATGTTTCAGCAGCTTTCACCTCTTCTTTTGTAAAATCCGAGGCAGCAGCAGAGATAACAGCTCCGATTACCCCGACTGCAAATACTGCGATCAATCCTATTATGATTTTTTTCATGTCTGCGCCCCCGTCACCAGCTTAAAATTATATCTGATATATCGCAAACTCATGCCATACAGCAGCTTGCCTAAATGCCACAGCCCTATACACAAGAGCAGCCCCAGACTGCCAAACACGAGTGATAAAAAGAACTCCAGCATCATGTGCGTATTCATTTGAAACATCACCATGCCGACAAACATAATTGGTGATACAGAAAGTGCAAGCGCCGCCCCGCATAAACCCACGTACACTCCAAAAATGCCAATAGCTGGTCCCAGTACAAAAATCAAATTTAAGATGCTTATCGCTGCTGCTGAACATGCCATCTGAAAGAGGTTCTTCTTAGGGCGCTGCACTGCTGGAGCAGTTTCCGTGACATCTGGCACCAATTCCTTTGCTATTTGTTTTGGGGAGCCGAGTTCCCTGATGATGTCCGCTTCCGGCCTGCCTTCTTTCATCCCTTCTGTAATATGTTCTTCAAAATCAAATAAGACCTCATTCCGCTCTTCTTTAGAAAGCGGCTGTAACGCTTTACTTAACTCCTGTAAAAACTGTTCTTGATTCATCGTTCTCCTCCCCTTGCCGCATCAATGATTTGATTGACAGATGCTGTGAACTGCTCCCATTCTGCCAGCAGCAGTTTCATTCGCACGAAACCAAGCTTTGACATCGTGTAATATTTTCTGGCAGGCCCTTCGGAAGACGGCGCCATATATGTTTCTAAATACTCTTCTTTCGTCAGTCTCCTGAGAAGAGGATATAAGGTGCCTTCAGCAATTGCCATGTGTCTGGAAATGTTTTGAGAAAGCTCATATCCGTATTGGTCTTTTTCGGATATTAATACAAGCACACATAGCTCTAATGCTCCCTTTTTAAATTGAGCATTCATCATAAGATCCTCCCTGCGGCTGGTCAATTTTGTTTATTTTTCCCATCACTTATCCATATGGTAACATCCACTACTGAACATTACAAGGTACTGAATGATATCTACTGAGAAAAAAGAAAAACCGGAGAGAAATCTCCGGCTTTGCTTCTCTTATGATTGTTTTTTCAGGCGGATTACATTCCAGGAAAGCGGCGTGAAATGAGCAGTTAAGCCGTTTTCGCTAACAGACGATGTTCCGTTGGAATGCGGGACGACATTCTTTCTGTTATGCTGGTTTGTCGCTTTGATATCCTGATGCTCAAGTACGATGTGCTCTGCGATTTGGTAGGATTCAAAGCCTCTGAGCGAAATCTCCGTCTCCATCTGATCCTCAGCCTTGTTTACCGCAAAAATAGTGAGGGTTTCTTCCTCTTCAGAGTACACAACAGCAGCATCAACATATGGCACATCAGTAAAATCAGAACAGTCGTACTTCGGAGAAGAAATAAGCGGTTTCAGTGACTCGCCCCTTCCGTAAACAGAAGCATGCATGTATGGATAGAAAATCGGCTGTCTCCATGCTTCTCCGCCTTTTTCCGTCATGATCGGCGCAATGACATTGACAAGCTGCGCAAGACACGCGATTTTCACACGATCTGCGTGCTGCAGCATCGTAATGAGGAGCGAGCCGACTAATAAAGCATCTTCAAAATTGTAAATATCCTCTAAAATCGGACGCGCAGTGATCCACGGCTCGACTTTTTTATCAGCCTCATTTGAGTGATACCATACGTTCCATTCATCCAGAGAGAGATTGATTGTTTTCTTGCTGCGTGTTTTTGCTTTTACATAGTCACAGGTTGCGGCGACAGATTTAATGAAATGATCCAGATCCATGGAACGGGCCAAATAGTTTGGCAGATTGTTATCCCGATTTCCGTAGTAGGTGTGAAGAGAGATATAGTCAACATGCTCGTACGTATGCTCCAGCACCTTCGCTTCCCAATCGATAAAGGTCGGCATGCCGCTGTTTGAGCTGCCGCAGGCAACAAGTTCAATTGATGGGTCAACCCATTTCATGACCTTTGCTGTCTCTGCGGCTAGCCGTCCGTATTCATCAGCTGTTTTGTGGCCGATCTGCCACGGTCCATCCATTTCGTTTCCTAAGCACCATGTTTTGATGCCGTACGGCTGTTCATAGCCATGTGATCTTCTTAAATCACTCCAGTAAGAGCCTTTCGGATGGTTGCAATATTCAACAAGATTACGGGCGGCATCTATGCCTCTTGTGCCAAGGTTGACGGCCATATTGACCTCGGTGTTCACCTTTTTTGCCCAAGTTAAAAATTCATTTGTTCCCACTTCATTGGTTTCTGTCGTTTGCCATGCCAAGTCAAGCCGTCTCGGGCGATTTTCGACTGGTCCGACACCGTCCTCCCAGTTGTATCCAGATAAAAAGTTTCCGCCCGGATAACGGATGATCGGAACCTGTAATTCTTTGATCAGCGACTGGACATCTTTTCTAAACCCATTTTCATCCGCTTCAGGGTGATCAGGCTCATATATGCCTTCGTATACCGCACGCCCCATATGTTCGATAAACGATCCGTAAATCCGTTTGTCTACTTCACCAATTTTATATTCTTTGTCTACAATCATTCGTGCTTTTTTCATCACACGTTTCCTCCTTCATTAACCTTTGACTCCCCCTACCGTCAGGCCGGAGATAAAGTATTTTTGAAAAAACAAGAAAATGATAATAACCGGCAAAATCGCAAATACCGAGCCGGAGATAAGCATGTCGTAATTATTTCCATAAGGGCTCAGCAAGCTGGACAGCCCAATTGGAAGCGTAAACATGTCTTTCGACCGAAGCACAATCAGCGGCCACAAGAAATTGTTCCAGCTGTTTAAGGACTGAAGGATGATCATCGCCCCGAAAGCCGGTTTCATCAGCGGCGCCATAATCCTGAAAAAGATGCCAAATTCCGTACAGCCGTCCATCCTTGCAGAATCCAACAGATCCCTTGGAAGACCAAGCGCATATTGCCTAAAAAAGAATACGGCAACAGGTGAAACGATGAACGGCAATATGACACCCGTATATGAATCGATCAAGTGCAGACCGACGGTTAGCTTAAACAGAGGAAGCATCATAACCTCCAGCGGAACCATCATGATAATCAGCACAAGAACAAAGATGATACTTCTGCCCTTAAAATCATAAACCGCAAGCCCGTACCCGATCATCGAAGAAAAAAACAGGGTGAGCACGGTTGTGAAAAGCCCAAGCACAAGGCTGTTAAAGAACCATTTGAAATAAATGCTGCCGCCGTTAAACAGAAATGTATAATTATCAAGACTCATTACTTTAGGATCAATGTCAAGATTCAGCCCCACACGCAAAAGCTCAGATGACGGCTTTAAGGACCCTAAAAGCAAACAGAAAATCGGAAAAATATACAATAGGCTCAGCATCATAAAAAACAGAGTCAGCGCAATTCTGTAAACGCTAAACTGAGGACTGTTCCGCAACATTTATCCCTCCCCCTTAAACGAGCCTGACAGCTTTAATGAAATCAGGCTGACAACAAGTATCACAATCAAAAGCACAATGCCGATGGCCGCTCCGTACCCCATTTCGTTGTAGGCAAGCCCCTGCTGATACAAATATCCGACAAGCGTCAGACCAATATTACCCGGGGAATTATTCTGCCAAAGCACGTAGCTTTCCTCAAACATTCTGAAGCCGCCGATAATGCTGATGGTCAGCACATATACGGTAACAGGCTTGAGAAACGGCAGCGTAATGTGTCGGAATTTTTTCATCGTATTCGCCCCGTCTATATCAGCAGCTTCGTACAGCTCTTTCGGCACATTTTGCAGACCTGCTAAAAAGTAAAGGATGTTGATTCCCATCCATCTCCACGAAGCAAGCAGCACCATCAAAAACATGCCGGTATGTTCATTGTTCATCCAGTTCTGAGGTGATAAGCCGAGTTTGAGTAGGATGGAGTTAGCCAGAGACGTTTCCATTTCTCCGAAGATCAGCCGAAAAATGATCCCCGCGACAATGGTGGAGGTCAATGCCGGTATGAATAGCGCTGATTTAAATATATTTCGAAATTTGACCAGCTTTGAATTCAGGAATATGGCCAGAAGCAATGGGACAGGAATCAGCACGATCAGCGTCCAAAAGGTGTATTCCAGCGTATTCCAAAGGGCGGTATAGAACGTCGGGTTGTTTAGCGCTGTATAATTAGACAATCCGACAAACGGCACCTCTCCCGGCAAAATTCTTTGAAAGCTCATGATGAAGACACTAATGATGGGGTATAGAAAAAATACGAGAAAGGATAAAACGAATGGCGCTGTAAACAGATAGGGCGCCGCTTTTTTCGAATAAAATAGATCTCGCCAGCCTGATTGTTTCGCAGCTGAAGGAACGGGATGAACCGTTCCCGTTTTCACAGGTTTCATGAGAACCTCCCCGCTTTCACTTTTTGAATGGGATTCTATTTCTGTTTCAGTTCACCTGCCGCTCTGTCCAAGGCTTGTTTAGGCGTTTTTTGCTGGGATTTAAGCGCGTCGAACAATACGCTTCTGTTGACAAGGTCTGAAGCCTTTGCAAAATCCTCATGTAAATAAATTGGATTGATTTCATCCTTGATATCGAGCAGCACAGAAAAAATGCCTGTTCCGTTTTGGAAGTAATCCGTGTATTTGTTTTTCTCCTTCAATTCCTTGGAGCTCCAAACATCCCAGCGAAGCGGGTCAAACCCGAGTACGCTCCAGAGTTTTTTATTTCCTTCTTTAGAGCCCTTCGCAAAGGCCAAAAACTCTTTTGCTAACTCAACATGCTTGGATTGCTTCGGTACAACGGTTGCCGTACCGCCCAAGCCTGCCGAGCGGTCGCCCCCCTCTTTCCATGCCGGGAGCGGTCTGATGGCAATCTTCCCTTTCAGATCAGGCATATAATCGATAAATCTTCCCATATACCAAATCGGCATGAGGATTGAAGCAGCTCCTCCTTGGTTCATAAAACCGTAGTATTCTTCACTGTGATGCCCGCCGCCTGGAGCAGGAATCATCGTTTTATCATTGATCATGTCTTTTAAATATTGAAGTGTTTTTACGTTGGTGTCATTATTGAGGATCAGCTTGCCGTTTTTATCAAAATAGCCTGAGTTTCGCTGTGAAATCATAGATAAGAAGGTTCCGGAATCATTTGTTTCCACGGTTCCCATCGGCTTCCCGGTCACTTTGCGCACTTTCTGTCCGGCTTTATGGTAATCATCCCATGTTTTAATATCGTCAGGATTGACGCCGGCTTTTTTCATCACATCCATGTTATAAAACATGACTGTTGTCCCTACATGCGTATCGAGTCCGTAAAGCTTTCCGTTTTTGCTGTACAGGGTCAGCCGCGCCTCAACGAATTTATCGCGGTCCTTTTCAATCAGCGGAGTCAAGTCGGCAAGCGGTATGTCAGAGCCCTTCAAAAAGTTTGAAAAACGGGCCAATTCGACATCGGCAATATCAGGGACGCCTTCTCCCGCTATTAAGGAGATAGATAAGTTATCGTGCATTTGCCCATACGGATAAACGACCGTATTCAGCTTAATTTTGCGGTCAGGATATTTTTTGTTCCATTCCTTCACCATTTCCACATAGAACTGCTCATGAAGCCCGTTAAATGTCCAAAAGGTCAGCTCAGTTTCACCCGATTTGCCGGATGATTTTTCTGCTGAACACCCGGCAATGAGTAATGTCAGCAGCATCATGAGCACAAGAAAACAGACAGTCATTTTTTTCATCTGCGTTACCCCTTCCATTCGAGGTGCGGGCTATTCATATAGACCATGATTGATCAGCGTTTTGTTTTCATTGATGATTCTTAATCCGGTGCAGCGGTCTCTTAAGGTGTGCGCGTGTCTGAAGGCATTTTTGACGGAATCCTGTCCGACACCGATTTCGTCAAAATACGCAGGGCCTCCGGCTGATCTCAGCCAATCAGCAAGCACTTCTCCTTCCGGGAGTGTTTGATAAGCCGATTGGATGGATTGCCGCCGGCTTGGTGTAAATTCATTCAATCCCTCATCCTTTGCGAGCTTTCTGTATGTGTCAGTTAATAAAACAGCGGCACAGCCCACCTTTGCCCCATGAAGAATCTGAGGCCGTTTTTTCTCCATTAACTCCATCTCAATCCAATGTGAAATATGATGCTCGCCGCCTGATGCCGGACGGGAATGATCTAAGGCCAGCATGACAAGCCCCGATACGATTAAAGACTCCATCAACACCCGTATGCCGATTTCCGTTTTCAGCGCGATCTCTTCTGTGTGTGCGATACAGGCGTCAAGCGCCTCTTGAACGATCTTAGCTCCTGCTGGCGAATAAGGCTCGCCGGCAAGATGCCGGGATATTTCCCAATCTGCTAAAGATGTTATTTTACCGAGCATGTCACCAAACCCAGCCGCCACCATTGATTGCGGTGCCGCTTTTAATAGATCCAGATCAGCGAACAGCGCAGATGGGGCCTTCGTTTGAATGGTTGTTTTCGTGCCGTATAAAATAATCGGCGCCCCGGCTGACGTAAAACCGTCTACAGATGGAGCAGTCGGATAAGAGATAAACGGCAAATCTCTCTGAAACGCCGCAAAGCGGACGATATCATGAATCGTGCCCGAACCGACTGCAATCATGACATCCGTTGTTTGTTTTGTATGGATCAGCGCATGAATGAGCGATCGTTCATCAGCTGTCACATCTCCGGCTTCATTTTCTGGAATGATCAGGCACTCGGCCTGAAATCCTGCTTGATTCAGCCGGTTTTCCAAATCAATTCCTGCAATGCGGTGTGTATTCGCGTCGCAAACAAGGACAATATGTTTGTAGTTTTTTCGTTTTACATAATCCAAAAGCGAATCAGCTGCTTGTTTACCGAGAACAATTTCTTCAACTGCTATAGGAGACGTCTCTTCTCCGGCGTGTTCAAAAGCACGCTGAACGTCAGCTGCGATACGATTCATATCAGAATCCCCTCCTCAGCCAATTTGGTTACATCCTTTATGGACTCCAGCACATAATCCGGCGTATACAAACGCTGTTCTCCCGGTTTCGCAGAACCAGTAAGCACTAAGGCGCTTTTCATGCCATAAAGCTTTCCCATTGCAATGTCAGATTCAATGCTGTCTCCTATAATCATGCATTCATGTGCGGACAGCCCCATTGCTGTACAGGCAGACTCAGCCATCAGCCATGACGGCTTTCCGACAACAAGTTCAGTCTTCGCTTGAGCGGAAGCCTCTATCGCCCCAATCATTCCGGCCACATCAATGGCATTTCCGTCTTCGTTTGGAAAAGAGCGGTCTTTGTTTGTAGCAATGATACGAGCGCCGCCGGCGGCCGCTTGAAAAGCTTGATTTAAATCTTTGTACGTAAGCGTTTCATGAAGGGAGATGACGAGCCAATCCGCTTCCTTCGGTTCGTTCGCACGCTGCACACCGGCCAGTCTCAGCTCGTCAACCAAACCTTGTTCTCCAAGCACCCATACCTTTGAAAAACGATAATGTTTATTCAGAAAGGCCGCCGTTACACTCGACGACAGAACAATGTCGTTTACATCCGCTTCAATCCCCGCTCCAAGAAGTTTTTTTCTGCACATGGCACGGGAGATATTCCCCCGGTTGCTTAAAAAGACGATTTTCTTTCCCATTCTCCTAAGCGTTTTGATCGCTTCTCTTGCTCCTTCGATCAACTCATTTCCTCTGAATACAGTACCGTCCAAGTCAATCAGAATGCCAGCCGGTGACACAGGCGTATCATGACTGGCCATAATACGCATTTGCTCCGTGTTTTCGATAAAAATGCTTCTCATGCAGGACTGTATTAATTGGGGTTACATCCTTGTTCAGCATAATGGAGTGATAGGCCATTTCGGCAACCGTTTCTAATACAACTGCGTTATGAATGGCATTTAAGGCATCCGTGCCCCAGCAGAACGGTCCGTGATTATTCACGAGCACACCTGGAATCTGTTCGTAGTTATGATGCTGAAAGGTTTCCGCTATGACTTTTCCTGTATTCAATTCGTACTCATGAATGATTTCTTCATCGTACATTTCTCTAGTACACGGAATCGCACTGTCAAAATAATCAGCATGAGTCGTGCCTAAAGGCGGAATGTCTCTGCCTGATTGCGCCCAGCTTGTCGCCCATTGAGAATGGGTATGGACTATTCCCCCGATATTCGGAAAGGCTTTATATAAATAAACATGGGTAGGTGTATCTGAAGAAGGCTTAAGCGAGCCTTCGACGACTTCTCCTTCAAGGTTCAAAACAACCAAGTCCTCTGCTGTCAGGTCGCTGTATTCGACTCCGCTAGGTTTGATGACAATTCTTTCTTTTTCACGGTCAATGCCGCTGACATTTCCCCACGTAAAGGTTACCAGCTGATGCTCCTGAAGCTTCAGGTTGGCAGCCAGCACTTCTTTTTTTAATGTTTCAAGCATGCTCCATCACCCTTTATCAATTCTTTTTGGCAGCAGATGAAAATTGAAGATTTTTGATCGTTTTCAGACGCTTCATGACATGGTTTTCTTTTCCGAAATAATGAACCAGCTCTTTATATTCAGCGTACAATTTTTCATAGACGGCGGCATTTTCGGCATTTGGCGTATAAGATATATCTTTCAGTTTTCCCATGTTCGCCGCTGCATCTTTGATGTCGTCGTATCCGCCTTTTTCTTTGCCTGCTGCTAGCGCGCCGAAAATGGCAGATCCTAAGGCTGGGGCTTGCGGTGACCCAGAGATTTTAATATCCATGTTTGTCACATCCGCATAAATCTGCATGACAAACGGGTTTTTCTCAGCAATTCCGCCGGCTGCGTACAGCTCCTCAATCGGAACACCGCTTTCTTTGAACGTTTCGATAATCATCTGTGTTCCGTAGGCTGTCGCTTCAACTAACGCTCTATAAATCTCTTCAGGCTTCGTCAGCAGGGTCATGCCAAGCAGCATCCCTGTTAAATCTGCATCAACAAGAGTTGAACGGTTGCCATTCCACCAATCTAAAGCAAGCAGGCCGCTTTCACCCGGCGCTTGATGGTTTGCTTTCTCACTCAGCAGCTCATGAATACCAATGTTTTTTTCCTTTGCTTCCTCTTGATACGCTTGCGGAACACACGTTTTCACAAACCAGTCAAAATGATCGCCAACACAGGACTGTCCGGCTTCATATCCCGCATAGCCCGGGAGAATTCCGTTGTCCACAACGCCGCACATCCCTGGAACGATATGCACCTCTTCACCAAGAAGAACATGGCACGTTGAGGTTCCCATAATCATCAGCATTTTCCCTGGCTCTGTGATGCCGACCGCCGGCACGGAAACATGAGCATCCACATTGGCAACCGCAACAGCCGTTCCCGGAAGAAGCCCTGTCAGCTTTGCCATTTTGTCAGTCAGGCCGCCGGCTTTTTCCCCTACTGAATGAATCGGCCCTGCCAATTTATCTCTTGTAATCGTTTTCATTGAAGGGTTTAATTTCTCAAAAAAAACATCTGACGGATATCCCGCTTTTTCACTCCAAATCGCTTTATACCCTGCAGTACAGTTGCTTCGCTTGAGCGAGCCGCACAGCTGGTACACGATCCAGTCCGCAGCCTCGATGATCCGGTCAGCCGCTTCATAAATGTGAGGCGCTTCCTCAGCTATTTGCATGACCTTTGGAATCATCCATTCTGAAGAAATTTTTCCTCCGTACCGCTGTAAAAAAGCCTCTCCTTCTTCTTCCGCGATTTGATTGAGCTGATCAGCATGTTTTTGTGCCGCATGATGCTTCCAGAGCTTCACATAGCTGTGCGGCTCCTCTTCATATTCAGGCAGCATGCACAACGGCTGTCCAATGCTGTCAATAGGAAGGATTGTACATGCCGTGAAATCAATCCCAATCCCGATAATGTCTTTTGGTTCAACGCCCGTCTGTTCAAGTAAAGACGGAATGGTTGTTTCCAAGACTTCGAGGTAATCAGCAGGGTGCTGCAGCGCCCAGTCGCGCGGCAGCTTTTGGCCCGTTTTGGGCAGGACGGTATCAATGACAGCATGCCTGTATTCTTTTACAGCAGACGCAAGTTCCTCCCCTGTTTGGACATGAACCAGCACTGCTCTTCCAGATAAAGTTCCAAAATCAACCCCTATAGTGTAAGCCATGTGACATCCCCCTCTACTTTTGAAGCCGGTAAAGCGCCTCGTTCCATTTTAACTCGTGTTTCAGTTTATGAATTGTCGTATCACGGGAAATGAGAACACTTTCGATCCCCGCCATTTCCGCCCAATCAAGCATTTGCTCCGCTGTCAGTTCATAAGACAGGCAGGTATGGTGTGCGCCGCCGGCTACAATCCATGCCTCCGCTGCTGTTTTCAATGACGGTTCCGGCTTCCAGAGAACTCGGGCCACCGGCAGATTCGGCATGTCTTTTTCAATTTCCTGGCCGTTGACTTCATTCAGCACAAGGCGGAAACGCCCGCCAATATCAACAATGCTGGCTTGAATGGCCGAACCGCTGATGCCGTTAAATACAAAACGCGCAGGGTCCTCCTTGCCGCCGATCGAAAGCGGGTGAACCTCGATTTTCGGCTGATCCAAAGCG
The DNA here is from genome assembly GCF_001748205.1 of Bacillus sp. F56. Lineage (NCBI taxonomy): Bacteria > Bacillati > Bacillota > Bacilli > Caryophanales > Bacillaceae > Bacillus > Bacillus sp. F56. The sequence continues at coordinate 475,248 of NZ_BDFC01000007.1, forward strand.
ACAGTCGGACACACTTCAAGCATGTGAGAGCCCAGAATCATTTCATTTCCCGGTTCAAAATGGTACGTGTAATCTTCCATGAAGGAAGTTCTTTTTCCTTTGGCCATGATTTTCATCATCCGTACAAGGGCCGCTGTCTTCCAATCCCCTTCACCGGCGAAACCGTAGCCTTTCTCCATCAGGCGCTGAACGGCAAGTCCCGGCAGCTGTTTCATTCCGTGCAGCACTTCAAACGATGTCGTAAACGCTGTGTATCCGCCTTGTTCAAGAAAAGCGGTTAAGCCTAGTTCAATTTTCGCCTGCTCTTTAATGGACGCTACCTTTGCTTCGTCACGTTTTGTTTCCTCGCTGATCACATATAATCTGTCATACTCCGCATAAAGCGTGTCAACTTCGTCGTCCGTAATGCGATTCATCACTTCAACAAGATCTCCGATGCCATATCCGTCAACCTGCCAGCCAAATTGAATATGCGCTCCGACCTTGTCTCCGTCGGTTACCGCGACATGACGCATGTTATCTCCAAATCTGGCAACCTTAATATGTCTGCTTTCATTTAATGCAGCCGCCGTATCCATCCACTGGGACATTTCTTTTTTTACTTCTTCATCATCCCAATAGCCGGCAATGACTTTTCGGCTAAGCCCCATTCGCGAGTTGATGTAACCGTACTCTCGATCGCCATGCGCGGATTGGTTGCTGTTCATAAAATCCATGTCAATCGTACCCCACGGAATATCGCGATTATATTGGGTATGCAAATGCAAAAGCGGTTTTTGATAAGAGGAAAGGCCTTCTATCCACATTTTTGCAGGGGAAAATGTGTGCATCCATGTAATGATGCCAGCGCACGTCTCACTGTACTCCGCTTCTCTTAACAGCTCTCTAATCGTTTCCGGTGAAGTGACGACGGGCTTATGAACCATTTTATATCTGGAAGAAACCCCGCTGAGCCCCTCACAAATGTTTTTCGCATGCTGATCCACCAGTTCCAGCGTTTCTTCCCCGTATAGGTGCTGGCTTCCTGTCACAAACCAGAATTCATAATCCTTTGTCTGAAGCATGTAAACTGCCCCTTTCCCATAAAATAAAACGCTTTCAAACACAAGAAAAAAAGATACGTACTAATGATAGAAAACAAACCTATAAATAATAATTTGTACGAACAACTTCATTATAGTAATTGACTATTACACTGTCAATCTTTTCTTTTAAAAAAAGCCGGGCTCTGCCCCGGCTTTTTGATTCAATAGGACGGCCAGCCAGAGCTCCAATTCAAATCATTGATAAGAAGCTTCGGAATGCCGTTATTATTGGCATCATAGGCATGGCGAACAAGAATGTTTCCATTTACAATATCCTGGCCTCCAGGTCCTTTCCATTGATCATTGCCCGAATCCAAAATGGTGCCTCCGCCTTCGAGCATGCTTTTTCCGCTTTTATCAAGATAAGGGCCTGTAATGTTTTTAGATCTTCCGTAAGCAATTTTGTACGTACTGTTTACGCCGGCACAGCATTTATCAAATGAAACCATTAAATAGTAGTAACCATTTTGATACGTAAGAGTAGGGGCTTCCAATGCACCGCCATTATTCGGTCTGGATGCAATCGAATAGAGCGAGCCTGTAGGCTTCATCGTATTCTTATCAAGCTTGGTCAACTTAATGCCGGTCCAAAAAGAGCCGAACGCGAGCCACGGGTTGCCATCCTTGTCGAATGTCAGCTCCGGATCAATGGCGTTATAATTATTTGAGCTTGTCGAACGAATCACCAAGCCCTCGTCTTTCCAGCTCCCCGAACTGATGCTTGTGGAAGATGCCAGGCCAATGGCAGATGTATTGCTTCCAAAAGAAGAAACAGAATAATACAGCCAGTACTTTCCGTTATAGTATTGGATGTCCGGCGCCCATTGGTTCGGCTCGTAATTCGGCACGTAATTGGACCACCACGATAGCGGTGTGCTGAAAATAGATTTTTGTACGGTCCAATTTTTAGCGTCTGAAGATTTCAACACCCGCAGTCCCCGTTCTTCCGTAAGCCCTGTGCCGAGCGCATACCATGAGCTCCCCTCTTTAATCATAGTCGGGTCATGAAGCAGCTCATTGGATGCACCCCAAAACGCGGCCTCTGCGGGAGCAGCGGAAGTGAATAACAAACCTGCAGCCAGAGCGGCACTCGAAAAGTGAAAGAAACGTTTCCATGTTTTTTTTGTTTTCAATTTTGTTCATCCTCCCTTAGATTAGAAAGCGCTTACAAAATAGATTGTTTACCCTCCCTTCCTTTTAAATGAGCTGGGTATCGTAGATCTTCAAGTTCAGGACATTTTCGGTATCCTCTTTATTGTAGTCACTCCGCTGTAATTTGTACAGACAAAAAAAATAGAATCCGCCTGTTGAGGCGGATTCCTCCGTATCTTTATTGGTAGGTAATTTCATCAACCGTTTTACGATCTAGCTTCTTAATGACTTCTGTAATTAACTTAACGGCGTTTTCATAGTCATCACGATGCAGCATGGCTGCGTGCGTATGAATGTAGCGCGTTGCGATAGTAATGGACAGCGCAGGAACGCCATTTGCCGTCAAATGGATGGCTCCCGAATCAGTTCCGCCGCCGGCAATCGAATCAAACTGGTACGGAATGCCTGCTTCTTCCGCGGTAGCAACAACTGCATCGCGCAAACCTTTGTGAGAGACCATAGATGCATCGTAAACGATAATCTGTGGGCCTTTACCCACTTTGCTTTGCGCTTCCTTCTCGGAAATGCCAGGCGTGTCTCCTGCGATTCCTACATCGACCCCAAACGCAATATCAGGCTGAATGGTGTGTGCAGCCGTTTTCGCTCCCCTCAGGCCGACTTCCTCCTGCACGGTTCCGACGCCGTACACAATGTTTGGATGATCAGTGTTTTGTAAGTTTCTTAACACATCAATTGCAATTGCACAGCCGATGCGGTTGTCCCAAGCCTTTGCGAGCAGGAATTTTTCATTGTTCATAACCGTAAATTCAAAATGCGGAACAATCATATCTCCCGGAAGCACGCCCCACTCCAAGGCTTCTTCCCGGCTTGAAGCTCCGATATCAATAAACATGTCTTTTATTTCCACTGATTTTTTTCTTGCTTCAGGAGACAAAATATGAGGCGGCTTAGATCCGATAACCCCTGTGATTTCTCCTTTTTTTGTGACGATGGTGACGCGCTGGGCAAGCATAACCTGAGCCCACCAGCCGCCAACGGTTTGAAAACGGATAAAGCCTTTATCTGTGATTTGTGTCACCATAAAGCCGACTTCATCCAAATGTCCGGCGATCATAATTTTCGGGCCGTTTTCTGCACCAGTTTTTTTAGCAATTAAACTGCCCAGGCGATCTGTTGTCACCTCATCAGCAAATGGTTCTATGTATGATTTCATCACTTGCCTTACTTCTCTTTCATTGCCCGGAATGCCTTTTGCATCTGTTAAATCTTTCAGCATGGTCAATGTTTTATCTAATTTTTCCATGTTCCAAACCCTCCTTCATCAGTCCTGCATTCTTATTATACAAAACATGGCGCTAACCATACGACTATTTCACTTGAAAATCGGGTATATGTTTTTAGAACTTTCTTTTAGAAAAAGTGAAACTTTTTTCTATGCTCTTCGTATTACATCAGATCATCACAATAAGGGAGGTGCCTTCACACAATGTTTGTCATGGTTCTAAGGATTATTTTGCTTGCACTTTTTGCTTATTGTATTTATGCCGTGGTCAAATATGTCGCGAATCCAAAGAGAAGGCTTAAGCTGGCCCAATCAAAAGAACATTTTTATATTATCGATGAACAGAACAATACCCGAAAGAACTTTCAGCTGACGTATAAAGGCGTGCTTTTTGAAGGAGAAAAGCATATTCCTTCCAAGGATCATCCTCTGTTTATCCACACCATCTTTGTCTGGACAGAATCTCCTGAAAAGCTGAAGCATTTCTCTGCAAAAGATTTTGAGAACATTGAAGAAAAAGTGCTGGAACGATATCCAAATTGTAAAATTGACTGGGACCAGCCCATTAAACTTGCAAAAAAAGCAGAAGAGCGTTAAAACGCTTTTCTGCTTTTTATAAATCAAACGGACTGTAGTAAATACCAATGAGAATCGCTTCTATTACCAGAAGGAGCGGTACTCCGTACTTAAAAGAAGCGTGTTTCGTTTTATGTCTGAAGGTTTGCATGCCAAGCCAGACACCGAGCGCTCCAAACACGATGGCTATCAGCCACAGCCGGTCTTCAGAAATTCTCCATTTGTGCTGCTGCGCTTTTCGTTTGTCAACGCCCATCACCCAAAAACCGCACAGATTCATCAACACCAAATAGACTGCAATAACCATGTTGCCTCATCCTTTATATAAAAAAGCCGCTCTACTGGAGAGCGGCTCTATATGATTACTTGTTTAATTGAGCTTTAGCAGCATCAGCAAGCTGATTGAATGCAGTAAGATCGTTTACAGCAAGATCAGCAAGCATTTTACGGTTTACTTCGATACCAGAAAGCTTAAGACCGTGCATTAAACGGCTGTAAGAAAGGCCGTTCATGCGAGCAGCTGCGTTGATACGAGTGATCCAAAGTTTACGGAAATCACGTTTTTTCTGACGACGGTCACGGAAAGCATAGTTTCCAGATTTCATGACCTGCTGGTTAGCTACTTTGTATAATGTATGTTTTGAACCGAAATAACCTTTTGCTAATTTAAGAACCTTTTTACGACGCTTACGCGCAACAGTTCCGCCTTTTACTCTTGGCATTAAATTTCCCTCCTAATTGTTCCTTATCCGATTACTTGATGTTAGCAAGCATTTGTTTGATACGTTTGAAGTCTCCTGCACTTACAACAGCACTCTTGCGAAGCTTACGCTTTTGCTTTTGAGATTTGTTAGCGAATAAGTGACTTGTATACGCGTGAGAACGTTTTAACTTCCCAGAACCTGTCTTTTTAAAACGTTTAGCAGATCCGCGGTGAGTTTTCATTTTTGGCATGGGATTTCCTCCTTATTGCTTTTCGTTTTTCGGCGCGAGCATTAAGAACATGCTGCGGCCGTCCATTTTTGGTTTTGTTTCGACAGTCGCAACCTCAGCACATGCTTCAGAAAAACGGTCTAACACACGCTGACCGATTTCTTTATGAGTGATTGCGCGTCCTTTAAAGCGGATAGAAGCTTTCACTTTATCGCCTTTTTCAAGGAATTTAATCGCATTGCGCAATTTCGTGTTAAAGTCATGCTCATCGATTGTCGGACTTAACCGAACTTCTTTTAAGTTAATGATTTTTTGATTCTTGCGTGCTTCTTTTTCCTTTTTCTGCTGCTCAAATCGGAACTTACCGTAGTCCATGATTCGGCAGACAGGCGGTTTTGCATTCGCTGCAACTAACACAAGGTCAAGATTTGCGCGGCCGGCGATTTCAAGTGCTTCCTGACGGGACTTGATTCCAAGCTGGTCGCCATTTTGTCCGATTAAACGGACCTCACGTGCACGGATACCCTCATTAACCAATTGATCTTTGCTAATAATGAGCCACCTCCATAGTTTCTTCGAATTGATTCACAACTCATTTTGACTGCATTCTGCAGGCAAACAAAAAGTGTGGGCATTATAAAACACCCACACTACGAACATCTGTATCAATAAAAATGTACGGTCAACCTGCCAACTACATGCATGTGTCAATCAGGTGAGAAGCGGGTGCTTCTGCTTGTGATTTATATTCAATTCAATAACTATTCTACACAATACCGGATCTTTAGTCAAGGACGACTTATCCGGAACAACTTTTACATTGTAACATGGGTTTTCTATGAGCGCAAGAGAGAAAAAGAAAATCTTTCATCCTCAACCAGAATGTAAAGTTTCTGAACCGCTCACCCACGCACCATAAACGAAAAAAGCCAAGGCATTCAGCCTTGGCTTATCCTCCGATCAGCTGCACGAACACTGGGATGACCAGAACCGTTACCACTCCTACTACGACAACCGCAATACTCGCCATCGCAGCTTCAACTTCTCCCATCTCAATCCCGACCGCTACACCAAGTGCATGTCCGGATGTTCCGAGAGCCAATCCTTTAGAAATCGGATTCTTTACTTTAAACACCTTCAAGAACAATGCTCCGAGCGCATATACGATGACAGCGTTAAAGATGACCGCAAAGGCTGTGATGTCGCTGATGCCCCCGATGCCTTTTGATAAAGGAAGCGCAATTGCCGTTGTAGCCGCCTGCGGAAGCATGCTTTTCATTACGGCCGAATCGAGATGAATGCCTTTTGCGAGCAAATAAACAATCGTGACAGAGCAGATAGAGCCGGCAATAATGGAGGCCATGATTTGCCACCAGTATTTTTTAAGCTTATCTCTTTGTTTGTACAAAGGAATGGCAAAAGCGATCGTCGCCGGTTCTAGGAAAAACTTAATGATTTCTCCTCCGTTATTATAGTCTGCGTAGGAAAAACCGCCGATTTTTAAAAATGCGATCCCAAGCACCATGGCAACAAACAAAGGAGTGAAAAGGAAGAAGCCTTTTGTTTTCTTAAATAAAAAGGTGCCGATGCCGAATGCAGCAAGTGATACGACAATCCCAAAATAAGGACTCATTGTGCTTTCCATGTGATGAACCTCCTGTTTCTTTAATGGTGAACAAGTTCATTATTGTTCTGCGGGCTCTGCACTGTTTTTGTTTTCATGTCCGCTGCGGTTTTGCGTTTTCCGCCCAGCGAAAGAATCAGCTGAGAAAACAATCCCGTAGCCCCCAGCAAAATAATCGTTGCGAGCAGAATGACAAGAACAATTTGCAGGCCGTATTGCTGCATCACACCAAGCGAATTCATAACAGATATACCTGACGGAACAAATAAAAATCCGATCAGAGAGGTTAAAGACGTTCCGAGCGTTTCCACTTGTTCCAGTTTAATGACTTTCAAACATAATAGGAGAAATAATAAGACCAACCCTACAACCGATGCGGGGATAGGTATTGGGACAATAGCAGCAATCATATTCGAAACCAGCATAATGACGGCAAAAATAAATGCTTGTGTTAAAAACCCATACACTTTTTTAGCACTCATTTTCTTCACCTCTTTCTCTTTGGTACCCTCATTATAATTAAGAATCTCCCATTATGAAGCGCTTACAAGATAACATGCCGAATAGCGGGCCTGAGTTGCAGAATCAAATGGCTGAAATGCAAAAAGCCGCCCATCAAATATGGAGCAGCTTTTTCAATTCTTTCGCATATGTCCGGCTGACCGGTATTTTCGATCCGTCTTTCATGATCAGATTATACGTTGAATTAAACCATGGCTGAATTTCTTTAATATATTCGGTATTGACGACGAAGCTCCGATGGACGCGGATAAAATCAGAATCCGGAAGCTTTTTCTCTATCACAACAAGCGTCTCGCTGACCGTATAAGAATGATCGAAGGTTTTTACATTAACATGGCCATCCTCTGTTCCAGCATAGATAATGTCCTTCGTATCCACGATCACAATCGATTCACCCACAGATAGCGCGAGCTTATGCTGCCCGGCATGGCTGTTTTGATCTGTTTCGACAATATCCCGATTGACTTTTTTGTATTTTTTCAGTGTTTGCTGAATTCTTTCCTCATCGAAAGGCTTGGTTAAATAATCAAGAGCGTCCACTTCAAACGCTTTGAGCGCATACTGGTCATACGCTGTCGCGAACACAACAGCAGGAGGATGCTTCATTTTCTTCAATCGCTTTGCGATATCAAAACCGTTCTCTCCGGATAAATCAACGTCTAAAAACAGCAAATCAGGTTTTTGATCCATCATTTGGTCAAAAGCGGATTCAATATTTTCCGCTTCATTGATTTCCATTTCCTCATTGGTCCGCTTAAGCAAGTAAGCCAGTTCATCCCTTGCCAGCATCTCATCATCAACTATTAACACCCTGAGCATGTTCTTCTCCCTCTTTCATCTGTTGCATTGGCACTTGAAAGGAAACCTCTGTCCCTTTATGAACCTCACTGCTGATATGCAGCGCAGCCTGCTGTCCGAATAAACCGATCAGCCGCTGATTTAGGTTATAAAGCGCTGTCCCGGTTCCCTCCTTAGACGGAAATGGCTTCTTCCCCAGTTCCTGCAGGACGTCCGCCGGTATTCCGCGTCCGTTATCCGTCACCTTCATATAGACGGACACATTATCAGATATGACACAGACTGTAACCTTGCACATGTCTTGTTTTTTCGGAAACGCGTGCCGAAGCGCGTTCTCGACTAGCACCTGCAAAACAAACGGAGGGATTTCAATCTGCTCCAGTCTGCTGTCGATATTGAGCTCAATTTTATATTTCCCGGGAAAACGCGCCTGTTCTAATGACAAATAGGCGTTAAGATGGTTTAACTCCTTTGAGAGCGGGATCAGCAGCTGTCTCGCTCCTTGAAGGTTTGAACGAAAATAAACACTGAGCTGCAATAGGAGCTTGCGGGTTTTTTCAACATCTGTGCGGCAGAGCGCAGAAATCGTGTTGATCGCATTAAATAAAAAATGCGGATTCACCTGTGCTTGAAGCGCCTTGATTTCAGCATCCTTGAGAAGCTTGCTTTGCAGCTCTGCTTCCCCAAGCTCAAGCTGTGTCGAAAACAGCATGGCCAGTCCCTCAGCAAGCTCCTCCTCTACCTGGCTAAGGCCTGCCGGGCTTTTAAAATACATTTTTAAGGTGCCGATTGTGTTGCCGTTCGATGTCAGCGGCAGGACAATTGCGGCGTGCAAAGGGCATTCAGCATGCGTGCATTCAATCTCTTCCTTCGAAATCGCCTTCATGATATGCCCTGTTTTAATTACCTTTTTGGACAGGCCGGTGATCAGGCTTTTTGATGGAATGTGGTGATCCATGCCCGCGCCGACATGCGCAAGGATCTTTTCTTTATCAGTGAGAGACACCGCATCTGTTCCAGTCAGCTTATGGATAATAGCCGCTACACTTTTACAGGAGTTTTCATTTAATCCTTGGCGAAAAAATGGCAGTGTCTGATCAGCAATCGTCAGCACTCGATGCGTTTCGAGAGCCCTCGCCTGCTCTTCCTTGCGAATGATTGCTTGAATAATCGACAGAAAAATAAAACTGCCTGTACCATTGATCAGGATCATCGGAATCCCGATCATGCTGACAAGCTCCCAAGCGTCACTGAACGGCTTTGCCATCAGCAAAATAATGAGCATTTGCAGGGACTCCATGCCGATTCCCACAAGAGCGGCGATACGCGGTGTCGGCATTCGATATCGCTTCGTAAAATACCTGCCGATCAAGCCTGCAAGAACACCCGCTAAAATGGATGACACGGCACAGCTTAAGGCCGTGCTGCCACCGAGTGAAAGACGATGCAGGCCCGCCAGTATGCCAATTCCAGTCCCTACAAACGGACCTCCGAGAAGGCCTCCGATTTCCACACCCAAAATACGGGTATTCGCGATAGAGCCCGATGGATCTATCGTAAGCACCCAGTCATTGTTTACGATCATATTTCTTTGAATTTCGATACCTGTATAATTACTGATGATGCTGAAAAGAGAAAAAATAGAAATCAAAACCGCTTTTCCTTTATAGCCGTCCGGATTCTGAAGAGCTTGTCTGAAAAGTTTCGTATGGGCGAGAATGAACCCTAATATAACAATAATCCCTACCCTCTCAAGCATCATAATCATCAAATGAATCATTCATGTCACCTGTTCTTTCCGTTTTCATTCTAGCATGTTTTCGTTTTGCGGCTGACTGTTTTTTTAAAATCATCTGAAAACATATTTCACAAGGCTTTTATCTATTGTAAAATAAAACATGAGCCTTTTGGCAGAAAGATTTGAATCTGAAGCAGAGGAGAAGATCATGAAAGCCGTATTTTTTGATTTAGATGATACACTACTTTGGGACGAAAAAAGCGTCAGAACAACATTTGCAGAAACTTGCTCACAGGCAGAGAAAAAATATGGCCTTGACCCGGAGGAATTCGAAGCAGCTGTTCGCGAAGCGGCGAGAGAATTGTACATGTCATATGAGACGTATCCATATACAGTGATGATCGGCATTAACCCGTTTGAAGGACTGTGGTCCAATTTCTCAGAGCCTATCAGCGAGGGCTTTGAAAAGTTGAACAAGATTGTGCCGGAGTACAGAAGAAATGCGTGGACAAACGGACTTAAAGCGCTTGGGATCGATGATCCTGCATATGGCGAATACTTGGGAGAGTTTTTTGCGGCAGAGCGCAGAAAACGCCCGTTTGTATATGATGAAACATTTGCTGTACTCGATCAATTAAAAGGCAAATATGAATTATTGCTTTTGACTAATGGCGATCCGAGTCTGCAAAAGGAGAAGCTTGCCGGTGTGCCTGAGCTCGCCCCTTACTTCAATGAAATTGTCATCTCTGGCGCATTCGGCAAGGGCAAGCCGGATGTTTCCATTTTTGAACATTGCCTTAAGCTGATGAATATTGAAAAAGACGATGCCATCATGGTCGGCGATAATTTGAATACTGATATTTTAGGCGCTTCAAGAGCCGGAATCAAAACCGTTTGGATCAACCGGACGGATAAGAAAAACGAAACTGACGTATCGCCTGATTACATCATCAGCAGCCTTCATGATTTGTTTCCTATATTAGAGAAATAAAAAAGCATGATCTCTTCAATGAGATCATGCTTTTTTATTTTATTTTTTCGCTTCAGCTACTGCCTTTTTGACAAACTCATCAAGAGAAATCGTTTCAGAGTTCTGTTCACCGTATTTCCGCACGTTTACCGCGCCGTTTTCTGCTTCTTGGTCACCGACCACCAGCATGTACGGGATTTTTTGCATTTGTGCTTCACGGATTTTGTAGCCGATTTTTTCATCGCGGCTGTCGACCTCAACACGCAGACCTTCACGCTGCAGGCGTTCCTGCACTTTTTTCGCGTAGTCTAAATGCACAGCCGGAGAAACCGGGATGACTTGGAACTGAACCGGTGCAAGCCATGTCGGCAGTGCGCCTTTGTGTTCTTCAATTAAGAAGGCGACAAAGCGTTCCATTGTTGAGACGACGCCTCTGTGAATGACAACCGGACGGTGCTGCTTGCCGTCTTCACCGATGTATGTCAGATCGAAACGTTCCGGCAATAAGAAATCAAGCTGAACCGTAGACAATGTTTCTTCTTTGCCGATTGCAGTTTTTACTTGAACATCAAGTTTAGGGCCGTAGAATGCCGCTTCACCTTCTGCTTCGTAATAGTCATGGCCGATTTCGTCCATTGCCTCTTTCAACATGGATTGCGCTTTGTTCCACATTTCATCGTCATCAAAATATTTCTCTGTATCTTCCGGATCGCGGTAAGACAGACGGAATGTGTAATCACTTAAACCGAAATCCTCATATACATCCTGGATTAAACGGACCGTACGGATAAACTCATCCTTAATTTGATCCGGGCGCACAAAGATGTGTGCATCGTTTAACGTCATTCCGCGTACGCGCTGAAGCCCTGACAGCGCACCTGACATTTCATAGCGGTGCATCGTTCCCAGCTCCGCAATCCGAATCGGAAGCTCGCGGTAGCTGTGAATGTCTTGTTTGTAAATCATCATATGGTGCGGGCAGTTCATCGGACGCAATACAAGTGTTTCATTGTCCATTTCCATCGGAGGGAACATGCCTTCCTGATAATGGTCCCAATGCCCTGATGTTTCATACAGCTCTTTGCTGCCGAGCACAGGTGTATACACATGCTCATAGCCAAGGCTGATTTCTTTATCGACAATGTAGCGCTCGATGACGCGGCGGATTGTTGCGCCCTTTGGCAGCCAAAGCGGCAGGCCTTGTCCGACTTTCTGAGAGTTCGCAAACAGCTTTAATTCTTTGCCGAGCTTTCTGTGGTCGCGTTCTTTCGCTTCTTCTAGCATACGAAGATGCTCTTCAAGATCAGCCTTTTTGAAGAAAGCTGTACCATATACGCGCTGAAGCATTTGGTTTTTGCTGTCACCGCGCCAGTATGCGCCTGCAAGGCTTAACAGCTTAAATTCTTTGATTTTCCCAGTTGAAGGAACGTGGACGCCGCGGCACAGGTCAAAGAATTCGCCTTGCTCATAGATCGAAACGGTTTCTCCTTCAGGAATCGCATCCAATAGTTCAAGCTTCAGGTCGTCACCGATTTCCGCAAAACGGGCTTTCGCTTCTTCACGGCTGACTTCTTTTCGAACGATCGGAAGGTTCGCATTGACGATTTTTTTCATTTCTTTCTCGATTTTCGGCAGATCCTCCGGTGTAATCGCTTCGTCCATTTCTACATCGTAGTAAAAACCGTTTTCGATAACCGGACCGACGCCGAATTTAACATCCTTGTAGATGCGTTTAATCGCTTGAGCCAGCAAGTGAGCCGTACTATGGCGCATAATTTGAAGACCTTCTTCCGAGCCTTCTGTAATGATTTCCACTGTACCGTCTTCATTGATCGGCGTTCTCAAATCGATTTCTTTTCCGTTCAGTTTTCCGGCTAATGATTTTTTCTTTAAGCCCGGACTGATGGATGCCGCGATATCTTCTGTTGTTGTTCCTTTCGCAAACTCCTTGACTGCTCCATCAGGAAATGTGATTTTTACCATATCTGACATCTTTGTCACTCCTTTTTTTGCATATAAAAAACCCCGCCCCCTATGAAAGGGACGAGGTTGAATAAACGGAATCGTGGTTCCACCCTTTTTTCCGCAAAGCCAATACGGCACCTGCGGCTCTAAGCTCTGTAACGGGAGTTCCCGTCAGCCATTACTGTTCCTTTTCAAGGGGTTCACAGCTGAAGTTCAAAGGCGGTAAAGCGAATGGTCCTTAGCTGGGAAGCTTGCAGCCGGGGCTTCCCTCTCTTTGAGCCGGTATCATTCCTTCGTGTCCTTATCAATACGTGTGTCTTTCTTAATCTCCTATGTATTATAAATTGTTCAATCCAAAAAATCAACACGGCCGCGTTTCCTTTTTTTAAACCGACAGCCTTATATATACAGGCTGCCGGCCCTTATCCTTCCGATTGCTTCACCGTTGTTTCTGCATCTGAAAAAGCGTGCAGCGGGAGCATTTCCACTCTTTCTTGAAACACGTTTTGAATGGTCCTTGCCATCATGTGCTCGGGCTGGTCGGTATAAAGCACGACTTCATCAGGCGCAATGGAAATCAGAGGCGCGAGCAAATGAGAATCAATATACATAGGATGATCCCGGACAAACCGCCTGTCTATGTATTTCATTTTTTCCCGTTCCGGCACATAGCGCAGCTCCCATAATGTAAAGGAACCATCATGGACAATATGCACTTTTTTGATACGCGGCTGTTTGGCGTTTACATAGTCTCTGAGTGTTTGAATAAAGTTTTGATATTCCTGTTCCATCTTATATTCATCAATCGCTGCTTCTGTAATATCTCTCAGCTGCTTATAGTATGATCCAAGCCGGAAGGTCTGAAAAGAGCGAATGTAAAATACGCCTTCCTCTAAACAGATCGTTTGGAGTTCATCCAAAATAGATTGTTTCCGTGAAAGCTTCAGCGGCTCAAACTGAAGATCGTCTGCTTCACCTTCAATAATACTGTGTGCGAGCTGAAGAATTTGCTGCTGTTCATCCTGGTCAGTGAAACAATATGTTTCCTCAATCAATGACAGCATATGCTCGTCTTCTTTGCATTCCAAAAAAAATTTGACCAGAATCGGCTCCATAAAACGTTGAATAGAGAAAGCCGGCTTCGCTTTTTTAATCCCGATTTTTCGTATGCCTTCACGGACAATGATATTGTTCCGATCGTCCGAATGCTGAATGAGATGTAAAAAAGCGGATGCATCATGGTCATCTTCAAAGATTATTTCAAGCATGTTTGTCCCCCCTTACGGCATCTGTTACAAGTATATGGGGGATGTTTTTAAAATAGACGTAAAGGTCACTGGCAAATCTTAATTTGATTCCTGGAACAAGTTTTGCATTTTCTTTCTGAAGATTAATGGCAGCGAAATAAACACGATATACAGAGCGAGAACAAGAAAGAAAGCTGGCAGATTACCAGACAAAAAGCTCGCTCCCAGAACATTCAGCGCAATGGTCCCAGGGATGATTCCCACAGCCGTCGCCGCAAAATACGGCATCGCTTTGACATTGGAAAGGCCTGCCGCATAGCTGACGAAATCAAAATTGATCGGCAGGATTCTTAAAAGGAAGATATAGAAAAATCCGTTATCCTCCATTTGCTTCTGGATGGCTTCAAGCTTTTCATAATAGCCGTTCTTTTTCGCCGCAAACAAACCGGCCGCAAAAAACGAAACAGCTGAAGCGCACATTGAACCGACTAACGTATAAAACGTGCCGAGAAGCGGACCAAACGCAAGTCCGCCCGCTATTGAAATAACAGACACCGGAAATAAAACGAGCGGCCTGACGATGGATATCCCGATAAACATCAGCGGAGCAAAAACACCGAACGACAATACCCATATCCTGATCTCTTTCGGCGATATATTCAAATATCTTTTATTTCCCCAAAAGATTAAACCTGCACCTGCCAGCACTGCCAGCCATTTAAAAGCGGTTTTTCGTTTCATACCCTCAGTTCCTTCCCCTTTGAACCGCAGCAGTTACGGATGGCGGCGGTTCTCTCCGTCAAGGCGGATCGGAGCAGCCAAATATAATATCCGCTCCATTAATCTTGCCGCTTTTACTTCTTCCTTTTCTCCCCTTTGCGAATACGTAAAATGATGCTTCAGCTCGTCAGGTGAGAAATTAGAAGAAAAGAAAGTAGGCAGCTGCTGGGACATTCTGTGTTGAAGCACTGTTCCGATGACTTCATCCCTTACCCAGCTTGTCATTGATTCAGCTCCGATGTCATCTAGCATCAATACGGGTGTGGTCTTTACCATATTGAGCTTCTCTTCTAATGTTTGGTCTTGCAGGGAATTTTTAAGCTCTCTCACAAATTCGGGCACATAGACAATCATGGATGAATATTCTTTTTCAGCCAGCTCATTGGCAATCGCAGCGAGCATAAACGTTTTTCCCACCCCGAATTTCCCGTATAAATATAGTCCTTTGCCTTTTCCCGTCTCGTTATAGCTTTTCAGAAAATCTGTAACATGCTGGAACATCGCGAGCCTGCTCGGGTCACTGATATCGACCTGCTGGAACGTCGCACCGAGAAGATCCTGCTGGATATACATGCTTTTCATAAGAGACTTTTGTTTTTTCTGCTGGTCGAGCTTCCGTTTAACTGGGCATTCATAATATTCGATATCAATAGACCGCCCATTGACAACAAGCTTCGGATGGTAGCCCTCCAACAAATTGTTGCAATTTTCGTCTTCCGAACAATAGGAGCAATTCTTGCTTTGTTCGATATATTCATAAAGCTTATTTAAGCTCTTTTCGATCATTTTTTGGTCAATCACTTCTTCGTTTTCCTTCAAAAACGCTTGAACATCTTGATCTTTCATGACCTTTTCCTTCATTTGTTCAAGACGTTTTTGAAAATCCGGCCTGCCGGTTACGCCCTGCAGGGAACGGCCGATTGGTTCCATCTATTCCTCACCCCGCATCTCTGTCTTTAATAGGCAGAGTATTTTTTCAGTTTTTGCATTTCTTCCATCATCTTTTTCTTCTGTTCTTCCAAATCTTGCGGATGCAGCTTCTGCTGTCCGGATTCTGAATCGGACGCTGTTTCTTTTTCTTTCATCCAGTCAGGAAGCTTTTCTTCGCGAATCACTTTTTGGTTTCGTTTCGAAGACTTTGTTTTTCCCTCAGCCCATTCAAGGTATTGGCGGTTCTCTTCTATCGCGAGTTTCATCGCTTCCCTGACCGTTTTCACCTTTTTTCGTGCCCAATGTGACGCGATTTTTTGAATATAGTTTTTCGACAGCTTCATGTCGGTTTTCAGCATGACATAATAAATTAACACATTTGTGACGCCTGGCTCGAGTTTCTGTTCGAACATAATTTCTTCTATGATTTTCAGATCCGCTTTTGACGGCTCTGTTCCGTCAGCAATGTCCTGCAGAAGCTTCTTCGGAGAAATCGTCTCCAGCAATGCGATCAGCTTCCCGTCCAGAGAATCCTCTTCTGCCGGTTTTTCGCCTTCACGCAGATGCACCGGCTGTGTTTTTTCCACTAAATCGGGCAGCTGTCCGTTTCTTTCGATTTGATACCAGTCGCTGGCCGCTTTTCTTAATGCCTCCGTCGTAATGACATCATGCTCATCAATTGCGCTCATCACGACATTTTGCATCTGCAAAGGGTCAATTCCGTACAGATAAGAAAGCTTTTTGATTGTGTCCCGCACCTGCTGGGTCATCGCTTTTCTCGGAATCATCGTCTCAGAAAGTCCCGCTAAAAACAAATCAAAATCAAACACATCCTCCGTTATGGTGTACGACGGAGCCTGTCCGACAGAAGTATACTCGTTCCCCTCGGCAAGTCTTACCGTTTCCTCCATATCAGATGTGAGCTTCCATTCACTCGGCTGCAGCGATTCAAACGCGTGATTAAACGGCCGCGTAATGTCCTTCGCATCTTCTGAAATGGCCGGGTGCGTAAAAAATTGTTTTAATTGCTGATATTTCGTCTTTCCGACCCTATTGTACAGAAAAACATTCAGCATGCCGTCTTCAAAAAATTCATTTGGCCTGAGCGGCGGAAGGAGTTCATATATAAAGAGGCGCTCCTGCCGCTCGGATTCTTTCATATATACTTTCAGCAATCCGATGCCCTCGAGCTTCCCCTGTTCCTGATGGATCGTTTTTAAGTTGGACTGTGTCATCCCCATCAGCTGTCTATGTGTGGACTCTCCGCCCCACAGACGGTTTTGTTCAAGCTCTCCCCACAATGTCATATAAAGAGAGAATGCAACAGGGCCGATTAAGGGCTGGTACAGTTGTGTAATAATTTGTCTGTCAATATCCTGCAGCATCGATCTGCTTTTCACCACATACGGGTCTACAGGCAGTACATCTTTCCAATAGTCAGCCATACATTCTCAAACCTTCCGAATTTGTTTCTACCTTTCATTTTACACCGTTTCTTATATCTATCAAATGCCAATTTTGCACATGAGAAAAGAGCTAGAAGAATCCTCTTAGCTCTTTTAACGCTCTTTCTTTATTAAGTCTTTTAATTCGTCGATAAAGACGTTTATATCTTTAAACTGCCGATAGACGGACGCGAACCGCACATATGCGACTTCATCAATCTT
>NZ_BDFC01000008.1:0-365595 GCF_001748205.1 Bacillus sp. F56
CACTCTCAACTTGTTTGGTGGCGATAGCGAAGAGGTCACACCCGTTCCCATACCGAACACGGAAGTTAAGCTCTTCAGCGCCGATGGTAGTCGGGGGTTTCCCCCTGTGAGAGTAGGACGCCGCCAAGCAAGCTTAAACCCAGCTCATCGAGCTGGGTTTTTTGTTTTATATCTGTACCGGTTTGTTTTCGTCGGCATCCATTTTATTGAGCTTTCTGCTTTTTAAGTTCTCTAACATTTTTAATACCAATACAATCCCAAGCATGATCAACATGAGCGTTGTAAATAACCAAAATGCAGTTTGTACGGGAAACTCATCTAGACTCCATCCGACTGCGATTGGCAGGATAGAGCCGCCTAATCCATTGGCAGCGAGCAGCATGCTTGTCGTTTGTTCGGTTTTTCCAGGGTAAAATTGATTAGTGATAATTAAAGCAATGGCGAACATGCCGGCCATAAATAATCCTAAGAAGAAACAAAGAACAAACCCAGCAAAAGCTGTTTTGCTTATTGCCAAAATACAGAGTGAAATGAGGCCGCCGATATTTATCAGCCTAAGATAACGATGATAGGTTAATTTTTCGGAAACCGGCCCGGTCAGTAAACGGCCGATGATCATACCGATCCAATATATTGTTACCGTAATGGTCGCTAAGGAGTTTGAAATATCCCATTTCTCAGCAAAGATAGAAGGGATAAAGTGAACAATTGATACTTCACTGCCTCCATAAAAAAAGAAGTAAGCAGCTGCTAAACAAATAAACAGTAAGCCATGCTTTCGAAAACTTGTAGGTGCTTGTTGCTTTCCATCGGCCGAGGTGTCTGTTTGACGATTGAGTAAATCGTCTAAACTGCCAAAACTCATCCGGCTCCAAACAACCATTAAAAGAAATGAACTTACCCCCAATACAAGAAAAGCCAATGCCCATACATGATTGCTGATTAAAAAACCAGACAGCAATGGCATGAAAAGTGCCCCTAAACCGTATGCTACTTCCATCTTACTCATGGCGATTGCTTGTTTTTCTTTAATTGCTGTTAGGATGATTGTTCCTACACAGGATTCTACCAGCCCTGCTCCAAGTCCAGCCATACTGACAAGAAGAAAGAGCAGCGGCCATGGAGGAAGGAAATAAATAAACAACTCGCAGCTGATCATGGCTAGCCCAATTACAACGACTTTTCTGCGTCCCATTCTTTTTACAGCATAAGGCATCCCCAATACACCGATTAAAAACCCCATAAATTGTGAAAAAACTAATACACCGCCATTACTGTAGCTTTGGGCGTAATGGGAAAGTAATTCCGGCAGGACGGCTCCAAGTATAACGAGAGTAAAGGCGATCGATCCATAAGATAAACATCCAATCCACAGTAAACGAGTTTTCATTCATTAATCTCCTTTGATAAAAATAATACTCTCTACAATTTTTATGATAGGACTGGCAGCAAAATAAGCGTTTATGTAGTTTATATTTAGTTTTTTTACAATAAATCCATTTATTTCTATCATAACATAAGCTGTTTAAATAGGAACCCCCTATGCAAACGTTAACAAATAATTAACAATTTTTACTATTTATCTAGTTGACATTAATTTCTAGAATTTATACGATGATTAACGAGTTTTACATATTTTATTAAATAGGGGTGTTGATAGTGGGGACTAAAGAAATTACGAATCCAGAC
Source organism: Bacillus sp. F56 (assembly GCF_001748205.1). Lineage (NCBI taxonomy): Bacteria > Bacillati > Bacillota > Bacilli > Caryophanales > Bacillaceae > Bacillus > Bacillus sp. F56. The sequence goes on from NZ_BDFC01000008.1 coordinate 1,690, forward strand.
AGTTTATATTACAAAGTGGATGATGTTGTCATGGAAAGAGGAGAAGGCATTTATTTATACGACTCAGAGGGCAATGAATATATTGATTGTGCTTCTGCTACTTTCAACTTGAATTTGGGTTATACCAATAAAGAAGTTATTGATACAGTCAAAGAACAGGCTGACCAGCTGATACATGTCACTTCATCCTACCAAACCAACGCCGTTAATAAACTAGCTGAAAAACTTGTAGAAATCTCCCCCGACAATCTCACGAAAGTTCACCCCAAAGTCAGCAGCGGTTCTGCCGCGAATGAAGGAGCTATCAAAATGGCTCAAAACTATTCAGGGAAAACAGATGTCATTTCTTTATTCCGAAGCCATCTTGGCCAAACGTATATGATGTCTGCGTTATCCGGAAATTCGTTTCGAAGAGAGCCGTTTCCCCCTCAGTTTTCTTTTGGCTTGCAGGTGCCTGACCCCTATTGCAACCGGTGTTTTTACAATCAGAAACCAGATTCATGCGGAATGCTTTGTGTAGAAAGAATTAATGACTTTATCGAATATGCGAGCAACGGAAAAATTGCCGCGATGATTATTGAACCGATCTCCGGTAATGGAGGAAACATCGTTCCGCCTAAGGAATACTTTAAGCAATTAAGAAAGCTCTGTGATGAGCATGATATCGCGCTTATTTTTGATGAAATTCAAACTGGATTCGGCCGTACAGGCAAGATGTTTGCCGCTGATTACTTTGATGTGAAACCGAATATGATGACGGTCGCAAAAGGTTTGGGCGGCACGGGGTTCCAGGTTGCCGCTACACTTACAGAGGATAAGTACATGGGATTAGCCGGCCATAATCACTCATTTACTTATGGTTCAAATGTGATGGCCTCGGCAGCGGCTTGTAAGACCATCGAAATCATGCAGCGTCCTGGCTTCTTAGAAAATGTAACAATTGTCGGGAATTACATTATGGATTCTTTAGAGCACATGAAGAAAGAATTTACCTTTATTGCTGACGTCAGAGGCGTAGGTTTGATGATCGGCGTTGAAATTGTAAAAGAGAATAATGAGCCTGATGTAGAACTGACCAATTATATTGCAAAACGGGCTATGGATTATGGGTTAATTTTACGTACTTCCCGTTACGGATTCGGAAATGTATTTAAAATCCGTCCGCCTCTCACGATTACGCTTAGTGAGGCTGAGGTGCTTTGTTTCAAACTTCGTAAGCTATTGGAGGATATCAAGTGAAAGAATATATTATAGAGCTTGGAAAATTTGTTTATGAGGAAGTAAAGGGACAGAAAGGAACACTGAAAAACCGGTTAGTTAACGGGTATTCCCCAGGGGGAGATGCACAGTTTAACATTGATGCGGCTGCTGAGAACGCAGTGCTGGATTATGTGCAAAGCAAAAAAGAATCAGTCGCGTTTTATACGGAAGATGGGGGATTGAAGATATTTGGAGACAATCCTCAATATATTTTGATTGTTGATCCGATTGACGGTACGCGTCCGGCAGCTGCAGGTCTTGAAATGTCTTGTATCTCTATCGCATTAGCAGCGTACAAGCCTGACGCAAAAATTAAGGATATTGAATTTGCTTTTCTGCTAGAGCTGAAAACAGGAGCCTATATGTACGCGGATGTTTATTCTGAGGGGATCTATTATGAAGGCTATCGTGGCACCCTGCCAAATCTGAGCAAGGTGGAAGACATTAAACATATGTTTTGGAGCCTTGAGTTTAATGGGCATCCCTCGAATCTGATGATTGATGCGTACGGTCATTTGATAGATCAGTCAGCGAATAATGGAGGCGTTTTTGTTTTCAATAGCGCTTCATATTCTATCTCCAGAATTATCACAGGGCAGATGGATGCCTATGTGGATATCGGCAATCGTTTATTAAAGGACGATCCTGCGCTGCTAAAAGATTTTCAGGCTGTAGGAAATGGGCAGGTTCTGCATCTGTTTCCTTATGATATTGCCGCAAGTGTGTTTTTGGCGAAAAAAGCGGGTGTTGTCATTACTGACGCGTATGGAAAGTCCTTGGATGACACACTTCTGACGGATCTTAGCTACAATAACCAGCAGTCATGCATCGCCGCGTCAACGAAGGAGCTGCATCAGAAGCTGCTGGATCAAATTCGCTGGGACAGAAAGGAAGAGACATATGAAAGCGTTGGTCTGGACTCCTAATGAACGGCTGGAATTGCAAGAAGTAGAAGAACCTCAAATTAAAAAAATGAACGATGTAAAAGTAAGAATATACGGGACAGGCATCTGCGGAACGGATCTAAATGTTCTAAAAGGAAAGATGCGCGCGACTCACGGTATGATCCTTGGTCATGAATCTGTGGGCGTGGTGACAGAAACAGGACCTGAGGTTAAAAACGTTAAGCCTGGTGATCGTGTTGTGATCGATCCGACTCAGTTTTGCGGGAAGTGTTATTATTGCAGAAAAGGTTTAACTTGTTATTGTGAAACATTTGAAGACTGGCAGCTGGGATTAGGGGCACATGGCACATTTGCCGATTATTATGTGGGCGAGGACCGATTTATGTATAAAATCCCGGACGCTATGGAATGGGAACGAGCCACTTTAATTGAGCCGCTTTCTTGTGTGTTAAATGTAATTGAGCGGGCTGCTATCAAACCTGACGATTCTGTACTGGTATTAGGTTCAGGGCCGATTGGACTGCTTGTTCAAATCATGGTAAAAAAACTCGCTAGGCTGACAGTTGCGACGGAGGTTGGTGAGTACCGTTCAGAAGCGGCGCGCCGAATATCTGACTATGTTTATCACCCTCAGGATTTAACGATAGATGAGGTCAAACGGATTAACCAAGGGAGAACATTTGACGTGATCTTTGACGCGATCGGTAATCAGCTTGAATGGGCATATCCATTAATTAACAAGGGCGGAAGACTTGTGCCTATGGGATTTGATGATACGTATGAGATGAAAATCAGGCCTTTCCAGCTGCTTTCTAACGGTGTGACGATTGTTGGAACCGGAGAGGCGCGCCAAATTATGGAGGATGCGGTATCATGTGCTGCGGACATGCCTCAGCTTTCTGAATTAATTACGGAGAAAACTCCGCTTGAGAACTACGAGGCTGCCATCCAGGAATTGATGGGTATAGGTGCGTTGCCAAATGAGAGAAAAGATATTACTGCCATTAAAACGATTCTTGTGTCTCATCCGGATATGATATAATCCAGCGAAATGGCTCAGACTATGTTTGAGCCATTTTTTTCTTCAGCATTCATCTTGCGTAATTGATGAAAATTTATTATGATACTTTGTATGACAACTCCTTGCCTCAATACAATATACTCAACGTTTCCCCGTTTTCCCCGGTCGTTTTTCTTTCATTTTTCTCCCGTAAAATAAAAAAAGCTCCCAATACAATAGATATGGTGCGGATTTATTTTTTTATAAGAAGGAGTCGTTATATTTGAATAATAGTTTTACATTACAACAGCAATGGTTCGGGAATATCCGAAAAGACATTCTTGCTGGCATTTTAGTTGCGTTAGCATTAATTCCTGAGGCGATCGGCTTTTCTATTATAGCCGGTGTGGATCCGATGGTCGGTCTATATGCGTCATTTTGTATAGCCATTATTATTTCTATTTTTGGCGGAAGACCTGGCATGATTTCAGCTGCGACTGGTTCAATGGCAGTCGTTATGGTGTCGCTCGTTGCTGATCATGGGCTTCAGTATTTATTTGCGGCAACGATTTTGACAGGCATTATTCAGGTGATTTTAGGTATCAGTAAAATAGCGAGATTAATGAAATTCATCCCGCGTTCTGTCATGATCGGGTTTGTAAATGCGCTGGCGATCCTTATCATCTCTGCGCAGCTTCCTCAGTTTGAAGGTGCTTCTTGGAGTATGTATGCGATGCTTGCCGGGTCGCTGGTTATTATTTATGTGCTTCCGAGGTTTACGACTGCTGTTCCGTCCCCGCTTGTTGCGATCATTGTGATGACAATTATTGCGGTCACTTTCCATGTGGATGTGCGGACGGTTGGTGATATGGGCAATATTTCTAGTTCATTGCCGCATTTCTTAATTCCCGATGTTCCGTTAACCTTTGACACACTGCAAATTATTTTTCCTTATTCGATTGCTTTAGCGTTTGTCGGGTTGCTTGAATCGTTGCTGACAGCACAGATTATTGATGAAATGACGGATACGGACAGTGATAAAAATAAAGAGAGCCGAGGACAGGGAATTGCGAATATCGTGACCGGATTCTTTGGCGGCATGGCAGGCTGTGCTATGATCGGACAATCTGTCATTAACACAAAAGCGGGCGGGCGCGGACGTTTGTCAGCATTTGTGGCTGGTGCTTTTCTGATGTTTTTAATTGCGGTGTTAAGTCATGTCGTGGTGAAAATCCCAATGGCTGCGTTAGTGGCTGTAATGGTTATGGTGTCTGTCGGCACATTTGATTGGTCTTCTTTAAAAGGACTCAAAAAAGCGCCGCTCACGGACTCGATTGTCATGGTTGTGACTGTGATAACGGTTGTTGTGACGGATGACTTATCTAAGGGTGTATTTGTCGGCGTTCTTTTAAGTGCCGTGTTCTTTGTGGCAAAAATCTCGAAGCTGAAAATCGTTTCTCATGCAGAGGATCAAAAGCTTAGAACCTATCAAGTGAAGGGGCAGATCTTTTTTGCGTCAGTGACGGATCTTGCAAATGCGTTTATTTATCAAGAGGATATTGAGCGGGTCGTGATTGACTTAACGGAAGCTCATGTATGGGATGATTCTGGAGCGGCAGCACTTGATAAGATTGTTGCGAAGTTTAAAGAACAAGGCATTGAAGCCGAGTTAAAAGGTTTGAATAAAGCGAGTAAGTCTCTAATGAAACAGATGGCATAAAATAGGGAAGCCCAGATTAACGAGATCTGGGCTTTTTTATATAACATACGGTTAAGCAGCATTGATATAATAGAGAGAAGAGAAATTTAAAATAGGGGACTTGCATATGATGCTTCAGAAGCTGAACCGTGTATTGGGGAGGGTGATGCCGCTTTTAACGCCGACTAGTGTGGTGTTGGGCGTGCTGTTGTCTCCATTTTTAAATGGATATGAAAGCGCAGTGCCTTGGATCTTTGCGTTTATTACGTTTGCAGGCAGTTTAAGCGCGAACTTTCAATCTTTGAGACATGCATTATCTCACCCTCTCCCTATGATTCTTGCACTTTTTGTTCTTCATATTTTTATGCCGCTTTTTGCTTGGGGAAGCGGCCATCTTATCTTTAAAGGCGACCCTTTAACGATCACTGGTTTAACGTTGGCTGTCGTAATTCCTACTGGGATTACAAGCTTGATTTGGGCAGCGATGTACAAAGGAAATGTCGGTTTGACGCTTTCGATTATCTTAGTTGATACTGTGCTGTCACCGCTAATCGTACCGCTGAGCCTTTCATTGCTGGCCGGCGCTCAGGTTCATATGGACGTGTGGGGAATGATGAAAGGCCTGATTGTAATGGTCGTGATTCCTTCTTTTCTGGGCATGCTGTTTAATCAGATGTCATCTCCTGAACGAACTGCATCTGTGAGCAGCGCGCTGTCGCCTTTTTCAAAGCTTTGCTTGATGGCAGTGATTGCGATTAACAGTTCAGCGATTGCTCCTTATTTCAAAGCCATTGATTTGAGGTTTGCAGGAATAGCTGTAACGGTCTTCTTTATCGCGTTAACAGGCTATGCCGCTGCTTGGCTGATCGGAAAAATGATGAAAAGGCGCCAAGAGGAAATAGTCTCTCTTATATTTACGGGAGGCATGAGGAATATCAGTGCCGGCGCAGTTCTTGCCGTTACGTTCTTCCCATCTCAGGTTGCCGTTCCAGTAGTGATCGGCATGCTGTTCCAGCAGATATTGGCTGCTTTGTTTGGCTATATGCTGAATCGTTTTGAATTAAAACCAGTGTTGCAGAAAGCATAAAAAACCGCTCATAGGATTGAGCGGTTTTTTCCGTATAGCCATTCGAGAGCGGTGATGAACTGTTTGCAGAAATACTTGCGGTGGTGCACCGCCCCTTTTTCAATTGAAAGACAAAGCTGGTCTTCAGTGAAGCCTTTTTCTTTTAAACTTTGGTGAACTTGCTTTGTTTTTTTCAGCATATGCCGCTGAATGGATTGTTTTCCACGGCCTTCTTCACTGCCGACAGACATGAAAATACGCGCAGTGCCGGGTGTTAAAGAAGAAATATGAATGGTTTCCGCTGCGTTCTCGTACCAGTATGAACCTGAGATAGAACCTATTTTCCCAAACACTGACGGATACTTTAATAAGGCGAACATTGAGATGAGGCCGCCTAATGAGGCACCGATCATTCCTCTTGTTTGCGGTTTCCTGGCGACGTTCCAGTTTTCTTCGATAAACGGAATGAACCGGTTTGTCATGTCAGACAGATAGTCATACCCCATGCCTCCGAAGTCCGGGAATCGATCACTGAGTGATGCAGCCGGCCATGGCGTGTATTCGTCAAGCCGATTTTCAGGTTCGATACCAATTAGTACAAGTTGAGGGAGCCTTTGCTGTTGAAATATGCTTTCTAATAATTCAATTTGGCCGTGAAACAAAGAATGGCCATCTTGCACATAAACAGCAGGGAATTCCCCGCTATCTGCGCTGTAGGAAGGAGGGAGGTACAGCGTGAACCTCCTGTTGCCGGCTTTGTGTTCTGAAAGAGATCCTTTCAAGCATTCTCCCCCTTTTTTTGCTTAAAAAGCAAATATAAGAAATAAGGAACACCGAGGATCGCCAAAATGATGCCTGCGGGCACTTCCGCGGGCTGAAAAAACAGTTTTCCTGCAAAGTCTGCGCTTATCACAAGCAGCATCCCGATTAAACCGCTCAGTGGCAGAATATAGCGATGTTCGACGCCGGACAGCCTCCGTGAAATATGGGGAGCAATTAAGCCGACAAACGCCATGCTGCCCGCTACGGAGACACAGGCACTGATGATTGCTACACAGGCGACGAGCAGGATGGTTTTTTCTTTATTTGATGATATGCCAAGGCTTCTGACTGTGTCTTCATCAAAACGAATGGTGTCGAGCAAGCGGGATTTGGCAATAAGAATCGGTATAAACAGCAGCATCCACGGAAGAACGGCTGTGATATACGTCCAGTTGGCAGACCAGATGCTTCCGTTTTTCCACACCATGGCCATTTGATAGTCTTGCGGGTCCATTTTTAATGATAAAAACAAAGAAAGGGCGCTGAATCCTGAATTGATCGCGATTCCTACCAGAATAATTCTTCCTGAATCTAAATTGCCTCTGTGCCATGCAAATATGTAAATCAGGAGCGCCGCGATGAGCCCGCCTATCAATCCAAAGAGCGGCATCCCCATCGCTGCAGCTATGGATGTCACTTCCTTCTGGCCTTGGAACAAGAGCATAAACGCCACAATACCGGCTCCTGCCCCTGCGTTGATTCCGAGAATTCCTGGGTCAGCAAGCCCGTTTCTTGTGATGGCCTGGATGACAGCGCCTGCAATGCCAAGACCGAGTCCGATAATAGCAGCCATGACAACCCTCGGAAGTCTTAGATCGAACAGCAAAATTTCATACTGCGGATTCGGATCGATTTGAAAAAGAGTGGAGAGCAGCTCAGCCGGACGAACAGAAAATGATCCGCTCGTTAAGCTGAAATAGCTGACAACGAGAATCAAAACGATGAACAATGCATATTTTTTAGCCATTTTGCTCCCCTCCTTTTCGTTTAATCAAATAAAGGAAGAAAGGTACGCCGATAATGGATGTTACGACCTCAATCGGTGTTTCAAACGGATAGTTGATAAATCGGCTTGCGAGATCACACAGGGTTAAAAAGATTCCGCCCAAAATACAGGAACACGGAATCAGCCTGCTGTAATCAGAGCCGACGAGAAATCTCGTGATATGCGGAACAACCAAACCAACAAACGCAATTTTTCCGGCCAGCGCTACGGCACTGCCGGTTAAAATAATGACGGAAAGCATCGCCATGATTTTTATGGTTTTTTTCTTTTGGCCCAGACTTTTAGAAATGTCATCGCCTAAGGATACGGCAGTCACCTTTTTGCTGAGAGACATGGCCATTATGATACCAATCAGGAAAAACGGAGCGGCAAGCTTCAGGAAATCCGGACTCATTTGATGAAGTCTGGCACTGTACCAGAAACTGAGATCCTGAGAAATTTGAAAATAAATCGACATGGCCGCTGATAAACTGCTGAGCAGCATGCTTGTGACTGTACCGATGATGGCGAGCTGCACGGGGGTAAATCCGTTCGGCATCATGGCGGCAAGGCCGAATACTAACACAGCCCCTAACGCTGAGCCGATAAAAGAAAAAATGATCATTTCAATCGACGATGATTGCGGGAGCAGAACCATACAGAGCGTGATGATAAACGCGGAACCATCTGAAACGCCCATAATGGAGGGCGAAGCTAAATAATTGCGCGTAATGCCTTGCATAAGCGCTCCAGAAACAGCAAGGGCTGCCCCTATGAGCAGAGCGCCGGCAGCCCTTGGAATCCGAGAATGCCATATAATTTGATGGTCTGTGTTTCCCGGATCGAAATGAATAAGAGATGTAAAAACAATATCTGTGCTAAGATGCTTTGCCCCATAAAGGATTGAAAGCAAAAGCGACAGTGCTATAGCAAATGGAGAAGTAATCAATATGATACGTGTCCACTGTTTTGAATACATACAAAAACCTACTCTGAATTAGTTTTGTGTCAATTTTTCAGCAGCCGCTTTCAGGAAACGGACTTTGCTCCAAGCTGTGCCGCCTTGTGCGAGAGGGTCCACTGAGTTGACATACACATGATCTTCTTTGACTGCTTTCAGGCTTTTCCAGATTGGATTTTTCTCCAGATCTTTTAAGGCATCAGGTTTGTCTGCATTTTCATCATCAGAAAATTGGACAAAGATATGATCCGGGTTCATTTCACTTAATTTTTCTAATGAAATCAGTTCTTGCGCTTTTGCAGCTTTTACTTCGCTCGGCGCCTTAAGGCCTAAATCACCGTATAGCGTGGAGTTGAAATACACCTGTTCAGGGTAAATGTAAATGTTGCCTTGTCTGATTCTGATGACAAGCGCTTTTGAATCTTTCGCTTTATTATTGATTTTAGTTTTTGTTTCTTTTAGATCCTGTTCATAATCTGCAATGATTTTTTTCGCTTTTTTCTCTTTTCCAGTCAGCTGGGCAAGCAGCATCATGTTTTCTTTCCAGTTTGAAGAGATATGAGAAACTGGGATCGTTGTGCCGGCTGTGCTTATTTTTTGCAGTGTTTTTTCTGGGAATTTTGTTGAAGCAAGGATGACGTCTGGCTTCATTTCTAAAATCTTTTCAATGTTTGGCTCCATTTTTTCTCCGGTTGATTGGGCTTTATCAGTAATATCTTTGAACATATCAGGGAATTTGCCTGAGAATGAAATCGCGCCTTGCGGGTGAACATCAAGCAGTTTGGCATCTTCCATTGATTCAACGCTTCCCGTAATGGCAATTTTGTCTGTCGGTACAGTTACTTCATATGTTTTATCCAGGTATTCAATTTTCTTCTTCTCCGATGCTGTGCCGCTTGCCTTGCTGGCGGTCGATTCGTTTTTGCTGCCGCAGGCTGCTGCCGTCAGCGCGAGAAGCAAGATTAATAAGGTTAGAGATATTTTTTTCATCTATAGGGCCTCCTGTCAATTGATAACTATTATCAATTAGAATTATAGAGAATGAATAGATATAACACCATGGACAAATTTCTGATTTATCATGGACAATCTCCGGATAGTAAAGAAATAGTTTGCTGAACGATGCGTTCGTGCCCGCAAGCTGAGTATTCATTCCATGGGTCAAGGGATAGAAGATAAACACGGTTATTCTTTACGGCGCTTAGGTTCTGCCATGCTTCTGTCAGCTGTAATTGCTGATAATAGGCTATGGTCTCTGGTTCTTTAAAAAGAAAAAGCATCATGCAGTCAGCTTGGTAATTTGCGATATTTTCTAACGGAATCGCTTGCTCTGAAGGTGTGTCAGCTGTTTTTGCCGAGCTGAATCCTAAATCTCCAAAGAAAACTTCGCGGACGCTTCGGTTATGTGCCAGATAGAAGTTTTGCTTATGCAGCCTCAAAAAGAGAAAACGCAGCCCTTGAACGTGCTGAAGTGTTTTTTTGGCGGCTGTTGTCTGCCGGTCATAAGCCGCGAGCCACTTTTCTGCTTCGGATTCTTCCTTTAAAAATGAGGCCGTTTGCAGAAAGTGGGTTCTCCAGCTTTCTTCTGAAGGAAGGTACATGACTTCTGCGATGCGATTCAGGTGATATTGTTCTTCCGGAGAAATAGAATCCATACTGACAATCACATCTGGTTCTGCCTGCGATAATGTGTACAGGTTTTCTTCCCACTTTTCATTAAAGCGGTATGCACTGAGCTGGACGGGTATATCTGTCGAATAATGCTGATAGTAGTAAGACGTCCATTTCGGATGCAGAGCAGCGGCAAAGGGTATGTGATGAAGAGGAATGAGATGGCCCATTGTCCCCCTTCCATAAGCGGCGATCTTTTTTCGTCGTTTTTTCATATAGCTTGTAGGTGAACACCCTGTATATTTTTTAAAGATTCTGCTGAAATAAAATTCATCTTGATAACCGGATTGGTGAGCGATTTCTTTCAATTTGCAGTTTGATTTTGCCATGAGCTGTTTCGCTTTGGTGATTCTTGTGTTCGTAATAAATTCTGTTACGCTCTGTCCAGTCCATTTTTTAAAGCTTTCGCTGTAGTGTTTGGCGCTGATTCCTGCGATTTGTGACAGCTTGGCAAGCGTGATTTTTGAATCGGCATGGGTTTCGATATAGTGTTTTGTTTTTTCGATTGCTGAATGTGTATCCGTTTGCTCAGATAAACTGGCAGTAAAGAGGTCATAAATCAGGCTTTGTACTTCAATTACACATTTAAGCTGAGAAAGCTGAGACGATTCATTCCATAGTGTTGCAAGCTCTTGAAGCCGGACTGCAAGGTTTTCGATATGCGAAACATTCACAAGTCTCAGTTTGGCTAATTCTGATTCTGCGCATGGTGTGAAAATATCTTGGCCGTTTTCCTTGATATAGCTTTGAAGCCTGATCAGACAGGCATCTATATGTCCATTGGCTGCTGGTGTAAAGCCAAAGGTCTCGTTAGGCGGGCAAACATAAAGTGTCTTTTTTTGCAGAGGATTGGTGTTTGTTCCGATCGAAATATGGCCGTTTCCTTTTAAATGAAAGATCAGCACGAATGAATCGGCTAATTGCTGTTCTGAGAAGAGATCACTTGTTTTTTTTAGATATTCAATTTGTATGGGTTGATAAATCACTGCGTTTGGCAAGAGTAGACCACCTTTTCAGAAACTTTCAATTGATAATCATTTTCAATAAAAATTGTACCAAATAAATGAAAGTTTTCCTATATAAAGCGGGTGGGTTTTTAGCACGAAAAAAACCCTTACTCGTGTGTGAAAGTAAGGGTCTTTCGTTCAGTAAGAATATGTTACACGTGTAACATACGATGCTTACGCCTTAATAAATGAGATATTTTTTTCTTGTTTTGCTGAATTGTTGGAGTGTTTTTTCATAGCTGTCTATGATGTCTTCAATAGAAGTTCCATTTTCGATTTTTGTCCTGATCCAGCCGTTGCCTGCCAGTTTATTGAATGAACCTGTTGAGAGGAATTCAAAATCCTCAGGATAGAGATCGTGTATGGTTTTAATGACTGAAAGACCTGTTTTAACGGCTTCAAACTTATCTCTGTCTGTCACATAGAGCTGCACACCGTGGCAAAGCGTTCCTTGATGTTTAGAAAACGTTGGGGTAAAGGATGCTGCCCTAAATGTCACGCCCGGCAAATGGAGGCTGTTTAATGTTTCTTCAAGCTCTGTGCTTTTGATAAAGGGAGCTCCGATCAATTCGAATGGTTTTGTTGTCCCTCGCCCTTCAGATATATTTGTTCCTTCAATCAGCCCGGTTGCAGGATAAACAAATGTGCTTTCCACTGTCGGCATGTTAGGCGAAGGGAGGACAAAAGGCAATCGGGTATCGTCAAAATCCATTTTTCGTTTCCAGTGTTTCATTTTTACCACTGTTAGATCGGCATCAATGTCAAACTCTTTGTTGAACAATATAGCCAATTCGCCTATCGTCATCCCATGCTTTAACGGAATGGGATACAATCCGACAAATGAGGCGTATTCAGGTTCTAAGATTGGTCCTTCAATATGATTTCCGCCTTGAGGATTCGGGCGGTCCAGCACCATAAACGGAATGCCGTTTTCTTTAGCGGCTTCCATTGCGTATGCCATTGTATAAATGTACGTGTAGAAACGGGTCCCGACATCCTGAATATCAAATAGTAGAATATCAACATTTTTCAGCATCTCTGGTGTCGGTTTCTTCGTTTTTCCGTAGAGACTGTATACAGGAACCCCGGTTTTTTCGTCAATGTAAGAGCCTACTTCGTCTCCAGCCTGGGCGTCACCGCGGACGCCGTGTTCAGGGCCGAATAAAGCTGTCAGTTTGATTTCTGGATTCTCGAAAAGTATATCGACACTGCTTTTCAGAGATGCATTTACTCCGGTTGGGTTGGTGATCAGTCCGATTCGTTTTCCCTTGAGCTGTTTTTTATAATCTGGCAAAAGCGTGTCTATACCGGTCTGGACTTTAGGTTTTTTAGCCGTTTGATTCTTTGAATCGGGTGAAGCAGAGGCAGCGGTTATCGTTCCGAACATCATGAGCCCTGTGAGAAAAGCGAATATTGTTTTTCTCATATGTTCCTCCTCATTAAAGCGGTTTTCCCGTTTTGATATTTAAACCGTAGCCAAATGGGTAAAGGGTGTTCCCTGGTTTCGTGACTGACGGAATGTCAACTGGAAGTGTGCCTTTAGGTTTTGTCTGGCCGAATATAGCCATCACTCCGGCCGGAATATTAGGTTGAAGATAACGGCCATTTGTGTATCCTTTAAAGCCATAGACAGCAATCAGTGCCTTTGCTTCTTCAAAATTGGCGGCATCATAGGGATTGCGCAGACTCATTAAGACAAAAGGTTTATTGTGCTGCAGTGCGGCTTTCATGACAGCTCTCGGAAACACGGTAGCCCATTTGCTTGAATCAGATATGGTGTCGTCGATGACACCGTCGTTGACGACAGGGTCATTTTTGACGACATAGGAACCGGTAATGATATAATCAGCCTCTTTTACTTGTTTTTCATGCTCGGCCTTAAATACTTGGTTGGCAAAATTCATTTTGTCGAGAGATACGGGTTTGATTTTCTTACGATTGACGAGATCGCGAATGGTTTGTTCGATTGAAGCAGTTTGTTCTTCGTAAGGTGCCACAATTAAGATTCGGCTGCCTTTTTTGGGCTTGAACGGCAAAGTGTGCTGTTCATTTTTTAATACAGTTACTGCTTTTTCAGCTATTTTTTTCTCTGCTTTCAGGTGCTGCTTGCTTCCTACGATTTTTTGGGCTTTGGCTATTTTTTCTTTTGTACTGTCGTCGTTCCGTGCTGGATACATGCCGCGTTTTATTTTCAGGGAAATGATTCTTTCAACTGATTTGTTGATTTGATGTTCAGGAATGTCTCCGTTTTTCACGGCTTCTTTCAAAGCTTGAATAACACGTGAGAATTTCTGTTCTTCTTTCAATGAAGTAACTGAGGCTGGCATTAATGCCATATCGACACCAGCTTTTACGGCCATGACCACAGCCTCTTCCTGTCCGAAATGATCTGCGATTGCCTTCATATTGAGCGCATCGGTAACGATGACCCCATTAAAGCCCATTTCCTGACGAAGAAGGCCTGTCATCACTTTTTTCGAAAGTGTAGCTGGAACCAAAATGTCCGATCCATCGAGTTTGCTTTTGTATGTGGTGTCGTCAAAGGCAGGGAATTGAACATGGGCTGTCATCACCATATCAGCACCGGCATCAATTGCTTTTTGAAAAGGATAGAGCTCGACCTCTCGAAGCCGTTCTTGATCATGGGAAACGAGCGGCAGTCCATAATGGCTGTCAACGTCCGTGTCTCCATGTCCCGGGAAATGTTTGAGGGCAGAGGCGATATCCTGCCGCTGCAACCCTTTCATCGTGTATAAACCGAGTCGTGATGTCAGTTCTCGATTGGAGCTGAATGACCGTACGCCGATTACAGGATTATCAGGATTATTGTTAATGTCTACGACAGGGCTGAAATCTGTATTGATGCCTAAGGCCGAGAGCTCTTTTCCAATGATGCTGCCGGTCTGATACGCATTGATTCTGCTTCTGGCTGCGCCCAGCGCCATATTCCCTGGGAAATTAGTGCCCTCCCCTAGCCTCGTTACAATGCCGCCTTCCTGATCAATACTAAGCATGAGCGGGATTTTGGGACTTGCCTTTTGGTAAGCGTCTGTCAGCTGGACCGTTTGCTTTGTTGTTTTTACATTTTCTGCAAAAAGAATGACGCCTCCGAATTGATATTTCTTGACGAGGCTGGCGACTTCCTCATTCATTTCCGTAAGGGCTTGCGGTGAGGACTCGCCTTTCTTTTGCCAATTTCTAAAATCAGGCATCAGCATCTGACCGAGTTTTTCATCTAATGACATACGATTGACAATCTGATTGGCATCGATTGAACTTTTAGATGCAGTGGCTTCTTTCTGGTTAGCCACGAGAAAACATGAAAGAAAAAGAACGGCTGAAAGGATAAGCGGAAAGACAGGTTTCATAGAAACTTCCTCCTATCGTCTAATCATTCATTCCATTGCTTCATAAATCGCGGTTATAACGCTTCCATAACTGCCTGTTGGAAATTGATCACCCTCAAAGACGTTGGGATTTTCTTCTGGATCAACAACTGGGGTATGCTTTTTATTTGTTAACAATGCGATGCCTAAATTGTATGCCGGATCAATGATTGTAACTGTCCCCGTCCAGCCTGTATGCCCGTAAGCATTTGCGCTGGCGTAAGGGCCAAACATCCATTCCATGCTTTTGCTTCCGTTCCGTCGCCAGCCAAGAGCGAATGTTGGATCTGTTGCTGAAGGTGCTGTAAACAAGTCAGCTGTTTTCTGATCAAATAAAGAAATGTTTCGGTATGATCCTTTGTTTAACATGACTTGCAGCAGAATGGCCATATCATCTGCATTTGAGAACAATCCGGCATGGCCAGACACGCCATCCATTGAGTAAAACGCTTTTTCATCATGCACTTCTCCTTGCAGCGTGTTTGTGCGTATGTTAGGGAATTGAATAACGCCGTCACGTGTATTGCCCATGCGTTCAGTAGCTGCGAACTGCTTTGGTTTAAAGCCTTTTTGCAGCGGATTGTACAAGGTGTGCTTCAGCTTCAACGGCTTGTAGAGCTCTTGCTCCGCGTAGCCATCAAGCTGTTTTCCGGTGAGTTTTTCGACAATACAGCCGAGGAGCATATACCCAATGTCACTGTATACGTGTTTTGTCCCGGTTTGATAATCGAGCGGAATTTTCGTCAAATATTCAATCGTTTTGTCACGTTCCTGGGAATAGTATTTGCCGGCTTTTTCCGGCGTGTAAAAGTAAAAGCTTGATGGAAGCCCTGATTCGTGCTGAAGAACATCAATGACACGTATCTTGTTTTTTCCTTTTATGGGGTCTCCAGGCTGATCCTTGAAACCAGGCAAATATGCAGAAACTTTTTCATAGACGTCAAGTTTTCCTTGGCTGACTAAGCGCTGCAATGCAAAATTTGTGGCGTACATTTTTGTATTTGAGGCTAAGTCAAACATCGTGCGGGTTTTCATTTTTGCCGGATGGCGCAGCAGCTCTGATCCTTCGTACTTTTTACTGTAGCCGTATGCTTCTTTTTTTATGATGCGTCCATCCTTCACGACGACAAGAACGGCGCCTGGAAATCCTGCTGCAATATCCCGTTCTATCATCTGATCTACCTTCCTTAGCTTCTTCGTCGAGAATTGTGCAGTTGCTGCATTTATGGTTTTCGGCTCAACCAAGCTGTCTGCTGTTTGCGCGAAGGTTTCATTTGGCGCCAATATCGATAGGGTTAAAATGGCACTGAATAACAACAGTGTCTTTGTTTTCACAGGTTATCCCCTTTCTGTGCTTCTATCCCGTTTACTATCCCTAAAACAGAAACAATTTAATCGAACTGAGAAGCCATTTCATCTTTATATCCGAATGCATAGGTCAATAAAAAGCCGGCCGCGTAGGAAATGAAGAGCCCGACGATATACAGGATGATTTGCGAAGGCAGGACTAGAAAGGAAAGCGGCAGTCCGGAGACACCAATCGCAAAGGTGGCTACTTGAAAATAAGCTTGAAAGGCGCCGCCGATTCCAGCACCTAAGCATGCCGTTAAAAACGGACGGCCAAGCGGCAGCGTGACTCCGAAAATGAGTGGTTCCCCAATGCCGAGCAGGCCTGACGGAAGCCCGCCGGCGATTGCTTTTCTCAGTGTTGTTTTTTTCGTTTTCACGAAGACGGCAAAGGCCGCGCCTACCTGTCCTGCACCTCCCATAGCCAAAATAGGGAGCAGAGGATCATTGCCAATTGAATTGATCAGTTCCATGTGCACAGGCGTCAAGCCTTGATGCAATCCGGTTACGACGAGAGGAAGGAAGGTTGCGCCCAGAATAAAGCCCGCAGCGATGCCGCCGATGTCCAGGATGGACAGAAGGCCGGATGTAATGGCGTCAGAAATGAATCCGCCTAAAGGCATGAATACGACATACGTTACGATTCCGGTGATTAACACTGAAACGGTGGGTGTGACAATGATATCGAGTGATTGAGGAATAAAGCGGCGAATAAATTGTTCGGTGTAAGCAATGAATATAGCAGCGAAAAGGACTCCGATCAGGCCTCCCCTGCCCGGAAGAAGCTCTTCTCCAAATAAACTGATCTTTGCGATCTCCGGATTGATAATCAAGATCCCGGCCAAAGCCCCAAGAGCGGGTGTCCCGCCAAATTCTTTTGAAGCGTTGATACCCACAAGAATGCCGAGATAAGTGAACAGCCCTGATCCGATGATTGTCAGGATAACAGCAATTTGTGATTCTGCAGAGAGCCAGCCGGCTTGAATACTTGCTTTGGTAATCCCGGTAATTAAACCGGAAGCGACAAGAGCCGGAATAAGAGGGATAAAAATGCTGGCGATTTTACGTAAGAAAAGTTTAAAAGGAGTGGCGTTCTTTCGATTGATATCGGCTTTCTTTTTGGCGGCTGCTTCATTCACATCGACACCTTCTTCAGCTGAGACGAGCTTGGAGAAAGCCGTTGTGACATGATTGACGACTCCTGTACCGAGGATGATTTGTAAGGTTTCAGCCTCAACGACCCCCAATACTCCGTCAAGCGCTCTTAAAGCCTGAGCATCTGCTTTGTTTTCATCGTAAGGTGTAATGCGCAGCCTTGTCATGCAATGCGTAAATGAGGATATATTGGATTTCCCCCCGCATAACTCGAGGATTTTCTTTGCGAGTTGATGGTAGTTATTTTCTTTGCTCATTAAAAACCCCTCCCCTTCAAGATGCTTTATTTTTTTCTCATAGATTGTATGGCTTCTCTTGTTTTATCGATATAGCTGGTTGTTTCTTCATATTGCTCAGCCGCCATGCCTAAAAACAATACATCTATCATAAAAAGCTGGGCGAGACGGGAGGAAGTGGCTGCACTTCGAATCAAGGCTTCGTTGGAATGGGCTGTATACAATGGGACGTCAGCCAGTGCGGAGACGGATGTCTGACTGAATTGTGTGAGGCTGATCGTTGTGATGCCTTTTTTCTTAGCCATGGCAAGCAGTTCAATGATTTCCTGCGTCTCTCCTGAGAACGAAATGGCGAATACGATGTCGTCTTTATCTGCATTTGCGATTAAAGATGCCACAAGATGAGTGTCTGTAAACGCGGTTGCTTGTTTATGAATGCGAAGCCACTTTTGCTGAGCGTCCTTGGCGACAATGCCGGAAGCCCCGACGCCGATAAAATGCACAGTGTGAGCTTTGAGAAGCAGAGAAACCGCTTGTTCCAGTTCTTTGTAGTCCATCAGGTCTGAAGTATCCTGAATGGCTTGAATGGCATTGCCGGCCGCTTTTTCGGAAATAGAGGGCAGCGGCTCGTGGGGAACAATATCACGGTAGCCCTGAAACGTAGGCTTTGCCAGATCGCCCGCTACTCTCATTTTTAAATCTTGAAATCCCTTTAATCCGAGTGATTTGCAGAGCCTGATGACGGCAGCGTCACTTGAATTGGCTAAGGTGCTGATTTCGCTGACGGTGCTTTCGATTGCTTTGTGTGGATGGGTTAGGATATAATCTGCAAGTTTACGCTCGGATGGAGGGAGTTTATGCTTCATTGATTGGATGATCGCTAAACCGCCTGTTGCCATTCTAGTTCTCTCCTTATCATGAATGGTAATTTTCGATTGCTTTATCAATGAAACCGTTTGCTTCATCGAGTAATGTCTTTGCTTGTTTCTGATCTGTGCTGGTTTTGAGCATAACGATTGCTGTTTTGACGTGATGATCGGCTTGTTCCAGGGTTTTCCTGGCTGTTTCGTATGAAACGTTTGTAAGGATTTGGATGATGCTGATGGCGCGTTCTTTTAGTTTTTTGTTGCTGACGTTGACGTCTACCATCAAGTTTTCGTAGACCTTGCCGATTTTTACCATTACAGCGGTAGATATCATGTTTAGAATCATTTTATGAGCGGTTGCAGCTTTCATACGTGTTGATCCTGTAATGGCCTCAGGTCCGACGACAACCTCAATGCTGTGGTCCGCATCCTTGCTGATGACGGAATTTTCATTGCAAGTAAGGGCGATGGTGTGCGCTCCGACTTCGCGGGCGTATCTTAGGGCGCCTGCGGCGTAAGGTGTACGGCCGCTTGCTGCGATGGCAATGACGGTGTCATTTGACGTGAGCTGTATGTTTCTTAAATCCTCAGCTCCTGCTTTTTCACTGTCTTCAATGCCCTCTGCTGCCTGTAAAAAGGCTTCGGGGCCTCCAGCCATGATTCCGATGACCTGATCAGGACTTACGCTGTAAGTGGGAGGACATTCAACAGCATCCATGATGCCGAGTCTGCCGCTTGTGCCTGCGCCTGTATATATGAGCCGGCCTCCATGTTGAAATGAATCATACGCGCAGTCTACAGCTGTTTTGATGTCGGGGAGAACCTCCTGAACGGCTGCAGCGACTTTCATATCTTCGTTGTTGATCATTTTGAGGATGCCGAGAGTGTTTGCTTTGTGGATTTCAACCGTTTGGCTATTGCGTGATTCCGTTGTAAGATGATGAAGGTTTAGTGATTCTGACATGAGGATGCCCCCTGTTTTAAAATGATATATCTCAATATTCAGTATATTCATTTCTGTTATGATATTTCAACTATGTTTTTACATTTTTGAAATTTTATTTCACTCAAGACTATAAGAAATGATGAAGGATCAACTGTTCTCCAAGCGGCCCGATTCTTCGCCGTCCTTTATCAATGAACCCGCATTTCATATAAAGGTGTTTTGCGCGTATGTTCAGATGATTGACGGCCAAGATGATTTCGTCGCACCATGGAAAGTATCCGCTCACAAAAGAGGGAAGCAAAAGCATGGCTTTTTTCGCGTACCCTTTTCCGTGATGCACAGCGTTTAAAGACAGGGAGCTGAGCAGTAAAGCAAATGGATTGTTAGAATAGGAAGCTAGCGTTTCTTTTGATGCATGTAAAATGAAAAAACCGACTGGAAGATCGTCTTTTAAGATGACAACCGGGTATCGGTCCTGTATGCCCAGAGCCTGAGACAGCACCTCTTTCGGGAGGGAGGTAAAGCGTTTGTCATCGTTGGTGAGCGTGAATGATTGAAGCTCGGGCAAGTGTTCAGGCTTATAGAAGGATAAAGAAATGTCTTGAGTCATGGGGTGGCCTCCTTACAATATGTCGTCTAGCTGGTTTTCTGAAATGACGCGGTAGCCCGCTTGTTTTAGCAGTGCGGCGGTTACTCCGCTGCCGGGGATTTTTTTGCCAGAGAATGTGCCGTTATAGATAAAGCCGCTTCCGCAAGATGGACTGTTTTCTTTTAATATGACGGCAGTGGCGTTGATTTCTTTTGCGTAAGCCAATGTTTTCGCGGCACCTTCCATATATAGCTCTGTGACGTCTTCTCCTGAAGCTGTCACGATTTTTGCGGTTCCATTGAGGACATCCTCGCCGGTGCCTCCTATGATTTCTGCGGGTTCACGGGGGGTTGAAAAGCCGCCAAGAAGTTCAGGGCAAGCCATGACTGCTCTATTTTTAGCGACGAGTTTTCTGATTTTCTCAGACGCTGCGTGAGAGCCGTTATATCTGCACTCAATGCCTCCAAGGCAGGAACTGACTAGAATCATATTGGTTTCTCCTCTCTTGCTTTGCTTGTCTCTATCATAAAATAAATGACTTTAGTTGGGAGGCTTTTTCAGTTAAAAAAGGAGTTAAAAAGTTTGAAAATAAAAAATTTAATTTTTCTCTTTACAAACAGGGGGTGACCTGTATATAATAACTTTTGTCAGCTCGACGAGAACACAACGGCCCGTTGGTCAAGCGGTTAAGACACCGCCCTTTCACGGCGGTAACACGGGTTCGAATCCCGTACGGGTCACCATTTGGAGGATTAGCTCAGCTGGGAGAGCATCTGCCTTACAAGCAGAGGGTCGGCGGTTCGAGCCCGTCATCCTCCACCATCTTGCCGGTGTAGCTCAATTGGTAGAGCAACTGACTTGTAATCAGTAGGTTGGGGGTTCAAGTCCTCTTGCCGGCACTGTTTTTCTAAATTTAATGTGGAGGGGTAGCGAAGTGGCTAAACGCGGCGGACTGTAAATCCGCTCCCTCAGGGTTCGGCAGTTCGAATCTGCCCCCCTCCACCATTATTGGGCTATAGCCAAGCGGTAAGGCAACGGACTTTGACTCCGTCATGCGTTGGTTCGAATCCAGCTAGCCCAGTCACAGACACCTTTGACCAAAAGGTGTCTTTTTTCTTTTTTAAAATTCATTCCAACTTCTAACTGTTCAGTCTGTATAATAATTTTAAAAATATGTTAAGGTAGTTTATTCACGAATTACCATCTACACCCTGCCAAAAATTTGATAAACTTATTTTATAAAAAAATTGAAACCTTTTGAAACGAAGCTCGTATACATACAGACCGGTGAAGGCAGAGGTTAGATAAATATGGAAATGATGATTAAAAAAAGAATTAAACAAGTCAAAAAAGGCGACCAGGATGCATTTGCGGACATCGTAGATATTTACAAAGATAAAATTTATCAGCTTTGCTACCGTATGCTTGGCAATGTGCATGAGGCGGAGGATATTGCACAGGAGGCTTTCATCAGAGCGTACGTTAATATCGACAGTTTTGATATTAACCGGAAATTTTCAACTTGGCTTTATCGAATCGCGACCAATTTGACCATTGACCGCATTCGCAAAAAGAAGCCGGATTATTACCTCGATGCAGAGGTGGCTGGTACGGAAGGCTTGACCATGTATTCTCAAATCGCCGCAGATGGTGTTTTGCCTGAAGATGCAGTTGTGTCGCTGGAGCTCTCAAACACGATTCAGCAGAAAATTTTAAAGCTTCCTGACAAATACAGAACAGTCATCGTATTAAAGTATATTGACGAACTCTCATTAATTGAAATCGGGGAGATTCTAAACATTCCTGTGGGGACTGTGAAAACGCGGATTCACAGAGGCAGAGAGGCTCTTAGAAAACAATTAAGGGATCTTTAAGTGGGGTGATGAAATGAGCTGTCCTGAACAAATTGTGCAGCTTATGCATATGCATCTTGATGGAGATATCCTTCCAAAAGATGAACACGTATTAAATGAACATCTGGAGACATGCGAGACATGCAGAAAGCATTTTTACGAGATGGAGAAATCTATAGCGCTCGTACGGAGCACATCGCATGTCGAAGCCCCCGCGGATTTTACCGCTAATGTCATGGCAAAATTGCCTAAGGAGAAGAAAAGAGCTTCTGTGAAAAGATGGTTCAGAAGCCATCCCGTTATCGCAGCTGCTGCGGTATTCATCATTTTGATGGGCGGAGGTTTTTTTAACAGCTGGCATAATGACCACAATTTCAGCGTGTCCAAGCAGCCGAATCTTGTGGTTCATAACCATACTGTGACCGTGCCGGAAGGTGAGACGGTTAAAGGTGATGTCACTGTCAAAAACGGCAAGCTGATTATTAAAGGCAAAATAGACGGGGATGTAACCGTCGTGAACGGCGAAAAGTATATGGCCTCTGCTGGACAAGTCACCGGTCAAATTGAAGAAATCAATCAATTATTCGACTGGACATGGTACAAGATGAAGTCTGCGGGGAAAAGTGTACTCAATGCATTCAATCCGAACGGAGAAGAGTAAAGCGCGTTAGCCGCTTTGCTCTTTTTTTGCGGGCTGAGCGGCTGGCTCATTTCACTTGCTAAATCGATATGTGGTATAATGGGCTCGCTATGTAAAGTACATATGCGTAACACGTAAAACACAAAATACGAAATGACTGAAATCTTGGAGGACGAGGAAATGGCTTTTGAGGATATCCCTTTTTTGCAGTACCTCGGCAATGCCGTTGATATTCTCCTTGTTTGGTATGTGATATATAAATTGATTATGGTGATACGCGGCACGAAAGCGGTTCAGCTGTTAAAAGGAATTGTAGTCATCGTGCTTGTTCGTATGGCCAGCCAATATTTGGGCCTCAGCACACTTCAGTGGCTGATGGACCAAGCGATAACATGGGGATTTTTAGCAATTATTATTATCTTTCAGCCTGAGCTGAGAAGAGCGCTTGAACAGCTAGGCCGCGGCCGCTTTTTTTCAAGGAGCGGCACGCCTGTAGAAGAAGCGCAGCAGAAAACGATTGAGGCCATCACAAAAGCGATCAATTATATGGCGAAACGCCGTATAGGCGCCCTGCTGACCATTGAGCGGGATACTGGAATGGGGGATTATATTGAGACCGGCATACCACTGAATGCCAAAGTCAGCTCTGAGCTGCTGATTAATATTTTTATCCCAAACACCCCGCTTCATGACGGTGCGGTGATTATGAAGAATAATGAAATTGCCGCGGCCGCCTGTTATTTGCCGCTTTCTGAAAGCCCGTTTATTTCAAAAGAATTGGGCACGCGGCACAGAGCGGCTGTCGGCATCAGTGAGGTAACAGACAGTTTGACGATTATTGTGTCTGAAGAGACCGGCGGCGTCAGTGTGGCAAAGAACGGCGACCTTCACAGAGAGCTGACAGAAGAAGCGCTGAAAGAAATGCTTGAAGCCGAGTTTAAGAAAAACACCAGAGACACTTCTTCTATCCGCTGGTATTGGAGGGGCAAGAAAAATGGATAAATTCTTAAACAACCGCTGGGCTGTGAAAATCATTGCTCTGCTTTTCGCGCTCTTGCTTTATGTGGCGGTTAACAGCAACCAAGCACCGACTCCGAAAAAACCGGGTGAATCTTTCTTTCCGACATCAACAACTGATGAAGCAACTCTGACCGATATTCCGGTTAAAGCGTATTATGATGATGAAAATTACGTCGTGACAGGTGTTCCGCAAACGGTTAATGTCACGATAAAAGGCTCGACAAGTGCCGTGAAAAAGGCTAGGCAGACCAAGAACTTTGAAATATACGCCGATATGGAACATTTGAAAACCGGCACACATAAGGTTGAGCTTAAGGCCAAAAATGTGTCGGATGGGCTGACAATCTCAATTAATCCGTCTGTTACGACAGTGACCATACAGGAACGGACGACCAAAAGCTTTCCTGTAGAGGTGGAGTACTACAATAAAAGCAAGATGAAAAAAGGCTATTCTCCGGAGCAGCCGATTGTCAGTCCGAAAAATGTGCAGATTACCGGATCTAAAAATGTGATCGATAATATTTCTCTTGTCAAAGCTTCAGTGAATTTGGAAAACGCAGATGAGACGATTGAAAAGGAAGCGAAAGTGACTGTCTATGATAAAGACGGAAACGCGCTTCCTGTCGACGTTGAGCCCTCGGTCATCAAGATTACCGTTCCGGTGACAAGCCCAAGTAAAAAAGTGCCCTTTAAAATTGAACGGACAGGAAGCCTTCCTGACGGTGTCAGCATAGCGAAAATTGAATCCAGCCCCAGTGAGGTAACGGTTTACGGCTCACAGGATGTGTTGGATTCTCTTGAATTTATTGATGGCGTCAGCTTAGATTTAAGCAAAATTAACAAGGATTCCGATATCGAGGCAGATATTCCGCTTCCTGACGGCGTCAAAAAAATCTCGCCGTCAAAGGTGACTTTGCATATAGAAGTCGATAGTGAAGCGGATCAGAAGTTTGAGAATGTCTCTATCAAGACTGTAGGGCTGAGCAGTTCACAAAACATTGAATTTCTTGATCCTGAATCACAAGCGATAGACATAACGGCTAAAGGCTCTCCTGCGAATATAAAAAAACTGAAAAAATCGGATATCGAATTGTATGTGAATGTTTCAGATTTAGAGGACGGGGAGCATAGCGTGAAGCTTGAAGTAAACGGACCTCAGAATGTAACCTGGTCCTTGGGGCAGAAAAACGCCAAAATCAAGCTGACATCCAAAAAAAGCAATACATCAACGAATGATAACAGCAGCAATACATCAGGAAATCAGGATGACACAGACAAACAAACAAATGATCAAAAGAACAATCAGCAAGAAGATACAAAGAACACTGATAAAAACAGCAACGATCAAAACCAAGACGAAAACCAAGATCAGGATGAGGATGAATCCACTGCGGATTCACAATCCTCATCGGAATAAAAAAGGAGCGATTACAAAATGGGCAAGTATTTTGGAACAGACGGTGTAAGAGGTGTCGCCAATAGTGAGCTTACACCTGAGCTGGCCTTTAAAGTCGGACGTTTCGGCGGTTATGTGCTGACAAAAGACAAACAACGTCCAAAAGTGCTGATAGGCCGCGATACACGCATCTCCGGCCATATGCTGGAGGGAGCCCTTGTCGCCGGACTTTTATCCATTGGCGCAGAAGTCATGCGTCTGGGTGTCATTTCTACACCGGGTGTATCCTATTTGACAAAAGCGATGGATGCAGAGGCGGGCGTCATGATTTCCGCTTCTCATAACCCAGTGCAGGATAACGGCATCAAGTTCTTTGGGGGAGACGGATTCAAGCTTTCTGATGAACAGGAGGCTGAAATTGAGCGCCTGATGGACGAACCTGAGGATAAGCTGCCAAGACCGGTCGGAGCCGATCTTGGGCTTGTTAACGATTATTTTGAAGGCGGACAAAAATATCTGCAATTCTTAAAACAGACAGCCGATGAAGATTTCACAGGCATTCATGTGGCACTTGACTGTGCTCATGGCGCAACGTCATCCTTGGCGACACACCTGTTTGCTGATTTAGATGCCGATGTTTCAACAATGGGGACTTCCCCGAACGGATTAAACATTAATGACGGCGTCGGATCGACTCATCCTGAAGCGCTCAGCGCGTTTGTCAAAGAGAAAAACGCCGATCTCGGCCTTGCGTTCGATGGTGATGGCGACCGCCTGATTGCTGTTGATGAAAAAGGAAATATCGTTGATGGCGACCAAATCATGTACATATGCTCAAAACACCTGAAATCAGAGGGTCGCTTAAAGGATGATACAGTGGTTTCAACCGTGATGAGCAACCTCGGCTTCTATAAGGCGCTCGAGAAAGAAGGCATCAAAAGCGTGCAGACAGCTGTCGGAGACCGCTATGTAGTAGAAGCAATGAAAAAAGATGGCTATAATGTCGGCGGAGAGCAGTCAGGACATCTTATTTTCCTTGATTACAACACGACAGGGGACGGATTATTGTCTGCTATTATGCTGATGAACACTTTGAAAGCAACAGGCAAGCCTCTGTCAGAGCTTGCAGCTGAAATGCAAAAGTTCCCGCAGCTGTTAGTCAATGTGAGAGTGACTGATAAATATAAAGTTGAAGAAAATGAAAAAGTAAAAGCAGTTATTTCTGAAGTTGAAAAAGAAATGAACGGCGACGGCCGGATTTTGGTGCGCCCTTCAGGAACTGAACCGCTCGTCCGTGTCATGGCTGAAGCGAAGACGAAAGAGCTGTGCGATGAGTATGTCAATCGCATTGTTGAAGTCGTCCGGTCAGAAATGGGATTAGAGTAACGAAGTCTCTAATCAGAGAGCGAACAAGACAAGCGACGTTTACATATGATAATTGTGAGACATACGGCAAAGTTGTTTAAAAAACAATTGACCGTTTATGCCACATGCTGTAAAATCAAGCTTGTCTTGTTCTTACTTTCTTAATAGGAAAAGTAGACGGGATTATGGATTTACCTATAATTATAGCGCCCGAACTAAGCGCCCGGAAAAAGGCTTAGTTGACGAGGATGGAGGTTATCGAATTTTCGGCGGATGCCTCCCGGCTGAGTATACAGATCACAGCCGTAAGGATTTCTTCAAACCAAGGGGGTGACTCCTTGAACAAAGAGAAATCACATGATCTTCCAAAAAACATGTAGGAGGGGACGATTGAAAGTCCCCTTGAAATTTGACTTTCTTCGTCTCCTTTTACCATCTTAGGAGGAAGAAAAATATGTGTGGAATCGTAGGTTATATCGGTCAGCTTGATGCGAAGGAAATTTTATTAAAAGGGTTAGAAAAGCTTGAGTATCGCGGATATGACTCTGCTGGTATTGCTGTTGCCAATGAACAGGGAATCCATGTGTTCAAAGAAAAAGGACGCATTGCAGATCTTCGTGAAGTTGTGGATGCCAATGTAGAAGCGAAAGCCGGAATTGGGCATACTCGCTGGGCAACACACGGCGAACCAAGCTATCTGAACGCTCACCCGCATCAAAGCGCACTGGGCCGCTTTACACTTGTTCATAACGGCGTGATCGAGAACTATGTTCAGCTGAAGCAAGAGTATTTGCAAGATGTAGAGCTTAAAAGTGACACCGATACAGAAGTGGTCGTTCAAGTAATCGAGCAATTCGTCAATGGAGGACTTGAGACAGAAGAAGCGTTCCGCAAAACACTTACACTGTTAAAAGGCTCTTATGCAATTGCTTTATTCGATAACGACAACAGAGAAACGATTTTTGTAGCGAAAAACAAAAGCCCTCTATTAGTAGGCCTTGGAGACACATTCAACGTCGTAGCATCTGATGCGATGGCGATGCTTCAAGTAACCAACGAATATGTTGAGCTGATGGATAAAGAAATGGTTATCGTCACTGATGACCAAGTTGTCATCAAAAACCTTGATGGTGACGTGATTACACGTGCGTCTTATATTGCTGAGCTTGATGCCAGTGATATCGAAAAAGGCACGTACCCTCACTACATGTTGAAAGAAACGGATGAGCAGCCAGTTGTTATGCGCAAAATCATCCAAACGTATCAAGATGAAAACGGCAAGCTGTCTGTGCCTGGCGATATCGCTTCCGCTGTAGCGGAAGCGGACCGCATCTATATCATTGGCTGCGGAACAAGCTACCATGCAGGACTTGTCGGTAAACAATATATTGAAATGTGGGCAAACGTGCCGGTTGAAGTGCATGTAGCGAGTGAATTCTCCTACAACATGCCGCTTCTGTCTAAGAAACCGCTCTTCATTTTCCTTTCTCAAAGTGGAGAAACAGCAGACAGCCGCGCGGTTCTCGTTCAAGTCAAAGCGCTCGGACACAAAGCCCTGACAATCACAAACGTACCTGGATCAACGCTTTCTCGTGAAGCTGACTATACATTGCTGCTTCATGCAGGCCCTGAAATCGCTGTTGCGTCAACGAAGGCATACACTGCACAAATCGCAGTTCTTGCGGTTCTTGCTTCTGTGGCTGCTGACAAAAACGGCATCGATATCGGATTTGACCTCGTCAAAGAACTCGGTATCGCGGCAAACGCAATGGAAGCTTTATGCGACCAGAAAGACGAAATGGAAATGATCGCCCGTGAATATCTGACTGTATCCAGAAACGCTTTCTTCATCGGACGCGGTCTTGACTACTTCGTATGTGTCGAAGGCGCACTGAAGCTGAAAGAGATTTCTTACATCCAGGCAGAAGGCTTTGCCGGCGGAGAGCTGAAGCACGGCACGATTGCCCTGATCGAACAAGGCACACCAGTATTCGCACTGGCAACACAAGAGCACGTAAACTTAAGCATCCGCGGAAACGTCAAAGAAGTTGCCGCTCGCGGAGCAAACACATGCATCTTCTCACTAAAAGGCCTAGACGATGCGGATGACAGATTCGTACTGCCGGAAGTAAACCCAGCGCTTGCTCCGTTGGTATCTGTTGTTCCATTGCAGCTGATCGCTTACTATGCTGCGCTGCATCGCGGCTGTGATGTTGATAAGCCTCGTAACCTTGCGAAGAGTGTTACTGTGGAGTAAAATGTTTAACCCCTTTGGTTGTTTTTGTAGCTTTAAAATAAAGTTACGACGTTTATAAAAATGTTGCGATGCTTTTTCCCTTAGACAATTTTTGTCTAAGGGTATTTTTCTATTTTAACTAAAGAGGCAGGTAACTAAAAATTATAAGGGGATTCCAATTGATTTTGGGTCCCCTTTTTACATAAATGATGTGACACCAATCTTACAAAAATGTAACTGTAATCTCAAATAATGTAATTTGATTCGATGGCAGGTCATCTAATTTTCTTTTATTATGTTCTAAAAAGAGATTGGATGGTGTTGGGTTTGGATATTTCAGAAGTTAATATATCACTGTTTAGACTAGTTAATGACTTAGGAAAAGAATATCCCTTTTTGAATCCTGTATTTAGTTTTATTGCTGAATATATGGTTTTTTTACTTGCACTAAGTGTTCTTTTTATTTGGTTTACAAGAGATACGGATAATAGAATTATGATTCTTTGTGCATCTATCGCTTTCATTTGTGCCTTTACGATAGGGAAGGTTTCAGGGGTATTTCACTCGAATTATCAACCTTTTGTTGAATTGGGAGAGGTTAATAAACTGATACATAAAGAAAAAGACAATTCTTTTCCAAGTGACCATACAATTTTATTCTTCTCATATTGTATTTCATTCTGGCTCTTTAAGAGAGGCTGGTCAATTTTATGGGTATTGTTAGCTGTTCTTGTGGGAGTCTCACGTATATGGGTTGGGGTTCATTATCCTTTTGATGTTTTAGCAGGAGTATTAATAAGCCTAGCAGTTTCAACTTTTATATATTTAACATTACCTAAACTAAATATTACTCAAACTACCATGAAAATTTATGAAAAATGTGAAAACATACTTCTTTATCGCTTCAAAAGAAAGGAAAACAAGTCAAAAAACCTTTAGATTTATTCAACAATCGGGTGCTAATGTTCAAAAAATCGTAACCTAAAATGATAAACTTTTTTATAAAGATT
The DNA here is from genome assembly GCF_001748205.1 of Bacillus sp. F56. Classification (NCBI taxonomy): domain Bacteria; kingdom Bacillati; phylum Bacillota; class Bacilli; order Caryophanales; family Bacillaceae; genus Bacillus; species Bacillus sp. F56. The sequence goes on from NZ_BDFC01000008.1 coordinate 31,111, forward strand.
CCTATTCAAAGCTTTAGAATCCATATATTAAAGAAGGTATTTTTAAGGAAAGTGACATCTACGGAGAAATTGGAGAATTCTAGCTATAACAATATCCATAACAGCTAGTTCAATTTCTTGGTCGTTAAGGCTGTTGAAAATAAAGTAGGAACCAGTATTCATTTATAGTTCCTAATTGAACTCAGTTATTTACTAAACAAGAAAATAGAAAAATGATTATAAAATTCATCTTGTATTTCTACAAAAAAAAAAGTGATAGATATCATAAGCCTCGGATAAAGATTTAGGATGTATATTTAAAGGGGAAGAAGGATTTGATACTTCATTCTCCGTATTCCGACATCTTGACAATGTTTAAAATTTAGCATATCTTATACTTAACTTAAAAATCGCAACCAGATGTTTATTTTCGTTTGTGAATAGGACTTTAGCATTCTTTCAACTAATCTTGACAGGATGAAAAAGTATCCTAATTTAAATGAAAGAGAAACATAAGTCGATTTATTTATAATCAAGCACTAAATTAAAGTGTAGCGGTGATTTCATTCCTTTAGAATGAACTTAAAATATTGTATAAAATAAAATGACCAATAATAAGGTAGCTCTTCAAAAAACTTCGCTGAAGTTAGTTGAAGTGAAGCCGACAATTTTCAAGATTCAATGATCTGCAATCATCATTGAAATTTTGAGGTTGTCGGTTTTTTTGTTGGAAAAATTAGAGATACATAAAATTTGTATCCATTATTGAAAAATATGATCTGATTTAAAGGTCGTATGAGCAATAACGACATTTAAAAAGGGAGAATTTGAAATGTTAGTTTCGCTGAGTTTGTCATCATTATTAACATTATTTTTTATTATGCTGATTGCTTCTGGGATAAGTGGACTTTTGTTTTTACATCCGCGAGTGCCCTTGAGTTTTGTTCGCATTCATATTGGGATTTTGGCTTTACCACTTTTGGTTGCCTTACTGATCCTTGCCAATAGCAGTGTGAGTGGAAATGTTGGCCCTTGGCACTTAGATACCTTAGCTTGTTTAATGACTTTCTTTGTTCTTGCAATTGGATTCGTTATTCAGCGTTTTTCTGTACGTTACTTAATGGGGGATCGATCTTATCGCAAATACTTTGTGCTTTTTACTTTTACAACAGGTGCTGCTTCAATGACGTGGTTAAGTGGCGATCTCCGTTTGATGGTTTTATTTTGGGGAGCAACTCTTGTTGGTTTAACTTTACTGATAAGGTTAAACAGTGCTTGGCAAGTGGCTAGTGAAGCAGCCAAAATTTCTGGCCGGTTATTTTTGTTAAGTTGGTTTTCTTTGTTTTTTGCAATGATGTGGCTTTTTCATGCCACAGGTCAATGGCAGTTATCATTGGTTGTAACAAATGAAAGTTTAGCTGGGCTGGGAGAATGGGAGAGAACAGGGATTCAGCTATTGATTGTACTAGCGGTAATTATTCCTGCAGGTCAATGGCCATTCCAAAGATGGTTAGTTGAGTCTATTGTTGCTCCAACCCCTGTTTCTGCAATTATGCATGCAGGTTTAGTAAATGCAGGAGGAATAATACTAACTCGATTTTCACCTCTATTTCATGGCGGTATCGCTTCGATTATCTTACTTCTGCTTGCTGGCATTTCTGTATTGATTGGAACTGGTATTAGTTTAGTCCAAGTTGATTATAAACGCCAATTAGTAGGCTCCACGATTGGACAAATGGGATTTATGCTCATTCAGTGTGCACTAGGGGCCTATATAGCAGCCATTATTCATCTTATTTTACATGGTTTATTTAAAGCTACGTTGTTTTTACAGGCTGGTTCAGCCGTACAGCGTCATGAAGTATCGACTCGTGTTAAAGAGAGATCATCCTATTTATGGCTCGTGGCTGGTCGTACGTTAGCCTTAGTTATAGGTGTTGCTTTTTGGCTCACTGCTCCTGGAGACGGATATCAATTAATGAGTGCGCTGATCTTAGGGTGGTCATTGTCCGTTTCCTGGACTCAGCTTGTAGCTTTTGGAGAGGGGCGAATTGGCCGAATTGCCGGCTTAATCGTTTTAGGAGGAGCAGCCTTTATATATTTTATCATTCATAACCTTTTCTATGATTGGCTGCATGCAGCCGTTTCTCAAACTGCTCAGCCTCCAATGCCAGCTGTCATCATTGTCGTATGCCTCTTCCTATTTGGCAGTGCTTTAGGTTCGTGGGTTGCTCGTCATCGTTCTTCCGTTTTCTTCACGATACTCTATCTTTGGCTAGTTCGGTTAGGTGAAGCAAAACCAAAGTCAGTGGAGAGTCACCCAGACTACCTTAAACAATATTTATCATAAGGAGCTAATCTGAGATGGGCATTACATCCGTATTAACGAAAGAAAATGTAAAAAAGATAGATACAGATATTGATGTTCAAGAAAGGGATCTTAACGTTTTGATTACATCTGCCAGCCGAGTGATTGCGCCACTTTGGCCTATTTCTACATTTGCTGCACGCAATCCGTGGATGGGACTTGAAAACCAGACTTTTGATCAGGTTGCAAGCTGGTTGAAAAATACGCGTGATGTTGATATATACCCAAGTGTGTCTATGATCCGTTCAGCAAAGAATAAAGGTGAGATTGATGAAGTTTTTGTGGAAATGGGGCTGCAGCGTTGGCTTGATTCACATTCCTTTCACATCCCACGGGACGTGGCAGAACGGTTTTGTCATGCGGGATTACAATTGGATCCATTACCTTCCGATCTTTTATCATCACACGAGATGGAGAAATTAGTAAGTGGATGTAGTGGATTGGATCCTATCGATAATGTTTTTATGGAACCACTAAGTTCATATATAGAGAATCAAGATGGTGAAAGGTTAGTCACTATACTAGATCATCATGTCATTAAGTGGAGTAAATTATATCTTGATGACTCTCAAGCCGGTTGGACAATGCCCAATCGTGAGGAAGGTTTCTATCGTGCCTGGCAGCAGCTCATTCAATATGATCCAGCACTTAGCAAAAAGCAGCGTGAAAGGTTAAAAGGTTTGCCGCAAGAGGCGCATTTGGCTTTACAAGAAGCCTTATTCGCACTAGGAATCCCTGAATCAGAAATCCAGGCTTATCTTGAAGCTCACTTACTTTCCTTACCTGGATGGGCAGGGATGATGCTTTGGCGCTCCCAACAATCGAGCCATGAACATGCACTCTTAACAGAATATTTAGCGGTTCGATTATCCATGGAGTGGGCTCTGATAAAGCCATATTTGCCTTTGACTAATGAACGAGCTGAGAAAAAAATTTCGATTGCTCCCCTTATAGCAGCTTGGATTCATTGGGGTGGGCTTACATTAGAGGAATGGTCACAGATGCCGGCCAGTGAACAAAATGAATATTTATCATTTGCCTACAGCTTTGATGAGAAACTTCGCAGGAAACTTTGGTTAGAAGCTTGGGAACAAACTTACACTGATCGATTGAGCCAGAAGATCATCTCGATACAACGTGAAACCGGTAAAAAATCTGCATTAGCTCAATTAGCATTCTGCATTGATGTACGATCAGAACCTTTTCGCCGTCATCTAGAAAAAGAAGGTCCGTTTGAAACGATTGGCATCGCAGGTTTCTTCGGGGTGCCGATTGCAACTTGTGAACTTGGCAGTAAACACAGTCATGCCTCCTTGCCGATCATACAAAAACCGCAAAATAGAATAAAAGAGTTCGCGGATGAGGATGCATTCAACAAATACAATCAACGGAAGCAAGCAGTTCATTCGTTAAGCTATACATTTAAAACGATGAAACAGAATGTGCTTTCAAGCTTACTACTGCCTGAGCTAAGCGGACCTTGGCTTACTCTGCAAATGGCAGCACGTAGCTTTGTGCCAAGAAAAGCGGGTCGTTTCATTCGTAATCTCCGTGAGGCTTGGCTGCGCAAACCTGATACAAAACTCTCGCTTCATCATGATGCTACAGAGGCGGAAATACCTGTGGGTTTTACTGATGAAGAAAAAGTGAACTATGCTCGCCAAGCATTAAAAATGATGGGGTTAACAGAGAATATCGCACCATTGGTTGTGATATGCGGGCACGGCAGTCAAAGTACCAATAATCCTTATTCCGCAGCACTTGACTGTGGCGCCTGCGGTGGAGCGGCCGGTGGATTCAATGCAAGAGTTTTAGCTGCTTTATGTAATCTTTCAGAGGTGAGAGAAGCACTTTTAACTGAAGGAATTAAAATCCCTGAGGATACGGTGTTTGCAGCAGCTGAACATAATACAACGGTGGATGAATTACATTGGCTTTATGTACCGGAGCTTTCTGAAGCTGCACAAGAAGCATTTGAACAAATTGAAGCTGTTATGCCGAAAGTGAGACACCATGTAAACGCAGAACGTCTAGCCCAATTACCGAATTTCCAATCAAAACTTAAAAATCCGAAGGCTGAGGCAGACCGATTGGCGGAGGATTGGAGTGAGATACGTCCGGAATGGGGGCTGGCTCGTAATGCTTCTTTTATTATCGGCCAACGTGAATTAACCCAGGATTGTGATTTGGAAGGAAGAGCCTTTCTCCATAATTATGATTGGAAACAGGATGAAAGCGGCGAAATCCTAGCAAATATTATTGCAGGACCTGGAACTGTGGCCCAATGGATTAATTTACAATATTACGCATCAACGGTAGCACCTCATTATTATGGCAGCGGAAATAAAGCAACTCAAACCGTTACAGCAGGTCTCGGCGTTATGCAGGGGAATGCAAGTGACTTGTTAGCCGGACTGCCTTGGCAATCCGTCATGAAATCAGATCACGAAGCCTATCATTCTCCGCTTCGTTTGTTGATACTCATTCAAGCACCTAAAGAATATGTAGAACGGTTATTAAACAATGACTCAGCATTTATGCAAAAAGTTCAAAATGGATGGGTCCGACTGGCTAGTATTGATCCAGAAGGATGTTGGGAAAGCTGGTAATTATGAATCTAAACATTTATTAAATGGATTTGTTACTCAATACTAAACATAAGGAAGAGGTGTGCTATATGAATGGAAATCAAAATAAAAAAGTATTATTTTTGACGGACATTGAAAACGGCTTGGAGCCTATTTTACAAGAAGTGACTAACACTCCTGCAGAAAGTATGTTGACTATACAAAGCTATGGTGCCAGTATTTCACATCCTTATGGAGAAATCATGAGGTCTGTTATTTTTGCGATTTTCCAGGAAGATGTTGAGGAGATTTTTGTAGTAGGAACAAAAGATAAGAAAACTTCCACAGGTCATAGACTTACTCAACTTGAAGCAATGAAAGATAAAATACAAACATTGGATTATCTCTTTAAGAATTGCAAACCTGAATTTTTAGGTGGTACGGTCGATGAATGGCTACATGAAAATAGCAGTGACACCATTGAAAAAAGTGTTGATCTCATTCGTCATCATCCATTAGTGCCGTCATATGTTAAAGTTCGAGGCTTAATCATTAATCAAGAGGATGGAACATCATCAATGGTGGAGGTTCCTGCTATGAAAACAGGTCAACCTGATCATTGCTTGTCATGATGAAATGGAAGAACTTCTATGCACCTATATATGAAAAAAACAGCTCTAAGGAGAAGATATGGACTCTAATTTAACTGATTTTGTCACGAAAACAATAGAGGACATGAACTCGTTTGATCGTGAAAATATGGAATGTATGAAAAAAGTAATAAGAAAAGCAATTGATTTTTATCATCTACAATCTTATGAAGAAGTTGAGGAAACCCATTTAGGAAGCATTCGATTTTTGCATATACACTCTATGATGGAGGAAAATATGTTATCCAAAATGATAGTGGTCACAAGAAACGGTAATACTGATTTGGATATTGAAGGTGTATATGAAGGACATGTTGTAAGAGAATATTAATGAGACGAAATCACAAATAGAATATGCCAATTTTTTTGCTCAGGAGATGTATGATATATGAAAAAATCGAAAGGTTCTATTGAATCAGAGATCAGTAAGTCCATTACTCAATGGGAGAAAGATTATCTTGGGCGCGGGTCTGTATCTGTTAAAACTGATATACTCCGGGATATGGTCATCGTCAATTTAAAAGGGATTTTAACACCAGCTGAATATGTAGTGTGTGGATCAAAAGAGGGTATGTTATCTATTAAACAAACTCGCTCGGAGTTAGTCGAATCAGGTATAGAAGGTCTTAAGGATATTATCCTAAAAATCACCGGAGAAAAAGTGATAAGTTTTCATACTGATTTAAGCTCCCGGACAGGTGAACGAGTAATGGTATTTAAATTATGTAATGATCTAGAGAAAAATCTTTAATATAAATGTTTGATGATCCCTGCTATTCAAGCCAGGGAGAGGGCATTCAAAATATTACCTGCCGCTTCTTTTGCTTTACAGTTATGTCATCATTACTATTTTTTATTCATAACCCACGAGCGGACTTGTTATTCCTGCTGAAAGATCTAACATCCGCTTTTGTTACGAGCGGATGTTTTTTCACATCTAATTTAAATTCATGAATTTGGTGCTGGTGCTTAGTCAATGCCAAATTCATTAAAAACATCCAAAATACCCGAACCCAAACATCTGTGAAACGTAAGCCTCTAGCGAATAGTGTTGTTTACTCCCTTAGCCAAATTCAAAATGTTTTATTGATTTAAATTAGAAGCTTTGCTTCGGTTAACAAAGTCACCGCCGAGTTCCCCCAAGAATAACATGATAATGAGACCCATTCGAAAGTGTAGGGTTTTTGATATGCTGTCTTCAGTTTCATTCCTCGAAATGAGTACCAAAAAACGAATTGACATATCGAAATATAACGATATAATAATTGGTATGGAGCCAATTGAAGTATTCAAAGCTTTATCAAATGAATCAAGGCTGCAAATTTTACAATGGCTGAAGGAGCCCGATCGTCATTTTGCACCCCATGAAGGGATTGATATGAACACAATCGGGGTATGTGTCAGTCAAATAACAGACAAATTGAAAATGACGCAATCGACAGCTTCTCAATATCTTACCATCCTTTTAAGAGCCGGTTTGATTAAGGCGGAGCGTATTGGAAAGTACACATACTACAAAAGAGATGAAGAAGCCATTGGGAAACTTGCTGACTTTCTTAAAACAGAGATATAAAAATAAACATCAAAAGATGTTTATTTTTGCACCATACATATCGACATATTACGATGTGTTTATTTTTTGTAATAACATATCGATATATCGTGATATGTTTATTAATAATTAAGGAGTGAATGTTTTATGTCTAATACTTGGAAAATTTATATTTTAGCCATTGTCAGCTTTTTAGTTGGAACCTCAGAGTACATCATTTCGGGAATTTTGGATCAAATTGCTCATACTCTCGGGATCACTTTGGCTGCCGCGGGCCAGCTTATTACCATTTTTTCACTTGTATATGCTCTTTCCACACCCGTACTTATGGCATTGACAGCAAGTATGGATAGACGCAAATTGATGATGTATGCCCTCGGTTTGTTTGTGTTCGGTAATGTCCTGGCTTTTGTACTGCCTGGTTATGGATGGTTTATTGCAGCGCGGATCATTATGGCGATGGGAGCAGGTGTGGTTGTTGTTACCGCTTTAACCATTGCCGCTAAGATTGCATCGGAAGGAAAGCAGGGCAGTGCCATCGCTACTGTCGTGATGGGATTTACCGCTTCTTTAATCATAGGTGTTCCGCTTGGAAGAATGATAGCAGTTGCACTAGGCTGGAAGTCTGTATTTGGAGCCATTGCTTTGTTGGGATTGATCGCAATGGCCGTTATTTTCTTTACTCTCCCGCATACTAAAGGGGATAAGCCTGTGCCTTTACTTCAACAGCTTGCTCTTTTCAAAAAACGGAAAGTGGCTATGGGATTATCAATCACTTTCTTTTGGCTCGGGGGATATTCTGTTGCTTACACTTATTTGTCACCGTATCTCTTGAACATCTCAGGTATAAACGGCAAGCTGCTTAGCGGTGTTTTGCTTATATTTGGAATTGCCAGTTTGGTTGGGTCGAAGTTTGGGGGATATAGCACCGACAAATGGGGAGTGCCCTTTACACTTGTTGGAGGGATGACATTGCATATCGTCACACTGATTCTGCTGTCACTTGTTACTCATTCCTATATCGGCGTGTTGGTGATTCTCATATTATGGTCGTTTGCCGCATGGTCTACCGGTCCGACACAGCAATTTCACTTGGCTACAATAGAACCGGAAATGTCAGGTGTTTTGCTCAGCATGAATCAGTCCATGATGCAACTCGCCATGGCAGTCGGCGCAGGAATAGGAGGGGTTTTTGTAGAAAACGTATCATTGGCCTCGATTACCTGGGTTGGTGCGTTAGGGGTTATGATTGCCATTATTGCATCATTGATGATTTTCAATTCGCAACCGAAACAAGCGCTAAAAGATATTAATCAATAATTTCGAAAGATCTAACATCCGCTCGTTATACAAGCGGGTGTTTTTTTATAAGCCCAAGTAGAAGGCACACTGAAGCTGAAAGAGATTTTTGCCGACGGAGATCTGAGGTACAGCAATTTATAATATACTAGGAATGGAAATAACGATATGGCGGAAGGATTCTAATGCTTCTCGCCTGTAATCACTACTTTGAGGATGTGTCATCGTGAATCAAAAGACGTACATTGAAATGAGCAGGACATCGCAGTACATCAACAAATTGAGAGAGTATTCAGTGCTAATTGATGGGGCTGAGATGGGAAATATCAAAGATGGAGGGAGGCTGCGAATTGATTTGCCGCCTGGTGAGCATGTTATTCAAGTGAAGATTGCTTGGTGTACAAGCCCAACTTTGAGGTTTACTTTAACGGAAGGGGAAGTGTTGAAGTTTAGATGCGGAAGTCCGCTTCGAGGATGGAAGTTGCTTTTGGCGCTTTTTTCTGTTTTGGGCCGTCCTGAAAATCATCTGTTTATCGAGCAGGAAGAAGAGAAAAAGGCTTTGTGGTGACTTTGTTGTGTGAATAAATAGGAATAAATAGATTAAATACCCCTGAATTATGTTTTGTGAAAGATTGATATAAGCGGTAGCCTTCTCAATGTCGTTCTCCTTGGAGAAGGCTGCGTATAAGAAATTCTCGGACTTTGCGGATAGACCCTCCGATATCCATTTTCAGGATTAATATCTTTGGGGTGAATGAGTTCGATTTCATCATAGTATCGCAGTGTTTTTGTTGAGACTTTGCATATCTTTGAAAATTCACCGATCGATAGCAAGCGATCACCTCCTTGCTCCAAATGTACACCTTTCCGTAAGGACAAAGTCAAATGTGGAAATAAAATCTCTCCAAAGTTAATCAGAAATTTATTTTCATATCGTATCCTTTCAGTATCACGTGAAAGGAGCATCTTATGAAAACATTATGGAAAGTCGTAAAAATCTTTTTGGGCAGCTTGGCTGCTTTGGTTTTGCTTGTATCCGTCTCGGTATTTATTTATCACCATTACCAACTAAATAAGGAAGCAGCACTTCTTAAAGAAAAAGGCACATTGGTCGATGTTGACGGTAAAAAGATGAATGTGTATCAAGAGGGAAGCGGGAAGGATACGTTTGTGTTTATGTCCGGCTCGGGGATTGCTGCGCCTGCTTATGAGATGAAAGGTTTGTACAGTAAGTTTTCAAAGGAAAACAAGATTGCTGTTGTTGATCGGGCAGGTTATGGATACAGTGATGTGTCTCACGATGACAGAGATATTGATACGATACTGGAACAGACAAGGAAAGCGCTTATGAAAAGTGGAAATAAGCCTCCTTATATTTTAATGCCTCATTCGATATCCGGGATTGAAGCGATGTATTGGGCACAGAAATATCCTAAGGAAATCAAGGCGATTATTGCGATGGATATTGGATTGCCCCAGCAGTACGTCACGTATAAATTGAGCAGGATCGACAGAATGAAAGTGAGAGGATTCCATCTGTTAACGTCGATTGGTTTTCATCGGTTTATGCCTTCCGCTGTATATAACCCTGAGGTGATTCGTCAGTCGTTTTTAACCGATAAAGAAAAAGAAATCTATAAAGCCATTAACTTTAAGCAATTTTTTAATGCTGATATGGAACATGAGCTGTTACAGTCTTACCAAAACGGCAGCAAATCTGTGAATTTGCCGGCGCCAAAAGAAACCCCTGTCTTAATTTTAGATGCGGTTTCTGACCAAAATAGACATTCAAAGTATGCCATACAAAACCGAAAAGACTATGAAGCGTTTGCGGCTCAATTCAATACTGCCGATATAAAGGAACTGAGGGGAACACACAGTATTTATTTATATCAGCCTGATCAAATATATAAACTTTCCATGGAGTTTATGAGAAAGGTTCGCTAGGATGAAGGGTTATCATATTTTAATCGTGGAAGACGATGTGATGATTGGTGATTTGCTGCAAAAGATTTTGCAGCGTGAGGGATATCGTGTGATATGGAAAACAGATGGAGCGGATGTGCTTTCGGTCATACAGAAGGTGGATTTGGTCATTATGGATGTGATGCTGCCGGGTGAGGACGGGTATCAAATGTCTGCAAAAATCAAAAAGCTGGGGCTGCGCATTCCGGTCATTTTTCTTTCGGCCCGCAATGACATGGACAGTAAGCTCCAAGGGTTGAAAATCGGCGAGGATTATATGGTGAAGCCCTTTGATCCGAGAGAGCTGCTGTTAAGAATGCAGAATATGCTTGAGCATCATTATGGGACCTTTACGCAAATCAAGCACTTGTATATTGATGCTAAAACCAAAAAAGTGTTCAATGAAAGCCTGCATGATGAGGTGTTGTTTACTGCGATTGAGCGGAAAATTTTCTTTTATTTATATGAAAATAGGAACAGCACCCTGACAAAGGATCACTTCTTTGAATATCTGTGGCAGCTCGAAGACAGAAACCCGAATATCGTCAATGTGCACATTAAAAAAATAAGAACCAAAATCAACGATCAAGCGGGTGAGATTATTGAAAATATATATGGAGAAGGGTATCGGCTGAATACCGTTGTGAAGAAATGAAGTTAAAGACAAAATATATGTTGTTATTATGTACGGCTGTCATTAGTGTGCCGGTGCTATTGCTGGCGGTTAGTATTTTGATGTCTGTCATTTATGAAAACATGTTTAAATCAATGAATCACGGTACGCCTTTTCATAGGTCGTTTGCGTATCCTGCAATGCTCATTGTATTTTTGTTATCACTCTTATTGTTAGCTTTTTTATTTTCGAAGTCGATTCATTCTCTGCTGCATAAAATCAATCTATTACATCATACCATTCGGCATCTGGCGAGTGATCAAAAGGTGCCGGATAAAATAGAAGTGAAACGCGCTGATGAAATCGGGGAGCTGATCAAGTCGGTCAATTTGTTAATTGAACGGACGACATATCGTGAACTGGAATTGAAACAGCAGGAGGAAATCAAAAAGGAGCTTTTGCAAAAACTGCGTCATGACATTAACACACCTTTAACAGCTCTCAGGCTGCAGTTGTTTTATTTGGAAGGCCAATGTCATGATCAGGCCGTATTCGAATCGTTGTATCAGCAAATCGATTATATCTCGGAATTAACCAATGAATTCAATCTATATTCCGCCGAAACGCTAGAAAGTTCTTATATCGTAAATGAAGAAGTGCGTCTAAATGAGCTGTTAGAAACAGCGGTAAAAAAGTGGGATTATTTATATAGTATGAATGGGATTGAATTGCACTTTAAGCCGGCAGATCAAGATGTGATATGGGTGAGCAACGTGTTATGGATGCAAAGGCTGTTTGATAATATTTTTCAAAATACGTTAAAGCATTCAAAAGCTGAAAAGATGGAAGTCAGGATCGAAAATGGCACTGTTTCTATCCGCGATGATGGTATTGGATTTGATCGGAATGAGAACAGTGAGGGGCTTGGGTTGAAGATTATTGAGGATATATGCAGACTGCTCGCGATGACTTATGAGTTGGAGACAAATGAGTATGGAACGCGGTTTTTGTTTTCAAAAGAGTGACCCCGCTGATGTTTTTCTTTCTCCCATAAACTATATATAATAGGAAGAAAGAAATGAGGTGATCAGTATATGTTTAAAAAATTCATCAAAACGATCAAAAACCTCTCAAGCAGTTCTAGTGACCGATATCGCAGACACCGGCATTACAGCAGCAGCCGGCGCAGACATTATCGCAGCTATAGCAGCAGCTCGGGCAAAAGAAGACACTACGACCGTTATGGCGGGAGTCATCGTTACAAACGCCGGAGCTACAGCAGCAGTTAATCCGAAAAAAGTTCTTGTTCCGCTTTTGGGACAAGGGTTTTTTTATGTGACCGATTGAATGGCCCGGTTTAGATCCTCGCGAATGGAAGCGGTGTGCTGATACTCTTCATCAATGCCCAATAATTTTTTCAGCAGCAGGGTTACTTCTTTTGTCAGCGTTAATTCCTCCAGCCAAGTGCCGTTTTTCTTCTTTTTTCCTTTATATTGAGAGTACAGCAGAAATAACAGCGTTTCTCCGAGATCGAAGAAGTCATCCTGTTTTCGCACCTTTATTTCCTCCGTTTCTTCAGAAGTCAATTGCTTTGCAAGGCCGAAATCAATGAGGCAGAGCCTGCCGTTATTGATGATGATATTAGGCGTTCTGATGTCGCTGTGGAAGATAAGGCGATCATGCAGGTATTCTATAATCTCAAGCAGCTGCGAAATCAGTCGTAACGCCATAAGCTCTGTGAACGGCTGCTTTCGAAAAAATAATAATTCTTCTATATTCTCTCCCTCAACGAGCTGCATGACATAATAAGCCTGTCCGTCTATGATGAACTCATCTATGAAGCCCGGAATTTGCGGGTGGTGAATGCTTTTGAGCAGTTTTATTTCCTGTTGGAACCGGACTTTCTCTTTTTCCTTTTTCGCTTTTGTCGGCCGAAGCTGTTTTAAGACATAAGGTGTTTGAGTTAGGATATCGGTGCACAAATAAACCAAACCGTAGCCGCCCATGCCGAGGCATTCTTCGATTTTGTATTGATGATTTAATATAACGCCGTTCTTTAGAGGGCGGTCAAAAAGCAGTTTTTTTAGAAGTTTTAATGCCATGTCTGCACTTCCCTTGGTTGTACTGACTATAGTTTACCTTCTAGGCTAAGAATAAAAAAGAGCCGGATAACCGGCTCGGTATAAGTTAAAACTGCTTTGTTACGTCGTATTCATAATCTATTTTTGCTTTAACATTGCTCATCGTCGATCTGGCAGTCGCTAATGTATTATATTTAAAACTCCATACCTTTGCCACACTAAGTTGATCTGACAAAGAGATATCATAAGACCCTGAAGTCGAGCTGTTTACAAGAGCACGGCGCCATTCGTTGTTTTCGCTCGTCATGATCAGGTGGCGTGTATTTCCCTGGCTTGGTGTTTGAGTGGCGGTTGTCTGAACTCTGGTTACAATGGCATCACGCGGTATCCCAGATTGGTTTGTTAAATCAACCTTGATCACGCTGGAGTCAGAACCTGAGGGGCTAAGGCTTGTATTTCCTTTATTTTCAGCAATGCCGCTGAATTGGAATGTTCCGCTGCCTGATTTGATTCGGTCTTCAATTGAAAGCGTAAAGTACATGTTTCCGGTATAGGTGCCTCGTGACACCTTCACATAGAAGGTATCCGTCGTGTTTTGGGCGTCTGCATTTGCATAAATAAAAGAGGAGAACGTATTGGAATTAATGACTTCTGTGCCTTGAGAAACAGGTATTCTGTTCTTATCGTAAATTTCAATTTTCATCCCTGTATACGCGCTCTGGTATGTACTCCTCACGTATACTTTTTCTCCCTTATTAGCCGTAAAAGTGAAATAGGCTTCATCTTGACCAGCTTCCAGTATCGTTGTATCGATATTTTTATATTTCCAATAACCGATCGGCATTGCGGTATCAAATGAATTGTTACCTGTGATCGCAGTGACTCCGGCAGCTGAAGCCGAATACGTAAAGGTGAAGAAGACAGACAGCATAATAGCAAATGGAATAAGCCATTTTTTCGCCATTCAAACAACCTCCTTTTATTTCCATCATACATAATGACAGTATGGGTGTAAATAAATGTTTTTAGAGGTTAATATATACATTGTCATTACCGATAAAAAAGAGTAAGAGAGAATACTCGGGAGGGAATTCAATGCGTCTGAATCGGCAATTTATCCGCACTCAGCTGATGGCACAGAATATATTAAGCAAGAATGCGCCTGCCAAACGAGAGAATTTGACTGAAAGTACAGCGGCAGTTCTGGAAAAGGCATACAGCAGGCTTGAGCCGCGATCTTCAACTGTGGGAATCGATCAGTTCAACTATTCTAAAACCAGCGTGTCGGGAAACAGCGGGACGTTCAGCAAAGTGTATCAATCAGCGAATGACCGAACAGTGACAGATACAGGGAAAGAAACAGTGATCGAATCCAATAACCCCTATGACTCTGAGAGTGATATCAGAATCAAAATACTAGATGAAAAATACAGCAGGATGAATGCCATAAACAAAGCAAAGTCTGATCCATTAGGCTATATTAAGGATAAGTATCAAAATTCAAAGTCTCCTTATTTCAGAAGTGATCTGTCTGCCGCAGAAAGACAGGCTGCTTACGATAATGAAACAGAATGGCTATTCAAAGGCAAGGCCCAAAACTATAACCTCCAGGATGCTGCGTTTCGCAATGTTACATTTAATGGGGAAGTGGAAGCTGAGAATGAAAAGGTGTATCAGCGGAGCCAAGTGAACCAGCAGCTGCAAGTGCTATTGAATCGGAACCATATTCACATTCCGGAGGGGACAGAGCTGACGTTTACGATTACGCCGATTGACTATCAGGTGCGTGTGAGCGGGACAGACGATCAGGATCTGATCAAGCAAATTGAGCAAGTGCTGCAATCTGGAGACAACAGCAAAGAACTATTTTTACACATCATGAAAAGCCAAAGCAGTGATTCAACACAATTTTCCGAAGAGGCCTATAAAAAGTATCAGGCAGCTCGTGAGATGTACGAAGTCACAGGCTACCATTTGAAGGATTTAGAAGTGATTGACGGGCGGTATGTAACGCCTGATGGACGTGACTTATTAGACGTCTATAAAGAAGAGCTTGAAAAAGATCCTGTGCAAAAAGAGACGGCCTCTTATGCTATATCTCACTATCGTTCAGAGCTTAGTGAAATTGCGGAAGTTGGGTATGATGCCATTCCGGATTTCATCCTTTCAATTGATTACAGCAATGGATCTCTGAGAGATGTGGGACAAAGCAAGAGCTATGGAACCGGAGATACCGGGTGGCTTGAAGCATTAAAGCGTCAAACGGGCGTAAATTATTAGGTAAGCTGTTCATTTGGAACAGCTTATTTTTTATGAAAATCTAAAAATTATAATTTTAATATTCAAATAATTTTATTATTTTTATATAGAAGATTTTAAATAAAGTGAATGATTCAAAACTTAGCACAAAGGTGTTTACCTGAAAAAAACAATTGTATTTTCCAGAGAAATTTATTATGATGAAATAAGTAATTTAGGAGATTATATAACAATTTTGAGTTTGAATTTTCTGATTGTTATCACTGAGTGATGTGAGGGCAAGCAGGTCTGCTGTTTTCTCATTTGTGATTATTTTTGTTAGGAGGAGGAAGAGGAGTGGCAAATAAAGAATTAAAGAGGGGCCTGGGCGCGCGTCATATTCAGATGATCGCCTTGGGCGGCACGATCGGTGTTGGCTTGTTTATGGGGTCTGCCAGCACGATTTCATGGACTGGCCCATCTGTCCTTCTGGCTTATGCAATATGCGGAATTTTTATCTTTTTTATTATGCGTGCGATGGGTGAAATGCTGTATGTCGAGCCGAGCACAGGTTCTTTTGCGACATTCGGCCATCAATATATTCATCCGTTGGCAGGTTATATAACAGCATGGAGCAACTGGTTCCAGTGGATTATCGTCGGCATGTCAGAAATTATCGCTGTCGGTACTTATATGAAGTATTGGTTCCCGGACTTGCCTGCTTGGATACCTGGCATTGTGGCAATGGTGATTCTTGGCGCGGCGAATTTAATTTCTGTTAAGTCGTTTGGTGAATTTGAATTTTGGTTTGCAATGATTAAAATCGTGACGATTATCTTGATGATTATTGCGGGGATCGGAATTATATTCTTCGGTTTTGGCAACGGCGGAGATGCGATCGGATTGGCGAACCTGTGGTCTCACGGGGGCTTCTTTGCAGGAGGTTTCTCAGGTTTCTTCTTTGCACTGTCGCTTGTCATTGCGGCTTATCAAGGAGTTGAGCTGATCGGGATTACAGCGGGTGAAGCGAAGGACCCGCAAAACACGCTAAGAAACGCGATTCAAAGTATTATCTGGCGTATTTTGATTTTCTACATTGGCGCTATTTTTGTGATTGTGACGGTGTATCCTTGGGATGAGCTCAATTCACTTGGAAGTCCGTTCGTGTCAACGTTCTCGAAAATCGGAATCACGGCAGCGGCCGGCATTATTAACTTTGTCGTGATTACAGCGGCAATGTCGGGCTGTAACAGCGGCATTTTCAGTGCGGGCCGCATGCTGTATACACTGGGTGTAAATGGACAAGCACCGAAGTTCTTTACGAAGATTTCACGCAACGGTGTGCCGCTGTATGGCACAATTGCGGTGCTGATCGGTTTGGCTGTCGGTGTTGTACTGAACTATATCGCGCCGCCGAAGATCTTTGTCTATGTATACAGCGCAAGCGTGCTTCCTGGGATGATTCCTTGGTTTATCATTTTGATCAGCCATATCGGATTCAGAAAAGCGAAGGGCGCCGCATTAGATAAACATCCATTCAAGATGCCATTTGCCCCTTTTACAAACTATTTGACGATTGCTTTCTTGCTGATGGTTCTGGTCGGCATGTGGTTTAACGATGATACTCGTATCTCTCTGATTGTAGGCGTGATTTTCTTAGCGCTTGTGGTCATTAGTTATTATGTGTTTGGGATAGGCAAACGCACACAAGCCAATTTGACCAAAAGCCAACAAGCAGCTGAATAACGATAAAAAAGAGACATTTACGGATGTCTCTTTTTTTATTTTTCGCGTATGGATTTTCCCTGTTTTAGCAAGCTATAGGGTAAAGATAGCAGAAGGAAAGGTGTTCATAAAATGGATGTTACACTCGGTTATTTGCGTGAATCACTTTCGAATCATCTTGAAAATGAAGTCTGCCAGCGGATTTGCAAGAAAATGCTGGCGAAGCGGTATGCGAATGAAGAGGAATTTGTAAAAGACTTAGATGATAATGAAATGTCTTTTTTGAACCGTGTATTAGAAAAGGAAATTAAGTATGCGCAGAATGAACAGGATCAAAAGCGGGCTAAGGAATTAAATGAGGTGTATGAATTACTGCTTTGAGAAAGGCGGGAAAAAGGAATGGGAGCAATTGAACGAAGCGGATATACTTTTCAGCCGGAGTTTAGCGTTGTCCGTCAAAACGGAGCCATCCATGTGTACCATCAAGGAGAATTTGTGGAAGAAATCGAATTTGAATTTAATGGAGAATATCCTGATCATGATTTGATTGAAGAGCTTGTGAATCATTATTGTTTTGAGCATGAGATTTAGAGCCCTGCTATGCAGGGCTCTTTCATTTATGATGTGATCAAGCCATACTTTTTCAGGATATTCACGGTGATGTTTTTGGCTTTTGTGCCGGAATCATCGACATTGGTGACAAAGACATAAGAGCCATGCTCTGTTTTGATGAATCCGACAAACCAGCCTAATCCCATATCGGTCAGGCGGGTTCCGGTTTTCCCGTAAAGCGTGTAATGATCGCCTTCCTCTTGAATCATCATGCGCTTGACGGTTTTCATCACCGGTTTGTCAAATGGAAGCTCCTCTTTAAATAACTTCTTCAAAAAGGCTTCCTGTTCCAGCGGCGAAATTGTCAGAGAGCTTTGCAGCCAAAACTGGTCGATTCCCCCGCTGATATCCTCGTTGCCGTAAGATAGTGTATGAAGCCATGTTTTCATTCTTTCCTCGCCGATATCCCGCGCTAGTGCTTGATAATACCAGATTGCGGATTCACGCATGGCCGAGCCAAGCGTATGGTCGCGGTTCCATGATTCGAATTCACGCTTGACCCCGTCCCATCGTTTAACATCGTATTCATCGCGTACAGCTTTGACCTGCAAACCGATTAAGGCATTTACGACCTTAAAGGTGGACTGCGGAGTTTGTCGTTGATTTGCCCGTTCTCTGTTGTAGACAAATGTCTGATCCTTTTGCAAATCGTGGAGAATGAAGGTTCCATCCGTATCCTTGAATTCATCATCGACATTCATTCTGCTGACATTCAAGTGTTTTTCATGAGCAGATGACGCTGCGTGCACGGAAAAGCCACCGATCCCTGCAATACTCAGCACAAGCACAACATATATCCATTTCTTCATTTTGTTCTCCCCTTTGTTTTGATTAACTACCTTTTCTCTCTTTCGTTTGTTCTTCCTTTAAAAAATAATCAAAAAGCGCTTAAATTTGGATTTGCAAACAAATACTGTTACTGGGTTTATATTCGGAAGATAACGTGAAAATAGAGGGTAAAAAGGAAGGCAGGGTAAGCGGATGAATGAGCAGATTCCACATGACAAAAGTCTCGATAACAGCCTGACACTGCTGAAGGAAGGGTATTTATTTATTAAAAACAGAACAGAGCGCTACAATTCAGATTTGTTTCAGGCCCGTTTGTTGGGAAAAAACTTTATTTGCATGACTGGCGCTGAGGCGGCGAAGGTGTTTTATGATACGAATCGATTCCAGCGGCAGAACGCTTTGCCTAAGCGGGTGCAGAAATCGCTGTTTGGTGTCAATGCGATTCAGGGAATGGATGGCAGCGCGCATATCCATCGGAAGATGCTTTTTCTGTCATTGATGACACCGCCGCATCAAAAACGTTTGGCTGAGTTGATGACAGAGGAGTGGAAAGCAGCAGTCACAAGATGGGAGAAGGCAGATCAGGTTGTGTTATTTGAAGAAGCAAAAGAAATCCTGTGCCGGGTAGCCTGCTATTGGGCAGGTGTTCCGTTGAAGGAAACGGAAGTCAAAGAGAGAGCGGATGACTTCATTGACATGGTCGATGCGTTCGGTGCTGTGGGACCGCGGCATTGGAAGGGAAGAAGAGCAAGGCCGCGTGCGGAAGAGTGGGTTGAAGTCATGATTGAAGATGTGCGTGCCGGCTTGCTCAAAACACCTGCCGGAACAGCGCTGCATGAAATGGCGTTTCACAAACAAGAAGATGGAAGCGAGTTGGATACCCGGATGGCATCCATTGAGCTGATTAATGTACTGCGGCCTATTGTGGCCATTTCTTACTTTCTTGTGTTTTCAGCCTTGGCGCTTCATGAGCATCCGAAGTATAAGGAATGGCTGCGGTCTGGAAGCAGCCGGGAAAGAGAAATGTTTGTGCAGGAGGTCCGCAGATATTATCCGTTCGGCCCGTTTTTAGGTGCGCTTGTCAAAAAGGACTTTGTATGGAATAACTGTGAGTTTAAGAAGGGAACATCGGTATTACTTGATGTATATGGAACGAATCACGATCCTCGTCTATGGGATCATCCCGATGAATTCCGGCCGGAACGATTTGCGGAGCGGGAGGAAAATCAGTTTGATTTGATTCCTCAAGGCGGGGGGCACGCCGAGAAAGGCCATCGCTGTCCAGGGGAAGGCATTACAATTGAAGTCATGAAAGCGAGCCTGGATTTTCTCGTCAATCAGATTGAATACGACGTTCCGGAACAATCACTGCACTACAGTCTCGCCAGAATGCCGTCATTTCCTGAAAGCGGCTTTATCATGAGCGGAATCAGGCAGAAAAGGTAAATCAAAAGCTCTCTTCCTTATCGAAGAGAGCTTTTTTGATTACTTCTTTTTTTCATCGTAGTATTGGACTGGATACATGGAGCCTTCTGATACCATTTTGTTGTCCTCGATATCTTGCGGGTCCGGGTGGCCGGCTTTATCGACTGGGAACGTTTCCATGTCTGGCTGTTTTGTTATTTTCATCTTCATGCTGTGAATGAATTCTCTTGCTTTTTGGCGATTTGACGGGTCTTTTAATAGATAAGAAGTGATGCCGACAGTTGAAACAGCGAGACCTGAAAGTAACAGTTTTTGTTTCATGGTGATACTCCTTTCTATTTTAAGAGTAGTGTTTCCTGTATCATTCCCGTTTTGGTTATAGCTAAACCTATTAAGTTTTTATCATTCGCATTTTCAGTAAATTCCATTTTTGAAAAACTAGTGACTTCATTCCTGTATTGGAAGGTAATATACATTGATTTATTATTATTTTAGTCAAAATTCGATAAATATTGACAAGGTCAAGTAATCAGAATAATAATATAACTAGCAAGAGAATGCCATCATACATGAAAGGTGTTTACGATATGAATCAATTGCATCGAAGAATGGGAACGTTTTCCCTCATGATGGTCGGGCTCGGGTCGATGATTGGCTCAGGCTGGCTGTTCGGAGCGTGGCGTGCGGCCCAGATAGCAGGACCAGCTGCTATTATTTCATGGATTATTGGAATGGTCGTCATTTTATTTATTGCTCTTTCTTATAGTGAATTAGGATCTATGTTCCCTGAAGCCGGGGGAATGGTAAAATATACGCAATATTCACACGGTTCGTTTATCGGTTTTATCGCAGGCTGGGCCAACTGGATTGCGATTGTGTCCGTTATTCCGGTTGAAGCCGTTGCCTCTGTTCAATATATGAGCTCTTGGCCTTGGGAATGGGCAAAATGGACAAGCGATTTGGTGAAGAATGGAACACTGACTGGGGAGGGACTGGCATTTGCCTCTGTATTGCTTCTCATTTATTTCCTGCTGAACTACTGGACAGTCAATCTATTTTCTAAAGCGAATTCATTCATTACAATTTTTAAAATTATTATTCCGGGTCTGACGATTGGAGCTTTGCTGTTTGTCGGATTCCACGGAGAAAACTTTACTGACGGTCAAAGCGTTGCGCCGAATGGCTGGGCGAGTGTGCTGACAGCGGTGGCCACTTCCGGTATCGTTTTTGCGTTTAATGGTTTCCAAAGCCCGATTAATATGGCGGGTGAAGCAAAAAATCCGGGAAAATCAATTCCGATTGCAGTTGTCGGTTCTCTTTTCGTAGCAACAGTCATTTATGTCCTGCTGCAGATCGCCTTCATCGGAGCGGTGAATCCTTCTGATATTGCTCACGGCTGGAGCCACCTGAACTTTAATTCTCCTTTTGCTGATTTGGCGATCGCGCTAAATATTAACTGGCTTGTGATCGTGTTATATGCGGATGCATTTGTATCACCGTCTGGAACTGGGATTACGTATACAGCGACAACGTCCCGAATGATTTACGGAATGGAAAAAAACAAATATATGCCGAGTATATTCGGGAAGCTTCACCCGATTTACGGCGTGCCCAGACAAGCCATGTTCTTTAACTTGATTGTTTCGTTCATCTTTTTGTTCCTGTTCAGAGGGTGGGGCGTGTTAGCGGAAATTATTTCTGTTGCTACGTTAATTTCTTATATCACCGGCCCGGTTACAGTGATGACATTGAGACGTACGGGGAAAGACCTGTACAGGCCTCTTCGTTTAAAAGGCTTAAACGTGATTGCGCCGCTTGGATTTATCTTTGCGTCGCTGGTGCTGTATTGGGCCCGCTGGCCGTTAACAGGACAGGTTCTGTTTATTATCCTGATCGGTCTGCCGATTTACTTCTATTATCAGGCGAAGGCCAAATGGAAAGGGTTTGGCCGAAACTTTAAAGCCGGCGTCTGGATGGTGTTTTATCTGCTGGCCATGATGGTCATTTCTTATTTGGGCAGTAATAAATTCGGCGGCCTGAATGTCATTCATTATGGCTGGGATATGGTTCTGATTGCGATGGTATCACTTGTATTCTATGTGTGGGCGCTGAAGAGCGGCTACCAGACAGAATACTTAAAGGATGCGAAAGAGATAAATTCTCAGCTGCTTAATGGACAGTCAGAAGCTGCTGCCGGAAAAGAATAAATGAAAACCTTGCGCGGAGGGCGCAAGGTTTTTTTGTTGATTTGCTTCATATCGAAATGTTACACCATTGTAAATTCAATTTGGGTTTTAAAGGCCCATTGTTAAGTTAGTGTAAATTTGTTAGAAGATTCATTTACATTCATATGAACTTGAAACATAATCATAGGGAGTTTTGCTGATATATGTCGAGACAGAGGTGAAAGCGTTGACGATTGATATCCAAACATTACTGTTCGAATTCTTTGGGGGTCTCGGTATTTTCCTAATTGGAATTAAGTTCATGGGAGAGGGACTTCAGAAATCGGCTGGGGATAGATTGAGAAATATATTAGACCGTTTTACAAGCAATCCGCTGATGGGCGTATTGGCGGGCATCATTGTGACGGTTTTGATTCAAAGCAGCTCGGGAACGACGGTTATTACCGTCGGGCTTGTCAGTGCGGGCTTTATGACGCTTCGTCAGGCCATTGGCGTTATTATGGGAGCCAATATTGGAACAACGGTTACCGCGTTTATTATCGGGATTGACATAGGGGCTTATGCATTGCCGATTATTGCTGTCGGCGGATTTTTACTGTTTTTCTTTAAGCATAAACATGTGCAAAATGCCGGCCAGATTGTGTTTGGGTTTGGGGCTCTGTTTTATGGGCTGGAGTTAATGAGCGGCGGCATGAAACCGCTCCGTTCACTTGAGGCATTTCATGATTTAACTGTCAGTATGAGCTCTAATCCGTTACTAGGTGCTGTCATTGGGACTTTGTTTACAGTTCTTGTGCAAAGCTCCAGCGCCACGATCGGCATCTTGCAAGGTTTATTCTCAGATGGGCTGATTGATATAAACGGTGCGCTGCCAGTGTTATTCGGTGATAATATTGGGACGACGATCACCGCGGTTCTTGCGTCTTTAGGTGCATCTGTTGCGGCGAGGCGTGCTGCTGCTACTCATGTGCTGTTTAACCTAATCGGGACAGCAATTTTCCTGATTTTTCTTAAGCCGTTTACAGCATTGATTTTGTCACTTCAGGCTTCGATGGGGCTTGATCCGAAAATGACAATTGCATTCGCACATGGAATCTTTAATACGACCAATACGATTATACAGCTTCCTTTTGTCGGGATATTGGCTTTGATCGTAACAAAACTGATTCCGGGCAAGGATTCAATGGTCGAATACAAGTCGCATCTTGATCCGATTTTTATTGAACAATCACCATCTATTGCTCTCGGACAGGCAAAAGAAGAAGTGATCCAAATGGGGAATTTTGCGGTGCAGGGGCTGGAAGTCACAAAGCAGTTTTTGGTGACAAAGCAGCCAAAATATGCGGCCAATGCTTATCAGATAGAGGATGCGGTTAACAATCTCGACCGGAAAATTACCGATTATTTGATCGAACTTTCTTCAAGTTCTCTCTCAGAGCACGAGTCTGAGGAGCATCATATGTTGATGGATACGGTCAGAGACATTGAAAGAATCGGAGATCACTTCGAAAATGTGATTGAATTGATAGAATACCAGCAGGCGCATCGTGTGGTTATAACTGAATCTGCCATGACGGATTTAACTGAAATGATAGATTTGACGATTTCTACTGTGAAGGCGTCCATTGAAGCTTTGCACCACAATGATGCAAAGATAGCTGAACAAGTCATTGAAAAAGAAGATGACATTGACAAAATGGAACGGAAGCTTCGCAAAAAGCATATTATCCGTTTGAATGAAGGGCTGTGTACTGGACAAGCGGGCATCGTCTTTGTTGATATGATCAGCAACCTAGAGCGTATCGGCGATCATGCGGTCAATATTGCTGAAGCTGTTATTGGTGAAAATTGATAAGGAAAAAGCATAGAATCCTAGGATTCTATGCTTTTTTGTAGTCTTTTTTCACCTTCTGGAAGACATCAGCGTAATTTGTGAACACCCCTGTCACGCCCCAATCAAGCAGGCGGCGCATATCTGCTTCTGTATTGACTGTGTAAGGGTGCAGCAGGAGGCCGTGGCTGCGGATCATACGGACGTTTTCTTGATTCAAAGCTTTATAATCCGGGCCTGCACCAACAGCGTATGTTTTGATTTCTTCCAGTTCAGCATCTGTCATTGTCGCCATTTGTTTGGCTTCCAGCAATTGAACGGTCGGCAGGTTTGGCTGTAATTGATGGACTTTTAACAGGCTTTCTTTGCTGAACGATTGAATGATCACCTGGCCGGGCTTAGAATGTTTGCCTAGTAATTTATGTTTCTGTAAGGAAGCGATCAGTTTTTCTTCCATACCAGGGTAGGTGTCAGGCGATTTTGTTTCAATGTAGTAGTTCGCGTGCTTTCCGAAACGGTCTAATACTTCTTCTAATGTAGGAACTTTAAGGCCGGCGTACTGCGGCTTCGCTTTTTCCGGATAAGCTTCATTAAACCAAGAACCGGCGTCCAGCTTCTTAATGTCTGCGAGCGTATGGTCTTTCACCCAGCCCGTTCCGTTTGTGGTACGGTCCAGTTTTTCGTCGTGCATGACAATCAATTTCCCGTCTTTTGTCATTTGCAGATCCAATTCAATATAATCTGCTTTCATTTTTTGAGCGGTTTCGTAAGACAGAATCGTGTGCTCAGGCACATATCCAGAAGCCCCTCTATGCGCAACAGTCAGGATACGGTCAGGCGACAGCAGGTTTCCTTTTGACGCTGCCGACACAGGCGTTACCATAAATGAAAGTAAGCCCAGCGACAGAACAACCAAGGCAAGTATTCTATTTTTTCTCATGATTTCTCCTCCTTATTGATAAAGACTACCTGTCTTTCATATTAAAAAACGGATGTAAACGGCGTGTTGGAAAATGATTAATCTTTTATGTGGCTTTTTTAAACGTGCTCTGCCCGTTTTCCTGTATTCCATGTCAAAGCTAAGAAGACGATAGCAAGAATGCAGGAAGAGATCAGCATGATAAAGCCGCCGTTCCAATCAAACCGGTCAACGACAAAGCCCATAATGGCGTTTGCGAAGGCGGATCCGCCGATGTATCCGAAAAATCCGGTCAAACCGGCTGCAGTTCCGGCTGCTTTTTTCGGTGCTAGGTCAATCGCTTGCAGGCCGATCAGCATAACAGGTCCGTAGATTAAGAAGCCAATGCTGATCAAGGCGATATTGTCTACGAGCGGATTGCCGGCCGGATTCAGCCAGTACACCATTACGGCAATGAAAACGCCCGCCATAAACAAAACGCCTGCGGGTGCCCGGCGGCTTTTGAAGAATCGGTCACTGATCCAGCCGCACAAAATGGTTCCCGGTATGCCGGCATATTCGTAAAGAAAATAGGACCAGCGCGAGTCTTCAGGAGAAAAGCCTTTGGCTTCTGTTAAGTAAGTAGGCGCCCAGTCAACCACGCCGTATCGCACGAAATAGACAAATACATTGGCAAACGCGATATACCAAAGAAATTTGTTATTCAGCACATATTGAAAAAGGATTTCTTTTGTTGTTAATTCCTTTTCTTGATTTTTAAAAGCGTGTTTTGGATAGTCATTCCGATACTCTTCAATTGGCGGGAGTCCGCAGGATTGAGGCGTATCACGAACCAATAAAACAATTAAAAATGAAATGATAATGGCGATGATGGCAGGGAAGAAAAACACGCTTTTCCAAGTGACGAACATCGCGATGCCAAGAGTGACAAGCGGAGCAAGAATACCGCCGCCTATGTTATGTGCGACATTCCAGATCGACATTTTTGTGCCGCGTTCACTTATAGAAAACCAATGGGCCATTGTCCTGCCGCATGGCGGCCAGCCCATTCCTTGAAACCATCCGTTGATAAACATAAAAATAAACATGATGGTGACGCTCGAAGTCACCCACGGCATTGAAACGAATAGAATATTGACGATTGCTGATAAAAATAGGCCTGTTGCGAGAAAATATCTCGGATTACAGCGGTCAGACACCATTCCCATGATGAATTTGCTGAAGCCGTACGCAATGGACACAGCGGCCAGCACCAAACCTAGTTCTGTTTTGGAAAATCCCTGTTCCTGCAGATAAGGAATGGCAAAGGCAAAGTTTTTCCGCAGCAGGTAGTAGCCTGCGTAGCCAATGAAAATACCAATGAATACTTGCAGCCTGAGCCGTTTATAAGCCGCATCCATCTTTGAATCATCCAGTCTCTCAATGTGAGGAGCCGGTTTAAATATATGAAGCATCAAAAATTATCCCCCTTTGCTGTTTGTGCTGGATGTATGCGTGCCTCCTTTCAGAAAAACAAAAAGAGCCAGAAAACACCCCTTGTCAAAAGGGGGTGGATTCCTGGCTCTCCTCATCTCCATCCAAGCTATTAACTTATTATGATAGCGCTTTCTTAAGTTATCATAGTCTAGAGTGAATGTAAACGGGTAATTTGAAATTGGGTATTGAGTAAGTAAATATTATCCTTTTACTAAATGGAGTTATGTTTTTTTACTGGCAGCATAAAAATCTGGAGGGAGGCTGTTGCAGGTGGATGAATTAGATATCGCATTCGGTATTTTACCGTTAGGAATTATGCTGTTGTCGATTGTCGGGACTTGTATTTGTAAAAACGCGTATCTGATGCCAATGCTTAGTTTGGCTATTTCTCTAGTGCTCACCTTTACCATTTTTAATGAATCATTTTTGGGATGGGCTGTAGTCTATAGTTTGATTTCTCTGGCTTTATCCTATATCACATTGATTGTGGTAAGGAAAAAGAAGGAATCAGGAAAATAAAAATCCTCACTTTCTAACAGATTGTTGACTAAGGCAACTATATGTGATTATAATTGGCTTAGTCAACGATATTAGAAAGTGGGGATTTGATTTGAAAACAAGAGAATCATCTGTCGGATTAAAATTCAGAAAGTTCAATCGATTTTATACAAACGTCCTTGGTTTCCTTAATGAGCACATTTACGACAGCCCGTTTTCCTTAACGGAAACACGGATATTATTTGAAGTTTATAATACGCCCAATTGTACGGCAAAATCCCTTCAGGATAAGCTGGGGCTTGACCGGGGATATGTCAGCAGGATTGTGAAGCAGTTTGAAAAAGAAGGTTTGATCTATAAACAGAGGAGCAAAGATGACGCCCGCCACCATTATATTTTTGTCACAGAAACAGGAAAAACGATTTATAAAAAGCTGGAGGAGAAAGCCAACGAACAAGTGGAACTGATGCTGAAGGAAATCAACCAAAAGGAGCAGCACAAACTTGCCGAGGCGATGGCAGAGATTGAAGCGATCCTTTCACAGTCGCTTTCTGCCAGAACATCAGAGATATCGATTAGAGATTATTTTCTGTCGGATGATCTTCAACTCCTTATTGAGAAACAAAGACAATTTTACGCGGAGGCTCACGGTTGGGACGACACGTTTTTAGCTTACCTTCAGGAGACATTTGACGCTGACATCGAAAACATATGGATTGCGGAAAGCGGCGGGAAATTTGCCGGCTCTGTCGGGCTGGTCAAGCATGATGATAAGACAGTCCAGCTCAGATGGTTTCTGGTTGATGCGGCTTTTCGGGGCAGGGGGCTCGGCACTCAATTGCTGGAGCATCTGGTTGCATACTGCCAAGACATGAAATTTGACCGCATTTTCCTTTGGACGGTGAGCACCATGGCTGAGGCTCGTCCGCTTTACGAAAAATTTGGATTCAGGATAAGTGAAGTGAAACAAGAAGCGCCATTATGGGGACAGCAGCTGACAGAAGAACGGTGGGATTTGGAGCTGTCATGAAAAGACTGCACTATGCTTGGATCATCGTCTCCGTCACCTTTTTGATCTTATTGGCGGTTCAGGGGGTGCGGCTGTCGTTTGGTGCATTTGTGGAGCCGTGGGAACGGCAATTTTCAATGGATAGAAGCACCATCTCGTTGATTTCGACGATGAGCTTTATTGTTTACGGCATATCACAGCCTGTGATCGGCCGGCTTGTGGACAAGTGGGGTGCTCGGGCTGTTTTGGCATGGAGTGCGTTACTGACAGGCGTCAGCATTTTCTTAACATACCTTGTGACTTCGCCTTGGCAGCTGTTTTTGCTTTATGGGCTGGGTGTCTCGCTTGGGGTTGGCGGAGCATCGAATGTGGCAGCAAGTGTATTGGTCGTCAATTGGTTCAGCAAAAAGCGGGGACTAGCCTTTGGGATCATGGAAGCAGGATTTGGCGCGGGGCAAATGCTTCTCGTCCCTGGCTCACTCATGCTGATCCATTGGTTTAGCTGGAAGCTGACGGTTGTGGTGTTGGGGCTGCTGTTAATCGTGATTGTTTTTCCGGCTGCCCTGCTGATGCTGAGGAACAATCCTTCAGAAAAGAAGACAGAGCCGATAGGCGGACTGGCTGCTTCAGAAAAAGAAACGGCACCTAAAACAACTGCTCTTTCAGTGACCGGGATGTTTCGAATGAGGCAATTCTGGTTTTTGATATTGCCGTTTTTGATCTGCGGATTTACGACCGTGGGGCTGATGGATACCCATTTGATTCCCTTTTCTCACGATCACGGCTTTTCCACGACGGTCACGAGTGCCGCTGTCAGTCTGCTGGCAGGCTTTAATATTGCCGGCATCTTACTGTCGGGAATTGTAGCGGACCGGTGGAGCAGCCGGAAAATCCTTTGCTTTTTATATGCGGTGCGCGCGATGTCGATCGTGATTCTCATATACAGCCACGAGCCCTACTTGCTTTTAGCCTTTGCGATTCTGTTTGGGTTAGTGGACTTTGCAACGGTAGCACCGACTCAAATGCTCGCCACCCAGTACTTTCAAAACTACTCGATCGGCCTCATGATTGGCTGGCTCTCACTCGCCCATCAGATCGGATCGGCACTAGGTGCGTATGTGCCCGGCGTCATCTATACGGTAACGGGTGAGTATACACTGGCTTTTTATTTGTCGATTGGAATGCTCGTGCTTGCGAGCGTAATGAATGTGATGCTGAGGGAGCCAGCTGCGGTTACGCGTGACAGTGCGGCTGTGGTAGACAAGTGATGAGGACAAAGGGAAAGCATCTCTGATTTGGGATTATTCAGAGATGCTTTTTTTGTATTTTTGTTCTAATACGAAGTCGATCATACCGACTATGCGGGCGTTTTCGGATTTTTGTTTGAAGTTTTGGGAGACTTGAATGGCTTTTGCGTTTTTAAAACAAGAGGCAAGCCAGATAAACCCGACAACAACAAAAAATAATCTAGCAAGTAAACTCCCTGCATGGGGTAATTCATTAGTTGTAAAATATAAAAATAGAGTAACTAATGTACCGTAGATTACTGTTTTTATACTATGTATAAGAGTTAGCTGAGGCTCACTAAAGAATACTTTTAGTTGATTCAGCATGATAGAATCCTGCTTGGTTAGAAAAGTCAGGATTTCTTTATCATTTTCCTTGTACTGTTTAATAGTTTCGGCCATTTTTACTGTCTCTTTAAATGTTTGTTGATCTAGAGTCATCCAGTATCCTCCTTAAAAGTAAAGCACTACATGAGGAATGATATAGATCCATAGACTCATGTAGTGCTGATATATTATTTATTTGCAGAAGGGAATAAAGCTAAAAACGCACTTATAAAAGCTACAGCTCCACCTACTGCTAAGGTTTCAGGTATAGCTGTTAGCAAGGCAGCAATTCCTAATACAGCAGCCACTCCAAATGTAATATGAGTGAGAGTAGATTCCCAATCTGGTGAGTATACTTCCTCAGTATCTGGTAAAGTAAAGTGCTTCTGTTTTATTTTAAACGTAATCGTAGTCGTTAGTCCAGTTGTGATATTGTCACCGACTGGAATATCAGGTGTATAGATTTTAATTTGAATATTTAAAGATTCAGCTGTTGGATTTACATAAACCTCCAAATAACCGTTGCGTACTGATAAGCTCAGACTATTTAAAAGGTTTTGATAAGAGTCGATTTGTGACGCAGTGAGAGACGTTTGAGTGTCGCCCAATAAACCCGTGATATAGGCACCTGGTTTACCATTTGTAATGGTAATTGTGTTTGGTGAACCTTCACTTGGTATGGTTGCCAGAAGTGAAGTTGATAGAATAATATCCAACTCAGGTGATGTGAAAATGGTTTCTGTCGTATCAAATTCAAACATCGCGTTTGCCAAACTTGTTAGATTTTCTAAAGCCGGAATGGTAGATAAAATGTCTGTCAGTGTACGCAGCCTTGCATCATATACCGGATCAGACGGCGGATTTACATTGCTTGCACCTGAGTCTCTTCCTGAAAATCCGTCTTTATCAATCCCGATGCTTCCAGAGGCGCTTCCGATGGTTCCTTCATAAAATTGATCAAAGGCCCAGTTGTTTGGCATCGGATAGCCGAGATTGCCGCTAAATCCTGTTGACATATTTGCCACAAAACTATACTTTGTCAGTCCTGCTTCTGATGTACGGATACAAATGTTTCTTGGTCCGTAAACCCCTATTTCATACTTAGGTGCGGTTGAAAATGTCTGCATTTTTGTAAATGCTGACTTAATCTCTTGGAAATAAGGAATGATTTTATCGGTCACTTCATAATCGTATGCATCAAAATCGACAGCGAAATAAATGGTCGTGCCTGACGGAAAACCTAATCTTCTAGCAGCAGAAGCGGCACTATATGCATCTCTTGTGCCTTGGTCTTTGACAAAATAAGAAGATTCATAGCCGCCATCTTGATAAATTGGGAAAACCTTCAATCCGGCATCGAGAATAACTGCAAGCTCTTTAGATGTCAGGGCTTTTGATGTGAGGCCGCTGCTTGTCCGCACATTTCCGGTCAAATATCTGCCAACCGTTTTATAACCGTTATTCCGCAGTGTTTGAGCTTTTTCTGCGGTTATAATTGTAGCAGTGTCACAAGCAGAAGCGGCGCGAGTTGTGTCTCCTGAGCTTGATAATAAAGCTTTAATGGTTGGCATATCTGCATAACCTGTTTGCGGCAGGCACATGAACTCTTGAAATGCTTTAACAGCTGAAACAACACCCACACCATATTTGCCGTCAAACTCACCAGGATCGAACGATTTTCCGTTACAATAGAGGGCGTACTGAACAATTAAGACAAATCCTGTTCTTGAATCGCCGGGAGTTAAAGTAGGACACAAACTTGTGGTGCCGTTTCCGAAAAATCCATTGGCAACACTTGTGCTCATGCCTTCTTCTTTTTGTAGGGCATAAATAAGAGCTTTATTTGTATCGCGGCCATACAGTCCGTCACAAGGCATTAACCCGATATAGTCATTGTAGTCCCGATTTAAGTTTTGTTGAATCTGGCGAATTCTTGAATCACCCCCAGACACCAGCTTAAAAGCGCTCATGTCTAATAAGGCTTTCATAATTAACGTGGTGACAATCCCATCCTGTGTTGTCAGTCCGGCAGCTTTTTGAAATTCTTTTACCGCATTTTCTGTTTTTTCGTAAAAGACGCCTGTAAAACCGCCGGGATTAAAGCCTTTACACCATAAAGCCCCTTGTAAAATAAAATTCATGTTGCTTGGTTTTGAATCTGGAGCTTGGCGTTTAAGAGGCTTAAATAAGCGCTGTGTTGTCGGCCCGAAGTTATCGGCTGGCTCTGAGATACCCAATTCAATTTGAAGCGCCCGAGTCAGACCGTAGATCGTATCCCACCCAGTTTTCCCGCTTTCTTCAACTGGGTTATACCCATGTTTGCCGCTGTACGTATCGTTCAGCCATTGCTGTGTGATTAAGACCATTTCATCAACCATTTCGATTCCTCCTTTGTTAGATTGCGTTCATTTATAGGTGGCAAACGTAGGACAAAATAAAAAAATGGATGCCGTTAAGCATCCATTTTACATCCGTTCTCCAACAGCTTCGCTTTCGGTTTCATCTCCGAGATGTAGAGGCCTAAAAGCGTAAGGGCGCCTCCTAGAAGAGCGATCCATGTCATGTTTTCATGCAGGACCAAGACGGAAGCGGCGATTGTGATAACCGGGACCATGTATATATAAGCACTGGATTTGACGGCTCCGAGCACGCCGACTGAATAATTCCAAGTGGCGAAGCACAGGGCAGAAGCGCCAATGCCTAGGAAAAGCATGTTAAGCGCATTCGAAGCGGATGAAAATCGGCTCAGGCCAAAATGGAAGTCGAACAAAAATAAGGCGGGAACCATAAACAATAAGCCGTACAAAAATACTCTCTGTGTCAGCTCGATGATGTGGTATTCGTAAGCGCTTAATTTTTTCATGAATATCGAGTATCCGCCAAACACGAGAGCGGCCCCGGCTGCCATGATGTCTCCGAGCGGATTCAGACGCAGTACCACATTGCCGTTAAACGTAATCAATAAAAGCCCGATCAGTGCCGAGACAAACCCAATGAAAAAAGTCAGACGCAGTTTTTCGCCTTCGAGCAGAAAATGGGCCAGCACCGCAGTGATCATCGGGATAATGGACACGATCATGCCGACATTGGATGCGTATGTATAGGTGAGAGCTATATTTTCTAATAGAAAGTATAAGGTTACGCCAAATAAACCAGCCCCGGCAAACAACAGCTCCTGCCGCCAATTTCTGATCGGAATTATTTTGGGGCGTACGAGAATAAGCGCAATAAAGCCCATCAAAAACCGATAAAATAATATTTCCATTGGAGAGAAGTCAGCCAGCAGAACCTTTGTCGAAATAAAGGTCGTCCCCCAAATCAGAATGGTCACAATGGCTGCGATATGCCCGGAAGTTTCTCTTTGTATGTTCATCTGTGAAGCTCCTTTTCAAAAATCTTCATGTATTGCTTGGGTGTCAGCCCCACCTGCCGTTTAAAAAACTTCGTCATATGGCTCTGATCACTGAACCCTGTCTGAAATGCGGCATCAATTGGTCTTACCCCTTGTTCAAGAAGTTTTTTCGCTTGATTAATCCGGATTGTTTCCATATAGCTATTAGGCGTAATTCCTTTTTGTTTTGTAAACGAACGCAATAAATGATACTTGCTCCATCCTGTTAATTCACTCAAATCATTGAGCGTGACGTTTTCGGCATAATGCTCTTCTAAAAATTCGCAAACCAATTTGACTTCGTCGGATGGTTCGGGAACGCTATTAAGGAACGTAACATCCGAATAGTGGCGAATCAGCTCTTCCAGCAGATGAAGAAACAGCTCCTCCTTACGCAAAGCTTGTTTTTCGTCTGATATCAAAATATGCAATTCTTGCAGGCTGGCTGTCAGCTCATGACGGAATAACACATGCTGGGAGAAGTAAGGGAGATGCCCGGCGCCGGTAATTTCCTTCACTGCCTTCTCCATGACATCCGGCATGACATTGATACACCGATAATCAAGCGTCCGGCCGTCAATCTGTTCACAGCTATGCGTGTCACGGGGGTTAAAGAGGAGAAGATCACCTGGATTGATGATATATTCTTGATCCTGACAGGCCAGATACCGTTGCCCTTTTTCAATAAATCCAATCACATAATAATCGTGAAAGTGGTTCGGGAACTTTTGCATAATCCCCTTGAAGCGGTAGGCTTCTATATGAAGATGTGGGTCAAGCTGCAGTGTGCGGGTTTCGTTTTGCATGGGATGCCTCCTGTCGGTATGGTGGTCTTGGATTAAGTGTAGCATGGTTTTGGGGGATTTCTTGTATGATGTTGCTGTTTAAAAAGCTAACCTTTATTGGCCTGCTTTCGTTTAGGAATCAAATAATAATATTTTCTATTTTAATAAAAATTTATTTTTCAAATATTTCAGTTATAATGGTTTGGAACAGATAGGAGGGGCAAAGATGTATCAATCAAAGAAGGTTTTATTGTTAGGTTCAGGTGAGTTAGGTAAAGAGGTAGTGATTGAAGCCCAGCGTCTTGGGGTACAGACGGTGGCAGTTGACAGTTACGAGCATGCTCCGGCGATGCAGGTGGCGCATAACAGCTATGTCATTGATATGCTTGACCCTGAGCAGATCAGAGCCATCATTGAGAAAGAAAAGCCGGATTTGATTGTGCCTGAGGTTGAGGCGATTGCGACGGATGAATTGCTGAAGCTTGAAGAAGAAGGATTTCACGTCATCCCGAATGCCCGTGCGGCCAAGCTGACGATGGATCGGGAAGGCATCAGACGGCTTGCGGCGGAAACGCTTGGACTTGCGACGGCTGGCTATGAATTTGCGAATACATATGATGAATTTATACAAGCGGCAGCTCAGATCGGTTTTCCTTGTGTCGTTAAGCCATTGATGAGTTCTTCTGGAAAGGGCCAAAGTGTGTGCCGCTCTGAAGCGGATTTAGAGAGCTGCTGGGAGACGGCGATGGAAGGCGGACGGGTGAAAAACGGCCGCGTGATCGTTGAAGAGTTTATCCCTTTCGAATCAGAAATCACACTCTTAACCGTACGTGCGGTTAACGGTACGGCATTTTGTGAGCCGATCGGTCATGTGCAAAAGGACGGGGATTATATCGAATCGTGGCAGCCGCATGATATGACAGAGCAGCAAATAGAAGAAGCGAAGCATATTGCAAAAGCGATCACGGATGAGCTTGGCGGATACGGCCTGTTTGGTGTTGAACTGTTCCTTGCGAAAGATAAGGTATATTTCAGTGAAGTATCTCCCCGTCCGCATGATACAGGCCTTGTCACGCTGGTGACGCAAAATTTGTCAGAATTCGCGCTGCATGTCCGGGCGATTCTCGGCTTTCCGATTACAGAAATCACACAGCTTTCTCCTGGCGCCAGCAGGCCCCTCAAAGCACCGGAAGAATTAGCGGATTACACTGTTGAAGGACTGGAACACGCACTGGCAGTCCCACAGACACAAGTGCGCGTCTTTGGAAAGCCAATAACGAAAGCCGGACGGCGTATGGCAGTTGCGCTTTCTGCTGCTGATACAGTCGAAACGGCGAGAGAGAACGCTAAGAAAGCATTGGATCAGCTAACGATAAAATAGAGTTTGAGCAGGCTTTGTCATCGCACAAGGCCTGTTTTTTTTCTTTCTCCATAAAAGTTTTATCATAAGAATCCGAAACCTGATTATAATGTAAAAGTCTTCCATCAATACGGGTGGTTGACACTAAAGGAGGGAGATGACAAAATGAAATTAGTTCCAAGATTCAGAAAACAATGGTTTGCTTACTTAACGGTTTTGTGTTTGGCTTTGGCGGCATCGGTATCTTTCGGTGTACCGGCAAAAGCAGCAGAGAATCCGCAAACTTCTGTATCGAATACCGGTAAAGAAGCTGATGCCACGAAAAACCAAACGTCAAAAGCAGAACAGGTTTCCGCACCTTATGAGGGAACTGGGAAAACAAGCAAATCGTTATACGGCGGCCAAACGCAACTGGAAAAAAACATTCAAACCTTACAGCCTTCGAGCATTATCGGAACTGATGAACGCACCAGAATCTCCAGCACGACTTCTTTTCCATATAGAGCAACCGTTCAGCTGTCAATCAAGTATCCCAACACTTCAAGCACTTATGGATGTACCGGATTTTTAGTCAATCCAAATACAGTCGTCACGGCTGGACATTGTGTGTACAGCCAGGATCATGGATGGGCTTCAACGATAACCGCCGCGCCGGGACGCAATGATTCGTCATATCCATACGGAACTTATTCAGGCACGATGTTTTATTCAGTCAAAGGATGGACGGAAAGCAAAGACACCAATTATGATTACGGAGCTATTAAATTAAACGGTTCTCCT
Organism: Bacillus sp. F56; assembly: GCF_001748205.1. NCBI lineage: Bacteria > Bacillati > Bacillota > Bacilli > Caryophanales > Bacillaceae > Bacillus > Bacillus sp. F56. The sequence continues at coordinate 66,822 of NZ_BDFC01000008.1, forward strand.
GGAAACACGGTTGGCTGGTACGGCTATCGGACTACAAACAGCAGCAGTCCCGTGGGCCTTTCCTCGTCAGTGACAGGATTCCCGTGTGACAAAACCTTTGGTACGATGTGGTCTGATACAAAGCCGATTCGATCTGCTGAAACGTATAAGCTGACCTATACAACCGATACGTACGGCTGCCAAAGCGGATCGCCTGTATATCGAAACTACAGTGATACAGGGCAGACAGCTATTGCCATTCACACGAACGGGGGATCGTCATATAACTTGGGAACAAGGGTGACGAACGATGTATTCAACAATATTCAATATTGGGCAAATCAATAAATACAGCAAACTAGCCATATTCATTTCTATTTTGTTTTTATGCGGATGCAGTTCGCAGACGCATTCTTCACAAAAAGAAATGACGATTCCTGTCACTCTTCATGTGGAGGATGCTAAGGGGCTTCCGGTCGAAGGAGTTCAAGTGACGATTGTCAAAGCGCCTGCGTCAGATGAGGAGCCGAATACAGAGATCGGCGAGATACTCGGTAAAACAGACAAAAACGGAGACATCAAATGGGATACCGGTAAAAAAGGCGATTATTCAGTCGCGTTGACGAAGGGTGAAACATCAGTAACCCATCAAATTTCATTAACAGAGGATAAAAAAGATCATGCCATTCCATTGGTCTTCAAAGAATAGCAGTTTCCCTGATTTTAAGGGAAACTGCCTTTTTTATTGATCACAGGAAGCCAAACTATATACTGGAAATTTATAATATGAGATAATAAGAAATAGGTATTTTTTCTTACGAGACAAAAGGGGCGCTATCCTTTCATTTATATCAATCAAACCCGGAGGAAAAAGAAGAAGATGACACAAGATTCGATGCAGTTTGCCGCGGTAGAAAGCGGTCTTCGCTTTTACAAGGCGTATAATCAAAGCCTTTCTTTGTGGCCGATTGAGTCGGAAGCATTCTATGTTTCTACTCGTTTTGGAAAAACACATATCATTGCAAGTGGGCCAAAGGGCGCACCTTCGCTCATTTTGCTTCACGGAGGCCTTTTTAGCTCTGCGATGTGGTATCCGAATATCGCGGCGTGGAGCAGTCAATTTCGTACATATGCGGTCGATATAATAGGAGACAAAAATAAAAGTATACCATCAGCAGCGATGGAAACAAGAGCTGATTTTGCAGAATGGATGAAAGATGTCTTTGATTCTCTTGAACTTGAGACAGCACACCTGGCCGGTCTTTCGCTTGGCGGCTCCCATATCGTAAATTTCTTGCTTCAAGCGCCTGAAAGAGTAGAGCGGGCGGTTGTTATGAGTCCCGCTGAAGCGTTTATTTCATTTCATCCGGATGTCTATAAATACGCTGCGGCGCTTACAGGGGCAAGAGGAGCTGAAGCATATATCAAGTGGATCACAGATAACAGATATGATCTGCATCCTTTACTGCAAAGCCAAATTATGGAGGGCGCGGCGTGGCAGGATGAACAAAGGAGCCTGAAGCCGACAGAAAATGGCTTTCCGTACGTGTTCACAGACCAGGAATTGAAATCAATACAAGTCCCGGTACTGCTGATGTTCGGTGAGCACGAGGTTATGTACCATCAGCAAATGGCTTATGAGCGGGCGTCGGTGCTGGTGCCGGGAATTCAGGCTGAAATCGTAAAGGACGCCGGACACCTGTTATCTCTGGAGCAGCCAGAGTACGTCAATCAACGCGTTTTGTCCTTTTTGGGCGGAGAATAAATGAGTAAAAGGCATGAAAAGATTGGCATTCATTTTTCAAATGGTAACAAATGTTGTATAATAATAGAATTTGAATGCTGCTTTTTTGGGGGCTTTTTATGTTATCATGCTTATTGAAGAAATTTTTTCCTGAAACGCTATTCGATTACTATCGTCGAATAATATAGATGGTTTTACAATTGGAGGTTTGGTTACACTGTGAATTACATCCCCTGTATGATTACGATAGGAAATTTCATTTGCGGATTGCTGGCGATTCATTCCTTGCTCTATCACAACATTCATTCAGCAGTGCTATTCATTTTTACCGGCATGTTCCTTGATTTCTTTGACGGTATGGCTGCACGTAAGCTGAATGCCGTTTCTGATATGGGAAAAGAATTGGATTCGTTTGCCGACTTGGTTACGTTTGGGGTGGCTCCCTCTATGCTTGCTTACAGTGTCGCGTTGTATACCCTGCCATTTATAGGGATCTTATGCGCATTGACGTACAGCATTTGCGGAATGCTTCGTCTCTCTAAATTTAACATTGAACAAAGCAAACTCCCGACATTTATTGGTATGCCGATTCCATTTGCGGGCATGTGCCTTGTTATTCTAAGCTTCACCTATAACCCGATCCTTCTGGCAATCGGTGCTTGCGGACTTTCATATTTAATGGTGAGTAAAATAAAATTCCCTCATTTTAAAAAACATGCGGCAGAAAACCTGGAGTCCGGGAGATGGAATTAGTTCAGCAGCTCATAGCGGATTACGGTTATCTCGCTATTTTTTTGATGCTCGTATTAGGGATTGTAGGATTGCCGATTCCAGATGAAGTGATGATGACCGTTGTTGGCTATTTCACGCATACCGATGTATTGAATTATGAGCTTTCGATATTGATCAGTTTTGTCGGGGCTTTGTTAGGTATGCTGATCAGCTACATGATTGGCAGAAAAGCCGGACGCCCGTTTATCGATAAGTACGGCAAGTGGGTCGGCTTAAAAGAAAAAAGAATGATGAAAGTGGAAAAATGGATGAAGAAATACGGTCCATATTCTCTTATTTTAGGTTATTTTATTCCCGGCGTCAGACATGTGACATGCTACTTTTCGGGGATCGGCAAAATGGATTTGAAAACGTATATTGCGTTTGCGGCAATCGGCGCCTTTTTGTGGTGCTTTGTTTTTATTACAATCGGAAGGGTAATAGGGATTATTCATGTTTAATACGGCTGTAAAGATTCTGTATCGATCATTGATAGAGCTGACGAATCATCGTCTGTCATCCTATCTGATTAAAGGATTTTGCGAGTCGAAAATCAGCAAACCGGTCATTCCGCTGTTCTCAAAACATTTTCGGCTGAATTGGGATGATGTGGACGGGACGGCTGCTGATTACGGATCGCTGTCCGAATTGTTCATTCGACAAATTAATCTGGAGCGGCGCCCTGTTTCAAAAGAGGCGCATGCGGTGGTTAGCCCTGTTGACGGTGTGGTTCAGACGGTAGGAATCATCAACCCGAATCAAACCTTTACGGTGAAGGGAAAAGATTACTCATTCGCTGAGCTGACTGGCTGTAAAAGCGCAGACCATCAATACAACGGCGGATACTTCGTTGTGCTGTATCTAAGCCCGCGTCATTATCACCGTTTCCATTCTCCGATCAGCTGCAGGTATCAAAAGCTGGCCGAGCTCGGAAATCGCTCATATCCGGTCAATCAATTAGGGTTGAAATACGGAAAAGATGTGCTGTCGAAAAATTATCGGTTTGTGTACGAACTGAATGGCGGCAGCCGAAATGTCCTGATGATTCCTGTCGGGGCGATGAATATTAATTCTATCGTGCAGACAAATACCCGTGCTGAATTGGAGATCGGCGAGGAGCTGGGATACTTTTCATTTGGATCAACCGTCATTTTGATTTTTGAAAAAGACGCGTTCCAGCCGTCCGCCAATTTAACAGAAGGCCAAGAAGTTCAAGTCGGAGAACTGATAGGTTACGAAGAGTAAAAAGAGGAGCTTGCATAGACGCAGCGCCTCTTTTTTTGAAGAAAGGTGAGACCCATGGAGAAACAAATCATCAGCTGGATTACAGATTATCAGAACACCGGAGATGAAGCCGTCCTGAGGCAAGTGCGGAAAGCGTGCTGTCCGATTATTGAAGCGGTTTTGCAAGAGACGGCAATAGATGAAGAGCAAGCGAACAATTTGCGCGAAAAAGGAATCGAGCGATTTCCCTTTATCATCAGCAAATACCAAGCGGATGTGCAGCTTCCGGTTGAGACATTTTTACGAAATACATATCGGTTTTACTTTCATCAGGTGATGAGAGAATCCAGCTAAAGCTTCTTTCAACAGAGAAGCTTTTTTTGTTGGCGGAAAAAAGGAAACTTTTTCAATATCTATCTCGTAACGACTAGAGAACCTAATAGAAAAGGAGAGATAGAATTGAAACGAATCATAGTGAGAATGACCCTGCCGCTGCTGATCGTTTGTCTGGCGTTTTCTTCTTTTTCAGCCTCCGCTCGTGCTGCTTCTGAAGAAAAACATTGGGATTCCTGGATTGAACGACATGCACAGCCACTTGATGCTTCAAACAAAGACTTTCGATTCCTGAAGAAGGTGCTGAAAGGGAAACGAATTGTTCAGTTAGGAGAAACGACACATGGCGCTGGCGAAATGAATGCCACAAAGGTCAGAATGATCAAATACCTCCACGAAGAGCTGGGATACGATGTATTGGCCTTTGAGTCCGGCTTTCCTGATACAAATGCATCCTACCTTAATATGAACCAATTAACTCCTAAAAGCACGATGAAAAACTCCATTTACGCTGTATGGCACACAGAAGATGTCGTTGAATTGTTTGATTACATGAAAGAGCAAAAAGAGAAAGGGGATCCGCTGATCTTTACCGGTTTTGATATTCAAAGCATGAGGAATTCATTCAATGATGCTGCGACTCAATGGGTAAAAGCGGTGGACCCTGAGAAAGCAGAGTTGCTCTCCCAATCAGAAAATGATTTTTCAACATTAGTGACAGACAGCAACACGTTTGATGAATTTTCGCAAAAGAAGGAAAAGCTTGTGAAAAACTATCAGAAGCTGATCAAGTTCACTAAAACACATGCTTCAGAGCTAAAAGAAAACCTTCCAAAAGAGCCGAAAGCTTATGAGATGTTTATGCATTCTCTTCAGCTGAGAATTGACGTAATGGAAACGTATATGCTGGAAGAAATGAAAGAAAAACTAGAGGAGTATCCGGAGAATATTGAGGATTTTTCATTCTTTATGAGAGACCGCATGATGGCTGAACAATTTCAGTGGGTAGCCGAAACCCTTTATCCGAAAAAGAAAATCATTGTCTGGGGCCACAATTACCATCTTCGCAAACAGAATACGAAAATGATAAAGGACTGGGTACAGATAAACGGTCCTAACATGGGTGATTATTTGCCAGAACGGCTGAAGAAACAAACATATACGATTGGCATTTATGCTTACTCTGGTGCGAGTCTGAATAGTTCCGATAATAAGACGGTTATGCCGGTCACAAGCCCGCCGCCGTCTGGGAGCCTTGAAGCTTTGCTGAAAGCTGCGGACCATCCTGCTGTCTTTGTTGATTTTCTCCATACAAAAAACAAGAAAGGCACTTCGTGGATGTATACCCCGCGGACTGCGCTCTATTGGGGGAACATGGAAGAGCAGATGATCCTGAAGGAACAATATGACGGTGTCATTTGGCTGGAGCATATCACGCCGTCAGTCATTATCAAGTGACCAGTGTCCCCTGTGCTACAACAGGGGATTTTTACATATCGCAAAAATAATCAAAACATATAATCAGTGATCCATTATTCTAAAACAGAAAGGAGATTGGAGCGTGCAATGTATTATGAAAAGGCTGTCCAGAAAACAATCAATTGGATTGAATCACATTTACATGAGCAAATATCAAACGAGGATATTGTAAACGTTTCAAGCTTTTCAAAATTCCATTTTCATCGGATTTTTCAAAAAGAAGTCGGTATGTCGGTTGCTTCTTATATTCGCTTAAGACGTCTTGCGAATGCGGCAGCGGCTTTGCTTTATACAGATCTTCGTATTATCGATATTGCTTTGTATTTTCAGTTTGAATCTCAAGAAGCATTTACGAGGACGTTCAAAAAGATGTATCACATGCCGCCAGGTGCATACCGAACATTTATGAAACGCTTTACTTCAAAAAAGGAGGAATCTTACATGGAGAAAAAAATGAAGGGCTGGGTATTGAGCGGGAGCCATCCGTTCCAATTCGAAATGGGGATTGACCGGGAAAATGTACATCAGGGAAAAGCTTCAGGGTATTTAAAGTCAACAATGGTTCAGGATATCGGTGAATTTGCGACGATGATGCAGCAATTCAAAGCAGGCCGCTATCTTGGAAAAAGGCTTCGTCTATCAAGTTTTATCAAAACAAAAGGAGTGCAGCATTTTGCCTCGCTTTGGATGAGGGTTGACAGTGCCGCTGATGATGTTCTCCAATTTGATAATATGAGCAACAGACCTATTACTGGAACAACCAATTGGAATCATTATGCTATCGTTTTAGATGTTCCAGAAAATAGCGCAGTGATATCTTTTGGCGTTCAATTAGCTGGACCGGGGCAGGTGTGGATGGATCATGTTGTTTTTGAAGAGGTAGATAAGAGCGTACCTTCAACAAACCTTGAAATGCCGGGAGAGCTTTTAGATGAACCGGTAAATTTATCTTTTGAAGAGGAATGATAATAATAGTTTTCAGACAACTACATTTATCAGTAAGTTAATGGAAAATACTATCCGTCATTCAGAAACCCTTATGCCGCGCAGGTTTGTAAGAGGTTGGATATTTTTATCAGTCTGGGCGGATCTGTTCATCTTTGCGGCATTTTCCTGTATGATATAGTAAGAGTGTGCATAGCAACTAACTATAATTGAACAGGGTGTTTAAAACATGGAAAAACAATACAGAGTATTACTTTACTATAAATATGTTCCGATTGAAGATCCAGAGGCGTTTAGAGAGCAGCATCTGGCTTTTTGTAAGGAGCTTGGTTTGTTAGGCCGTATCCTTGTTTCTTCTGAAGGAATTAACGGTACGGTATCAGGAACGGTTGAACAGACTGAAAAATATATGGAAACAATGAAAGCTGATCCTCGTTTTGCGGACATGGTATTTAAAATTGATGAAGTAGAAGGCCATGCCTTCAAAAAAATCTTCGTGCGCCATAAAAAAGAGCTTGTCACGCTTCGTCTTGAAGATGATGTCGATCCGAATGAAACAACAGGTCAGCATTTGAAGCCAGCAGAATTTTATGAGAAGATGCAGGATCCAAACACAATTGTAATCGACGCGCGTAATGATTACGAGTATGACCTTGGCCATTTCAGAGGTGCAGTCCGTCCTGACATCGAAGCCTTCCGCGAATTACCGGAATGGATCGAAGAACACAAAGATATGCTTGAAGGCAAAAAGATTTTAACGTACTGTACAGGCGGCGTACGCTGTGAAAAGTTTTCAGGATGGCTGGTGAAGCAAGGCTTTGAAGATGTAGCCCAGCTTGACGGCGGCATCGTGACATACGGAAAAGATCCTGAGGTGCAAGGCAAGCTTTGGGACGGCCAGTGTTACGTATTTGATGAAAGAATCAGCGTGCCTGTCAACCGTGTCGAGCATGTGATTGTCGGAAAAGACTACTTTACAGGAGAACCGTGTGAGCGTTATGTGAACTGCGCGAATCCATCTTGCAATAAAAAAATGATATGCACACCGGAAAATGAGTATAAATATATGCGCAGCTGCAGCCACGAGTGCCGCACGAATCCAAGAAACCTGTATGTGAAAGAGCATAATATGACAGAAGAAGAAGTAAATGCAAGACTGGCAGCGATTGAAACAGAAGAACATGCTTCTGTTGAATAATGGAAAGAACACCTCGGAATGAGGTGTTCTTTTTTTATAAGCTTTCGGTTTGGCTGTTTGCGGAAACCCATTCTTTTTGGCGGAAGGCTTTTTCCCATTTTGACACCACGATGCAGGCGATCGCATGTCCCGGAACGTTCACGCCTGTTCGCGCCATGTCCATGACGCGGTCAACACCCGCGATAATGGCAACGCCTTCAGCCGGCAGTCCTACAGCATTGGCAGTCGCCAGCAGCACAACAAGCGAGCCAGAGGGAACAGCTGCAATGCCTTTACTAGTCATCACAAGCACAAGCATCATGAGGAGCTGCTGGGACAATGTCATGTCTACATGAAAGGCCTGCGCCAGAAAGATACAAGAAATCGATAAATATAAGCTCGAGCCGTCACAGTTCAATGACAAGCCGGAGGGAATGACGAATGATACCACTCGTTTGGGACAGCCGTATTTCTCCATTCTATCCATCAGCTGAGGGAGAATGGTTTCAGTGCTGGTGGTGGAAAATGCAATTAAAAACAGATCCCATATCATTTTCAATACTTCGAAATACTTAATCTGAAAGATGAGACCGACAAGCGGAAAGAGGACAAAGAGGATTAGGAACAGGCCAAAGAATACTGTGCCAACCAGCTTAAACATAGGAAAGAGGAGTTCAATGCCATATTGGCCTACAGAAGCTGCCATCAGGGCTAACACGCCGATAGGAGCAGTCACCATGACGATTTGCGTGAGCTTGAACATAATTTGAGCGGCGGATTCAAAGAAATTCATCACGGGTTCAGAGGCTTTGCCGATGCCGGCAGCGGCGACACCGAATAAAATCGCAAAGAAAATCACGGCAAGCAAATCATTTCTGGCCATCACATCAATAATGTTTGTAGGGATAATATCGAGGATCATTTGTTTAAAATCAACAACTTTTTCAGTGTAGCCTGATAGTTCATTGATATCTTTTTTCGCCAAATGGGAGAGATTAAGCCCGACACCTGGTTTTAAGACATTTGCTAATAAAAGTCCGAGCGCCAATACAAGCGTGGTAATCACTTCGAACCAAATGATTGTCTTGATACCGAGGCTGCCCATTTTTTTCATGCTTCCGCTTCCTGCGGCTCCGATGACAATGGTAGAAAACACAATCGGCACAACAATCATTTTAATCAAGCGGATAAATCCATCTCCGACAGGCCTCAGTGCCATCCCGAAATCAGGAAAAAAGTGGCCGATCACCGCTCCGGCAGCCAAAGCGATTAAAATTTGAAACGCGATTAATTTTTTCAAATGAATCCCCCTTTAGAATGATAGAATGAAGGCATATTCATATCATTCGTGATTCTAATGCAAACCCCTTTTTTCAAGTTATTTTATTTTGATAACGCTTTCATTATGTTGGCGAAAAAGTCCCCCGCAGCAGGGGGGACTTTTTTACTTCATTTGAATGTGCTTCATATTATCTTCAGAGATATTTGTAAAAATAACCGGTGTTACGGCTGAAGCGGCATGCTGCTTGATGTAATTAAGATCAAAAGTGAGAAGCAGTTCACCTTGTTTGACGGCTTGTCCGCTCGTGACATGTGCTTCAAAGCCTTCCCCATTCAATTTGACAGTATCAATGCCGACATGAATCAGGATTTCGGTGCCTCCGGCGCTCATAAAGCCGATGGCGTGTTTTGTTGGAAAGATCGAGACGATCTCGCCGTCCGCAGGTGCAACGACTTTTCCTTCTGATGGTATAATCGCAAATCCCTCGCCCATCATTTTTTCTGAAAAGACTTGATCAGGCACATCCCCCAGAGAGACTGTTTCTCCTTTGAGCGGATAAATAAAGGCCTCGCCGGAAACAGGATTTTGCTGCTTGTCTGTTTCCGTGTCCAGCGCGGCGGCGGTGTCAGGGACGCCTCCGGCCATGATCGTTTTGATGTCGTCTTTTAAGGCATCGGATTTTGTTCCGAATATCGCCTGAAAGTTGTTGTTGATTTCGAGCACACCTACTGCGCCAAGCCGTTTTAATTCATCTTTGCTGACTTGGCTTGGCTGATGAACGGTCACGCGAAGCCTTGTGATACACGCATCCAGATTAGCGATATTTTGCTGTCCGCCCAAGGCCTGCAGCACGTGAAAGGCAAGCTGGTCTTTTGCGACTGGAGCTTTCTCCTCATTCTGACCGTCTTCATCTGTGTCACGGCCGGGCGTTTTCAAATTCCATTTCAGAATCGCAAATCGGAACAAATAATAATAAATGAAAGCAAACACGATCCCGACAGGAATGACAACCCAGCCGTTTGTTGACAGTCCGTAGTTCAAGACGTAGTCAATTCCGCCGCCTGAGAACGTATAGCCGTGGCGGACATGGAATAAATCACAAACGACAAAGATGACGCCGGCAAGAATAGAGTTAATCAAATAGAGCACAGGCGCAACGAACAAGAAAGAAAACTCAACCGGCTCAGTAATTCCGGTCAGCATAGATGTGAGTGCCGCAGAAATCATCACACCAGAGATCATTTTTTTCTTTTCCGGACGCGCGGTATGGATAATGGCAAGAGCAACTGCCGGCAGACAGAAAATCATGTAAGGGAAATCCCCCATCATAAAGCGCCCTGCTGTCGGGTCTCCCGCGAAAAACCTTGTCAGGTCGCCGGTTACGGTGTTGCCTGTTGATGGGTCTGTGTATTCTCCCATCATAAAATAGAAAGGCGTATAAAAAATATGATGCAGGCCAAAAGGAATCAGCAAACGATAGATCGTTGCATAAAAGAACAGGCCGACTGTTGAATCGGCAATTAAACTGCTGGCTGCGTTAATTCCGTTTTGGATCAGCGGCCAAACGAATGAGAAAAAGACGCCGATCACCAATGAACTGACGGAAGTAATAATCGGGACAAAGCGTTTTCCAGAGAAAAATCCAAGGACCGGATGCAGCTCGATTGATGAAAACCGCTTATATAAATAGGCGGCGAGAAGCCCGATGATGATTCCTCCGAAAACCCCCATATCAATCAGGTGCTCGGCTCCTTCATACGGAGGCTGAAGGCCGAGTAATTTTCCCATATTGTCGAGGGTAACGGTTAAAATTAAGTATCCGATGACAGCGGCAAGTCCGGCTACACCTTCTCCGCCGGCTAATCCGATCGCGACCCCCACGGCGAAAATCAGCGGGAGATTATCGAATACAACGCCGCCCGCATCCTTTATAATAGGAATGTTCAGTAAATCCTTGTCTCCGAAACGGAGCAAAAGACCTGCTGCCGGCAGGACGGCAACCGGAGTCATCAACGCGCGGCCAAGCTGCTGCAGAATTTGAAATGCCTTTTTAAACATGACAGTCTCCTTTTATTGTTTTATGAGCATGGTGCACTCTTTAATTTTTGAGCTGCTTTATAATCGGCGATAACGGTTACATGATTGTGTTTTTGAAGAATGGAGGCTGGTACTTCTGTCGTGACAGGACCTTCAGCCATCTTTTGAATGGCGTCTGCTTTTTCTTCGCCGCTTGCTAAAAGCACAATATGTTTGCTGAATTCCATGATGGTTTTAATGCCCATTGAAATCGCGAGTCTCGGCACCAGCACCGGATCACCGCCGAAGAATCTGGCATTTGCCTGTATCGTGCTTTCCGAGAGCTTCACAACACGTGTCCGGTCCTCAAAATCAGATCCCGGTTCATTGAAACCGATATGGCCATTGGCGCCGATGCCGAGAATTTGGACATCAATGCCTCCCGCCTGGCGGATGAGATTTTCGTATACCTTGCATTGAGCCTCAAGCTGCGGATTGTCTCCTTGCGGGATATGAATATGATCAGGCTGCATATTGATATGCTGAAAAAGATGCTCATGCATAAATTTGTTATAGCTTTGAGGATGAAATGGAGAGAGACCAGCGTACTCATCCAAATTAAATGTAGTAACCTTTGAAAAATCAATTTCACCTGCCTGATAGTCTGAAATCAGCTGCTTGTACAAGCCGACCGGCGTGCTTCCGGTTGCCAGGCCGAGAACGGCCTCTTTCTTAGCTTGTATTTGCTCTTTAATAATGATAGCGCTTAACTTACAGAGTTCATCGTAGTGATTAGCGATCAGAATCTTCATGTGACACCCCCTCAAAGAGATAGACAAGCACCATATTTGTTATGACCAATTTTCGGTACTTGTCATTACGAATTTAGCACCACCGTTATCAAACTGTCAATATTAATTTCTGAAAATTTGTTATAAAGGAAGGATACAAATCTTTCATATTGGGATGGCAAATGGTATTATGGTCTCAATGAAAAAGAACGGATTGCATACAGAATGGGGAGAATGAAATGACAGCTTTATATTCTGTTATCAAGTTTAAAATCATTGAATTAATTAAGTCGGGCAAATATCAGGCGAATGATCAGCTGCCGACGGAGAGTGAGTTTTGCGAACAATATGATGTCAGCAGAACAACTGTGAGACTGGCCCTGCAGCAGCTAGAGCTTGAAGGATATATTAAGAGAATTCAGGGGAAAGGGACGTTTGTATCGGCGGCAAAAATACAAACGCCGATTCCGCATAAGATTACGAGCTTTTCAGAACAAATGAGAGGCCTGCGTTCTGAATCAAAAGTGCTTGAGCTTGTGGTGATACCCGCTGATCACTCCATTGCCGAGCTTTTGAAAATGAAAGAGAATGAACCTGTCAACAAGCTTGTCAGAGTCAGATACGCCGAGGGGGAGCCTTTGCAGTATCATACCTCGTATATTCCCTGGAAGGCGGCACCGGGGCTGGCGCAGGAGGAATGCACCGGCTCGCTGTTTGAATTGTTAAGGACAAAATACAATATTGAAATCAGCAGGGGAACGGAATCGATCGAACCGATTTTAACGGATGAAACGATCAGCGGCCACTTATTAACCAATGTCGGAGCGCCTGCGTTTTTATCAGAATCCCTTACCTATGATAAAAATGAAGAAGTGGTGGAATATGCGCAAATTATTACGCGGGGAGACCGAACGAAATTCACCGTAGAACAGTCATATCATTCATAAAGCAATACGTGATAAGAAGGGAATGGTCGTTCTATGTTTCTATTGACGAATGGAAAAGTGCTGTGGGGAGCTGTGATTGCTGCATTTATCCTTTCACTCGTGTTTTACCCTTTTCTGCCGGCGCAGATGCCGATTCATTATGATGTAGCGAACAGCCCGGATCTGACAGTGAACAAGCTGGCGGGGACTGTGCTGCTGCCTGTTTTGATGGTGGTGTTTGCATGGGCGCGGAAGATCAATTGGCAATTAGTGTTCGCAGTGTATATTTTGCTGATTTGCCACATTGTCGTCCTTTGTTTAGCGGTCTAAATCAAACAGCCAGAATAAAACTGGCTGTTTTTCTTTAATTTCAGCTTCATCTGACAATGAATGTGGTGTATAATAGCTGATGATCCTAAAGAATATTCTGAAATTTATTGGTGTGGAGCGGCGTATCTTGAAAGGAAGGGCTATATTTTTTGCAGCCTAAAAAAGACTGAATATTTAAACAATTATACGAAAGGTGTGCTGGTCAGATTGAATAAGCTTATTGAACGAGAAAAAACTGGATATTATAAGGAAAAGCCCGACCCGTCTTCCTTGGGGTTTGGACAATATTTTACAGATTATATGTTTGTGATGGACTACGAAGAGGGAATTGGATGGCATCATCCCAGAATTGCACCGTACGCACCGCTTACGCTCGATCCGTCTTCCTCTGTTTTTCATTACGGCCAGGCTGTTTTTGAAGGGTTAAAAGCATACAGAACAGAGGATGGCAGGGTGCTCCTGTTCCGTCCGGATCAAAATATCAAACGGCTGAACAGATCGTGTGAGCGAATGAGCATGCCCCCTTTAGACGAAGAGCTTGTGCTTGAGGCATTGACGCAATTAGTTGAGCTGGAGAAAGATTGGGTTCCAAAGGAAAAAGGAACGTCACTTTATATTCGTCCTTTTGTCATTGCCACAGAACCGAGTCTCGGTGTGAAGGCATCCAGGAGCTATACATTTATGATCGTGCTTTCGCCTGTCGGCTCCTATTATGGCGACGATCAGCTGAAGCCGGTTAGAATCTATGTCGAAGATGAGTATGTGCGGGCGGTCAACGGCGGAGTCGGATTTGCAAAAACGGCTGGGAACTACGCGGCCAGTCTTCAGGCACAGCGGAAAGCGAATGAGCTGGGCTATGACCAGGTACTGTGGCTGGACGCCATTGAAAAGAAATATGTGGAAGAAGTAGGGAGCATGAACATCTTTTTCGTCATAAACGGGGAAGCTGTCACACCTGCTTTAAGCGGAAGCATTTTAAGCGGGGTGACACGCGCGTCTGCGATTGAATTGATTCGAAGCTGGGGCATTCCGGTTCGTGAAGAGAGAATATCAATTGATGAGGTGTATGCAGCCTCTGCACGCGGAGAATTGACAGAGGTCTTCGGCACAGGCACGGCAGCCGTCGTTACGCCTGTCGGTGAACTCAACATTCATGGAAAAACGGTGATTGTAGGCGACGGGCAAATCGGGGACCTCTCGAAAAAGCTGTATGAAACGATAACAGATATTCAGCTTGGCAAGGTAAAAGGCCCGTTCAACTGGACAGTGGAAGTGTAAAAATTGAAAAAGAACCTGCCTGAAGGCAGGTTCTTTTTATTTTGAATGAGTCATATCAGCAGCCGGCAGGCTTTTGCGGTTTTTCACATAATACATTGCATAGCAAACGGCCATAAACGGAACGCCGCAATACAGTGCGATTCTTTGATTCGGATCAAAGGCAATGCCAATGACGGAAGCCAGGCATAACAGAAACGCTGCAATCGGCACGATCGGATACAAAGGCGTTCTGTATTTCAAATCAGTAACTTTGTTTCCCGCTTCGATATAACGTTTTCTGAACATGAATTGAGATGCAGCGATTCCCATCCACACGACAACGACAGCAAAACCGGAAATCGACACGAGCACAACGTATACAGTGTCTGGTGCAAATACACTGGACAGCAGCGACAGAATGCCGCCGATCATGCTGAACACCAGCGCGTTAAACGGGGTTCCTTTTGATGTCAGCTTTGCAAATGTCGGATGAAGCGTTTTTTCTTTTGATAAAGACCACAGCATCCGGGAAGAAGCGTAGAGTCCGGAATTAGCCGCTGACAGGATCGCTGTCAGGATAACAAAGTTCATGAGATCGGCCGCGTATGGTACACCGACTCTGTCAAAGACAGCGACAAACGGGCTTTTGATGACACCTGCATCTTGAATCGGAATCAGCCCTGACAGCACAAAAATTGTTCCGACAAAGAAGAGTGAGAGGCGCCAGACCGTTGTTTTAATCGCTTTTGGTATCGTCTTGTCAGGATCAACACTTTCACCGGCTGCGATTCCGATCAGTTCCGTTCCCGAGAAGGCAAAATTGACGGACAGCATCGTCATCAATATCGGAATAAATCCATTAGGGAAGAGCCCGCCTTCCGCCGTGAAGTTAGACAGCATCGGAGCGGCTTCTCCGCCTTTGATCGGGATGAGGCCGAACATGGCAGAACCGCCTAAAAGAATAAATAATATGATGGCTAATACTTTGATGCTGGAAAACCAAAATTCTGATTCAGCGAAAAACCTGACCGAAAATGCGTTAAGCAAGAAAATGAACAGCGCAAAGACGGCACTCCACATCCAAACCGACGTATGGGGAAACCAGCGCTGCATTAACAGGCCGGCTGCTGTGAATTCCGATCCCAATGCCACGGTCCATGTCAGCCAGTACAGCCAAGCGACCGTAAAGCCGGTGCCGGGCCCTATGTATTTGGCCGCATAGGTGTGAAAGGCGCCGGTCACAGGCATGGCGACTGACAGCTCACCGAGGCATAGCATGACCAGATAGACAATTCCGGCCCCAACTAAGTAGGCAAGTATCGTTCCAGCGGGGCCTGCCTGCTGAATGGTATAGCCAGAGCTTAAAAACAGTCCTGTTCCGATGACACCTCCTAAGGAAAGCATAAAGAGATGCCGGCTTTTCATACTTCTCTGAAAGGTTGTCTCATTCTTGTTGTGAGCAGAGTCCATCTTTTTCCAACTTTCTATCGGCGATTTATTTCCTTCCTAATAAAAAATCTCATGTCAGGAAGTGACACGAGACTCCGGCGAACCGGCTTTAAGTTAGAATATACAAACAATTCCGATAAGTCAAGTTGTTTTTAAAGAGCGGACCCAAGCCGCGATTTCTTGAATATCTTCGGGTTTTGTCCGGCAGCAGCCGCCGATCAGCTTCGCACCTTTTTCATGCCAGATGCGGGCGCTCGCCCCGTAAGATTCTGCGCATGCTGCGCCGTTCCACGTTTTAGTTTCCGGATCATATTGCTCACCTGAATTCGGGTAGACGATGATCGGCTTTGACGTGTTCTTTTTTAACTCCTCTATCAAGGAAGAAATATGCTGAAGCGGCGTACAGTTGATGCCGAGCGCTGCAATTTGGCGATGTTCATCAAGCCGCGCCGCGCAGTCAGCGGCCGATGTTCCGTCACTGATATGCAGGCCGTCTTTGGCACTGAAGCTGATCCACGCATACGTTTCGGGAAATTCCTTCAGCAGCCGCACAATCGCTTTGGCTTCAGTCAGACACGGGATCGTTTCGCATGCCAAAACATCAGCTCCGGCTTCAATCAGCGCTTTCATCCGGGGAAGATGAAATTCAATCAGTTCATCTTCTGATATTGCATAGTTGCCGCGATACTCAGAACCATCTGCAAGATAAGCGCCATAAGGGCCTACAGAAGCCGCAATGATCGGTTTTGGCCGATTCAAACGGTTTTCTTCAAACGACCAAAATTCATCACGTGCTTCAGCTGCGATGCTGACGGACAACTCGATGAGCCGGCGTGCTTCCGCTTCGCTCAGCCCGCGTGCGGCAAAGCCTTCGAATGTGGACTGATAGCTGGCGGTAATCGCACAATCGGCGCCTGCCGCGAAATAATCAGTATGAACTTGTTTAATCAGGTCCGGCTCTTCCATCAGGATTTTTGCCGACCACAGACTGTCGTTCAAGTCACAGCCCTTGCGTTCAAGCTCGGTCGCCATGGCGCCGTCTAGAACAATAAGCGGGAATGTATCTAGTATGTGTTGGATAGGATTCATAGAATGTACCGATGCCTTCTTTCAGATTTTTTAAAAAGATATGAAAATCGTAATGGAGGCTTACGTGTTTGTCAATAAACGCAAATAGAGAAAGGTGTTCAGCCCATATGTCTGAACACCTCTTTTTTATGATATTTGTTTGTTGTGTGAGTCTGACGATGTATCAGAAAGCGGCCAGCATTCAATGCCGTTGTGGTTTTTGAGCACATCTTTATAGAAGACCGGATCTTTGCCAGCTTTTTTCTGGCGTGTATAGTCCTTCAGCGCTGTAAAAACGACCTTTGATAATAAGAAAATTGCAATTAAATTCACGACGACCATCAAGCCCATGAACAAATCAGCAAGATCCCAGACGAGCTGGACTTTGGCGACACAGCCAAACACAATCATCGCCAGCACGCCGATACGGTAAACGAATATCAGTTTTTTGCTTTTGTTCAAAAAGCCAATATTGGTTTCGCCATAATAATAGTTTCCGATTAAAGCACAGAATCCGAATAACAAAATCAGAATGGCGAGAAAGCCTGATGCCCATGATCCGACATGGGAGCTTAGAGAGGCTTGTGTCAAGGCGATTCCGCTCAGACCCGGAGTATGATAGGCATCCGAAAACAGAATGATAAAGGCGGTGCTTGTACAAATGACCAGTGTATCAGTAAGCACACCAAAAGCTTGGATCAGCCCCTGTTTGACGGGGTGGCTTGTTGTGGCGGTGGCAGCGGCATTCGGTGCGCTCCCCATTCCCGCTTCGTTTGAAAAGATTCCCCGTCTGACGCCTTGCATGAGTGCCGCGCCCAAAGCCCCGCCGGCGGCCTGGTCAAAACCAAACGCATTTTTCACGATTAGCGCAAGCACATCTGGCAGCTGCGTAATGTTGGTGAAAATGACGAAAAACGCAACTCCGATATACAGGACAGCCAATACGACGACAATGGATTCAGCCAATTTTGCAATGCGCTTGACTCCGCCGAAAATGATCGTGCCGAATACAGCAATTAAAATGAGTCCCAATGTCAGGCGGTTTGTGCCGAACGCGTTTTCAAAGGCAAGGCTGACTGTATTGGATTGAACCGAGTTGAAGACGATACCGAACGATAAGGTGATTAACACAGCGAACAGCGCGCCCATCCACCTTTTGTTCAGCCCTTTTTCCATGTAATACGCCGGCCCGCCGCGGAAGCCGTTTACATCTTTTACTTTATAAATCTGAGCCAGTGTGCTTTCCACAAAGCTGGATGCTGATCCGATAATGGCGATAATCCACATCCAGAAGATTGCACCGGGCCCGCCGAGTGCAATGGCGATGGCAATGCCCGTAATATTTCCCGTTCCGACACGGGCTGCCATGCTGATGCAAAAGGCTTGAAACGGAGAAATGGTGTTTTTCGACCGGGAAGCAGCACCTTCTCTTAACACCCTCACCATTTCTTTCAGCATGCGAACCTGTAAAAACTTAAGCCTGAACGTAAAATAGATTCCAAGAGAAAGAAGCAATACAATTAATAGCTTTGACCACAAAAGATCATTTGCGATACCGATGATATGTTCCAGGATTTGCTGCATACAATCACCTCTTTTTTATGTTTAAAAAATACTGAGTTCCCACTCCTGTGCCATATGCTTCAGCAGCATACCCCCGGTGAGGCTGTTGCCGTATTCGTCAATGGCAGGCCCGTAAATGCCGATACCGCATCCGGATTGAAAAGGCTGTTCTCTTCTGGCGCTTGGAGGAACCAGCGCCATGATGCCGCCGGAGACGCCGCTTTTGGCCGGCACGCCGACAAACGCCGCATATTTGCCTGAAGCATTGTACATGCCGCACGTCAGCATTAACGCCTTGGCCAATTTTGCCACATCTTTTGGAATCACCTGCTCGCGTCGAATCGGATGATACCCATCATGGGCAAGGATCAGGCCGATCAACGCGATGTCTTCTGTGGTGCTCTCCATGGCGCATTGCTTCAAGTACACTTCAAGTGTTTCTTCTACGTCAGCTTCTAAAAAGTTTGTTTCTTTTAAATAGTAGGCCAGCGCTCTGTTGCGGTGGGCGGTTTCCCATTCAGAACGGAACACTTCCTCATTAATTCTCGGTTGTTTTCCTATTAAGGTTTCCATCACCGAGTATAGAAACTCGAGCTTTTTGTATGCCGATTCACCGGGAAGAATCGAGGCGATGGTAAGGGCACCCGCGTTGATCATGGGATTAAACGGCTTTCCCGGCTTGTTGATTTCGAGCCGAATGATTGAATTAAAGGCATCGCCTGTCGGTTCGACATCTACGCGGTCCAGCACATAGGGAATGCCGCGGCTCATGCAGGCGGCGATAAAGCTGATCACTTTGGAAATGCTTTGCAGGGTAAAAGGGACGTTCCAATCGCCGGCATGTATCATCGTTCCGTCAGGCTCCAATATACAAATGCCGAGCTGTGAGTCATTGACTTTTCCTAAAGCGGGGATATAGTTTGCACTTTGTCCATTGGCGGCAAAGGGGCGATAATGCTCAACCCAATGATGCAGCTGTGACGCCGGGTTTATTTCTTTCAGAGTCTCTTTTATCAATTCTTTCATCGAATTCCTCCTCACTGATTTTCTTCTTAAAGGACTGAGGTTTATCAAAGCGAAGGCTGAAGGGGCGTTAAACGCTTTCATAAAAGCGGATGGTATATTTACTGTATAATGGCGACTACAGAATCATACAAAATACGACAAAAACATTTTGAAAATAAGCAGTAAGATTTATAAAAACCTGATTTTCTGGGTCAAAAGCAATTTGCAGGTTTTCTCCCGTTTCTCCAAAATAAAAAGCGAGGATGTGATCATCATAAAACTGGAACGTTTTATCGAAAAAGACGGATATATACTGGCTCTCATGCTGATTACGGTGCCGCTGGCCGGTGAACTGAAATTTTATCCCCTCAATGAAGAATTCCGGGTCAGCTTTGGCGCACCGGTTTTTTTCTTCTTTTTATCGTTGTTGCGGCATGTGCCCGCTGTGCTGCCGGGTTTTCTGACTGGAGCGGCTGTGTTTATCTTTCGCGTCTTTCTGGAATTATGGGGCGGAGGGCACAACGGATTGACTCCGATTCTGTATGACCAAGCGTCTAGCTTTTTCTTTTATATGACTTACGCCTGCCTGTTTTACATACTAAAGGCCAATCGTTTCCGTGAACGGCCGATTATGCTCGGTTTCATCGGGTTTATGATTGAAGTTGTGTCAGATTGTGTCGAGCTGGCTGTGCAATTTCTCATTTTTCATACGGTTGTCACGCCTGAGGAAATCACTGACATTGCGGTGATTGCGATTTCTCACACATTTATCGTGATGAGCTTTTATAGTGTGCTGAAGCTGTATGAAACACAATCGAGAGAAAAACAGACAAGGCAGCAGCATGAGCACATGCTGATGATCGTTTCTAATTTATATGAAGAAACGGTGCATCTAAAAAAGACATTGAAAACGACAGAGAAAGTGACAAACGATTCGTATCAGCTCTATCGGGAAATGAAGGGCAAGGATCATCAGCTCAGCGGCAGAATCCTGAGACTGGCCGGGGAGATTCATGAAGTGAAAAAGGACAACCAGCGGATATTCGCCGGGCTTTCAAAACTGATTTCGAATGAGAGTTTGAGAGATTATATGAGGGCCGCTGATTTGCTGCAGCTCGTGATTCGAATGAATGAAAAATACGCTGAAGCACTGGGAAAGCAGATTGATTTTTACTGCTCCATAGAGGGAGAGCATGACGAATATCACGTATTTATTGTGCTTTCGATCATTAATAATCTAACGGCAAATGCGGTAGAGGCTATGGATGAAGAGGGAATGATCAGCCTGAGGCTCCATAAGTTAAATGAGAGTATGGTAGAATTTCAGGTGGAAGACAATGGTCCCGGTATATCTGAAAAAATAGGGGAGATTGTGTTCGACCCGGGCTTTACTTCAAAATATGACGAATTCGGCACGCCTTCTACGGGAATAGGACTTTCCTATGTGAAGGAAATGGTGACTGAACTAGATGGGGATATTACGTTTAATAATCAGCAGCGGGGAGTGGTGTTTGCCATCAGGCTGCCTGTCCGGCATTTGATTCAGAAAGGGTGAACCGAAAGCTATGCGTTTTTTTATCGCTGATGATGACCGTGCGGTACGGTCGATTTTAAGGCAGATCATTGAGGACGAGGATCTTGGGGAGGCTGCTGGTGAAGCAGACGACGGAAGCCAAGTGGAAGGGCATATGCTGCAGTTCAAACAGATTGATATTTTATTAATCGATCTGTTAATGCCCGGAAGAGACGGCATTGAGACCATTCGTGAGATCCAGCATACGTACTCCGGCAAAATCGTCATGATCTCTCAAGTGGAGGCGAAGGAAATGGTCGGAGAAGCGTACTCGCTTGGCATCGAATATTTTATCCATAAGCCGATTAACCGCATTGAAATTGTTACGGTTCTCCAAAAGGTGAAGGAGCGGATTGAGCTTGAACACTCGATTGGAGCCATTCAGCATTCACTAAGCCGGCTTGTCAATCGGACTGATCGGAAAGCGCGTCCCCAGCAGAAGAGTGACAGCGGTTTAAAAGAGGCGGGAGCATTTCTGCTGTCCGAGCTGGGCATGATGGGAGAAGGCGGCGCGCAGGATCTCATGGCAGTCCTGCAGTATTTAGCAGAATACGAGCAATCCGAGCCGCACGAAAAACAAAGCCCTTCGCTAAAACAAATATTCACCCAAGTAGCCGAACGGAAGCTGGGGACAGGGGCCTCTCAGACGGAGGTCAATCGAGAAATGAAAGCCTCAGAGCAGCGTATCCGCAGAGCGATTATCCATTCGCTGCACCATTTTGCATCACTGGGGACAACTGATTTTTCGAATCCAAAATTTGAAACCTATGCGTCGAAATTCTTTGATTTTCCGGTAGTCAGCCAGAAAATGAAAGAACTCCAATCCAAGGATGCAAAACCTCTCGCCCCTGCTAGAATAAATATGAAAAAATTCATCCACGTGTTTTTTTTGGAAGCGAAGCTTTTGCACGAGACGATGAAACAAAGAAGGATATAAACCAAACAGCCGGCTGATCCGGCTGTTTTTTTGCTGCGCAGAATCCCGGCGGGACAGCGATTTACTGTTTTTTTATAAAATATCAGAAAATAAAGATATTGACTTATTGTTTATTTGTCTTACAATTAAACAAAAGGATATATGGGAAGGAGCGGATGTGAAACAAAGATTAATAAAGCGCTTTCAGTTAGGGGCTGTATACACAAATAACAGGAGGTTATGTTGATGAGCCGTATCAGAAAAGCACCCGCTGGCATTTTAGGTTTTCCGGTTGCTCCTTTTAACACACAAGGAAAGCTGGAGGAAGAAGCTCTTTTTCAAAACATTGAGTTTTTGCTGAAAGAGGGCTTAGAAGCGATATTTATCGCTTGCGGGTCTGGTGAATTTCAATCTCTCAGCCAGAAGGAATATGAGCAAATGGTGGAAGTCGCAGTCTCTGCAGCCGGGGGAAAGGTGCCGGTTTACACTGGGGTGGGCGGCAACCTCAGCACAGCGCTTGAATGGGCGCAGCTGTCGGAGAAAAAGGGCGCCGACGGCTACTTGATCCTGCCCCCGTATTTGGTGCATGGCGAACAGGAGGGACTGTATCAGTATGCGAAAACGATTATTGAAAGCACTGACTTGAATGCGATTCTCTATCAGCGTGATAACGCCATTCTCGCTGTAGAACAGATCAAACGCTTGACCGAATGTGAACAGCTTGTCGGTGTCAAAGACGGGGTAGGGAATATGGATTTAAATATTAACCTCGTCTATACGATCGGCGACCGCTTAGGATGGCTCAATGGAATGCCGATGGCTGAAGTGACGATGCCGGCTTACCTGCCGATCGGATTCCACTCTTACTCTTCAGCGATTTCAAATTATATCCCGCATATTTCGCGAATGTTTTATGATGCATTGAAAAACGGAGATGCCGAGCTGGTGAAGGAAATTTATCAGCATGTGATTCTCCCAATCAACGACATTCGCAAACAACGAAAAGGCTACGCCGTATCTTTGATTAAAGCGGGGATGGAGATCATGGGGCTGAATGTAAGAAATACAGCCAGACCGCCTGTCGGCCCGGTTGAAAAGGATCATTATCAGCAATTGGAAGCGATTTTGAAGCAGGCGGCTGACCGTTTTCCGAAAAAAGCCGCAACGGTTTGACCAGAAAAAACACGAAAGGGGCAATGGGCATGTCTGTGATCACGGAACAAAACATGTATCTCAACTTTATTAACGGAGAGTGGGTTCAGTCTCAATCAGGCGATATGGTTAAGGTCGAAAACCCTGCCGATGTGAATGATATTGTCGGTTATGTACAGAATTCAACAGCTGAGGATGTGGAACGTGCCGTCGCCGCCGCCAATAAAGCCAAAACGGCTTGGAGAAAGCTGACGGGTGCCGAGCGCGGCCAATACTTATACAAAACAGCGGATATTATGGAGCGGCGCTTGGAGGAAATCGCTGCCTGTGCAACGCGTGAAATGGGCAAAACACTGCCGGAAGCGAAGGGAGAAACAGCCCGGGGGATTGCCATTCTGCGCTATTACGCCGGAGAGGGGATGCGCAAAACAGGTGATGTCATTCCGTCTACTGACAAAGACGCGCTCATGTTCACCACCCGTGTCCCGCTCGGTGTGGTCGGCGTGATTTCTCCGTGGAATTTCCCTGTGGCGATTCCGATTTGGAAAATGGCGCCGGCACTGGTATACGGCAATACCGTTGTCATCAAACCGGCGACAGAAACAGCTGTGACATGCGCGAAGCTCATTGCCTGCTTTGAGGAAGCGGGGCTGCCGGCAGGGGTCATCAATTTGGTGACAGGCCCAGGCTCTGTTGTCGGGCAGGGACTTGCTGAGCATGACAGTGTAAACGCCGTTACGTTTACCGGTTCAAATCAAGTCGGAAAAATCATCGGGCAAGCCGCTTTAGCGAGGGGAGCTAAATATCAGCTTGAAATGGGCGGCAAAAACCCTGTCATCGTAGCTGATGATGCTGACCTTGAAGCTGCGGCTGAAGCTGTCATTACGGGGGCCTTCCGTTCAACCGGCCAGAAATGCACCGCGACAAGCCGTGTCATTGTGCAAAGCGGCATTTACGAGCGCTTTAAAGAAAACCTGCTCCAGCGCACAAAGGATATTACAATCGGAGACAGCTTAAAAGAGGATGTCTGGATGGGACCGATCGCCAGCAAGAATCAGCTTGATAACTGCCTGTCATACATTGAGAAAGGCAAGCGGGAGGGCGCTTCCCTTTTAATTGGAGGAGAAAAGCTGGAGAACGGAAAGTATCAAAACGGCTATTATGTTCAGCCTGCCATCTTTGACAATGTGACATCTGAGATGACAATTGCCCAGGAGGAAATCTTCGGTCCCGTGATTGCCTTGATCAAGGTTGATTCGATGGAGGAGGCGCTGGACATCGCCAATGATGTGAAGTTCGGTTTAAGTGCATCCATCTTCACGGAAAACATCGGCAAAATGCTTTCTTTCATTGATGAAATCGAAGCCGGGCTGGTTCGGGTGAATGCAGAAAGCGCAGGTGTTGAGCTGCAGGCGCCTTTTGGCGGCATGAAGCAGTCGAGCTCCCACTCCCGCGAACAGGGGGAGGCGGCGAAGGACTTTTTCACAGCGATCAAAACCGTTTTTGTAAAGCCGTAATGGTGCTGGAAAGAGGCGTACGTCTCTTTCCCAGCTTTATCACAGCCAGCATATGATTCTCTACTTTGAAAAGGAGAAGATACTATGAAAAAAGACTTTGCGAGTGTTACACCGGCGGGCAAAAAAACGTCTGTACGCTGGTTCATCGTGTTTATGCTGTTTCTTGTGACCTCTATTAACTACGCGGATCGAGCAACGCTTTCCATCACCGGTGATTCTGTCCAGCATGATTTGGGATTGGACTCGGTCGCCATGGGATATGTCTTTTCTGCCTTTGGCTGGGCCTATGTCATCGGGCAACTTCCGGGCGGCTGGCTGCTGGACCGTTTTGGTTCAAAGACTGTCATTGCGTTAAGCATCTTTTTCTGGTCGTTTTTTACGCTGCTGCAAGGGGCGATTGGCTTTTTCTCAGCCGGCACAGCGATTATCCTGCTGTTTGCACTGCGTTTTCTGGTAGGCTTATCAGAAGCGCCTTCATTTCCCGGAAACGGCAGAGTTGTTGCCTCATGGTTTCCAAGTTCCGAGCGCGGGACAGCTTCAGCCTTTTTTAATTCAGCACAATACTTCGCAATCGTCATTTTTTCTCCTTTAATGGGCTGGCTCACCCACTCTTTCGGCTGGCATTCCGTCTTCGTTGTCATGGGGGCTGCGGGGATTCTTCTGGCTGTCATCTGGCTAAAAACGGTGTATGAACCGAAAAAACACCCAAAGATTAACGAAGCTGAGCTTGCGTACATCGAACAGGGCGGCGGGCTGATTTCCATGGATGACAGTAAAAGCAAACAAGAAACAGAATCGAAATGGCCGTATATCAAACAGCTGTTAACGAACCGCATGCTGATTGGCGTGTACATCGCGCAATATTGCATTACGACTCTCACCTATTTCTTTCTCACATGGTTTCCGGTATATTTGGTTCAGGCCCGCGGCATGTCTATTCTAGAAGCTGGGTTTGTCGCCTCCCTGCCGGCGCTGTGCGGATTTGCCGGCGGCGTGCTTGGAGGTATTGTGTCAGACATCTTACTCAAAAAAGGCCGTTCACTGACCTTTGCTAGAAAAGTGCCAATCATTGCCGGCATGCTGCTGTCTTGCAGTATGATCGTCTGCAACTATACAGATTCAGCGTGGCTTGTCGTTGTTATTATGTCGCTCGCGTTTTTTGGAAAAGGCTTCGGCGCATTGGGCTGGGCTGTCGTGTCGGACACGTCTCCGAAAGAGTGTGCAGGATTAAGCGGCGGTTTGTTCAACACTTTCGGAAATATTGCCTCGATTACAACACCGATTATTATCGGTTACATCGTCAATGCCACAGGATCATTTAATGGCGCGCTCGTGTTTGTCGGCGCTAACGCGATTGTTGCGATCCTCAGCTATTTGCTGCTGGTCGGCCCGATTAAACGAGTCGTGTTAAAGAAACAAGAACAAGACCCCGATCAATCATTGCCTGTCTAATATTTATGAAAGCGCTTTATAAAAGGAGGAAAAAGCATGGGCTCATCAATACAAGAGCAGGTTCAAAAAGAAAAAAGATCGAATATTCCCTCAATTTCAGAAATGAAGGTGATTCCGGTTGCGGGACATGACAGCATGCTGCTGAACCTAAGCGGAGCGCACAGCCCGTTTTTTACCCGGAATATCGTAATCTTAACAGACAGCAGCGGAAATCAGGGAGTTGGCGAGGTGCCAGGCGGAGAGCGTATTCGCCGCACACTGGAGCTGGCAGAGCCGCTTGTTGTCGGAGCATCCCTTGGTGCGTACCAGGCGATATTGCAAAGGGTCAGAAAGCAGTTTGGCGATCAGGACAGGGGAGGACGCGGAATCCAGACGTTTGATTTGCGCACCACTGTGCACGCCGTCACCGCATTGGAAGCGGCTTTGTTGGATTTGCTTGGAAAATTCCTTCAGGAACCGGTCGCGGCTTTGCTTGGCGAAGGGAAGCAGCGAGATGAAGTGAAAATGCTTGGTTACCTTTTTTACATCGGCGACCGAAAGCGGACGACCTTGCCGTATCAAAGCGATGAGCAGTCAGATTGTGCGTGGTTCCGTCTGCGCCATGAGGAAGCGCTGACGCCGGAGGCCATTGTGCGTCTTGCTGAATCCGCACAGGAGCGCTATGGCTTTCAGGATTTCAAGCTCAAAGGCGGGGTGCTGCGGGGAGAAGAAGAAATCGAAGCTGTTACCGCCTTATCGAAACGTTTTCCGGAGGCAAGAATCACCCTTGATCCGAACGGGGCGTGGTCATTAGAGGAGGCTATTGCATTATGCAAAGGAAAGCAAGATGTACTCGCGTACGCGGAAGATCCATGCGGGGATGAGAACGGCTACTCCGCTCGTGAAGTGATGGCTGAATTCCGCCGCGCGACAGGGCTTCCGACTGCGACAAATATGATTGCGACAGACTGGCGGGAAATGGGTCACGCGATTCAGCTTCATGCGGTGGATATACCGCTGGCTGATCCGCACTTTTGGACGATGCAAGGGTCGGTGCGGGTTGCGCAAATGTGCCATGATTGGGGTTTGACATGGGGCTCGCACTCCAACAACCACTTTGATATTTCCCTTGCGATGTTTACCCATGTGGCAGCAGCGGCTCCGGGGCGCATCACGGCGATTGATACCCATTGGATCTGGCAGGACGGGCAGCGATTAACGAAACAGCCTTTTGAGATTACCGCTGGCTGTGTCAAGGTGCCGGATAAGCCTGGACTAGGCGTTGATATTGATATGGAACAAGTGGGAAAAGCGCATGAGATCTACCGGAAAATGAATGTAGGCGCCCGAAATGACGCGATATCTATGCAGTTCCTGATCCGCAACTGGGAATTTGACCGGAAGCGCCCGTGTCTTGTGCGGTAAGTTTTATTGTAAATATTGTCATATCGGCTATTTTGTCTTACAATTGAACAACTGAAGGGAGAGTTGTTCGTGTACGAAGGTTTAGAGGATTTGAAAGTCGATACAGTCAATCGGAAAACATTAGCCAAACAGGTCATCGAACGGATTGTCCATTTATTATCGAGCGGCCAGTTGAGGGCCGGAGACAAATTGCCGACAGAAATGGAACTGATGGACATTTTGCATGTCAGCAGGCCGGTGCTTCGGGAGGCGCTCAGTTCACTTGAAACGCTGGGCGTCATTACGAGAAAAACACGCGGAGGCACATATTTCAACGATAAAATCGGCATGCAGCCATTTTCCGTCATGCTTGCCTTGGCGACTGATAATCTTCCGGCAATCATTGAAGCGCGGATGGCGTTAGAACTAGGACTCGTGACGATTGCCGCAGAAAAAATCAACGAGGATGAGCTTCAGCGTTTGCAGAAGACAATCGACGACATTGCCAACAGCACTGACAATCTTTATGGTGAAGCGGATAAAGAGTTCCATCGAATTATAGCGTTAAGTGCCAATAATCCCGTTGTAGAGGGGATGATTCAATCCCTCTTAATCACCCATGCGAAAATTGACAGCCAAATTCCGTACAGGGAGAGAGATGTAACGGTCGAATATCACAAAAAAATCTACGACGCCCTTGCCAATAGAGATCCTTACAAAGCGCATTACCACATGTATGAGCATCTGAAATTTGTCCGTGACAAAATTCTAAAAGGACTGGATGAAAAATAATGGTGAGACAACCGCAGTTGAAACGTAAGAGCTGCGGTTTTTTTAAAACCAATTTAGAAAACGCTTACTAAGATATGAGGAGTGATTTTCATATGGCGATGAACCTTAGGCAAAACCAAGCGCCCCTCTACATCAAAGTGAATGACACTGATAACACGGCGATTATTGTAAATGATGGAGGACTGCCAAAGGGCACTGTTTTTTCAAACGGACTCGTCCTTGAAGAGGATGTTCCTCAAGGCCATAAGGTGGCTTTAACCGATCTCAATCAAGGGGATGAGATCGTGCGTTACGGAGAGGTGATCGGATTTGCCGATGAGACGATCAAGCGCGGGAGCTGGATACGGGAATCCCTCGTGAGAATGCCCGCTCCTCCGGCGTTAGACGATCTTCCTCTCGCAAACAGGGTGCCGAAGCCGCTGCCCCCTCTTGAAGGATATACATTTGAAGGCTACCGAAATGCGGACGGCAGTGCGGGGACAAAAAATATTCTCGGCATCACCACAAGTGTTCAATGTGTCGTTGGCGTATTAAATTATGCGGTCAAACGGATCAAAGAAGAGCTGCTGCCGAAATACCCAAATGTCGATGACGTTGTGCCGCTGCATCATCAATACGGATGCGGCGTGGCGATCAATGCGCCCGACGCCGTCATTCCGATCCGCACGATTCAAAATCTCGCGAAGCATCCGAACTTCGGCGGAGAAGTAATGGTAATCGGATTGGGATGTGAAAAGCTCCTTCCGGCAAGAATTGCCTCTGAGAATGATGATGACATTCTATCGCTCCAGGATCATCAAGGTTTTGCGGCGATGATCCAATCCATTTTGGAAATGGCGGAGGAGCGGTTAATCAGGCTGAACAGCAGAACCCGTGTGACATGCCCTGTTTCAGATCTGGTTATCGGCCTGCAATGCGGCGGCAGTGATGCGTTTTCCGGCGTGACGGCGAACCCTGCCGTGGGGTATGCGGCTGATTTATTGGTTCGCGCAGGTGCGACGGTTTTGTTTTCTGAAGTAACAGAGGTACGTGATGCCATTCATTTATTAACGCCGCGGGCTGTCAGTGAAGAGGTCGGACAATCGCTGATCAATGAGATGAAGTGGTATGACAGCTATCTCCGGCGGGGAGACGCAGATCGAAGCGCAAACCCTTCACCAGGCAATAAAAAAGGCGGATTATCCAATGTTGTGGAAAAAGCGTTAGGCTCGGTGGCGAAATCAGGCACTAGCCCTATCTCCGGCGTGCTCGGCCTAGGTGAAAGGGCAGAGCAAAAAGGCCTGCTGTTCGCGGCGACACCGGCAAGCGATTTTGTGTGCGGCACCCTGCAGCTGGCTGCGGGCATGAATCTGCAGGTGTTTACGACAGGGAGGGGAACACCGTACGGCCTGGCGGCTGCACCGGTGCTGAAAGTATCGACGCGGCATTCATTATCAGAGCATTGGGCGGATTTAATCGATATCAATGCGGGCCGAATCGCGACAGGAGAGGCCAGTATCGAAGATGTAGGCTGGGAAATCTTCAGAACGATTTTGGATGTGGCAAGCGGCCGCAAACAAACGTGGGCTGACCGTTGGGGCCTTCATAATGATTTGTGCTTGTTCAATCCTGCTCCAGTGACTTGATTCATTTTTTTATAGCGAAGAGATGGAATATGCTGTAAAATGCAATTAACGTCTAGGAAACGGAGGGGTTACAGCATGGCATTTATTAGATTCCGAGTGACACGAATTCAATAGTGAACAACTCTCGCCTGAATGCGGGAGAATCGGGATGAATCCGCCTATGTATGAGCCCTTATATGGTTATCAAAAAAGAGGGTGGCGATTCCTGCCTTCTTTTTTTGTGCCTTCAAACATCCCTTCTCTCTACAGCAGGCCGGAGCATGAGAAAGGGGAAATGGGGATGACAAACCTTACCGAAAAACAGCTAATTACAGAGATTGCCGGGCTTGCACGCAGCCAAGGTTTGACGGTTCAATCTAAGAACGCGCAATTGAATGAAACCGGAATGGACTTTCAAGTTGTATTTGCCGAGGACGATACAGGTATGCAATGGGTGCTGCGAAAGCCGCGTCGCAGTGATGTTGTGGAAAGAGCATCTGCGGAAGGCAAAACGCTTGCCTTTCTCCGCGCGAATCTGACAGCTGATGTGCCGGATTGGAGAATTCACACACCGGAATTGATCGCTTACCCAATGTTAAAAGGAACGCCGGCGGCTGAAATTGATTTGGAACAGAAACAATATGTATGGAACATGAATCATCAGCCGCCATCAGACGATTTTGTTCATACACTTGCCGGCATACTGGCAGAATTACATGACACAAATCAAACAGCTGCCGGACAATCGGGAATAGAAGTGATAAAGCCAGAAGATTTCAGGCAAATGACAGCAGACTCTATGGTTGATGTGAAAAATAAGCTTGGTGTATCTAGTCAGCTTTGGGAAAGATGGCAAACGTGGATAAATGATGATGCATACTGGCCTGGTTTTTCTGCACTGATACACGGCGATCTCCACCCGCCGCATATTCTTATCGACCAAAATGAACGTGTCACAGGGCTTCTGGATTGGACAGAAGCGAAGGTTGCCGATCCAGCCAAGGATTTTGTTCTTTATCAAACCATTTTCGGGGAAAAAGAAACTGCCCGTTTACTTGAACACTATGATCGAGCAGGCGGCCGGATATGGGCAAAAATGCAGGAGCACATTTCAGAGATGCAGGCGGCGTATCCGCTGGAAATCGCCAAGCTCGCTCTGCAAACACAGCAGGAGGAGCACGTTGATATGGCGCTTGAAGCACTCGGTGTAACATCGGATTAAGAATTGACTTCATTTCATGAACCAAGTATTATAAACTTTACAAATAATAGAACGGAACAACAATCGTGAGGAAGAGTAAGTACGCATCAGAATGGAGGTTCAGAGAGTCGGTGGCAGGTGTGAACCGATCCTCCCCTGATGCCGAATGGGCTTCTGAATTGCTTTGCTGAACGGATAGTAGGCGATGCCGGGTTTCT
Organism: Bacillus sp. F56; assembly: GCF_001748205.1. Classification (NCBI taxonomy): domain Bacteria; kingdom Bacillati; phylum Bacillota; class Bacilli; order Caryophanales; family Bacillaceae; genus Bacillus; species Bacillus sp. F56. The sequence goes on from NZ_BDFC01000008.1 coordinate 97,969, forward strand.
CTCCCCGTTACCAAGAGAGGAGTATTGAAACATAGGTTTTCTGTACTTAGAGTGAACGGCTGTATAGCTGTTAATAAAGGTGGTACCGCGAGACCCTCGTCCTTTGCATAGGATGGGGGTTTTTTTGTGTTTCTTAAAGGAGGTGACGGCCAATGGACGATGGCTGGTGGTGCATAGCAGATGAATAGGAAAGGAGGATGTCAAATGGTCATTGCAACTGATGATCTTGAGGTCGCATGTCCTAAATGTGAAAGAGCGGGAGAAATTGAAGGAACACCATGCCCGGCCTGCAGCGGGAAAGGTGTTATTCTGACTGCCCAAGGATATACGCTTCTCGATTTTATCCAAAAGCATTTGAATAAGTAAAGGAGAATAGCTGAGCTGAGATGAGAAAAGAAGAGAAGAGGAAGTTTCGCGAGGCCGCTTCAGGTACAATTTTTTTGCTGATCGGAACGGTTTGTTTTGCGTCTAAGTCAATTTGGATTAAATGGGCCTATCAAAAGGGTGCTGAGCCAGACGCGGTGTTGTTATACAGACAGCTGTTTGCTGTTCCGCTGTTTTGGCTGATTTTCTTGTTTTACCGTCCTTCAATGCCAGACGGCAATAAAAAAGGGGACCTAGTGAAGGCCTGTGTCGCGGGCGTGTTTTGTTTTTTTCTGTCTCCCTTGCTTGATTTTATCGGGCTGAACCATGTATCCGCAATGGTTGAGCGTATTTTGCTTATGAGCTGTCCGATATTTGTAATCCTATTTACAGCGTGTCGTGATCGGAATATGGTTACAGTTCAGGACCTTTTCACAGTGCTGGCGGTCATGTTTGGCCTTTTCTTTGCGCTTGGCGGATGGGATACTGAGCTCTTTCAGGCAAATATGATTGGATCTGCATTCATTTTGTTATCCTCGGCCGTCTATGCTGGTTATCTTGTTCTTTCCGGGCGGCTCGTCCATCAAATCGGAGGCATCCGTCTTAATGCGTACGGGATGACAGCTGCCGGAGCGGCCATGATGCTTTACATTGGCATCAAATCGACAATCGGTCTGAATACACCAATAGCAGCATATCCGCCTGCTGTCTATGGTTTGTTTGTGTTAATCGCAGTCGCGACTACTGTGATTCCATTTGTGCTGATGCTTGAAGGCATAAAACGAATAGGAGCACAGCGAGCTGCCGTCATTTCAATGGCAGGGCCTGTCCTGACGATTTTCTATGGGGCTTTATTTCTTGGTGAACGGCTTCGGCTTATTCAAGCCATCGGATGTGGTGCCGTATTCTTTGTCATTACGGTGATGGAATACAGGAAGCTGAAAACAGGAAAAAATGAATAATTTTTATAAAACACACACGTTTTTCAATTACAATAAGTCTAATTACGTGTGTGTTTTTTGATTTTGTAAAGGTTAGGTGAGAAGATGCAGAGCATATTGCTTGTGGAAGACGACCACTCAATCAGTGAAATGGTGGATCATTATTTAACAAAAGAAGGCTTTCGGATTGTACATGCTTTCGACGGAGAAGAGGGCATCCGGCTGTTTCAGCAGAGTTCATACGATTTGATCCTCCTCGATATCATGCTCCCGAAGCTGAACGGCATGGATTTTCTGAAAATCATCCGGGAAAGAAGCAATATACCGGTCCTAATGATTTCGGCAAAAGACGGAGAGGTTGACAAGGCATTGGGATTGGGTTTTGGGGCGGATGATTATATCGCCAAACCGTTTTCGATGATTGAGCTGACAGCAAGAGTAAAAGCCGCGATACGAAGGGCGACGCAATATTCAGCAGAGGAACCGGCTGAGAATAAGGTGATCCGGATTCACCAGCTTGCGATCGATATAGACAATGTCTCAGTTATGAAAAATGGAGAACCGCTTCAGCTGACATCAACAGAATGGCAGCTGCTGTGCCTATTTGCGGCAAATCCTAAAAAAGTGTTTACGAAAGAACAAATCTACCGTTCTGTCTGGAATGAAGAGTATTTTGGCGATCAAAACATTATTAACGTACATATGCGGCGGCTTAGAGAAAAGATTGAAGATGACCCCTCCTCCCCTCAATATATTAAAACGCTATGGGGCATCGGTTATAAATTAGGAGAGTTTTAGAATGACAGTGCTATGGGTGGCCGCCGTCATCGTTCTGGCGTGCCTGAATGTGATTCAATTCATAATGAAAAAGAAGCGAGACGGGCATTTGGCATATATGGCTGAACAGCTTGGCTCCATGCTCAGGCAGGATTCGGCGGGGCGAATTTTGCTTCCTACAGATGATCAAGCGCTCAAAGACTTGCTTGTTAACATCAATCTTTTCCTTGAGAATCGTCAGCAGATCAGTGCCCGGTTTGCGAAAACAGAGCATTCCATGAAGCGAATGCTGACCAATATGTCGCACGACCTGAAAACGCCGTTAACGGTCATTCTCGGTTATATCGAAACCATCCAAAGTGATCCGAACATGCCAGACGAAGAGCGGGAAAGATTGCTGGGGAAGCTCCGCCAGAAAACAAATGAACTCATTCAGATGATCAATTCCTTTTTTGATTTAGCGAAATTAGAATCTGAAGATAAAGACATCCCAATCACCAAAGTGCATATGAACGACATATGCAAACGCAATATCCTGCATTATTATGACGCAGTTCAATCTAAAGGCTTTCGTGCAGCCATTGATATCCCGGATACGCCGGTGTATGCGCAGGCGAATGAAGAGGCTCTGGACAGAATTCTGCAAAACCTATTGTCAAATGCGATTCAGTATGGCGCGGCCGGCAAGTTAATCGGACTGACGCTGTCATATGATGAGAGGAACATTGCCATCACCATATGGGATCGCGGAAAAGGGATAAGTGAAACCGATCAGCAGCGGGTGTTTGAAAGGCTGTACACACTTGAAGAATCCAGAAATAAAGCATTTCAAGGAAGCGGTCTCGGTTTAACCATCACAAAGCGGCTTACAGAAAAAATGGGGGGCGCTATATCTGTCAAAAGCAAGCCGTACGAACGGACTGCATTTACGATCACATTGAAACGCATGACATTTTAAACGTAAGAATTTCGTAAGGTTTGAGAAATAAAAATGACAGGGCTCGCCGCTACAATAGAAAACAGGAAAAGAGAGGGAAGGAGAAACAAATTTGACTTATATCGTACAAACAAACGGACTGACCAAAACGTATCAGGGCAAAGAGGTTGTATCCGATGTCAGCATGCATATTAAAAAAGGTGAAATCTATGGCTTTCTCGGCCCGAACGGCGCGGGGAAAACAACCATTATGAAAATGCTGACTAGCCTTGTTAAACCGACAAGCGGTGAAATCAGCATCCTTGGGAATAAGCTCACCCACACGTCATATGAGGTGCTGGGGAACATCGGCAGCATGATTGAATATCCGATTTTTTACGAAAACCTGACAGCTGAAGAAAATTTAGAGCTGCATTGTGAATACATGGGATACCACAATAAAAAAGCCATTCAAGAAGTGCTGGATATGGTGAATTTAAAACAAATCGACAAGAAGCCAGTCAAAACATTTTCGCTCGGTATGAAGCAGCGCCTTGGAATTGCGCGTGCCATTCTCACAAAGCCGGAACTGCTTATTTTGGATGAGCCGGTGAATGGGCTTGACCCTCTCGGCATTAAAAAAATCAGGCAATTGTTTCAAGTGCTGAGCAAAGAGTACGGTATAACGCTGCTGATTTCAAGCCACCTGCTGGGTGAAATCGAACAAATCGCGGACACAATCGGCGTCATTCGGGACGGCAGACTGCTTGAAGAGGTATCAATGGAGGATGTCAGAGGCCAGAACACTGAATACATTGAGCTTGTTACATCGAATCAGACAAAGGCCTGCTTTGTGCTTGAGAAAGAGCTGCATTTATCGAACTTTAAAATCTTAAATGAAAAAACGATTCGAATTTACGAGGCTGAAGCCTCTCAGTCTGACATATCCAAAGCGTTGATTTTGAATGATGTAGACATTGAATCAATGAACAAAAAGTATACGTCGCTGGAGGATTATTTTATCAACTTGATCAACGGCAATAGCATCAGTGCGTAAAGGAGGAGAGACACGTTGATGAATTTGATCAGAATCGAATTAAGAAAAATGAAGATGGGCTGGTATGTCAGAGGCGCCCTCATTGCCAACCTTATTATTATGGGCTTTTTATGGCTGATCAGTTATTCCGAAAAAGCCGAAGGCGGGGTGTCGTTCCAAAGCATGGAGGAAGCGTTTCTCATCATCGGCACTTTCGTCAGAGCGGTATTCATCGTTTTTGGCGCGGTGCTGATCGCAAAATTGGTGATTTCCGAATATAAAAACAAAACCATTCTTGTCATGTTCACGTACCCGATCAGCCGTAAAAAACTGCTCACTGCTAAACTCATGATCGCGGGCGGACTGACATTTATCACGATCTTACTTTCGAATATACTTATAGCTGCCGGTTTCGTTGCGCTGAACTCAATCTATCATTTCATACCGGGAGAGCTAACTTCTGACATCATGTCACAGCAGGCCATAAAAATGGCGGTTTTCGCTTTTGGCGCCGCTGGAACCAGTTTAGTTCCCATCTTTTTTGGGATGCGTAAACATTCGGTTCCGGCAACCATCATTTCGTCTGTCGTGATTGTAATGCTCATCAGTTCAACAAGCCCGGGTTTCTCCATTTCGTCTGTCGTTTATATTCCATTATCTTTGGCAGCTTTCGGTTTGGTTTTTTCATACATGGCGATCCGGAACGCAGACAAGCAGGATGCGTAAACAAAGGCGCCCAATATTCAGAAAGAGCCGATGCTGTCAGCACCGGCCTTTCCATTATGAGTCTGTTCTTGTTTCAAGATAATGCTTCTTGCCAATTTCTTTGCTCATCATATAGAAATGGAAGCAATATTCACCGATTGCCATGGCGATCGCGCCGAATAAAGCCGCCAATGCAATTTCACCGCCAGTCATCCCCATAGAAAGCGGCATGCCCATCAGCCAGATCACGAGAAAGGCCAAGCCAAAGTCAGCCAAAGTTGCAATCATATTATTCCATCTCGGCAATACATACAGATCCCCAAGCAAATAAGAAATAACCCCTAACACTATCGTCATTAACAGCGTATCTCCAAACGTGAAACCAAAGCCCAGACCAAGCACCAGATACAACACAATAATCGTCATAATACCTTTAATCGCGAGCGCTTTCACATGTGTCATTACGTTTCCTCCTTTTGTCAGTTGATTTTGTTATGTATAATTCCTCAAATGTAAAAACTTAAACCTTATTTCGTGTTTTTCCGGAGGCGGGTGCAAAATTGCTGGGAGAGGGGGGGCCAGCGTCATATATTTATTTAGGGGGATGAATCAGGAATTGAGTCTCCGGTTGCTTCGTCATTGGAAATTGCGGCGTCTGTCTCGCACCAGACGCTGCTTTGACGGCCAACCGCCCATTTTTCTTTGCAGCAAACAAAATGTTTGGTGTTTTTAGATGAATTAATTTAAAAACTTCACCTGTCCCTCCGTCATCACTTCTGAAGTAATGAAATATGATGAAAAGAGATCAAGGGGAGGTGACGTGATGGCGGTCGTGAGAGCAACGAGTGCGGATGTCGATTTGATGGCAAGGCTGCTCAGAGCGGAAGCGGAAGGCGAAGGCAAGCAGGGGATGCTGCTTGTCGGCAACGTTGGAATTAATCGGCTGCGGGCGAATTGCTCAGATTTTAAAGGCCTCCGCACCATCAGGCAGATGATTTATCAGCCACACGCGTTTGAGGCTGTAACTCATGGATATTTTTATCAAAGGGCGCGAGATAGCGAGCGTGCCCTTGCACGCCGGTCGATTAATGGTGAAAGGCGCTGGCCTGCAAAATTTAGTTTATGGTACTTCAGGCCGGAGGGAAACTGTCCCGCCCAGTGGTATAACCAGCCGTTTGTGGCCAGGTTTAAGTCACACTGCTTTTATCAGCCGACGGCGGAGACGTGTGAAAATGTATATAACACATTTTAGAGACAGGACACCGTTCAAATTGAACGGTGTTTTTCTTTGAAGAAATGCAATGGAAAATATTCCTGTGAAAAGAACTGACGGAGATGACAGAATGGCAACAATCGACCTGCAAAAGAAAAGTGTAATGATCGAACTGGAAAAAAGCAATTAACGAAGGTGATGGCTCGTGTCGGACTGGTTCTTGATATTTCGGGATTGATGAGATTGCTATACAAAAACGGGACGGTTCAACATGTGGTGGAGCGGAATTTGGCAGTGGCTGATCAGTTTGATGAGTTGCTGGATGTATGGGTGTATGATAATGAATATTCCCGATAAAAGCCAGTTTCAGAAAAGGATTTTTCGGGTTATGTCGAGCGTGGAATTTAAAATAATGACCGCTTGCATAAATTCGGCAGAAATGATGAGCCGCCGGTCATGAAGGACATGTTGCGCAAATATGTTGCGGAGGAACCGAGCTCGTATCCCGCTTTCATTGTTTTTATCAATGACGGGGCTGTAAAAAGTCAATCAAACCAATTATTGAAGCTTCCTTTGATAAACCGGTGTTCTGGCAGTTTGTCGGCATCGGAAAATTGATTTTCTCAATAAACTCCATACGTTAGAAGGGCGTGTCTTTGGTAACACGAACTTCATGCATATCGAAGAAATTGACCGCATTTCTGATGATGAGCTTTATGATGCTCTGCCCTGCTAAATTTCCATTTTGGCTGAAAGAAGCGATGGAAAAAGGAATTGTAAGAGATCAAGAGCCTCCTGCTGAAAAGCCGAAAAAGAAGGCCTTCAGCAGGTTGTTTTCGAAATAACTGATAAGGCACTGAGCCATTCTGCGAAATAGCTCGGTGTTTTTGTTTTTTTAAGATCATGTGAAGAAAAATAGGCCGAATGGGCGGCTTGCAAACGACAGGATATGCAGAAAACGCGTCATTCAGCCAGCTTTCGGCATGTTTCAGCGGCAGGCTTGTGAGGGAAGACCTGTTTTTGATGTTCAGCGCTTACAATCGGTTCACACTTCTTCACAGTCGTTTAACAATGATTTCCTATAATGGAGACGATCAATGAGGAGAGAGGGGATCTTGAATGGCATACGACAGTCGTTTTGATGAATGGGTACAGAAACTGAAAGAGGAAAGCTTTCAAAACAATACGTTTGACCGCCGCAAATTTATTCAAGGAGCGGGGAAGATTGCAGGACTTTCTCTTGGATTAACGATTGCCCAGTCGGTTGGGGCCTTTGAAGTAAATGCTGCGCCTAAATTCTCAAGCTATCCGTTTACATTAGGGGTAGCGTCAGGTGATCCGCTTTCTGACAGTGTCGTGCTCTGGACGCGCCTGGCACCAGATCCGCTGAATGGCGGCGGAATGCCGAAGCAAGCGGTACCTGTCAAATGGGAGGTTGCAAAGGATGAGCATTTCCGCAAAATCGTAAGAAAAGGCACTGAAATGGCAAAACCGAGTCTTGCCCATTCCGTTCATGTGGAAGCGGACGGGCTTGAGCCGAACAAAGTGTACTATTACCGTTTCAAAACCGGACATGAACTAAGCCCTGTCGGAAAAACAAAAACACTGCCTGCCCCTGGCGCCAATGTGCCGCAAATGACCTTTGCGTTTGCTTCCTGCCAGCAATATGAGCATGGATATTATACGGCCTACAAGCATATGGCGAAGGAAAAGCTTGATCTTGTCTTCCATCTTGGTGATTACATATATGAATACGGGCCGAATGAGTATGTATCAAAAACGGGCAATGTCCGCACGCACAACAGCGCGGAAATCTATACGCTGCAAGACTATCGGAACCGTCACGCCCAATACCGCTCTGATGCCAATCTTAAAGCAGCACATGCTGCATTCCCTTGGGTTGTGACATGGGATGACCATGAAGTCGAAAACAACTATGCCAATAAAATACCGGAAAAAGGACAGTCGGTTGAAGCATTCGTGCTCCGCCGCGCGGCAGCATATCAGGCATACTATGAACATATGCCGCTCCGCATTTCCTCTTTGCCGAATGGACCGGATATGCAGCTGTACCGGCACTTTACGTATGGAAACCTGGCGTCCTTCAATGTGCTTGATACTCGTCAGTACAGAGACGACCAAGCCAATAACGACGGCAATAAGCCGCCTTCTGATGAATCGCGCAATCCGAATCGAACCCTGTTAGGAAAAGAACAGGAGCAGTGGCTCTTCAACAATTTGAGCAGCTCGACCGCTCACTGGAATGTGTTGGCGCAGCAGATTTTCTTTGCCAAGTGGAATTTCGGGACAAGCGCAAGCCCGATCTACAGCATGGATTCTTGGGACGGTTATCCGGCTCAGCGCGAACGGGTTATCAATTTCATTAAAAGCAAAAATCTGAATAATGTTGTCGTACTGACAGGTGATGTACACGCAAGCTGGGCATCGAATTTGCATGTCGATTTCGAGAAGACAAGTTCAAAAATATTCGGAGCCGAATTTGTCGGAACCTCGATCACTTCCGGAGGAAACGGAGCCGATAAGCGAGCGGATACGGACCAAATTTTAAAAGAAAATCCGCACATCAAGTTCTTTAACGACTATCGCGGATATGTCCGCTGTACAGTGACGCCTCACCAGTGGAAAGCCGACTATCGGGTGATGCCGTTTGTGACCGAGCCGGGCGCAGCCATTTCCACGCGTGCTTCATTCGTTTACCAGAAAGACCAAACCGGGTTGAGAAAGGTATCATCCACAACAATCCAAGGCGGGGTGAAGCAATCCGATGAGGTCGAAGAGGATCGTTTCTTTGCGCACAACAAAGCCCACGAAAAACAAATGATTAAGAAGCGTGCAAAAATCACGAATTAAGGAGTGAAAATTATGTTTTCAAACATTGGAATACCGGGCTTGATTCTGATCTTCGTCATCGCCCTCATTATTTTTGGCCCTTCCAAGCTGCCGGAAATCGGACGAGCCGCCGGACGGACATTGCTGGAATTTAAAAGCGCCACAAAATCACTTGTGTCTGGTGATGAAAAAGAAGAGAAATCAGCTGAGCTGACAGCGGTAAAGCAGGACAAAAACGCGGGCTGAATGCTGAGGAGGCAGACACCGGGTCTGCCTCTTTTTTTATGAAAGGGAGGGCTTTTTTGAATGGATAAAAAAGAAACCCATCTGATCGGGCATTTAGAAGAGCTTCGCCGCCGGATGATCATAACCCTCGCGGCATTTCTTCTATTTCTCATCACGGCTTTTTTATTTGTACAGGACATTTATGACTGGCTGATCAGGGATTTGGATGGAAAGCTGGCTGTGCTTGGTCCGAGTGAAATTCTTTGGGTGTATATGATGCTTTCCGGTATTTGTGCCATTGCGGCTTCCATCCCTGTTGCCGCGTACCAGCTGTGGCGTTTCGTTGCCCCGGCGCTGACGAAAACGGAGCGCAAGGTGACGCTCATGTACATACCAGGTTTATTTGCGTTGTTTTTGGCGGGCATCTCCTTCGGATATTTTGTCTTGTTTCCAATCGTGCTCAGCTTTTTGACTCATTTATCCTCCGGCCATTTTGAAACGATGTTTACGGCTGACCGCTACTTCAGGTTTATGGTGAATTTGAGCCTGCCGTTCGGCTTCTTGTTTGAGATGCCCTTGGTGGTGATGTTTTTAACAAGGCTGGGCATCTTAAATCCTTACAGACTGGCCAAAGCGAGAAAGCTGTCCTATTTTCTGCTGATCGTTGTGTCTATATTGATTACACCGCCGGATTTCATTTCTGATTTTCTTGTGATGATCCCGCTTCTTGTCCTGTTTGAAGTAAGTGTCACCTTATCAGCGTTTGTCTACAAAAAGAGGCTGAGGGACGAAACGGCGGCGGCCGCTTAGTGCAGCGCACCGCCTGGTGACTTCACATCCTCATCATATTGTGCGGCCGTAACAGCGGCGATTCTCAATGCCCGGACAATCGTGTCAAGGCTGAGGCTCGGCGCTGTTTTGTCTGTTGTTTGCTCCGGAATGTAAGGAATATGAATAAACCCTCCGCGAATGTGCGGAGCTGTCTGGCTAATGTGATCCATTAATCCGTAGAACAAATAGTTGCATACAAAGGTCCCCGCTGTATACGAAACAGCGGCCGGAATGCCGTTTTCCTTCATTTTTTCAGTCATTCGTTTCACGGGAAGTCCCGTCCAGTAAGCGGCGGGCCCGTCTGGAGAAATCTCCTCATCAATTGGCTGCTGTCCTTCGTTATCGGGGATTCGCGCATCTGCAAGGTTGATCGCCACTCGTTCCGGTGTGACCTGCATCCGTCCTCCTGCTTGGCCGACACAAATCACGATATCTGGCTGATGTTTTTGAATGGCTTGGCGCAGAGTGTCCAGAGCGGATCTAAAGACGGTTGGAATTTGTTCCGCTGTAATGATGGCTTCATCCGTCTCGAAACCATTAAGACGTTTTGCCGCTTCCCATGATGGATTGACGGTTTCTTTGTCAAAAGGGTCAAAGCCTGTGATCAGCACTTTTTTTCTCATCTACTCATCTCCTTTTTCTTTTATTCTATTGTTTATTTATGGGTTTTTCATCAAAATAATGTAAAGGAGTGAATCATAATGGCACATTTGCCGGAGCAGTATCGCCAGTTATTCCCAATCCTGCAGACACATACAATGCTTGCCAGCTGTTCTCAGAGCGCGTTGGCAGAGCCTGTATCAAGGGCGATCCAGGATTATCATGACAGCCTGCTGCATAGGGGGACGAACTGGAAAGAAGCGATCTGAAAAAACAGAGAGTGCGAGAAACGAGTTTGCTAAGCTGATCGGAGCTGAACCGGATGAAGTGGCGATTGTGCCGTCAGTTTCTGATGCGCTGGTTTCCGTAGCATCGGCCCTATCTGTTTTTAGAAAGAAACATGTTGTGTATACGGAGATGGATTTTCCGGCAGTGTCTCATGTCTGGCAGGCACAATGCGACTATCACGTATCCGTCATTCCATCAATAGACGGCGTGATGCCGCTCGAACAGTATGAAACGCATATTTCAGAAGAAACAGTGCTGACGTGTGTTCCTCACGTTCATTATCGTGACGGCTATGTTCAGGATATAAAAGCGATTGCCGAGATTTCTCAGAGAAAGGGCTCTTTACTGTTTGTAGATGCTTACCAATCTGCGGGGCACATTCCCATTGATGTGAAGGAGTGGGGTGTAGATATACTGGCAGCAGGCACCCGGAAGTATTTGCTCGGCATACCGGGTGTGGCGTTTCTTTATGTAAGAAAGGAGCTGGCAGACGCACTGAAGCCGAAAGCATCAGCCTGGTTTGGCCGTGAGAACGGATTTGATGCGGCTTATGCGAAAGGCGCGCGTCGTTTTCAAACAGGCACCCCAGCTTTTATTAGCGTATACGCAGCTGCAGCGGCTTTGTCGCTGTTGAATCATATCGGGGTTTCTCATATTCGGAATTATGTAAAAACGATCTGTGCCGATGCTTGTCAATATGCTGCTGCAAAAGGCCTGCAGCTGGCGGCAGCACAAGGCGGGGTTCAGCCAGGCATGGTTGCGATACGCGATGAGCGAGCATCGGAAACGGCGGAATTGCTGAAGAAGAAAAAAGTGATTTGCGCGCCGCGGGACGAAGTCATCCGTCTCGCTCCCCACTTTTATAATACGAAGGAGGACATGCGGCACGCGATTGATGAAATCGCGGCGAAAATGATTGATAAGTAAACATAGAAAAGCCCCTGAACACTAGGTCAGGGGCTTTTCATATTAATGATCTACTTTAACGCGCTTCATAAAGAATGCGCCAACTAAACCGATAATGGCAACAATCATAGCAAACACAAACGCGTGCTGCACACCCGCTGTCAAAGCTTGCGGGATGACTGCCGGATCGGCAGGGTTTTTAACGGTGCTCATATAATCATGCTGGCCTGCAGCCATAATGCTGACCGCAACCGCTGTTCCGATAGCGCCCGCCATTTGCTGCAGCGTGTTCATAATGGCGGTGCCGTCTGGATAAAACTCGCGCGGCAGCTGGTTTAAACCATTTGTCTGCGCAGGCATCATGATCATAGAAATCCCGATCATCAAGCAGGTGTGCAGGATGATAATCAGCACAGCCGTTGATGTGGTTGTGACATTTGAGAAGAACCAAAGAACAACAGTGACAATCACAAATCCAGGAATGACAAGCCATTTCGGCCCGTATTTGTCGAACAAACGGCCTGTAACAGGGGACATAAATCCATTTAAAATACCGCCTGGCAAGAGAACAAGACCAGATGCAAATGCCGTCAGGACTAAGCCGCCTTGCAGGTACATCGGCAAAAGCAGCATAGATGACAGAATGACCATCATGCAAATGAACACCATGACCACACCCAAAATAAACATCGGGTATTTGAACGCACGGAGGTTCATCATCGGCTGCTTCATTGTCAGCTGGCGGATTGAAAATAGGATAAGGCCGACAACGCCGACAATCAGCGACACGATAACAGTCGGGCTGGACCATCCCCCGGAGCCTTCACCCGCGTTGCTGAATCCGAACACAATGCCGCCAAAGCCAATCGTCGACAGGATGATAGACAATACATCGATTTTCGGCTTTGTCGTTTCAGATACATTCTGCATATATGCGATACCGAAAACAAGCGCCAGCACAAGGAACGGAAGAGAGATCCAGAAAATCCAGTGCCAGTTGAGATGCTCCAGAACCAATCCTGAAAAAGTTGGACCGATGGCGGGCGCGAACATAATGACAAGCCCGATCGTTCCCATTGCGGCGCCCCGTTTATGAGGCGGGAAAATCACCAAGATTGTGTTAAACATCAGCGGCAGTAAAAGACCGGTTCCAAGTGCCTGAACGATCCTTGCCGCCAATAAAAACGGGAAGCTTGGCGCGAGTGCCGCGATGAATGTGCCTATAATTGAAAAGATAAGTGACACGGTAAAAAGCTGTCTTGTTGTGAACCACTGCAACAGCAGTCCTGAAACAGGAACCAGGATACCGAGGACAAGCAGGTAGCCCGTCGTTAACCATTGAACGGTTGCCGCTGTAATGTTCAATTCCTTCATAAGGTCGGTTAACGCAATATTCAGCGCTGTTTCACTGAACATGCCGATAAAACCGGCCAACAGCAAGGAAATCATAATCGGCATCACTTTGTATTGCTGAGATGCTTTAGCTGTTGTTTCCAAAATCATTTCCCCTCTCTATCAACTGCATGTAGGATGTCGTTTTTTTATCTCTTCAGCAGGTCAGGAATGCAGCTGGAGATATGAAGGAGCGGCGTACTGTTTTTTGCCGTCAAAGATAAAAGAATGCCGCCTTCAATCATCGCGTTAACTACAGTGCTGGCTTCTTTTGCATGGCTCTCGCTGCAGCCAGCCTGCCGCAGTTTTTCCTCATATACAGAGGCCCATTCTTTGTAGGCTTCATGGCAGGCTTCACGCAATGGTTCGCTTTTCAATGACGTCTCAGCCGCTAGCAAGCCCACAGGCAAGCCTTCAATGTCTTCCGTACATGAAAACTGGCAGGAGAGCTCCTTCAAAAAGGCTTGAATGCCTTCCGCCGGATCGGTGTAGGCTTCCATACAGTCCGCGATTTTCTGACGGATATACTCCTTCATCTCATTCACGGCTTCGATCGCAAGCTGTTCTTTACCGCCCGGAAAGTGGTAATAAAGAGAGCCTTTAGGCGCGCCGCTTTCCTTTATAATCTGGTTCAGCCCCGTGCCGTAATACCCTTGCAGCTGAAAAAGCCGGGTAGCTGCCGAAAGGATTTTCTCACGGGAATCTCCATAACTCATAACATTCCCACCTTACTGAATTCAATCAAAAATATAGTGACTGGTCTATTATCTTGATTCGTTCATCAATTGTCAAGAGAAATTCACTGTATGAAAAGACAAAAAAAGAAGTATATTACAACAAAAAAAGTGAGAGAAAAGCTGACTGGACCTTTGACTGAATAGATAAAATATTCAATGATTAATCATCATAAGGATGTAAGGAGAGAAAGAGATGAAAAAACAACGACTGCTTGTACTTTTTACCGCACTACTGTTTGTTTTTGCCGGATGTTCACATTCTCCTGAAACAAAAGAATCCCCGAAAGAAAAAACGCAGACACAAAAAGTCTCTTCGGCGTCCGCCTCTGACAAAAAGGACCTGCCAAACGTTACAATTTTAGCGACAGGAGGCACGATTGCAGGAGCCGATCAATCGAAAACCTCAACAACTGAATATAAAGCAGGTGTTGTCGGCGTTGAATCATTGATCGAGGCAGTCCCGGAAATGAAGGACATCGCGAATGTCAGCGGTGAGCAGATTGTCAACGTCGGCAGCACAAACATTGATAATAAAATATTGCTGAAGCTGGCGAAACGCATCAACAATTTGCTCGCTTCAGATGATGTAGACGGAATCGTCGTGACTCATGGAACTGACACGCTGGAAGAAACAGCTTATTTTTTGAACCTCACTGTGAAAAGCGATAAACCGGTTGTTGTCGTCGGTTCGATGAGGCCATCCACAGCGATTAGCGCCGACGGGCCGTCTAATCTGTACAATGCAGTGAAAGTGGCAGGCACACCTGAGGCAAAAGGAAAAGGTGCGCTCGTCGTTCTTAACGACCGGATTGCATCAGCACGGTATGTCACCAAAACAAACACAACCACAACAGATACATTTAAATCAGATGAAATGGGCTTTGTCGGAACAATTGCCGATGATATTTATTTTAATAATGAAATAACCCGCAAGCATACGAAGGATACGGATTTTTCGGTTTCTAATCTTGATGAGCTGCCGCAAGTAGACATTATCTATGGATACCAAAATGATGGAAGCTACCTGTTTGACGCAGCTGTAAAAGCCGGAGCAAAAGGGATTGTGTTTGCTGGTTCTGGGAACGGGTCTTTATCTGACACAGCCGAAAAAGGAGCGGGCAGCGCAGTCAAAAAAGGCGTAACTGTGGTGCGTTCAAGCCGTACGGGAAATGGTGTCGTAACGCCAAACAAAGACTATGAGGAAAAGGACCTCCTGGCATCGAACTCTTTAAACCCCCAAAAAGCGCGGATATTGCTGATGCTTGCGCTTACCAAAACCAACGATCCTAAAAAGATCCAAGCTTATTTCAATAAGTATTGAAGAAAAGAAGGCGAATAAGTCTTCTTTTTTTGTTTTTTAGGACCAATAATGACCTCTGAATCTTAAAATTTCTTTAAAAATAAGCCAAAATTACCCTTTACTTAATTAATTTGGTAACGTAATATATTTGGAGAATTTGTTACAAAAAAGGAGGATATTATGAAATTTGTAAAAAGTAAGTTCATTGCAGTTGTAACAATTTTGATGCTGGCTGTTACATCGCTGTTTGCGTTGCAGCCGTCAGCAAAAGCCGCTGAACATAACCCAGTTGTTATGGTTCACGGTATTGGAGGAGCATCATTCAATTTTGCTGGAATTAAGAGCTATCTCGTATCCCAAGGCTGGTCACGGGACAAGCTGTATGCGGTTGATTTTTGGGACAAGACAGGCACGAATTATAACAATGGCCCGGTATTATCACGATTTGTGCAAAAGGTGTTAGATGAAACAGGTGCGAAAAAAGTGGATATTGTCGCTCACAGCATGGGGGGCGCGAACACACTTTACTACATAAAAAATCTGGACGGCGGAAATAAAGTTGCAAACGTCGTGACGCTTGGCGGCGCGAACCGTTTGACGACAGGCAAGGCGCTTCCGGGAACAGATCCAAATCAAAAGATTTTATACACATCTATTTACAGCAGTGCCGATATGATTGTCATGAATTACTTATCAAGATTAGATGGTGCCAAAAACGTTCAAATTCATGGCGTGGGACACATCGGTTTATTGATGAACAGCCAAGTCAACAGCCTGATCAAAGAAGGGCTGAACGGCGGAGGCCAGAATACGAACTAATGAAAAACAAAACCTTGAAGAATGCTATTCTTCAAGGTTATTCTGCTTTCAGCACAATGGTTTTTGCAGCCATATCATGAACGGTTTGTTTTTTCTTCGTAAATGCGGCAGTCAAATAGATCAGGCGGGAGAACACGTGCACCCACGCTATGATGTAGCGGACAATCGCCTGTAGGAGAGAAATTTTCTCGTGTGTTTCATCTCTTACGATTTGAAGTCCGATGATTTTTTTGCCCAGTGTCCCTTTCCACTTTGTCAGCGGCATCAGCAACGGGTACACAATCAGCATCAATATAGCGACTATAATGACACCGGCGGACCCGTCGCCAAACGTAAATCCGGCTGCCAAAATCACTGCTGCGGCAATGACCACATCAAGTACAAGAGCGCAGGCGCGCAGCATAAAACCAGCTAGTTCCAATAAAAACACTCCTTAAAATGTTAAATAAATACCTAATGATTGTAAAAAAGAAGGGTCTAAAGTGGGAATAGGTGATAAGTCTTAAATCACAAAATTTGATGAAAATGTCATAGGTAAATTGGCATGATCAACCAGCTTATCCTATTACCAAATTCTTTTTTAGCCCGAAACCAAGCCCTCAGAAGTTATTTTTGTTAAAATAGAAAAGTTACAACAGAATTCGGAGGGTTTATTGTGGGAAAAGTGAAACGAAATGCCCCTTGCCCGTGCGGCAGCGGCAAGAAATATAAAAAATGCTGCGGAAGTAAAGTAGTCGACTTCCCGGCAGAGTTAGCGGCAAAAGAAGCAAAACAAATTCAGGAAGACTTAGTGGAGTATGCCTTCACAGTACATAGAGAAAGCATTTCAGGCTTTATCAACCAGCATGATTTTCTTTCTGCTATGGACAGACAGACGAAAGACATCAGCGTATTTAACTTGGGTATCTGGGGAATCTTCTTCCATCCGCTTGCCGGTGAGAAGACAATCTTCGAAGAGTACCTGCAGAAAAAAGGCGATTCGATCACTCGTCCGAAAACGCGTGAGATCGTTGAATCATGGAACAGCATGACGCCAGCTTTATTGTTGCTGAAGGACCTGAAAGAAGGCATCATTCACTTTGAAGATGTCATTACGGCAAAACAATTCGAAGTGGAAATGGACGCCAGCAATCAAGACCTTCCTCCAGTGGGAAGCCTGATTCTTGGATATCCAATCCACGAAGCCGAAAAAGCAGAATTCTTCATGCAGTTCACGATCTTCCCAGTGAAGAGAACAGAAGCGCTGATCAGCAAGGTGAAGAAATATGCGGATTCCGCTGTGAAGAACGGCAAAACGCCGGAGGACTTCATGAAGCAGGAATTCAACAGCGTTCTGTTCGCGCTGTTAGCTGAAAAGGATGAAGAGCCGCAAGCAGAGAAAGCGGAGGAAAGCTCTGTTGAGTGGGCAAACGACTTGGAGAAAGAAACCGCTGCGGCTATCGAAGAAGGCATGAGCGGGGATGAGTATCCGACTGAATTGATTCCGGCTGTTATTGACATCTGGAAAACATTCTGCGAGAAAAAATCACCTGTCATCAGAAAGCCGGAAGCTTTTGCGGCGGCAGTTGAATATTATGTAAACGCGATTTCTCTTAACGGCGCGTCCGTTTCCCAGGCTAAACTGGCGAAAAAATACGGCGTCAGCGCATCAACCATTTCCAGCCGTTACAAAGAAATTGAAAGCACGCTGCAGGACGAAGCGGATCGCTTTGCCCAAGCGTTATCCTCATAATGAAAAAAACCTTGAAAAGCCAGGCTTTTCAAGGTTTTTTTATTTCTGAAACGGAATTTTGATTTCTAACCGGAAGACGGGGCGGCGGTAGGTAAAATCCAGCCTGCCAAAAGCGCTCTTCACGAGTTTTTGAATGATATATGTGCCCATGCCTTCATGAGCACCGCCTTTTGTGGAGCGGCCAAACGATTGATACAGAGTATCGAGCACCGTAGGGTCCATGCCGGGGGTGCTGTTTTCACAAATCAGCACATAAAGCCCGCTTCGCAGCGAAGTTTCCAGCTTAATCTCCGCTTTTTCGCGGGCCTCCGCCGCGCTGTCGAGCGCATTTTCCAATATGTTGCCGACCAAGCTGACCTGATCAGCAGCTGAAAATGGAAGTGAAGAAAGCGGTGTATGCATATGAAGTGAAACACTCACATTCGAGGCGCGGGCTTTTTCTAGAAAATCATAAAGCACCCCTGCAACGTACGCGTTCTCTCCTTTCAAAAAACGGTCATATTGACTGTATTGATCCGTCCAGTTTTGAATATATGCTTGTGTATCTGCCTTGGGCTGAGCTGATTTGATTGCTGTGATATGTTTCATTGTGTCATGATTACGGCTTCTGACATCGATCAGCATTTGATTGGCGTGCTGTTCAGCTTGTGTCAGCTTATCAATTTGATCAGAAAGCCTTGCTTGCAGGGCAGACTGTCCGATACGGAGCCCTTCACACCCTGCAAATATTACGATCGCAAATAATGCCGGCGGTAAGTCAGAGCCGAACGGCACTACCGCCGCTGCCATCGCTTGAATCACCGCAATCCACGCACAAAGTTGGAAGGAACAGCGGTCCCACACCAGCTTCGTTTTCCATAGGTACAATCCTGCTGCCGCCGCGCCTAAAGCAGCGGCGAGCCAAGAGACGGCTGTACTGTGCCAAAGGGCAGCAGCCCCCTGATAACATATGAAACTAAATAAAAACAGATAAAGACATTGAAAAAGGGTAATCACGTACTAAACTCCTCAAAAATAGTAGTTTTGAAAATAATCAAGCTGCTGCTTGGTGATTATCGCTTTTTTAGACGTTCCCTCAAAGGAAACCGTGAATGAATGCTTGGTATAAGCGGAAAAGTGCTTTATGTAATGAATGTTGATAATAAAGGAACGATGCGAACGGAGAAAATCCTTTTCGGGCAGGTCGCCTTTAATATCATTTAATGTTTGATACGTTTGCACCTCTTCAGCGGTTGTCACAATCGTCGTGGAACGACCCGTCCGTTCTGCGAAAATGATATCCTTCTTTTGCAGGACGTGCATTTCAGATTTTTGCTTGATCAATATACGCCCATTCAAACTCGTTTCCGTTTTCTTTTTCAAATAACGGTCGAAGGAAGCGGCCAGACGGTCAGCATAGTAAGGCTTCATAATATAATCGTGGACGTTCAGGTCAAAGGCGTGGACCGCATAACCGCTGTGGCCGGTAACAAAAATCACATCCACATCAAGTGAATGGGATCTGATCAAATCCGCAAGCTCGTAGCCAGACATATGAGGCATCTCGATATCGGCAAGCAGCAGATCAATGTCTTCATTCTTTACCCGGCTGTAGGCTTCCTCCGCTGAATCGGTGGAAAAGACAATTTCGACATTTTGCATTCTGGATACGATCGCTTCCAGCTTCTCTAAATCTACTCGATAATCATCGACAAGTCCGACTTTTACCATTATCATTCTCCTAGTTACATAGAATCATCTTTATTCTATCCCATTTCGCGACATAAAAAGAACTCTTCGCGACAACTTTATCCAACAAATCCAGCATTTCGTATATAGTCATTATTAGAAAAAAGAAAAGGGAGATTATGACATGATTACACTGACCGATTGCAGCCGCAGGTTTCAGGATAAGAAAAAAGTAGTCAAAGCGGTGCGAGATGTAAGCTTAACAATTCAAAAAGGAGAAGTCGTCGGCATTCTCGGAGAAAATGGTGCGGGCAAAACGACGATGCTGAGAATGATTGCTGCCCTGCTTGAACCGTCACAAGGGGCAATCACGGTAGACGGCTTTGACACGGTCAAGCAGCCGGCTGAGGTCAAAAAAAGAATCGGTGTCTTATTCGGAGGAGAAACCGGGCTTTACGACAGGATGACCGCTAAAGAAAATCTCCAATACTTCGGCAGGCTGTATGGGCTGAACCGCCACGAGATCAAAGCAAGAATAGAAGATTTATCGAAACGGTTCGGCATGCGCGATTATATGAACCGCAGAGTGGGCGGGTTTTCGAAAGGGATGAGGCAGAAGGTCGCCATTGCCAGAGCGCTGATTCACGATCCGGACATCATTTTATTTGATGAACCGACTACAGGGCTTGATATTACATCCAGCAATATCTTTCGCGAATTCATCCAGCAGCTGAAGAGAGAACAGAAAACCATTCTTTTTTCCAGCCACATTATGGAGGAAGTGCAGGCGCTCTGTGACAGTGTCATCATGATTCACAGCGGAGAGGTGATTTACCGGGGGGCGCTTGAATCACTATACGAGAGCGAGCGCAGTGAGGATTTGAATTACATCTTTATGTCTAAGCTTGTCAGGGGGATTTCTTAAATGTTGAGCCATATTTATAAAAAAGAAATGATTGACGCTTTGCGCGACAGAAAAACGATATTACTCACAATCCTAGTGCCGATGATTATGATGCTTGGGCTTGTATTCTTTTATGAAAGCATGCTGTCCGACAAAGAGGAGCAGTACACGCTGGCTGTCGGCCATTCGCTGCCGCCCGCACTGGAAAATAAGCTTCATGCGATTGACGAGATCAGCATAAAAACGTTTGCTAAGCCTAAAGAAGCGGTTGATGAAGGAAAAGCAGATGCCTATCTGAACGTCCCGAAAGAGTTCGACTCATATGTCAACAGCATGACGCCATTTAAGATTGATGTTTACGGCAATTCAGTCGATCAAGGGTCGTCAAATGCCATGCAGCTTGTACAGTCTGCCTTAGATCAGTATAAAAATGAAATTGTGCAGGACCGTTTAACAAATAAGCGCATTGATCAATCGGTTATCCAGCCATTTACGATTCAGCAAAAGGAAGCGGATGAGGAGAAAGGGGTTTCCGCTATTATGCTTTCCGCCATCCTGCCCATGCTGATTCTGACTTCCATTGTTTCCGGCGCAATGCCGATCGCTCTTGATATCATGGCCGGGGAAAAGGACCGTAAATCAATTGAGGCGCTGTTGTTGACGCCAGTCTCCAGAAACAAAATGCTGGTCGGCAAGTGGCTTGCGGTTTCTACTTTTGGCGTTGCTTCAGGTGTATTTTCTTTGGTGTTTTTGATTTTGTCCACCGTCTTATTTACTGAGAATTTAAAAACGGCCCTCCAGCTGGGAGATCATATGTGGAGTGTAATCGGCGCTTCAGCCTTAATCATCGTGCTTTCTGCATTGCTGATCTCTGCGATGGAGCTTTTCATCAGCATCATTTCGAGCTCGGTAAAGGAAGCGCAAAGCTATATGTCTCTCGTCGTCTTTCTGCCTGTGTTTCCGATGTTTTTCATCTTCAGCAAGGCACCGAATCAATTTGATTTATCGTACTTTCTTATCCCGTTTCTGAACCTGCATGCGTTATTCAAACAGCTTTTATTCGGGATGGTTGACCCGGCTGCCATTTGGTGCACGTCAGGAACCATCGCCGTGCTCATCGCCATTTTCTTTTTACTGGCCAGAGCCTGCTTCCTGAAAGACAAATGGGTTCTTCCGAAATAAACTTTGCAAAAGGAGAAATACACTTTCTCCTTTTTGTATATCCTGAAAAAAGAAGGAAAATAGAAAAAGGATATCTAATACAAAAAGTGAACCTGCACTATTTTTCATCAAAATTGGTTTCGAAGGAGAAGGAACAATGGATCATACACGTACACTCGGCAAAACGAAGCTGAAGGTGAAGCGGATCGGACTCGGCGCGAATGCGGTCGGCGGGCATAATCTATTTCCAAATCTACATGATGAAACTGGGAAGGATTTAGTGCGCACGGCATTGGATGGCGGCGTGAACTTTATCGACACCGCCTTTATATATGGATTGGGGCGATCTGAGGAATTAATCGGCGAAGTTGTTCAGGAGCGCGGCGCACGGAATGAGCTCATCATTGCCACCAAAGGTGCCCATAAAGAAGTGAATGGCAGCATTGAATTAGACAATAGCCGGGAGTTTCTTCGCAGTGAGGTGGAAAAGAGCCTGAAGCGGCTGAAAACAGATTACATTGATTTGTATTATGTTCATTTTCCGGATGGAAAAACGCCTCTCGCTGAAGTAGCGGGCACTTTGAAAGAGCTGAAGGATGAGGGGAAAATCAAAGCGATCGGCGCATCGAACCTTAATTATCTGCAATTGCAGGAATGTAATGCTGACGGCTATTTGGAGGTCTTCCAAGCCGAATACTCTCTCATTCAGCGTGATGCCGAGAAGGAGCTTCTTCCATACTGTGAACAACACGGCATTTCCTTTATTCCTTACTTTCCGCTTGCGTCCGGACTGCTGACAGGAAAATTCTCGCAAGACACAGTCTTTGATGACTTCAGAAAGGATAAACCGCAATTTCAGGGTGAAACATTTATCCACAATCTCAAAAAAGTAGATAAATTGAAAGCGGTAGCGGAGGAAAAACAAGCCGAGACAGCACATGTTGCTTTGGCGTGGCTGTTAACGAGACCAGCGATTGATGCCATTATTCCGGGAGCTAAACGACCTGAGCAATTACAGGATAACCTGAAAACCTTAAACGTTGAACTGACTGAAGATGAAGTGAATTTCATCAGCGACATTTTCAAATAAAAAAGGAAATAGCCGTCAAGGCTATTTCCTTTTGGTGTTTTATTCTTTGATGAATGCTTCGACTAATTCTGCTGCTCTGTAATCGTCCATATCAAGCTGCCATTGATCGATGTCATTTTTCTTCATTTTCACTTCAACCGTTTTTTCAGATGAAGCCGGTCCAAGCTTTTTGAATTCCTCAGGATAGACTTGAAGCGCGTATTTCACAGCTTCTTCATAGCTGGCATTAGAGTTTTTGCTATAGTAGTCTTTCACTTTGTCTTCGATACGGTCTGAAAGAGAAGATGCATCTACAGGTTTCACTGTGGCTTCAACAATGGCTTCGTCCTTAGAGATTGAAGTCGTTTTTGCCTGAATGGAAGAGTTTTTGCTTAATCCCTCTTTAATGCCGTTTACGATATTATCAAGCGCTTTGCTGTCCGCATATGTGCTGGAAAGGCCGGAAGCTGATAGATAACCGTCTTTGGCTGATTCGTTGAAGTCATTGACAATTTCATTCTTGTTAGCGCCGGTGATTTTTTCGAAATCGGCGTTATCTTTGCCGAAAAGAAGGACATCAATATAAGCCGATAACGCTTTTGCAGAATCTTGGAGCTTATCTGCCGTCGCCAAGATTTTTTTATCTTTTCCGTCAATTTTAAAAGTAACTGATTTTGGCTTTTTATCACCGTAAGACTCCGGCGTATAGTTAAGCTCGTATTGTTTGCCTTTATCTACAACGAAGAACAGATTTCCTTCAACGGATTTGTCAGCGTTAATCGTGCTGCCTTGAAGCTTTTCACTATAGTCTTCAGGATCTGTGTCAGACATTTTCGTATCACCTTGATACAAAGTGAAATCCATGCTGTCTACATTCAGCGGGTCTTTTCCTGTGTTTTTCACAGCGACATTGACTTTTAACACAAGCTGGTCATCTGAAGTGGACTTATCATATTTAGACGGAAGCGTGTAAGAAACATCCTTGATTTTGACTTGAGCTATATCTGAGCTTTTTTCTGTTTCTGATTCTTTCTTCTCCGCGCTTGTTTTGCTGCCAGAACAAGCAGCTGTAAACATCATCAGCAGAAGAATTAGGAAAACAGCGTACGTTTTTTTCTGAAACATTCATTTTTCCTCCTCAAATGGTTTAGGGAAGGGGAGTCTTTTGTCTTTGAGAAATGGATCTTTTTGAATGGATTAGCATCATATAACCAAAAAAATCAGTTCTTTTCTCACGGTTTTCACCGGATTTTCTGGAAACTCCGCCCTCCTTTGTCATGAATGGACCTATAAAAAGTTACAACGGAATTAATTTTAAGATTATTAGCTTTTATATTGAATAGGTTCATCATCCTATTTTTGGCGAAAAATGTTCTGGTAAAACTGGTAAACTCAGAAAACTGTGTATTTTAGACTATTACTTTTTAACCTGTTGAAGGGGACATATGAAGGATGAAAGGGGCTGTCTTTGTGAAGAAAGAGGAATTGAAACAAAAAGCACTGGAAATCGGCCGGGTGCCGACACACTTAAAACTGGAAATTGAAGATTTTGACGATGATGACAAAAGAGCTCATTTTTGTTGGACAGATCCTCAGGATGAGAATATCGGCATTATCGTGGAACTTGGGCCGGGCGGGGAGCTGGAATCCCTTTCCCGTGATATGGAGCCTGAAAGCGGAGAAAGGCTGTCTGAGGAGAAATTAGAGGATATCATGCGCCAATTTGTCGAGACCCATCATCCGGGAGCACTCTCTGCCTTTGTTCGTGAAGAAAATGACCGTACATCCTGTGATAAAGTGAGATTTTCATATGTTCAAATGGAGGCTGGGCTTCCCCTTCCCATGAGCGGATTTATGGCTGATGTTTCTTCTTCAGGGGAGATCGTTTCCTTTCGCTATTACGGCAAAGCCGGCAGCATCATCAAACCAAAGCGGATCGCGGATGATAAAGAGGTACTTGCCTTCTTCGAGAAGGACGTGGAGTTTGACCTTTTGTTTGAAGTTCTCCATCGTTCTGTTTACGAAAACGGAGATGATCAGCCGCATTTGGTGTATGAGCCTGAATGCAGGGCGATTACCGTACCTGCGGATTTGGTTCTAGAAGAACAGGCAGTTGATGATGACGATGATTACAGGGAGCCGGAGAGCTTTCCTCTCCCTTTATTCGAGGAGATTCACGAAAAGGCCGATCCTGACAGCATGATTGGAATCGAAAAAGGATTTGTCAAAGAACGGGAAGTGGATTTGAACGATGGGAGAATCGGGATCGTTTGGCGGAATCCGAATGAACCTATGTATCAGCCGGCGGATAAAAGTTTGGACAGCTGGTTCAAGGGGCGGACTCATCAAGTGCTGAAAACCATCTATCACAAAGAAACCGGAAAACTCGAAGGCGTCATGTCATTTATGGAGAAAAAAGGGCCGTTGACAGTAACTGAGGCAGAGTGCGAAAAAATCGCGCTGCGCTTTCTGTTTGCTTTATTTCCAAATGCCGATCAATATTTTAGGATCAGATACGACGAAAAGGATGAAGAAGAAAACGCAGTCGCTGGTTTTACGTTTGAAGCGCATTGTCACGGAGTTCCGCTCCGATTTGGGCAGATCAGAATTTGCGTCAGCCGCCAGACAGGGGATATCACCGTTTATATGGGGCCGGATATTGACCCAAATGAGCTGGCAGCCATTGATCCCGTTCCGGCCATTTCAGTTGAACAAGCCAAGATTCTCTTTTGGCAGCATTTTAAAGTTGAGCTTGGCTGGGAAAGAGAGTACGGGGATGATGAAGAACACAGCTACCGGCTCGTCTATCAGCCGATGTATCCCCGTTTTATCGAAGCCCATACAGGAGAGCCTGTCTTTAGCTCATGGTAAAACAGCTAAAAGTCACACAATTGCCTTAGATTTATAAAGGGATATGTGATGAAAGTAACAGGAGGAATGTCAAAAAACAATGATAATAATAGAAAAGGACCTTTCTTCACTTTAAAAGAAGAAAGGTCCTTTTATATAATAAACTGGATTCTCTTTGTCGTAGACTCTTTGAAAGGATGACTTCATTGGTAAATAAACAGCTGAAAAAGAAGGCGCAAGAGATCGGGAATGTACCGCCGCATTATGAGCTTGAGATAGAAGATTATGATCAAAAACAAAAGAAGAAGGGGCGGGCATACTTCATCTGGAGGAACCCTGAAGATCCGGAAAAGCACATTACAGTGGAACTCGGAAATGACGGCGCTTTGCTCACCTTTTCAACATCCGTCCGCTCCGAGACAGACAAACAACTTCCAGACGCCGAGCTGAAGCTGACGGCTCTTCAGTTCGCCGCTGCTAACCATCCCGGCACATTTATGAATTTTCATTTTCAAGGCAAGGAAGAACGGAGGCAGCACATTCGTTTTATGTATACTAAAATGGAATTAGGGCTTCCGCTTCCTAATTCAGGCTTTTTAATTGATGTGACACGCAGCGGTCAGATCATCCATTTTTTATATTACGGAGAAGGGCATAAAGCCGAAGTTCCAAAAGAATTTGTAGCAAAAGAGAAGGTTGTGTCCCACTACTTAAATACAATGTCTTTTCAGCTGATGTACGATGTTATTGATGGCGATCAGGCACCCAGGCTTGTATATGAACCGATTCTGCCGGGATACAGCTATCCCGCGGATATAGACGAAATTGTGCCCGACCAGCATATCGGAGATGAAAGAATAGAAAACGCGGCGCCATTGCCGCCGCTTCGGAACAACGAAGAAGTCGATATATTTGCCTTGCTGGGTCTTACCCCTGATATGCAGAAAGTCAGTGAAAAAGACTTTGGGGAACAAATAGGAAGCACGTGGCGCAGGGGCACTGCACCGGAGCGTAAGGATCTGAGCATAGGAAGCTATTTTGAAATGAGAAATAAAAACACAATCAAAATGAAGACGGATAAAAGAACCGGAAAATTAAAAGCAGCGCTTTCTTTTATTGAGCGGCGCAACAACCGCCAATGCTCAATGGAAGAATGCCAGACAATAGCGCTTCAATTTTTGTATGCTCTCTATCCGAGAGCAGCCGAGTTTTTCAAATTGAATCCCGTCCGAATTGATGAAAGAGGGAGAATCCGCAATCATTTTTCTGTCTGGTATAAAGGAATTCCGCTGCGGTTCGGCGCTGCCCGTATCATTGTCAATCCGGAAACGGGATTGATTGATGCTTTTATGGCGCCTGATATTGAACCTGAACAATTGGAAGCAATAAATCACAGGCCGGATATTTCCGCTGAAGAAGCGAGAGAAGCGTTTTTAGCCGCTTTTGATGTGAAGCTGGAATGGCAGCCTGATTTTACAGCAGGCAGTGACCAGCACTGCAAACTTGTCTATAAGCCGGTTTACCCTTCCTATATTGATGCGCACATAAGGAAAAAGAAAAGGCTGTGAGGGATGTCTAGTTAGGAATCATCTCCAAGTGGGGATAGTCCTTGAATCGTTTCCAATCCCCGCCCCATTCAAAACCGAGTTGCTTGGCGATCTCGACAACCTCCAGCCAATCTGATTTTCCATTTTGATTGCCGTCATATTCCATATCCCATATGATGCTGCCATCCTTTTTTTGAAGGGCGAAATCAATCGCTAAACCATAGTTGTGATACGATTCCCCTCCTCTTGCATAGGTGACAATATTCCCTTTTTTTGTACGTCCCTGTTTATATAATTCGTCTTGTTCCTTAAAGGATCTGAATCCTTCAGTAATAACGACGGTAATGCCTTTATTCGCTGCAGCGGCTTTGAGTGCAGCGGCATTCTGCTTCACAATCGGATGAAGATCCGAAGGGACAGGCATGTGCTGCAAGGCGTTTTGAGAATGCCATTCATGCCGAATATAACTAACACAAAGATTTAGAAAAAATAGAATACATAAGATAACAGATGTTTTTGCGGCCAACTTCATATCGGTCTCACTTTCTCAAGATGTGCTGAATGTTAACGCTTTTAAGTGATTGACTCTCTCTAAAAGCGGACAGCTATGATAAAATATAACATAAATAGTAGCAGGAGGAAGGAGGCAGACTGATGAGAGCAAAGATTCCATCTGAAGAAGTAGCAGTAAAGCTAAATGAATGGTACAAGCTCATTCGCGCATTTGAAGCAGATCAAGCAGAAGCGTTAAAGCAGGAGATTGAATACGATTTAGAAGATATGGAAGAGAACCAGGACTTGCTTTTATATTTTTCTTTGATGGAATTCCGGCACCGAATCATGCTTGATAAGCTGATGCCGGTGAAAGACAGCGACACCAAGCCTCCGTTCTCTGATATGCTGAATGAAATTGAAAGCAATCAGCAAAAACTTACGGGCTTATTGGAATACTACTTTTATTATTTCAGAGGAATGTACGAATTTAAGCAGAAAAATTTCATATTAGCGATTGACCATTATAAACATGCTGAGGAGAAGCTCGAGTATGTTGAGGATGAGATCGAAAAAGCTGAGTTTCTTTTTAAGGTTGCAGAAGTGTATTATCACATCAAACAAACGTATTTTTCCATGAACTATGCGAGCCAGGCGCTTGATATCTATACGAAATATGAACTGTACGGCCGCCGCCGCGTGCAGTGTGAATTTATCATCGCCGGAAATTTGACGGATGTGTATCATCATGAAAAAGCACTGACCCACTTGTGCAGTGCCTTAGATCATGCCAGGCAGCTGGAAGAAGCGTATATGATCGCCGCTGCCTATTATAATGTCGGCCACTGTAAATACAGCCTGGGCGATTACAAAGAAGCGGAGGGCTATTTCAAAACAGCCGCCGCTATTTTTGAGGAGCACAACTTTCAGCAGGCTGTTCAAGCTGTATTTTCACTGACTCATATGTACTGTAAAGAAGAAAAATACGACAAAGCAGTAGAGACATATGACCGCGGGATAAAGAGCGCGGCTGAATGGAAAGATGACATGTACTTGACGAAATTCCGTCTCATTCATGAGCTGTATCTTGGAAGCGGCGACCGGACCGTGCTTACAGAATGCTTTGACCTACTGGAATCCAGGCAGCTTCTTGCCGACGCCGAAGATCTGCTGCATGATACAGCGGAACGTTTCAATCAGGTGGAACATTACGAGTCCGCCGCTTTCTTTTACCGCAGGCTGATGAATATTAAAAAGAAGCTAGCCGAGCAGCGCTTTCAATAGAAAAAAGCAGAGAACTACAGGTTCTCTGCTTTTTTTGTGCTGTTTTCAACTCGGAAAAACAGGGTATTTTCCACTGCATAGTGAGAAATCAGAGGAGGATATCAAGTATGTATAAAGAGTTAACTGGAAAAACAGCGATTGTGACAGGGTCTTCAAAAGGAATCGGGAAAGCCATTGCGGAACGGTTCGGACAGGAGAAAATGAATGTTGTTGTAAACTACCACAGCGACCCGTCTGGAGCCGATGAAACTCTGGACATCATTAAGCAGAACGGAGGGAAAGCCGTCGCAGTTGAGGCGGACGTGTCAAAAGAAGAGGGGATTCAGGCGCTCTTGGACACAGCTTTAGCGCATTTCGGCACGCTCGATGTGATGGTAAACAACTCCGGTTTTAACGGCACGGAAGCCATGCCGCACGAGATGAGTCTTGAAGATTGGCAGAGAGTGATTGATGTCAATGTTACCGGAACCTTTCTGGGAGCGAAAGCGGCACTTAACCACATGATGAAAAACAATATCAAGGGCAATGTGCTGAATATCTCAAGTGTTCATCAGCAGATTCCGCGCCCAGTCAACGTTCAGTATTCCACATCCAAAGGCGGCATCAAGATGATGACGGAAACGCTGGCGCTCAATTATGCGGATAAGGGAATCCGCGTCAATGCGATAGCGCCCGGCACCATTGCCACAGAATCAAATGTTGATACAAAAAAGGAAGAGAGCAGGCAAAAACAATTGAAAAAAATTCCGATGAAAGCCTTCGGAAAACCGGAAGAGGTGGCGGCAGCAGCTGCTTGGCTCGTATCTGAGGAAGCAAGCTATGTGACCGGGACTACACTTTTCGTCGACGGCGGAATGACACTTTATCCGTCTCAGCTTGAATAGAACATCAAATACAGGGGGATTGCGGGATGAACACAGACTGGTGGAAGGATGCGGTGGTGTACCAGATTTATCCGAGAAGCTTTCAGGACAGCAATGGAGACGGAATTGGGGACTTGCGGGGGATTATTTCCCGTCTTGACTACATAAAGGAGCTCGGGGCAGATGTGATTTGGGTTTGCCCAATCTATCCTTCTCCGAATGTTGATTACGGCTATGATGTGACAGACCATAGGGCAATCATGGATTCATACGGAACAATGGACGATTTTCACGAGCTGCTGGACCAGGTGCATCAGCGGGGATTAAAGCTGGTGATGGACTTTGTGTTAAATCACACCTCTGTGGAGCATCCGTGGTTTAAAGAAGCGGAGCTGGACAAAAACAGCAAATACCGCAGCTATTATTACTGGCGTCCCGGCACAAAGAACGGCCCGCCGACGGACTGGCTCTCAAACTACGGCTGTCCGGTCTGGCAATACGAGGAGCATACCGGAGAATATTATCTCCATATGAACGCCGTCAAACAAGCTGATTTAAACTGGGAAAACCCCGAAGTTCGCCAAGCGGTGTATGACATGATGAAGTTTTGGCTCGATAAAGGGGTCGACGGCTTGCGCATTGATCAGCTCCATCTCATTTCTAAGAAAGAATATCTTCCTTCGTATGAGGACTATATCAATCAGCAGGCAGAGCCGAAGCCCTTTCAGCCAAATGGCGATCGAATCCATGACTATTTGAAAGAAATGACAGATGAAGTGTTTTCTCAATATGATGTCATGTCTGTCGGAGAGGTCGGCAATGTCACGCCGGAAGAAGGCCTAAAATATACAGGAACAGATAAGCATGAGCTGAATATGATTTTTCACTTTCAGCATATGGAGCTTGACCAGCAGCCCGGAAAAGAACATTGGGATGTAAAGCCCCTTGAGCTTTCTGATTTAAGATCGGTTTTGACCGCATGGCAAAAAAAGCTTGAACATCAAGGCTGGAATACATTATATTGGTGCAACCACGACCAGCCCCGGATTGTATCCAGATTCGGGGACGATGGGAAATACCGCAAAGCATCTGCGAAAATGCTGGCTACCGTACTTTATTTCATGAAGGGCACGCCGTACATTTATCAGGGAGAAGAAATCGGGATGACAAACGCGCCGTTCACCCGGATTGAGGACTACAAAGATATCCAAACGATCAATATGTATCATAAACGGGTATTTGAAAAAGGCTATGATCCAGAGGATGTGATGAGATCAATCTTAGCCAAAAGCCGGGATCATGCTCGGACCCCGATGCAGTGGAACAGCGGCAAACATGCCGGATTTACTGACGGCACGCCATGGCTGAAGGTCAACCCCAACTTCACCTCCATCAATGTGGAGGAAGCGCTGAGAGACCCCGATTCGGTCTTAATCTATTACAAAAAGCTGATCAGACTGAGAAAGCGGTACGCTGATCTTATAAAAGGAAGCTATGACCTTTTGCTTCCGGACGACCCGCAGCTGTTTGTATATATGAGAGAAAACGGTAAACAGCAGCTTTTGTCAGTCAATAATTTTTCAAAAGAGCAGGCTGTTTTCCCATGGCCGAAGAACTGCTGCAAAGCTCAGGCATCTCTGCTTCTCAGCAACTATAACAACAACGGCGACCTTGCTGATGAAATGGTGTTCCAGCCTTATGAAAGCAGGGTGTACCTTCTGGACAAAACAACCTAATGATTTAGCAGCCCGGCATTCAGCCGGGTTTTTTTAGTACATATATTCGCTCTGCAGGCGGGAAGAATAAAAAGAAAATGAAATTTATTCTTGCAAAACGTAATGACTTCGGTTTATTATGATATAGGATTACAAAATCGTTATCATTTTGATTTAAAGCTACTGAAAAAGAGGGGATATACGATATGTTTAAAAAATGGAGCGGTTTGTTTGTGATTGCAGCGTGCTTTTTATTGGTTGCAGCATGCGGCAACTCATCAACAAAAGGGTCGGCGGATTCAAAGGGTGATAAACTGCACGTTGTCACAACGTTTTATCCGATGTATGAATTCACAAAACAAATTGTAAAAGACAAAGGCGATGTGGATCTGTTAATCCCATCTTCCGTTGAACCGCATGATTGGGAACCGACGCCGAAAGACATTGCCAACATTCAGGATGCTGATCTGTTCGTTTATAATAGTGAATACATGGAGACATGGGTTCCGTCAGCTGAAAAAAGCATGGGCCAAGGCCATGCCGTTTTCGTTAACGCAAGCAAAGGCATTGATTTAATGGAAGGCTCTGAAGATGAACACGAAGACCACGATCATGGGGAGCATGAGCACAGTCATGCAATGGACCCTCACGTATGGCTAAGCCCTGTTCTGGCGCAAAAGGAAGTTAAAAATATTACGGCGCAAATCGTAAAGCAAGACCCGGATAACAAAGAATACTATGAGAAAAATAGTAAAGAATATATTGCAAAACTGCAGGATCTTGATAAACTATATCGTACAACCGCAAAAAAAGCGGAGAAAAAAGAATTTATCACGCAGCATACAGCTTTTGGCTATCTGGCAAAAGAATATGGCCTGACGCAGGTTCCGATTGCAGGGCTTTCTCCTGACCAAGAGCCGAGCGCAGCCAGCTTGGCAAAGCTGAAAACATATGCCAAAGAACATAATGTAAAAGTCATTTACTTTGAAGAAATTGCATCCTCAAAGGTCGCAGATACGCTCGCCAGTGAAATCGGCGCGAAGACAGAAGTGCTGAATACACTGGAAGGCTTAAGCAAAGAAGAACAGGATAAAGGTTTAGGGTATATCGACATTATGAAACAAAACCTCGATGCCCTGAAAGATTCACTATTGGTTAAATCATAAGATAGTGTGCGCCGGAGGGGTGCACACTATTTCTTTGTGAGAAAGGAAGATTAACATGAATCTCGTCTCATTGAAAGATATCGTTTTCGGCTATTCCCATACGCCTGTTTTAGATAAAGTATCACTTGATATTGAAAGCGGTGAGTTCGTCGGCATCACTGGACCAAACGGCGCCTCTAAATCGACGCTCATAAAAGTAATGCTCGGCATGCTGAAACCGTGGGAAGGCACAGTGACGATCAGTAAAAGAAATACAGAAGGGAAACGCCTGACCATTGGGTACGTCCCGCAGCAAATTTCTTCATTTAACGCCGGCTTTCCGAGCACGGTGCTGGAGCTTGTTCAGTCAGGCCGATACACAAAAGGGAAATGGTTTAAACGTTTAAATGAAGAAGATCATCTTGAAGTAGAAAAAGCACTGAAAATGGTGGAAATGTGGGAGCTCCGCCATCGCAAAATCGGTGATTTATCAGGCGGACAGAAGCAGAAAATCTGTATCGCCAGAATGCTCGCCAGCAACCCGGATCTCCTGATGCTGGACGAACCGACAACAGCTGTTGACTACGACAGCAGAAAAGGATTTTACGAATTTATGCATCACCTCGTGAAAAATCACAACCGCACAGTTGTGATGGTTACTCACGAACAAAACGAAGTACAGCAATTTTTAGATAAAGTGATTCGGTTAGAGAGAGGAGAAAAAGGCGGATGGAAATGTTTGACTTGGAATTCATGCGACGAGCTTTTCTAGCAGGCGGCATGATTGCCATCATGGCTCCGATACTGGGAGTGTATCTCGTTCTCAGAAGACAGGCCTTAATGGCTGACACACTTTCACATATCTCGTTGTCAGGTGTGGCCATCGGCTTTTTTCTCAGCACCAATATTACCGCAGCGAGCATAGTCGTCGTGACCATCGGCGCGATCGGAATTGAATACATGCGGCGGGCGTATCGGACTTATTCAGAAGTGTCCATTGCCATCTTAATGGCAGCTGGTTTGTCCTTCGCGATGTTTTTAATCAGCCTTTCCAAAGGCACAGCCAATATGAGCATCGATCAATACCTATTTGGATCGCTTGTGACAGTCAACCAGCAGCAGGTCTATATTATCGGTATTATCACACTGCTGATCCTGCTTTACTTTATCGTATTGAGAAGGCCGCTCTACCTGCTGACGTTTGATGAAGCAACAGCCAAAACATCGGGAATCAATACAAACGTTCTCTCGTTGTCATTCAGTATTGTCACAGGTCTTGCGATTTCAGTCATTATACCGATCATCGGGGTCCTTCTTGTATCAGCCCTGCTCGTATTGCCGGCTGCATTCGCCATTAGAATTGCAAAAGGCTTTAACCTGGTCTTCATTACAGCCATACTCATTTCGTTATTCAGCGTATTTGCGGGGCTGACATCATCCTATCAGCTCGGGACGCCGCCAGGGCCGTCTATTACCCTGCTATTGATCGTTCTGCTTTTGCTCGGATTTGCAGTTCAGGGAGTTTGGATGTTTATCAAAAAAGAAGCGCAGCGCAAAAAAGGGCGCCAATAACAAAAAAAGCAGTTTCCCCAGGGGAAACTGCTTTTTTTATAGAAACAATCCGGCAAGGCGCTCATACGATTCTTTTTTCGCCTCAAAATCAAACACATTGCACAGAGCCATGATTTCATTTGTTTCATAGCGGTCTGTGAGGTCTAACAGCTGCTGTTTGACAGTGCTTGGAGAACCGATTATCATCCGCTTTCTGTTTTCTGCAATGAGTTTTTTATCGGATTCAGTGTAGGGATGCGCTTTCGCTTCCTCGATGCTCGGCACGCGGCTGTCTAAGCCTTTTCCGACGCGAAGAAGCCATAAATCCTGGCTTAATGCGAGTTCCTCTGCCTCTTCATCTGATTTTGCGCAAATGACAAAAATCGTAAAAAGGGCGGCCGGATTTGAGAAATGGGCTGAGGGCCGAAAGCTTTCTCGGTAGATGCGGAACGCATTTTCTCCTCGTTCTGGATTAATGAAATGCCCAAATACATATCCAATTCCCTGGTGCGCTGCACGTCTTGCACTGTTTTCTCCAAGACCGAGCACCCATAGCTCTGGTGCAGTGTCAATAAGGGGCGCCGCTTTGATTCCGGCATACGGATGGTCGGGAGGAAGGAAATCTGTGAGAAAATAAGAGACATCCTGCAGCTGTCTGTTAAATTCGGTTAAGCTTTTTTTCACCCCGTCTGTTAGCGCAAGCCGGGTTTTTGTCGTGCCTCCGGGGGAACGGCCGACGCCAAGGTCAATCCGGTTTGGATACAGGGCCTCAAGCTGGCGAAAGGTTTCAGCCACTTTAAACGGACTGTATTGGGGCAGGAGCACGCCGCCTGATCCGACACGAATCGTGTTTGTCTGTGCTGCGATGCGGGCGATCATGATTTCAGGCGCTGTGCTTGCCAGTCCTTTCGTGCTGTGGTGCTCGGCAAACCAATAACGCTTATAGCCCCACTGTTCGCTTAATTGAGCAAGCTCAACCGAATGCTGAAGAGTTGTCACAGGGCTTTCTCCTTTAGAAACAGGTGCCTGATCAAGTATGCTTACATGAATCAAATGGCCGCTTCCTTTCTGTCTGTTTTTACAATGTGACACAAGAATAGGCAAAATGACTCGCTCACGTCAAATGGTTTGTTTAAGAAGTGCATTTTATAGCATTTGCAAATCATATATCAAATATGGAAGTTTTTTTTCGAGGTTTTTCGTCAATTATTCTTAACTTTTACGAAACTTTGATATAATAACAAACGTATATATTAGTAATTTACGGCTTATTTTCCTTGTGAGCGTAAAAATAAATGTGACTATCTTCACATTTTGATGAGTAGGAGTGAATCGTGTGGCAATTTCTTTAGAAAAAGGTCAACGAATTGATTTAACAAAAGGAAAAGCCGGTCTGTCAAAATTGATGGTCGGTCTCGGCTGGGACCCAGTGTCCTCAGGCGGAGGATTCTTCAGCAAACTGCTTGGCGGAGGCGGTCCGAATATCGACTGTGACGCTTCAGTGCTGATGTTGGAAAACGGAAAATTCACCGAAAAGAAAAACCTGATTTATTTCGGCAACCTGAAAAGCCGCTGCGGCGGTGTACAGCATACAGGCGACAACCTGACGGGTGACGGTGCGGGCGATGACGAGCAAATTATGATAGATTTAGATAAAGTGCCTGGAAACATCGATAAGCTTGTATTTGTAGTGAACATTTACGATTGTGTCAGAAGAAAACAAGATTTCGGCATGATTCAAAATGCGTTTATCCGCGTAGTGGATCAATCTAATCACGAGGAAATGCTCAAGTACAATTTGAGAGACAATTATGCCGGCAGAACAAGCCTGATTACAGCAGAAATCTACCGCAGCGGCAGTGAGTGGAAGTTTGCGGCGATTGGTGAAGGCACGAACGATACGAGATTAGAAGATATTATCAGCCGATACGTATAAAAGAAAAGGAGTGGATGAAACATGACAATTTCATTGGCAAAAGGACAAAAAGTAGATTTAACAAAAACAAATCCGGGTCTTTCAAAGGTTGTTGTCGGTTTAGGATGGGATACGAACAAGTATGACGGCGGACACGACTTTGATCTTGACTCAAGTGTGTTTCTGTTAGACGCTGCAGGCAAATGCGCGTCACCAAACGACTTTATTTTCTACAACCAGCTTGAAGGCGGCAACGGTTCAGTCGTTCATTCAGGCGACAACCTGACTGGTGCTGGCGAAGGCGATGATGAGAATGTAAAAGTAAATCTCAGCGCTGTACCGGCAAACATTGATAAAATCTCATTTGTTATTACCATTCACGAAGCAGAAGCGCGCAGCCAAAACTTTGGACAAGTTTCAAACGCGTTCGTCCGCATCGTAAATGAAGAAACAAATGAAGAGCTCATCCGTTACGATCTTGCAGAAGATTTCTCTATTGAAACGGCAATCATTGCAGGGGAGCTTTACAGACATAACGGCGAGTGGAAATTCTCCGCAATCGGCTCAGGCTACCAAGGCGGCCTTGCCCGCA
Organism: Bacillus sp. F56; assembly: GCF_001748205.1. Taxonomy (NCBI): domain Bacteria; kingdom Bacillati; phylum Bacillota; class Bacilli; order Caryophanales; family Bacillaceae; genus Bacillus; species Bacillus sp. F56. The sequence continues at coordinate 134,356 of NZ_BDFC01000008.1, forward strand.
TTGCAACAGACTACGGTTTGCAAGTCGGTTAAGAAAAATACGAAGAGCAGAAAGGAGAGAGGCAGTATGGCCATTCAATTATCAAAAGGACAGCGCATTGATTTAACGAAAACAAATCCGGGACTGACAAAAGCGGTGATCGGTTTAGGCTGGGATACAAACAAGTACTCCGGCGGACACGATTTTGACCTGGATGCTTCGGCCTTTTTAGTTGATGCGCATGATAACTGCGTAAATGATCTCGATTTCGTCTTCTATAATAACCTTGAACACCCGAGCGGCGGTGTCATCCATACGGGTGACAACCGTACGGGTGAAGGCGACGGAGATGATGAGCAGATTATCGTGGATTTCTCAAAAATTCCTGCTCACATTGAGAAAATCGGCATCACAGTGACCATTCACGACGCTGAAGCACGCAGCCAAAACTTCGGACAAGTTTCCAATGCGTTTGTGCGTGTTGTGGACGAAGAGACGCAGAATGAGCTTCTTCGCTTCGATTTGGGAGAAGACTTCTCCATAGAAACAGCTGTTGTCGTTTGTGAGCTATACAGACACGGCGGCGAGTGGAAATTCAATGCGATCGGCAGCGGTTTTTCCGGCGGGCTGGCTGCATTGTGCCGGAATTATGGTTTGCAAGTGTAAACGAGTGACAAATAGAGAAGTCACCGTTTCAAATTAATAGGAGGAAAAAACTTGGACTTTTTACATCATATCATGTCTACGTATGCTTCATTTTTCGATTGGAAAATGTGGGGGGAAGTTCTGACTGATCCTGTTTCCTGGGGTCTGATCGGTTCCCTTGTTGTTCTGGAAGGCCTTTTATCGGCCGATAACGCGCTTGTTCTTGCGGTCATGGTCAAACACCTGCCGGAAAAACAGCGTAAAAAAGCGTTAACGTATGGTTTGTTTGGAGCTTATATTTTCCGGTTTATTTTCATCGGGCTCGGTATGCTCCTCATTAAATTCTGGTGGATCAAGGTGCTTGGCGCGCTTTACCTGGCTTGGCTCGTCATTAAGCACTTCTGGATAGGCGAAAAAGAAGAAGAAGCGGACGGCATGAAGAAAAACTCTTGGATGGTCCGCACGTTCGGGATCTTCTGGGCGACTGTCGTTTCAGTAGAATTAATGGATCTTGCCTTCTCTGTGGACAGCATCCTGGCCGCGTTTGCGGTATCTGAAAAAGTATGGGTGCTTCTGATCGGCGGTATGCTTGGTATTTTAATGATGCGTACAGTGGCAAAAGTGTTCCTTGTTCTGATTGATAAAATTCCTGAGCTGGAAAACACAGCATTCGTGTTAATCGGCATTATCGCGCTCAAAATGGCGGGGAGCGCTTTCCATTACGAAATGCCGCACTCTGTATTCTTCATCATCATTATCGCTGCATTTGCGGTAACATTGATCATTCACTACATCAACAAACAAAAGCAGGTGCGCGAACAAACAGCCGCTTCAAAAGAAGAATAAAACAAAACAAGGAGGGAGGTTCAATGTCCTTCCTTTTTTGTTACCGAAATATCGTTCAATGACAAACCGGAAAGGAGGATATGATGAGACAAGAAGAAGTAATCATTCATAAAGCACTTCCGGCTGATGGGGATTGGAAAAGCCTGCTGTTTCAGCCCTTGCCGGAGCGGGATCACTATGAAACAGCACAGGGCCTTTCGTTTTCCCGCCTTGCCGGACAGATATTAGGCACGCCTATTGATGAGACAGACTACTATAACGAGCTTTACGAGCTGTCTGTAAATGACCGCATGACTATTTTGAGTGAAACGCTTGATAAAACAATCGAACCGGAAACATTTCAAAAGCTTCAGCATATTCATTCCATCAATCAGAAAGAAAAAGGGCTGTCAGTCAGCCGCTTTGTTGCCTTTCTGGACGGGGAAAAGCTGATTGCGAAGCACTCAAATCCCTTGATGCACCGCCATTTAAGAAAAGCGCTGATGACGCTTTTACATACCTTTGCGGACAGTCATGAGAAGGGGCTGAATCATCCTGATTTTCGCAGAGTGCTGCTTGATGTCTCGAAGTTTTCTTTAAATCACCTGAATCCGTGGCTGGAAAAAACCGATATAGAGCGTGAGATGCCAAAGGTTGTTTGGTATGGAGATGCGACGAAAAGCCAGCTCTATTTCTTATATTATCTGATGCTGGTCGGCTGTGATGTTCTGCTGTTCCATCCGGCGGGAACCGATCAGCTGGCGCTTGTCGATCCAAAGCAGGAGCTCAGTTTTACGGAAAAGCTCCCGGATGTTTCGGAGCTTCAGCCGTTTCCGAAAGAAAAACCAGACCGTAAATCAACAGTGGCTTACCGCTCAACAAAAGAAATTGAACATGTGCTGAATCACGAGGAGTCCATGCTGTACAAGCCATGGCAGTTCAGAGATCACACACCGGTGTCCGTTACGCTGAAAACGACCTATGATGAACTGTTTTTAATCACGAAAGAACGCGCCTTTATTCGGCCGAATTTCAAAGCAGATAAACACTCCATTGAAATTCCGAATGTATTCGCCAAAATTATGGGCGTGTCGAAAGACAATAAGGAATATTGGAACAGGCTTCATACTCTAGCGGATTATCAGGAAACAGAAATGGTCAGAAGCTTTCCATTTACAGAAGAAATAAAGTCGAACTATCAATTTCACTACAGCCACGCACTTGATCAAGAAGGGAATATTGATCCGGACAAGCTGATGGCAAGCAATGTGTGGCAGTACAAACAGCTGCCGGCGGGCGTTCAGACCGCCATTGCCAAAACGATTTCGAGAATGTGCAGGCATCCTCGGCTTAAGGCTTTGCATCAGGAACAAGTCAAGGATGTTCAAATCTATTTGTTTAAACAAACGACAAACCTGCCTGCTAATCTGCTGAAATTAATTCAAATGTTTGACTATGCGCAAACCGTTCCGAAACTCGTTTTATATCATACGGAAATGAGCGGCGGACTCACGCGTTCGGATGCTGCCGCCCTGCTGTTCCTGAATGAAATCGGAATCGATATCATCATTTATAATCCGCCCGGACACCAAGATATTGAGCAGTTTATTGAAGACGATCAGTATGATATCCACTGGCTGGACGACATGGTGTTCCAGCAGGACTACAAAGAGCCTTCGCTTGTGAAAAGGTTCTTCAGAAACATTACCCAAAAATAAGGAGAGAAGAAAAGCATGACAACAGAAAATCAAAATCCGCTTGTTCTCGATAAAAATGAAGAGATTTCCCAGCAAAAAGCTGACGATATCCGTCTTCAGCTCCGTCAGGAACCAGAGGTAAAGCGGCTTGCTCAACAAATTGACGTCAAAAACCAAATGGAGCTGCTTGAGTACGGCAAGGAGCCGGCCGTTGAAATTTCCAAGTTCTCTGACCGCATCTTGGGGATGATGAAAACAACAAGTGTGACAGACTCTGGCACAATGCTGACCCAGCTTGGAAAAATCATGGACCGCTTCGACAAAAATGATTTTGATGAGCCTAAGGGATTAATGGCGAAAATTTTCAAACGCGGCGGCAGCATGATTGAAAAAATCTTTAAAAAGTATCAGACACTTGGCGGAGAGATTGAAAAAATCAACGTTGAGATTTCGAAATACAAAGATGAGATGACGAAGACGAACTACACGCTCGATGAAATGTATGAAAACAATATCAAATACTATATGGAGCTTGAAAAATACGTCGTTGCCGGACAGATGAAACTGGAAGAGATGCAGTCGATCCTTCCTTCATATGAGGAAAAAGCGGCAAGCGGAAACCAGCTGGCGCAAATGCAGCTCGATACACTGCGCAACGGCATTCAGGCGCTTGAGGAACGGGTGTATGATCTGGATATGGCACGGATGGTGGCTCTTCAAACCGCACCACAAATCCGTCTCCTGCAGCGCGGAAATGCAAAGCTGATCGGGAAAATTAACTCCGCGTTTATCATTACCATTCCGATTTTCAAAAACGGCATTATTCAGGCTGTTACGGTGAAACGGCAAAAGCTTGTGGCTGATTCTATGAGTGAGCTTGACCGCCGGACAAACGAGATGCTGAAACGAAATGCTGAAAACATCTCGAGCCAAAGTGTTGAAATTGCCAGAATGGCCGGCAGACCGAGCATAGATATTGAAACGATCGAATCGTCTTGGAACACGATTGTCAGCGGCATGCAGGAAACAAAACAAATCGAAGAAGAAAACAAACGCCTCCGCGAAGACGGCGCGAGACGAATTGCCCAGCTTCAGGATAATATTAAAAAAGCAGCATTACAGCAATAATCAGAACCCCGCTTGTGGAACATGAGCGGGGTTTTTCATTTACATCATTTAGTTAATGACAATGTGTAAAGACAGGTGTAAACTTAAACGGTAATCATTTTGCATATCAGAGGTGTTGGCAATGGGAAAACAACAGCCTATATCCCAGCGTAAACTGCTGGGCGTCGCCGGTTTGGGGTGGCTGTTTGATGCAATGGATGTCGGAATATTATCGTTTATTATCGCCGCGCTCCATGTAGAGTGGAATCTGTCGCCCGAGGAAATGAAATGGATTGGAAGCGTCAATTCCATCGGCATGGCTGCGGGAGCGTTTTTGTTTGGTCTGCTGGCTGATCGAATCGGCCGAAAAAAAGTATTTATTATCACCCTTCTATGCTTTTCCATCGGAAGCGGCATTTCCGCTTTTGTGACGAGCTTATCGGCATTTCTAATCCTTCGTTTCGTGATCGGCATGGGACTTGGCGGAGAGCTTCCAGTCGCTTCGACACTCGTTTCGGAAGCGGTTGTGCCTGAAAAGCGGGGCAGAGTGATTGTGCTTCTGGAGAGCTTTTGGGCTGTGGGCTGGCTCGCAGCGGCCTTGATTTCTTACTTTGTGATACCAAGCTTCGGCTGGCAGGCTGCCCTGCTGTTAACCGCACTGACTGCTTTTTATGCGTTATACCTGCGGACGAGTCTGCCTGATTCACCAAAATATGAATCGCTTTCTGCCAAAAAGAAATCTGTGTGGGAGAATGTAAAAAGCGTCTGGGCAAGACAGTATATACGGCCGACCGTAATGCTGTCGATCGTTTGGTTCTGTGTGGTGTTTTCTTATTACGGCATGTTCTTATGGCTTCCGAGTGTCATGCTGCTGAAAGGCTTCAGCATGATTCAAAGCTTTGAATATGTCCTGCTGATGACGCTTGCTCAGCTACCGGGCTATTTCTCTGCCGCATGGCTGATTGAAAAAGCGGGCCGGAAGTGGATACTTGTCATTTACCTGATTGGGACAGCAGGAAGCGCCTATTTCTTTGGAACGGCTGATTCCTTAGGCCTTCTGCTTACGGCTGGAATGCTGTTATCGTTTTTCAATCTCGGTGCGTGGGGCGTGCTGTATGCGTACACCCCGGAGCAATATCCGACTGCGATTCGCGCAACAGGTTCAGGAACGACGGCGGCGTTTGGCAGAATCGGCGGCATCTTCGGGCCTTTGCTCGTCGGAACGCTCGCAGCCCGTCATATTTCGTTTTCGGTCATCTTTTCAATCTTTTGCATTGCCATCTTACTCGCGGTTGCTTGTATTTTGATTATGGGGAAAGAGACGAAACAAACTGAGCTGGAATAGGAAAAGCACCTCTTGAATGAGGTGCTTTCAGCGTGTCGACAAACCCTCGCATTCGTTGTCAGGACTGCGCTTCGGTGCTCAATGCGAAGTGGATCAACGGCTAAATTCTCAGGCGTCCTGCCTAAACGCCGTCGTCATCACATCCTGTGAATGTCCGCTCCTATGCTCGTCCTTCCTAGACTTCAAGGGTTTTCAATCACGCTGAAAAGATGACAAAATCCTAAAATGAAAACCATTTTAGGATTTTGTCAACAATCTGAGGCACCTCTTGAAAGAGGTGCTTTTTTACATTTGCGCCCGGGCTGCGGATTGGCGTTTCCCGGTTTTATTGATTGTCTGGTAGAGCGTCATAGAAAGTATGAACAGAATGGCAGTAAATCCTGTGACAGCTCCGAAGTGCTGTGTGCTTTGATATAAAAAACCTGCAATACCTGTGCCGACAGTGGTTCCTGCATACATAGCGGCATTGGAAAGGGAAGCGATGGTTCCTCGCGCGTTTGGTGAAATGGATTGAGAGACACCCATCATTAACGGAAAGATAATGCCAGCTGTAAAGAACGTGAGAAAAAAGCTCGTTTCGACTAAAAATAAGTTAGGAAAGAAAGGAAGAGCGAAATAGAGAACGCCCATCAGCAGCATCCCGCCGATCAATGTCTTAAACATGCCCAGCTTTGCTGAAATCCGGCTGCCGATAAGGCTTCCGAGCATATTTCCCAGTCCGAGAACAAGCATAGCTGCCCCAATTTGTGACACGGTTAAATGATAATCCGCGGAAAGCCAAGTGCCGAGAAAGCTGAACGACGCGAAGTTTCCGGTTTGAAAGAGAAAATAGGCAAGCAGAATGACCGATGTTTTCGGCAGTGAAAACAGCTCCCGATATGGGTTGATTATTGATGGGCGCGCCAATGGTTCAGAAGGGCGGATATCAGGCATAACCACCGCCAGAATCAATAGAAGAATAATCGAGCACGCTGACAAAACGAAAAATGGCGTATGCCATGTAAAGGAAGCGAAAAACCCTCCGATCGGCAGTCCGAGCATTTGTGAAGCGGCCAATCCTGCTGTCGCAATACCCATGCTTTTTATGATCTGAGAAGGCTTAACAATAATTGGGATGGACGCCCAAATTTGAGGCGTCACAAACGCAGCGCTAACGCCTGCGGCAAAACGGAACAGGCACATGGCGGCAAAAGAGGGAGCGATGCCGCATAAAAACGTGGATACGATAAAGCCCGCAAGCCCCCACAGCATGACTGTTTTCCTGTTCAAACGGTCTGAGATTGGGCCCGCAATGAAAGCGAAGAGCGCATAACCGAGTGCATAAGCACTGACCATCCAGCCTGACAAATCAGTAGAGACATGAAACTGCTCCTGTAAAAGCGGGAGAAGCGGAGAAAGCAAAAAGGTATCTGTGCCAATGACAAACATGACACTGAAGAAAAGCCAAATACGATTCAAATTTTATCACTCCTATAGTTTTATAACTTTGAAACTATGAAACAAATATGTATAGAGAAAACCCTTTGTTAGAGGGTTTCCAAAAAGCCAGGCAGGTATGTTTGAAATGTGTCTTCACGGAGACTGACATATTTTGTCCGCGAATCTTTTCGGGTTGCCGTCAATCCCGCTTCACGCAGCGTTTTAAAATGATAAGATGCCGTGGTTTTCACAATATTGCACTTTTCACCTACTTCACCGCAGCTGAGTTCTTTTCCGCTGACATAAAGCGTACGAATAATAGCAAGCCTTGATTCATCAGACAGTGCTTTAAAAATTTGCGCTCTGATTTGATCATCTGATTGTTTCATAGTCATGAAACTATAATACATAATTGATGCTGGGAAAGCAACTTATTTTTCCAGTAAAGGAGCAGGAAGTCATAATAGGCAGGAGGAATTCAATTCCAATAAAAGCGTTTTCACCTATAGATAGGAGAAAAATCACCCGTAAAATACAATTATATAGGAGGATTACAGAGTATTTAGAAGCATAAATAAGATCATGTGGTCACATGGATGTTTATAATGAAATGGTACAGAATAAAAGAGAATATGCTGTTTGTGTGGGAAGTTACATAAATGTTACGGTTATTAGGATTGCTTAATATGGAGGGAAAATATGAGTGTAGATGAGAAACCAATTAAGATAAAAGTCGAGAAAGTCTCCAAGATTTTTGGGAAACAAACAAAAAAGGCAGTTCAAATGCTTGCCAACGGAAAGACAAAAAAAGAGATCCTGAAAGCAACCGGTTCAACCGTTGGGGTTAATCAGGCAGATTTTGAAGTATATGATGGTGAGATATTTGTCATCATGGGTCTATCAGGGAGCGGTAAATCAACTTTAGTACGGATGTTAAACCGGCTTATTGAACCGACTGCCGGAAATATTTACATTGATGGTGACATGATAACAAATATGTCTAAAGACCAGCTCCGGGAAGTCCGCCGGAAAAAAATCAGCATGGTCTTCCAAAAGTTCGCTCTGTTTCCGCACAGAACGATACTTGAAAACACAGAATACGGACTGGAGCTTCAAGGTGTAGACAAACAGGAGCGCCAGCAAAAAGCGCTTGAGTCCTTAAAGCTCGTCGGACTTGAAGGATTTGAACACCAATATCCTGACCAGCTTTCCGGCGGGATGCAGCAGCGTGTCGGCCTTGCCCGCGCGTTGACAAATGATCCGGACATTCTTCTGATGGATGAAGCGTTCAGTGCGCTCGATCCACTGATTCGTAAAGATATGCAGGATGAACTTCTTGATCTTCACGATAATGTCGGAAAAACGATTATCTTTATTACGCACGACTTGGACGAAGCATTGCGGATCGGCGACAGAATTGTTCTGATGAAGGACGGCAACATCGTTCAAATCGGCACGCCTGAAGAAATCCTGATGAATCCATCTAACGAATATGTTGAGAAATTCGTCGAGGATGTTGATTTATCTAAAGTCCTCACAGCAGGCCATATTATGAAACGCGCTGAAACAGTGCGGATTGATAAAGGGCCTCGCGTGGCATTGACATTGATGAAAAACCTTGGAATTTCTTCAATTTACGCAGTGGATAAACAAAAGAAATTGTTAGGTGTTATCTATGCGTCTGATGCGAAAAAAGCGGCTGAATCTGATTTGTCACTTCAAAATATCTTGAATACAGAATTTACGACTGTACCAGAGGATACGTATTTGACAGAGATTTTTGACGTTGTTTCTGACGCGAATATTCCAATTGCGGTTGTAGATGAGAAGCAAAGAATGAAAGGGATTGTCGTAAAAGGCGCACTAATTGGCGCGCTTGCCGGCAATAACGAGTATATCAATGCTGAAGGCACTGGCGAACAAACACAAGATCCTTCTGCACAGGAGGTGAAGTAAGATGGATAGACTGCCTAGAATACCTTTAGCAGATATCATTGACCGTTTTGTTGACTGGATTACATTGACGTTTGGCGGATTCTTCGACGGAATCGCAAACGGACTTGCCGCTTTTGTAAATGGAATTGTCAGCGGACTTGGATTTATTCCATCTATTTTGTTAACGATTATTTTCGCCGCACTTGCGTGGTGGATCAGTACAAGAGGAATTGCGTTATTTACATTGATTGGATTCCTCCTGATCGATTATTTAGGATATTGGGATCCAATGCTGCAGACATTGGCGCTTGTTTTGACATCTGTGATTATTTCGATTGTGGTCGGGGTTCCGATCGGAATTTGGGCGTCCCAGAAAGAAATGGTACGCCGTATTGTAACGCCAATTCTTGATTTAATGCAGACAATGCCTGCTTTCGTATATCTATTGCCGGCGATTTTCTTCTTTAACATCGGTGTTGTGCCGGGTGTTGTTGCATCAGTTATTTTCGCGATGCCTCCGACAATCCGCATGACCGTTCTCGGTATTAAACAAGTGCCGGCGGATCTGATTGAGGCGACTGAGGCGTTCGGTTCTACAACAGCTCAGCGTTTGTTTAAAGTTCAGCTTCCGCTTGCGACAAAAACCATCCTGGCCGGAATCAACCAAAGCATCATGCTTGCGTTATCAATGGTTGTTATCGCCGCAATGGTCGGTGCGCCGGGACTTGGTTCTGAAGTATACAGCGCCGTTACACAGCTGAAAACCGGGGTCGGAGTAGAGGCCGGTATCGCCATCGTTATCGTTGCCATTACCCTGGACCGTATTACTCAAAATATTAAAGTGAAGAAGAAAAGCAGGGGGAATGCCTGATGCTTAAAAAAATCATCGGCATTGGCGTTTCCGCCATGCTGGCGCTCTCACTTGCGGCTTGCGGTTCACAACACGATGAAAATGCAACCGCAGCAGAACAGGTGAATAAGACCATCATCGGGATTGACCCCGGTTCAGGGATTATGTCCCTGACTGACAAAGCGATGAAGGATTATGACCTGAATGACTGGACATTGATTTCAGCGTCAAGTGCCGCGATGACCGCAACACTTAAAAAGTCATACGACCGTAAGAAACCGATTATCATTACAGGATGGACACCGCACTGGATGTTCTCCAGATATAAGCTGAAATATCTCGATGATCCGAAACAATCTTATGGCAGCGCGGAGGAAATCCATACGATCACACGCAAAGGCTTCAGCAAAGAGCAGCCGAATGCCGCAAAGCTTCTGAGCCAGTTTAAATGGACGCAAGACGATATGGGCGAAGTGATGATCAAAGTGGAAGAAGGCGAGAAACCTGCCAAAGTCGCAGCTGAGTATGTGAAGAATCACAAAGATCAGATTGCGGAGTGGACAAAAGGCGTTCAAAAGGTCAAGGGGGACAAAATCAACCTTGCCTATGTGGCGTGGGACAGTGAAATTGCAAGCACAAACGTGATCGGCAAAGTCTTAGAAGACTTAGGCTATGAGGTGACGCTTACTCAGGTAGAGGCCGGTCCGATGTGGACTGCAATCGCGACGGGAAGCGCGGATGCATCCCTTTCCGCATGGCTGCCGAATACCCATAAAGCATACGCCGCCAAATATAAAGGCAAATATGACGATATTGGCACGAGTATGACGGGCGTGAAAATGGGTCTTGTTGTTCCTCAATATATGAAAAACGTTAACTCAATTGAAGATTTGAAGAAGTAATGAAGAAAGCAGCCTGGGATCAGGCTGCTTTTTTTGCGTTAAGAAGCGTTAGCGGCAGCAAGCGATTCCGCTTTCTGAAATGTTTTGAGCACGGCGTTCGCCAAAATGTGAATGCCGTTGAACATTGCATTTCTGTCAAAGGTCATGTGCGGATGATGGAGTCCCGGCTGGAGTCCGCAGCCGAGACCAAGCATTGTTGTTTTGAGGTTCGGCACTTTCACGGCGTAAAAATGGAAATCCTCGCCGCCGGTTGTGACAAGCGGGGCATCAAGCTGCTCAGCCCCGATGATTTCCGTAATGGCTTCTGCCATGATCGCTTCAGCTTCTTTGTTTTGTGTCGCTGCAGGAAGGCTGTGTTCTTTTTGCAGGTCGATCTTTGCGCCGAATGCGGCGGCGGCCGCTTCACAGGCTCTTTCTGTTTCGGCAATTAACGCCTCCATGGCTTCATTGGTCTGTGCGCGCAAATCAAGGCTGAACGATGCTTTTCCCGGAATGATGTTAGAGCTTTCTCCGCCGGCTTGAAGCTTTGTCATTTTGACGGTATGCGGGATTTGCGGATCAATATGGATGAGCCCGAGCTTATGTACAAGAAATGCTGCAATTTCAATGCTGTTTTTCCCGAGGTGCGGGCGGGCGCCATGGGCTTCCTCTCCGGTAATTGTTCCCTCAATGTGCTGGCTTGATCCGTGCAGAATAGACGGGGCGCAGCGGCCGTTTTGTGTTTCCTGAATTGGGCGGACGTGAACACCATACAAATAGTCGACATCATCAAGTACGCCTTCTTCTATCATTTTCAAGGCACCGCCGCCTTTTTCTTCTGCCGGCTGAAAGATAAAACGGATTGTGCCCTTCGGAAGCTCAGGTTGTTTTCTCAGCAGCATTAATGTGCCCAATGCCATTGTCATATGTGCATCGTGTCCGCAGGAATGGTTGGCGCGAAATGTGCCGTTTACCTCCTGCCATAGCGCGTCAATATCAGCGCGCACAGCTACAACAGGTGAGCCTGAGCCGATTTCGCCGACAACTCCGGTGCAGTCTGAAAACGTGCGCGTCCGGCACCCTAACTCCTCAAGCTTTTGTTTGAGAAATGCAGTCGTCTCATATTCCTTCCAGCTGACTTCAGGGTTCGCGTGCAGATGCTCGAAGATGTCCATAACGGTTTGTTTCATGTCTTCTGAAAGCTTTTGCATGGTAAGAAATACCTCCTTCTATCAGAATGAATTTTTACCTTCTTTACTTTATTTATATTGAAACAGGAAGATAGGCTGTATATAATATAGCACATATTGAGACTTTTCAGAATAATTAATATTTTCAAACAGAGGGGATGGATCGAAATATGAGTATGCCAGCAGCCGAAACACAGCCTAAGAAAAAACGAATGACATTTAAAATGCCTGACGCCTATGTCCTCTTATTTATCATTGCTTTCATTTGCGCAATCGCTTCATATATTGTGCCGGCAGGTGAATTTGACCGCGTGACAAAGGGGGATGTCACGACTGCTGTCCCGGGAAGCTATCATTCCATTGAACAGTCACCGGTCAGCTTGATCAGCTTTTTTACTTCTCTACAGGATGGAATGGTTGAATCAGCACCCATCATCTTTCTAATTCTATTCACAGGCGGCACCATTGCTATTCTAGAAAAAACGGGTGCCATCAATGGCCTGATTTACAATGTCATCAGCAAATTCCGCACAAAGCAATTATTATTTATTTGTATTGTCGGCGCATTGTTCTCCATTCTCGGAACAACCGGGATTGTCGTGAATTCAGTTATCGGTTTTATCCCCATCGGCCTCATTGTGGCACGATCCTTAAAATGGGACGCCGTCGCGGGAGCCGCTGTCATTTACATCGGCTGCTACGCTGGATTTAACTCCACTATACTATCACCGTCCCCGCTCGGTTTATCACAATCAATTGCGGAGCTCCCTCTTTTTTCAGGAATCGGCCTGCGAGTTGTGATTTACATTTGCTTTTTGCTGTCTTCTGTTATTTATATCTATTTGTATACGAGAAAACTAAAAAAATCAAAAGATGCCAGTGTGTTAGGAACAGATTGGTTCCCTGGAGCAGGAATGGGCGAAGCCGGTAAAGAAGAAGATCAGTCAGTGTCATTTACTGTTCGCCATAAGCTGATTTTGGCCGTAGCGGGACTCTCGCTGGTCGGATTTTTATACGGCGCTTTGAAGCTTGGCTGGTCGGATTCCCAAATGGCTGCGACATTTATTTTTATTTCTGTCCTTGCCGGTTTAATAGGCGGACTTGCGGCGAACGATATTGCCAAAACCTTCATTACGGGCTGTCAAAGCCTTGTATACGGGGCGCTGATTGTCGGGATGGCACGAAGCATTTCCGTCATCCTTGAAAATGGAAAGTTACTCGATACAGTCGTCAATGCTTTGGCTTCACTGTTGGACGGTTTCAGTCCGATTGCCGGGGCAATCGGCATGTATATCGCCAGTGCGCTGCTTCATTTTCTCATCTCCTCAGGATCTGGCGAAGCCGTTGTATTTATTCCAATCCTGGCGCCGCTCGCTGATTTGATGGGAATCACGAGACAGGTTGCGGTGGAGTCGGTTATGCTTGGAGAAGGGGTCGTCAACTGTGTCAATCCAACATCCGGTGTTCTCATGGCGGTACTTGCCGCCAGCGGCATTCCGTACGTCAAGTGGCTGCGGTTTATGGTGCCGCTTGCTCTGATTTGGTTCTTGATCGGGCTTGTTTTTATTGTGATCGGCGTCATGATCAATTGGGGGCCGTTTTAACAATTGCTGCCCGCCGGCTTGTACGGCGGGCTTTTGAGTTATTCATTGCAGAAGCGCAGGCTGTTATTGTAACATGTAAGCCATAGCCATTCGTAAAAGTGCGGGAGGAAGGTCATGAATAATCTGCGTAATAGACTTTCAGGCGTGAATGGGGAAAATAAGAGAGTAAAAGAAAAAGAACAAAAAATCTGGTCGGAGATTGGGATGATAGCGGGATCGTTTGCGCTCCTTGATGTGATCATCCGCGGCATTATGTTTGAATTTCCGTTTAAAGAATGGGCTGCAAGCCTTGTGTTTTTGTTCCTCATCATCTTATATTACTGCATCAGGGCAGGAGCGTCAGGAATGCTCATGCCGAGAATAGACACCGAAGAAGAACTGCGAAAACGGGTAAAGCAGCAGCGAATAGATTCAATTGCGGTCGCCTTTGCGGTAGTGGTGCTTACGATGTACGACAGGGGGATTCCCCATACATTCTTCGCTTGGCTGAAAATGATTCTTCTTTTTATCGTCTGTAGCGGCGTTCTGTTTTTGCTTCGATATGTGATTGTGAAGTTGGCTTACAGAAGAGCGGTAAAAGAAGAAGCAAAGAAGAAATCATCTTGATGGTGGTTTCTTTTTTTGTTTATAAGAGCAAAGTCTTTTTATTTGATAGGAATATAGATTTGAATTCACTCTGCCGCGTTGCTTTGATAGAGAGGGTGTGATAAGTTCAAATGTAAGCGTTAACATAATTCTTCTCCAGTCTTCACAACAGTTGAAAGGAGGAAGCTGAAGAAAGAGTAAGAGGAATTTTTGACTCCGCAGTCAGTCTTCAAAAATCAAATAAGGAGTGTCAAAAATGTTTAAAAAACGATTCAAAACCTCTTTACTGCCGTTATTCGCTGGATTTTTGTTGCTGTTTCATATGGTTTTGGCAGGACCGGTGGCTGCAAATGCTGAAACACAGAACACATCAAATGAACTGGCAGCGCCATCGATTGAAAGTGGGACCATTCTTCATGCTTGGAATTGGTCATTCAATACGTTAAAACACAATATGAAGGACATTCATGATGCAGGATATACAGCCATTCAGACGTCTCCGATTAACCAAGTAAAGGAAGGGAACCAAGGAAATAAAAGCATGTCGAACTGGTACTGGCTCTATCAGCCGACATCGTACCAAATTGGCAACCACTACTTAGGCACTGAACAAGAATTTAAAGAAATGTGTGCAGCTGCTGAAGAATATGGCGTAAAAGTCATAGTTGACGCGGTCATCAATCATACCACCAGTGACTATGCCGCCATTTCTAATGAGATTAAGAGTATTCCAAACTGGACACACGGAAACACACAAATTAAAAATTGGTCGGACCGATGGGACATCACTCAAAATGCATTGCTAGGGCTGTATGATTGGAATACACAGAACACTGAGGTGCAAACCTATCTGAAACGTTTCTTAGAAAGAGCATTGGATGACGGAGCAGACGGGTTCCGCTATGATGCTGCCAAGCATATAGAGCTTCCGGATGATGGGAATTACGGCAGCCAATTTTGGCCGAATATCACAAATACATCGGCGGAGTTCCAATACGGAGAAATCCTGCAGGATAGTGCTTCCAGGGATACTGCTTATGCGAATTATATGAATGTGACAGCTTCTAACTATGGGCATTCCATCAGATCCGCTTTAAAGAACCGTAATCTGAGTGTGTCGAATATCTCCCATTATGCATCTGACGTGTCTGCGGACAAGTTAGTGACATGGGTGGAGTCACATGATACGTATGCCAATGATGATGAAGAGTCCACATGGATGAGTGATGACGATATCCGTTTAGGCTGGGCAGTGATTGGTTCGCGCTCAGGAAGCACGCCTCTTTTCTTTTCCAGGCCTGAGGGCGGCGGAAATGGTGTAAGATTTCCAGGGAAAAGTCAAATAGGAGATCGCGGGAGCGCCTTATTTAAAGATCAGGCGATCACTGCGGTCAATCAATTTCACAATGAAATGGCCGGGCAGCCTGAGGAACTCTCAAATCCGAATGGGAACAATCAAATATTTATGAATCAGCGCGGCTCAAAAGGTGTTGTGCTGGCAAATGCAGGTTCCTCTTCTGTCAGCATAAATGCTTCAACGAAATTACCTGATGGCAGCTATGATAATAAAGCCGGGACCGGTTCATTTCAAGTCAGGGACGGTAAACTGACAGGCACGATCAATGCCAGATCTGTGGCTGTGCTTTATCCTGACGATATTGCAAATGCGCCTCAAGTTTTCCTTGAGAATTACAAAGCAGGCGTAACACATTCTTTCAATGATCAACTGACGATTACCCTGCGTGCAGATGCGAACACAACAAAAGCTGTTTATCAAATCAATAATGGACAAGAGACAGCGTTTAAAGATGGAGATCAATTCACAATCGGAAAAGAAGATCCATTTGGCAAAACATACACCATCATGTTAAAAGGAACGAACAGTGATGGTGTAACGAGGACCGAGGAGTACAGTTTTGTTAAAAGAGATCCAGCTTCGGCCAAAACCATCGGCTATCAAAATCCGAATCATTGGAGTCAGGTAAATGCTTATATCTATAAACAGGATGGGGGCGGGGCAACTGAATTGACCGGATCTTGGCCTGGAAAACCAATGACTAAAAATGCAGACGGAATTTACACGCTGACGCTGCCTGCGGATACGGATACAACCAACGCCAAAGTGATTTTTAATAATGGCAGTGCCCAAGTGCCTGGCCAGAATCAGCCTGGCTTTGATTACGTGCAAAATGGTTTATATAATGACGCGGGCTTAAGCGGTTCTCTTCCTTATTGAGAACAAGGCTGACGGGTTATAGTGAAAGAAACCATCATAGATGGTTTCTTTTTTGTTCATAAATCAGACAAAACTTTTCTCTTGCAAAAGTTTGTGAAGTATTGCACAATATAAATGTGAAATACTTCACAAATAAAAAGACATCAAAGAGAAACATACCCTGGAAGGATGATTAATGATGAACAAACATGTAAATAAAGTAGCTTTAATCGGAGCGGGTTTTGTTGGAAGCAGTTATGCATTTGCGTTAATTAACCAAGGGATCACAGATGAGCTTGTGGTCATTGATCTAAATAAAGAAAAAGCAATGGGCGATGTAATGGATTTAAACCACGGAAAGGCGTTTGCGCCGCAACCGGTCAAAACATCTTTCGGAACATATGAAGACTGCAAGGATGCTGATATTGTCTGCATTTGCGCCGGAGCAAACCAAAAACCTGGTGAGACACGCCTTGAATTAGTAGAAAAGAACTTAAAGATTTTCAAAGGCATTGTCGGTGAAGTTATGGCGAGCGGATTTGACGGCATTTTCTTAATCGCGACAAATCCGGTTGATATCCTGACTTACGCGACATGGAAATTCAGCGGCCTGCCAAAAGAGCGGGTGATCGGAAGCGGCACAACACTAGATTCTGCGAGATTCCGTTACATGCTGAGCGAATACTTTGGCGCAGCGCCTCAAAACGTGCACGCGCATATTATCGGAGAGCACGGCGACACTGAGCTTCCTGTTTGGAGCCACGCGAATGTCGGCGGTGTGCCGGTCAGTGAACTCGTTGAGAAAAACGATGCGTACAAACAAGAGGAGCTGGACCAAATTGTAGATGACGTGAAAAACGCAGCTTACCATATCATTGAGAAAAAAGGCGCGACTTATTATGGCGTTGCGATGAGTCTTGCCCGCATTACAAAAGCGATTCTTCATAATGAAAACAGCATATTAACTGTCAGCACATATGTGGACGGGCAATACGGTGCAGATGACGTGTACATCGGCGTTCCGGCTGTCGTGAACCGCGGAGGGATCGCAGGTATCACTGAGCTGAACTTAAATGAAAAAGAAAAAGAACAGTTCCTTCACAGCGCCGGCGTCCTTAAAAACATTTTAAAGCCTCATTTTGCAGAACAAAAAGTCAACTAACCGCAACTTTAGAGTAAAGGGCTGATTGTCAATGTGGGAGCAGTTGTATGATCCGTTTGGAAACGAGTATGTGAGCGCACTTGTGGCGCTCACTCCGATTCTCTTTTTTCTTTTGGCTTTAACTGTTTTGAAAATGAAAGGCATACTTGCGGCGTTTCTTACTCTAGCCGTCAGTTTCTTCGTCTCCGTTTTGGCATTTCACATGCCGGTTGAAAAAGCGATTTCTTCTGTTTTTCTAGGAATCGGGAGCGGGCTGTGGCCCATTGGCTACATCGTCCTGATGGCGGTGTGGCTGTATAAAATCGCAGTGAAAACCGGGAAATTTACTATTATTCGGTCCAGCATTGCCGGCATTTCGCCTGACCAACGATTACAGCTATTATTAATTGGTTTTTGTTTTAACGCGTTTTTGGAAGGCGCGGCCGGTTTTGGTGTTCCGATTGCGATCAGCGCGGCGCTGCTCGTCGAACTTGGTTTTAAACCGTTAAAAGCGGCAGCGCTCTGCTTGATCGCAAACGCAGCTTCCGGAGCCTTTGGGGCAATCGGGATTCCTGTCATCACAGGGGCGCAGATTGGTGATTTGTCTGCTCTTGAGCTGTCACGGACATTGATGTGGACACTGCCGATGATCTCATTTTTCATACCGTTTCTGCTTGTATTCCTATTAGATCGAATGAAAGGAATCAAACAGACATGGCCTGCCCTTCTGGTTGTGAGCGGTGGGTATACAGGGATTCAGACACTGACAATGGCGGTGCTCGGGCCGGAATTAGCCAACATTTTGGCGGCCTTGTTCAGCATGGGCGGGCTTGCCCTCTTCCTCCGCAAATGGCAGCCGAAAGAGATTTACCGGGAGGAAGGAGCCGGCGATGCTGGTGAGCAAAAGACATACCGTGCCGCTGACATTGCGAAAGCGTGGTCACCTTTCTACATTTTAACTGCGGCGATCACCATCTGGAGCCTTCCCGCCTTCAAAGCGCTTTTCCAAGAAGGCGGACTGTTATATCAAACAACGCTCCTGTTCAAAATGCCTTTTCTGCACCAGCAAATTATGAAAATGCCGCCGATTGCGCCATCTGCCATGCCGTTAGATGCGGTCTTGAAAGTTGATTTGCTGTCAGCGACTGGTACAGCGATTTTAGCCGCAGTCATCGTGACAGGACTGTTCAGCAAACATTTCTCCTCTCGAGATGCCTTTGCTTCCTTGAAGGAGACAGGAAAAGAGCTGTGGGTGCCGATTATCACGATCTGCTTCGTGATGGGGTTTGCCAATCTGGCCAACTTCGCAGGGCTCAGCTCTTCAATTGGATTAGCGCTGGCGAAAACGGGAGACCTGTTCCCGTTTGTCAGTCCTGTTCTCGGCTGGATCGGCGTGTTCATTACCGGTTCTGTTGTCAGCAATAACGCTTTGTTCGGACATTTGCAGGTTGTGACCGGAGCGCAGATCGGTGCGGGTTCTGACTTGCTGTTGGCCGCAAATACTGCGGGCGGGGTCATGGCGAAACTTGTTTCTCCTCAATCTATCGCCATCGCTGCCGCAGCGGTCGGCCAAACAGGCAAGGAATCTAAACTGTTTAAACGGACAGTGGCGTACAGCCTGATTCTGTTATTGGGCATATGTATTTGGACGTTTATTCTTGCAAGATTAGGAGTGTAATAGAAAAAAGCAGTACATGCCCAGCATGTACTGCTTTTTTATGTTAATTTGCTTTCTTTGTTATTTCGGCTGTTGTCTTCACTCTGGCTTTTCCCATAAACAAAATGGTAATCGCCGCGAGGACAATTGGAATCAAAGCGAGCAAAAAGACATACGTGATACTTGATGACATTGCGTCAATAATGCGATTCAGGATCGCGTCAGGAATTTGGGAACGTGTTCCCGCTTGGAAAATCTCCTGCGGGTCGCCGATATTTTGCGCCGAGCCTGATCCCGCTGAACCTTTCATGCCGCTGAAGGCGTCACTCAGCTTGTTTGAAAATACGTTTGTTTGCACCGTTCCGAAAATGGTGACGCCCAGGGTCATGCCGAATGATCGCAAAAACGAATTTGTAGAGTTTGCCGTTCCCCGAAAGCGAGGTTCGAGGTCATTCATCGATGCCGCCGGCAGCAGTGAGAAGTTAAAGCCTACGCCAAAGCCTGAAATCATCATAAAGACTGTCAGCCATACCCGTGCTGTGTCAGGCGTCATATTGGAAAGAAGCAGCATGCCGATAAAGAAAGCTATAACAGATATCAGCATCAAATTGCGGAAGCTTGCCTTCGTTTGGAAGATCCCGCCGATCATGCTGCCGATGACTGATCCAATCATCATTGGCGTCAAAATGAAGCCCGCGCTTGTCGCTGAGCTGCCGTAGACCGCCTGAACGAAAATCGGAATAAATACCGCTAAAATAATGAATGTTCCGCCATATAGGAAAGCGAGAATCTGTGCTGTGGCAAACAATCTGTTTTTAAACATCCAGAAAGAAATGATCGGCTCTTCCGCTTTTCTCTCCACAATAAAAAAGGCGATGAAGAAAACGGCGAATACAATAAACAGGCCGATGATCTGAATGGAATTCCAATCGTATGTTTTGCCGCCAAGCTCAAGGGCGAACATCAGGCATACAATGGATACGACTAAGGTAATCGCGCCGCCCCAGTCAATTTTCTGCTTTCTGGGCTCCAGAGATTCTTTGTAATAGCGAATAATGAAAAACAATGACAATGCGCCGATCGGCACATTGATGTAAAACACCCAGTGCCAGCTGATCGAATCTGTAATGATTGCGCCTAAAAGCGGCCCAAGAACACTGGATAATCCGAATACAGCGCCGAACATGCCGGACATTTTTCCGCGTTTTTCCGGCGGAAACAAATCAAAGATAATCGTAAAGGCAATCGGCAGGAGCGCGCCGCCCCCGATTCCTTGAATGGCCCGGTAGATGATCAGCTGATTCATCGTCTGGGCAATTCCGCATAAAGCCGAACCGATTAAGAAAAAAATGAGTCCAAACAGGAAAAAACGTTTTCGGCCGTACATATCAGAAAGCTTGCCGTAAATCGGCATGCCAGCCATAACCGCCACCATATAGGATGCCGTCACCCAGGCAAATTTATCGAAGCTTCCAAGATCGGCTACGATGTTGCCCATCGCGGTGGCAACAATCGTATTGTCCATCGCCGACATCAAGATGCCCAGCAGGAGACCGAGAACAACAAATTTTGTGGAAGCCTGTTTTGCTGTTGTTGTGTCCATTTGTTCTACCTCCTCTTACTTTTCTATGTAAGTTCTGATATCATGATAATAGTTTGATTATTGAATATCTCGATTATCAAGATAAACTCGATTTTATAGGGAGGACTGTCAGTTGTCAACAAGAAATTCCAGAAGTGAGTTGGAAAAGACTGCTGTTCAGCTTTTTCGAAAACTGGGCACAAGAACGGTTCTGTTTCATCAGGCAGCCGCTCAAGCTCTCGGTCTGTTTCCCACCGATTTGAAATCAGCTGACATTTTAAATGAAGCAGGACCGATGACGGCCGGAGAGCTGGGGAAAAAAACCGGACTTAGCACGGGTTCCGTCACGGCGCTTGTTGACCGGCTGGAAAAAGCGGGGTATGTGGCTCGTGAAAAGGACCCGAACGATCGCAGGAGAGTCGTAATCGTCCCTTTGACTGCTTCGAAAAAACATATAAAGGATTTGTTCCGTCCTCTGTCTGAGTCGACGATGGATTTGTGCTGCGAATATACGGAAGAGGAACTGGAACTCATTTTCAGTTTTGTAGGCAAAGCCGCTGATATCATGGAGAAAGAGCTTCAACGTTTGAAACAGTAAGTGAAATTGTGCATAGCTTGGCCCGTTCCCGAATAAATTGTACAAGTTACGTAAGAGAAGGGAGTACGGGCCGGTGAACATTTTTTTGAGCTATATTGTGCTGGGACTGTCCTTGTCTGCGCCTGTGGGGCCAGTGAACGCGGCGCAAATAGACAAAGGAATTAAAAACGGTTTTTGGCATGCATGGATATTCGGTTTAGGCGCCATGACAGCGGATGGGCTGTACATGCTTTTTATCTATTTCGGGCTGTCACAGTTTTTGACCGCTCCATTTGTGAAAACGTTTTTGTGGCTCTTCGGCTTTTTTGTGCTGACCTATACAGGAATTGAAACGCTGAAAAACGTCAGAGAGCCGATGGATGTGCGAAGCTCGCGGGGAAAGCCGTCATTCCGGAAAACGTTCGCTTCAGGTTTTCTCATTTCACTCTCGAATCCATTGAGCATCCTTTTTTGGCTTGGAATTTACGGAAGCATTCTTGCGAAAACAGCAGAGGCCTACAATATGAATCAGCTTCTGATCTATAGCTCCGGCATCATGATCGGCATTTTAATCTGGGATTTCTGCATGGCGATTACAGCCAGTACATTCAGAAACCTGCTTCATGAAAAGCTATTGAGAGGATTGACCGGAATGGCCGGTGTATCACTCCTCGTGTTTGGCCTTTACTTTGGTTATCAGGGCATCAAACAGTTATTGGGCTGATTCATAAAGGACAGTCACCTGCCGCTTCCAGTTTTAATATAGTATCCAGATGATACTGGAGGTGGATCAATGGTGAGTGGGATTTACACCAAAAGTTTTCTGGAACGTATTCAAGAAGAGCTTCCTGAATGGCAAAGAATCGCTTTTGAGCTGCTGGCAGAAACTCTGGCGGACGATGCGGATACGTTTCCGTGCATTCCCGGACGCCAGGCGTTTCTGACTGATCAGCTTCGCATTGCTTTTGCCGGAGATCCGCGGGAAAACCGTACAGCGGAGGAACTGGCTCCGTTGCTTGCGGAGTACGGAAAGATATCGCGGGACACTGGAAAATACGCATCCCTCGTTGTGTTGTTTGATACACCGGAAGATTTGGCGGAGCATTATTCGATTGAAGCGTATGAAGAGCTGTTTTGGCGCTTTTTAAATAGACTGAGTGAACAAGACGAAAAAGAATGGCCGGAAGACATTCCGGCCGATCCCGAGCATTATAAATGGGAGTTTTGTTTTGATGGCGAGCCGTATTTCATTCTGTGCGCTACACCGGGGCACGAGGCAAGAAGAAGCCGGAGCTTTCCTTTTTTTATGATCACGTTTCAGCCAAGGTGGGTGTTTGATGACCTAAATGGATCAACTGCATTTGGCCGTAACATGAGCAGGCTGATCCGATCTCGTTTAGAGGCCTATGATCAGGCTCCGATTCACCCGAAATTAGGCTGGTACGGAGGAAAGGATAATCGTGAATGGAAGCAGTATTTCCTCCGTGATGACGAAAAACAGGTATCGAAGTGCCCATTTTCTTATTTAAAGAACATGTTCAACAAACTGAAATAAATCACGGACTTGCAGGGCGGTCTTTATGACCCTGCTTTTTTTGATAGATCATGGTCACGATGGCGATGATCACAAGAAAACCGATGCTCACAAAAAAACCGGGCCGGCTTGATTTTTCAAACAATGTACCGGACACAGCCGCGGCAATCAGAATCATCGCTAAATAAATTTGCGTTTTTCCCATGCCCTCAGGATCAGTCAGCTTTTTGCTCGAGAACAGGATAAACAGCCAAGTGTATAAAAGCATAAGCCCAGCAGCTGTTGTCATATGCTCATAAATGTTTTTAGGCAGCACTAACGACAGAATAATGGAGAGGACAAGCCCCGCAAACGTCAGCCCCAGTGCCGGCCAGCATATTTTTTTGCCTTCCTTTAGAGTAAAGCATTTCGGCGCGTCGCCGTCATCAGCCATCGTACAAAGCAATGTCGTAACCGCAAAAAGCGAAGCGACAAGGGTCGAGAACCCGGCGATGATGAAAATCCCGTTAAATATATCAAGGATGATCTCAAGGTGATATCCTTTTAACGACGTAATGAACGGACTGTCCTGTTCAGTGAACGAGTGTAACGGAACCAAAAGCAGAGCAAGCCCGATTGAAATGATATAAACAATCGCCAGTGTCGCCAGCATCAGTTTCCCTGATTTAGACGCTTCCTCAGGTTTTTTTAAGTGAACCGCCATCAGCCCCATGACTTCAATTCCGCCAAAGGCGTAAAACGCGTAGATTAAACCTGTCCACAGCCCCATGGCGCCGTATGGGAAAAACTCACTCGTCTTATTGGGAACATGTATGCCATGATTTCCGCCTGACAGGATACCGCATAACGCCAGGATGGCAATGACAATAAACATAAAAATAGCGGCTGTTTTAATCACTGCCAGCACGTTTTCTGTCTTTTCAAAGACAGACAGGCCGGTGAAAATAATAAGAAGCCCCAGTACCGCGTAGATTGAGGCAAACACCCATAGCGGCACTTGAGGAAACCAATGCTTCGTAAACAGCGAAATGGCTGTCAGCTGGCTGCCGGTAATCAGCATTTCTGACGACCAGTACACCCAGCCGTTGCTGAAGCCTGCCCATTTGCCGAATGCTTTCCGGGCATACGCACAAAACGAGCCCTTTTCCGGTTGCTTCGCCGACAGCTTGGCGAGCTGTTCAAAGACAAAATACGTACCGATCCCTGCGATCAGAAATGAAAGGAGAACGGAAAAACCGCTTTTTACAATTGCGATGCTGGAACCGAGAAAAAAGCCTGTTCCAATCGTGCAGCCGACTCCGATCAGTGACAGCTGCCACCAAGCCAGATTCCCTTTTGGCTGGTCTTTTTTTGTTTGGCTCATTATTTATTCAACCCCTTTTATCTAAGGTTAGATTGCGACCCGCCCGAAGCTTATATACATCAGATTTTTGCCTCTTTTTACATGGAGATGGAGGCGGACGCTCATACTAATGAAAAAAGGAGCAAACCAATGACACAGCAATATATTGTGGAGCCGAAAAAAGGGCTTGGGCTGAAGCTGAAAAAGGGGCAGATTTTAAAGGTGGTTGATGTAGAAGGGCAGCAGGTGGCTGATTTTGTCGCATACCATGCCAAGGATTTTTATGAACACCTTGATCAGGGAGCGACAATTGACGCCAATCATTCCATTCATGTGAAGGTCAACGACCATCTCTACTCCAACCTGTACAAGCCGATGCTAACACTGATTGAAGATACGGTCGGCAAGCATGACCTGCTTCTGCCCGCCTGCCGTCCTGATATGAACAGGCTCTTATACGGCAAGCAAAAGGATGAGTTTCAGGATACGTGCTATGACAATATGAACCGTGCGCTTGAACAGTTTGGCGTGCCGAAGCCTCACATGCATTATCCCTTTGCGATTTTTATGAATACCGTTCTTGATGAGAAAGGGAATCTGTCTGTGGAAACACCGCTTTCAAATGCCGGAGATTACGTAAGGCTTAGGGCGGAGATGGATTTAATTGTCGCGTTTTCTTCCTGCCCGATTGAAAAAGGGAAATGCAATGGCGACAGTGTGACATCCATACGGGTTGAAGTCAGCTGATCTCTCTTGTTCACTGTGAATGAAGACCTGTGCTATATTTAAGAGGGATACATAACAGTCATGATTCATTTTCATTGATTTGGGGAAATGAACAGTAACAAGGGAAAATGTACAGGAGGAATGATTGGGATGAGCATGCAGGAAAAGATTATGCGTGAGTTACATGTGAAGCCCTCAATTGATCCAAAGCAAGAAATTGAGGACCGAGTCAATTTTTTAAAACAATATGTAAAGAAAACCGGTGCTAAAGGCTTTGTATTGGGAATCAGCGGCGGACAGGATTCAACGCTTGCGGGAAGACTCGCTCAGCTTGCGGTGGAGAGCATTCGCGAGGAGGGCGGGGACGCTCAATTTATCGCGGTCCGTCTTCCGCATGGCACACAGCAGGATGAAGACGATGCCCAGCTCGCTTTGAAGTTTATTAAGCCGGATAAATCATGGAAGTTTGATATTAAATCGACAGTCAGCGCTTTTTCGGATCAGTATCAGCAGGATACAGGCGACCAGCTGACTGACTTTAATAAAGGAAACGTAAAAGCGAGAACAAGAATGATTGCGCAATACGCGATCGGCGGCCAGGAAGGCCTTCTTGTGTTAGGAACAGATCATGCGGCTGAAGCAGTGACTGGTTTCTTTACGAAGTACGGTGACGGCGGAGCAGACCTCCTGCCGCTGACAGGCTTGACGAAGCGCCAGGGAAGAAGCCTGCTGAAAGAGCTGGGTGCACCGGAACGCTTATATTTAAAAGAACCAACTGCCGATCTGCTCGATGAAAAACCGCAGCAGTCGGATGAAACAGAGCTTGGCATTTCCTACGAAGAGATTGACGATTATCTCGAAGGAAAACAAGTATCAGCGAAAGTATCAGAAGCGCTGGAAAAACGCTACAGCATGACTGAACATAAACGTCAGGTTCCAGCGTCAATGTTTGATGACTGGTGGAAATAAGTAGAAGAAAGCCCGCTCTCGGAGCGGGCTTTTGTCATGTCCCGGCGCTTTATTTGATGCGGATATGATTCAGTTTAACCCTTAATCTGTCGGTGAACCTTCGGAGACTGCCTCTCGTATCAGGATCTAATGGGAGCTCGGCTCTCGCGGCAATGGTTTCTGCCACATCCTGAATCGACAGGTTGTCTGTTTGAATGCGGCCCTCAAAAATGGATGATGATAATCCTTCAACGCAGCGGTCAATTTGTTTGGCGGCCCATGAGTTTTTTCCTTCTGCTCTGGTACGCAGCCGTTTTAACAAGGTTTCCTTTGAAGCCATTAGTGTAAAGTGGTGAACGATCCTGCCTTCATGTCTGAGCCTGCCGATGATCTCATTGAAGTATTCAGGATGCACAATCGTCATAGGCACAATAATGATGCCGCGGTATGTATCTGTCAGAGAAGCTAGCAAACGGTAATTGAACGTCCGCCATAAGGGATAGCTTTGAAAATCGTCCTCCGCAATCTCTTGCGGCACCATGGAGCGCAGCGCAAAGCCCATTTTCTCAGGATCATACACATAAGAGGATTTCAGCCTTCTGTGCAGCTCGAAGGCTGTTTGTGTTTTTCCGGAACCGAATGCCCCGTTTATCCAAATGATCATCGCCATTTCTCCCTTCTTATTTATCATACAAAAAAAGACCCTTCGATCGAAGAATCAGCTGGAAAAATACAGAATGTTTTAATGCTTTTTTGCGTCGAAGTATTAAAATATCTGCAGAAATGTTGTACAATGAATGTCATTCAGGCAAAAACGTTTGAACGGAAAAGGACGGGCAAGCTGGCATCTATATAAATATTCGCTAAATAAGCATATAATGAAAATAAAATTTCATTCCTTAGGAGGATTTCGCCGAAGATGAACGCAAAACGAGCCATCCCAGTAAGAGAAAGAAATATCGTCCTGATCGGATTCATGGGTGTTGGAAAAACAACAATCGGCCAATTGGTCGCTAAAAAATTATATAGAGATTTTATCGATATTGACCAAGAGATCGAAAAGGATTTCAACATGTCAATCCCTGAGATGTTTGAGGAAAAGGGAGAAGACTTTTTCCGAAAAACGGAGAAGGAATATATTTTAGACATCTGCCATCATAAACGATTCAAAATCGTATCTCTGGGCGGGGGATCTTTTAAACAAGAAGAAATCAGAAATTGCTGTCTGGAAAACTGTCTCGTGCTCCATCTGGACCTGTCATGGGAGAACTGGAAGCAGCGCGCGGATTTATTGATCGAAAGCCGCCCGGTGCTGCATAACCGTTCAATGGATGAAATGGAACAGCTGTTTAACGAGAGAAAAGTCATTTATGACAAGCACAATTCAAAAGTGGCAACAGACAACCTTTCCCCGGAAGAGGTTGCCGATTATATTGTAGAGACATTAAAAATTGGCTGGGACCTTTATCAGCCGATGTAAAAAGCCGTGCGCAGCGCACGGCTTTTTTTATCGTTTTATCCCTTGTATCAAAATCGCTTTTAAACAAAAGGAGTCGGGCTGTCCGTTTTGGTTCAATGTAATACAGAATGTGTCTTGTGCTTCGTCTGATGCGTGATTCAAGTGGGTAATGATTTGTTTTTCCCGGTCAGCGGAGGTTCCGCCTCGTTTGATCCAGCTGTCATATTGAATCGGCAAATTCCACTTTTGGATGTCTTGATAGACCAGTTGGTTGGCGCTGAACATTGCCTGCCATTCTGATAATGAGCTTTCTCGAACATGGGAAGGGTCTCGAAGCCGGTTCAACTGATTGACAAACTCATCAAGAACGGGATCTTCAGGCGCGTAGTGATCCACTAAAAGAAAACGTCCGTCCTGTTTCAGTACGCGCCCAACCTCGCTGACAGCTTTGCGGACATCTGAAAAATGGTGGGCTGCGTATCGGCAGGTGATGATATCAAATGAATCGTCAGGGAAGGGAAGTAACTCTGCCGTTCCTTGCTGAAAGCGTACGTTTTCAGCTCCTTTTTCTTGCGCGAAGGAGGACGCAACCTCTACCATCTCTTTCGTCGCATCAATACCGATGCACTCCTGTACATAAGGAGAAAATGCCAGCGCCGTATGGCCGGCACCCGCTCCGATATCCAGCACCCGATGCTCTGCCCGGCATTCCGCCGTTTTGATCATCAGCCCCAAATCTTCCCCCTCGGCAAATACCTTCTCATCCCGATACATCTCGGCATTTGTAGAAAACGGTGTTTCATTTGTCATTTGTACCAGCTCCTTCTTTTGTTTAATGATGATATGGATTATGTTAGCAATTTCTGTTATGATTCGTCCAAGATATAAAAATGATAAAAACGATAGGTTCAACCTATGGAGGCTGAAATGGATATTAGAGTAATGGAATACGCAGCGGAAATCGCCCGGCGCCAAAGCTTTACAAAAGCGGCGGAGCATCTTCATATCGCTCAGCCGTCTCTCAGCCAGCAAATCAAAAAGCTTGAGGCAGAGCTGGGCCTTACTCTTTTTCACAGATCCCACGGCTCTGTTACACTGACACCCCACGGCAGGCGTTTCATTGAAAAAGCCGAGGACATCATTCGTTCCAGAGATGACTTGCTCCGGGAGATGCAGGAGCGCTCGCAAGGACTGGGGCACAAACTTTCGATTGGGATTCCTGCTGTAACAGGGAGATATCTCTTTCCGCCGCTGCTGAAGCAGTTTTTGGCGCGCTATCCCCATGTGGAGGTTCAGCTTGTTGAAAAAGATCCGGTTTCATTAGAGGAAATGACGGCAAAGGGAGAGGTTGACCTTTCTGTTTTATCCTTGCCGATCGAAGATGAACGGCTCTCCATTACACCCTTGCTCACGGAACCGATTGTTCTCGCAGTGCCGAAGGAAAAGCAAAGATGGATGCCGCCGGAAATGATCGCGCTGATTGAGAAAGCGCTGGAAGGTAAAGAGGGCCGCCAGCCGTGCGTGCCGCTTGACATGGTCAGGCAGGTGCCATTTATTCTGTTAAAAGAAGGCTTCGGCTTTCGCAGAACAGTTCTCGATCTCTGTGCGGAAAGCGGCTTTAAGCCGAATGCTGCCTTCAAGACGAGCCATATTGAAACGGCCCAATCCCTTGTGGCTAACGGATTAGGCGTGACAATGGCGCCGAATATGGTTAGAAGGGATAAAGATCCGGGTGTGATCTATTTATCGATTCAATCCGCGCCATCACGAACCCTCGTCTTTGTCTTTCTAAAGAACCGCTATGTCAGTCTGACAGCCCGGGCCTTTATGGAACTGAGCCGGGAAGGTCTTAAACAAACGTTTGATGAAAGCTGTCTGGGAAACAAAGATGAAAATATTTAGAAAACAAATCCGAAACATGATAGTATAGGAATACAAACTAAATCTTATAAAACAAAGGGGAATAATCGGAAATGCAACTATTCGATCTGCCGCTCGACCAATTGCGAACATATAAGCCTGAAAAAACAGCATCGAAAGATTTTTCTGAGTTTTGGAAATTGTCTTTGGATGAACTTGCAAAAGTCCAAGCAGAACCTGATTTACAACTGGTTGACTATCCTGCTGACGGAGTAAAAGTGTACCGCCTCACATATAAAAGTTTCGGAAACGCCCGCATTTCTGGATGGTACGCGGTGCCTGACAAGGAAGGCCCGCATCCGGCGATCGTGAAATATCATGGCTACAATGCAAGCTATGACGGTGAAATTCATGAAATGGTAAACTGGGCACTTCATGGCTACGCCGCATTCGGCATGCTTGTCCGCGGCCAGCAGAGCAGTGAGGATACGAGTATTTCACCGCACGGTCACGCTTTGGGCTGGATGACCAAAGGCATTCTTGATAAAGATACATACTATTACCGCGGTGTTTATTTGGACGCCGTCCGCGCGCTTGAAGTGATCAGCAGCTTTGACGAGGTTGACGAAACAAGGATCGGTGTGACAGGCGGAAGCCAAGGCGGAGGATTAACCATTGCCGCCGCAGCTCTGTCAGACATTCCAAAAGCCGCCGTTGCCGATTATCCTTATTTAAGCAATTTCGAACGGGCCATTGATGTGGCGCTTGAACAGCCGTACCTTGAAATCAATTCCTTCTTCAGAAGAAATGGCAGCCCGGAAACAGAAGTGCAGGCGATGAAGACACTTTCATATTTCGATATTATGAATCTCGCTGACCAAGTGAAGGTGCCTGTCCTGATGTCAATCGGCCTGATTGACAAGGTTACGCCGCCGTCCACCGTGTTTGCCGCCTACAATCATTTGGAAACAGAGAAAGAGCTGAAGGTGTACCGCTACTTCGGACATGAGTATATCCCTGCTTTTCAAACGGAAAAACTTGCTTTTTTTAAGCAGCATCTTAAAGGCTGATAAATGTGAAAAGCCGCCGCATATCATCAGGCGGTTTTTTTCTGCAAACTGCCGGAATGAGAACAGACTGGAGACGAATAGATATGAAACAAAGAATCATTGATGAATTAAAACGAATCGAGCAGTCATACGGGGTCAAAATCGTGTATGCCGTCGAGTCAGGAAGCCGCGCATGGGGATTCCCGTCGCAGGATAGTGATTACGATGTCCGCTTTATTTATGTGCCAAAAAAGGAGTGGTATTTTTCAATTGAGCAGGAGCGCGATGTCATTGAAGAACCGATTCATGATTTGCTGGATATCAGCGGCTGGGAGCTGAGAAAGACGCTTCGGCTTTTCAAAAAGTCAAACCCTCCGCTCCTCGAATGGCTGTCCTCAGACATTGTGTATTACGAAGCATTTACGACCGCAGAGCAGTTAAGAAAACTGCGAACGGAGGCATTTAAGCCTGAAGCAAGCGTGTATCACTATATTAATATGGCGAGAAGGAACGTCAAGGATTACCTTCAAGGACAAGAGGTCAAAATCAAAAAGTATTTCTACGTGCTTCGGCCTATTTTGGCCTGCCAATGGATTGAAAAGCACGGAACCATTCCGCCAATGGACTTTACTGTTTTGATGGAGGAACTTGTTGCTGAACCCGAGCTGAAGGCTGAAATGGAGACCTTGCTTGCACGGAAAAAAAGAGGTGAAGAGCTTGACCTCGAAGCAAGAATCGATGTTATTCACCAATTCATTGAAACGGAAATCGAAAGAATCATGGAAGCGGCAAAAGAACTGAAGGCAGAGAAAAAAGATATCACACCTGAATTGAACCGTTTGCTTTTGAATACGGTTGAAGAAGTGTGGAAGGATGGAGGAAGCTGATGTTTTTTGTCGCTTCCTTTTCTCCTTTATTCGACAGAATTCCCCGACTTTCTAACTATCTGATTGTGGAAAAACCACAAAAATAATCAGAATCTTTGTATTTTGAGAATATT
Organism: Bacillus sp. F56; assembly: GCF_001748205.1. Classification (NCBI taxonomy): domain Bacteria; kingdom Bacillati; phylum Bacillota; class Bacilli; order Caryophanales; family Bacillaceae; genus Bacillus; species Bacillus sp. F56. The sequence continues at coordinate 165,508 of NZ_BDFC01000008.1, forward strand.
GTGAACGTCGGTTTTGTCCATTTACAATAAACTCATACAAATACTTCTTAGATTGCGGGGTGTTGAGGTTGGAAGTGATCACAAGAGATTTTTTCTTATTTTTATCCAAAAGCGGCTTTCTCAATAAAATGGCAAAGAACTGGGGAAGCAGAGTAGCAGCGGGTAAAATTATCGGCGGGAATGACTTTAACAGTTCAATCCCGACCATTCGACAGCTTAACAGCCAAGGTTTGTCAGTTACTGTCGATCATTTAGGAGAGTTTGTGAACAGCGCCGAGGTCGCACGGGAGCGTACGGAAGAGTGCATTCAAACCATTGCGACCATTGCGGATCAGGAGCTGAACTCACACGTTTCTTTAAAAATGACGTCTTTAGGTCTGGATATAGATATGGATTTGGTGTATGAAAATATGACGAAAATCCTTCAGACGGCTGAGAAGCATAAAATTATGGTCACCATCGACATGGAAGATGAAGTCAGATGCCAGAAAACGCTTGATATTTTCAAAGATTTCAGAAGGAAATACGAGTATGTAAGCACAGTGCTGCAAGCCTATCTGTACCGGACGGAAAAAGACATTGACGATTTAGATTCTTTAAACCCGTTCCTTCGCCTTGTAAAAGGAGCTTATAAAGAATCAGAAAAAGTAGCTTACCCGGAGAAAAGCGACGTCGATGAAAATTACAAAAAAATCATCCGAAAGCAGCTCTTAAACGGTCACTATACAGCGATTGCCACACATGACGACAAAATGATCGACTTTACAAAGCAGCTTGCCAAGGAACATGGCATTGCCAATGACAAGTTTGAATTTCAGATGCTGTACGGCATGCGGTCGCAAACCCAGCTCAGCCTCGTAAAAGAAGGTTATAACATGAGAGTCTACCTGCCATACGGCGAGGATTGGTACGGCTACTTTATGAGACGCCTTGCAGAACGTCCGTCAAACATTGCCTTCGCTTTCAAAGGAATGACAAAGAAGTAAAAAAGGAGAGATTATCATGACAACACCTTATAAACACGAGCCATTCACAAATTTCCAAGACCAAAACAACGTGGAAGCGTTTAAAAAAGCGCTTGCGACAGTAAGCGAATATTTAGGAAAAGACTATCCGCTTGTCATTAACGGCGAGAGGGTAGAAACAGAAGCGAAAATCGTTTCAATCAACCCGGCTGATAAAGAAGAAGTCGTCGGCCGAGTGTCAAAAGCTTCTCAAGAGCACGCTGAGCAAGCGATTCAAGCGGCTGCGACAGCATTCGAAGAGTGGAGATACACATCTCCTGAAGAGAGAGCGGCTGTCCTGTTCCGCGCTGCTGCCAAAGTCCGCAGAAGAAAACATGAATTTTCCGCTTTGCTTGTAAAAGAAGCAGGAAAGCCTTGGAATGAGGCGGATGCAGATACGGCTGAAGCGATTGACTTCATGGAGTATTATGCACGCCAAATGATCGAACTGGCAAAAGGCAAACCGGTCAACAGCCGTGAAGGCGAGAAAAACCAATATGTATACACGCCGACTGGAGTGACAGTTGTTATTCCGCCGTGGAACTTCTTGTTTGCGATTATGGCAGGAACAACAGTGGCGCCGATCGTTACTGGAAACACAGTGGTTCTAAAACCTGCGAGTGCTACACCTGTTATTGCAGCAAAATTTGTTGAGGTGCTTGAAGAGTCCGGATTGCCAAAAGGCGTAGTCAACTTTGTTCCTGGAAGCGGAGCAGAAGTAGGCGATTATCTTGTTGACCATCCGAAAACAAGCCTTATCACATTTACAGGATCAAGAGAAGTTGGCACGAGAATTTTCGAACGCGCGGCGAAGGTTCAGCCGGGCCAGCAGCATTTAAAACGTGTCATCGCTGAAATGGGCGGTAAAGATACGGTTGTTGTCGACGAGGATGCGGACATTGAATTAGCGGCTCAATCGATCTTCACATCTGCATTCGGCTTTGCCGGACAAAAATGTTCTGCAGGTTCACGTGCAGTTGTCCATGAAAAAGTGTATGATCAAGTATTAGAGCGTGTCATTGAAATTACGGAATCAAAAGTAACTGCTAAACCTGACAGTGCAGATGTTTATATGGGACCTGTCATTGACCAAGGTTCTTATGATAAAATTATGAGCTATATTGAGATCGGAAAACAGGAAGGGCGTTTAGTAAGCGGCGGCACTGGTGATGATTCGAAAGGATACTTCATCAAACCGACGATCTTCGCTGACCTTGATCCGAAAGCAAGACTTATGCAGGAAGAAATTTTCGGGCCTGTCGTTGCATTTTGTAAAGTGTCAGACTTTGATGAAGCTTTAGAAGTGGCAAACAATACTGAATATGGTTTGACAGGCGCGGTGATTACAAACAACCGCAAGCACATCGAGCGTGCGAAACAGGAATTCCATGTTGGAAACCTATACTTCAACCGCAACTGTACAGGTGCTATCGTCGGCTACCATCCGTTTGGCGGCTTCAAAATGTCCGGAACGGATTCAAAAGCAGGCGGACCGGATTACTTGGCACTGCATATGCAAGCAAAAACAATCAGTGAAATGTTCTAAAGCGGGACTAAATGGGCATCCTCCCTGCGGGGATGTCCATTTCATCCATATACCATAAAAAAGAGGAGGAAGTGCCATAGAAAACATACAGCTGATTATTTCGATTTGTATTTATATGGCGGGGATGATGCTGATCGGCTACTTTGCTTACAAGCGCACGTCGAATCTGACGGATTACATGCTTGGAGGACGCTCTTTGGGTCCGGCCGTAACCGCTCTCAGTGCCGGTGCTGCCGATATGAGCGGCTGGCTGCTGATGGGTCTCCCGGGCGCCATGTTTTCAACAGGTCTGAGCGGTATTTGGATTGTGTTCGGACTTTGCCTTGGGGCATGGGCGAACTGGCTCTATGTTGCGCCTCGGCTGAGAACCTATACTGAACAAGCGGGGAATTCCATCACAATTCCCGGGTTCCTTGAAAATCGCTTCGGAGACCATTCGAAGCTGCTGAGACTATTTTCAGGGATTGTGATTTTAGTTTTCTTCACATTTTACGTTTCTTCTGGAATGGTATCCGGCGGCGTTTTATTCAACAGTATTTTGGGGATGGAATATCATACAGGCTTGTGGGTTGTGACTGGTGTTGTTGTGGCGTATACCCTGTTTGGCGGCTTTTTGGCAGTCAGCTGGACAGATTTTGTTCAGGGGATCATTATGTTTGCCGCACTCATCCTTGTTCCGATCGTTACGTTTTTCCATACGGGAGGAGCTAGTGAAACAGTTACTGAAATCCGCTCTGTTGATCCAGATATGTTTAATATTTTCAAAGGAACAAGCGTCCTTGGCATTATTTCTTTGTTTGCCTGGGGTTTGGGCTACTTTGGCCAGCCGCATATCATTGTGCGTTTTATGGCGATAACGTCCGTAAAAGAGATCAAAAGAGCGCGCAGAATCGGAATGGGCTGGATGATTTTGTCGGCAGTCGGCGCTGTGCTGACCGGTTTGGGCGGAATCGCTTATTACCATCAGAATGGCATGACACTGAAGGATCCTGAGACGATTTTTATTCAATTAGGGAATATTTTGTTCCATCCGATTATCACAGGTTTTCTGATTTCAGCTATTTTGGCCGCGATTATGAGCACAATTTCTTCCCAGCTGCTTGTGACATCAAGCTCTCTGGTAGAAGATTTGTATAAGTCGATGTTCAGACGCTCAGCTTCTGATAAAGAGCTGGTGTTTTTGGGCCGTATGGCTGTGCTTGTGATTTCTGTCATTGCATTATTCCTGGCTTGGGAGAAAAATAATACAATCCTTGGATTGGTAAGCTATGCGTGGGCGGGCTTCGGTGCATCATTCGGGCCGGTTGTGCTGCTCAGTCTGTTTTGGAAACGAATGACCAAATGGGGGGCACTCGCCGGCATGATTGTGGGAGCAGCAACTGTAATCATTTGGGCGAATGCCGGTCTTTCGGATTTTCTGTATGAAATCATACCTGGTTTTGCTGCGAGTCTATTAACTGTCTTTATCGTCAGTGTATTGACGCAGGCTCCGTCACAAGCTGTCGAAGACCAGTTTAAAGACTACCAAGATACAATGTCACAATAAAGATCGAAAGGAGGAGGAAGGGGCTATCCCTTTTTCCTCTTTTCTCCTTTTAAGCGGCCATTTTTTTCTTTTGGAAACAAACGTATTTTTTTCTATACAAAAAGCCCCCGTATGGATATGATTAAAGTAAAAAAAGTATAGGAGAAAAAGGTATGGAAGAGCTTTTAGAGAGAGTTTTTTCATTTTCAGATGTTGATAAGCTGATTGATTTTATCAGTTATGAACTGCAAAAACCAGTCATCCTGGAAAGCGCGGATTTCTTTTTGTTAGCCTATAATTCTTACTATATTAACCATTTTGACTCTGCCAACCAGCAGACTATTTTCTCAAAAAAATGTCCGGTTCAGATTTTTGAGAGGTTTTTGAAGGACGGAATCATTGAAAAACTGAAAACAGAACCTGAGCCTTTTCGCGTCAATAAAATTGAAAGCATTGGGTTAAACCAGAGGGTGGTCGTGAGTGCAAAGCACAAAGGGGAAGTCATGGGCTACATCTGGGTTCAGGAGCTGGACCAAAATCTGACGGAAGAAGAGCTCGACTTTTTGTATGAGACCTCTTTTCATGTCGGGAAAATCATTTATAAAACGAACAAATTGAAACAGGAAAAGGAAGAAAAAGCAGAGGATCTCATCAAACGGGCGATCTATCAGCAATTCACCTCTGAGAAGGACCTCAGACGAGAAGCTGAAAAGATCAACACCGTGCTGCCTTCCATGTTTTCAGTTGTTATCCTGCACGCCGCGAATGGGGATGGGGAAGCGGTTGAGGATTTAAAGGAAAATATCAGGTCGTACCTGAATTTACGGGATAAAGTCAGTCATGTCTTAACGATCGAATCAAATATTGTCATCGTCGTAGCGAGTTTTTCCCAAAAAAGCTCCGTCTCCTCAGCAGCTTCTGAATTTATTAACAAGCTGTTAACACATTTTCACTTTCAAAAAATACCTACCCCTATTTATATCGGTATCGGAAACGAATACAATCACCTTTTAAAACTTGGCAAGAGCTACACCGAAGCACTCGAAGTCATCAAAGCCGCAGAAATCACCGGCAATCAGGAAAACATTCCATATGAATATGCCAAACTCGGCATTTATCGCTATTTAGAAAGCATTGAACAGAAAAACGAACTTTTAGAATACGAGAATAAGGATTTGGCTTTATTAAAAGCGAAAGACGAAGAAAGCAGCACTGAGCTGCTCAAAACCTTGGAAATCTATCTCCTCAACAACTGCAAAACAAAACCAGCGGCAGAACAGCTGTTTATTCACCAAAATACATTGAATTACCGCATCAAACAGATTACTGAGATGACGTCGATCGATTTAAGCGATTTCAGAACGCGATGCCAGCTCTATCTTGATTTGATGCTGATGAAAAAGAAATAAAAAAGAAACCAGTACTTGTACTGGTTTCGTCTTCATTTAAAATCCTCTGTAAACGTACGGATCATCAGGCTTTTTAATGGTGTTCCAGTCGGTTACTTTCACAACAGGAAGAGTTGACTTGAATGGCTGGTAATATTCTGAGGCCAAAGTGCCTTTAATCTGAATCCATTCATCATCCTTGATGTTCATGTCCTTCGGAAACTCCACTAGCATCCCGTACACGCCGGAATCAGCGATACAGTGAATGACGCCAAACCTCAACACGAACAGCTGATTTTTGTTAATCGCGTTTCCTTTGTACGCAAATCCATGAAATTCAATCGTCCGTCCGAGAAATTCACCCGGATAGTTATAGATGGTTTCCATTCCTTTTAGGAAATCATCATCGGTCAGAGAAATCTCTTTTTTGCCGGAATACTTATTAAACAGCTGTTTCATCTGTTTGTCATAGCTGTCTTGCGCGTAATAAAGGCTGGCATCAGGCCGCAAATACTGTGTTTGGGAGTAATGATCTCCGCTCTCCATCGCCTTAAACGAGAACCCTTTTGTTTTGACAATCGATGAGTCAAGCGTTGCAATCGGGAAGAAAATGCCTGACACCAAAGGAAAAAGAAAAACAACATAAATCAAATAACGCTGATAAAATGGCTTGTTTTGCTCATGATCATGCTCGTGATCATGGCCGCACCCGCAATCATGGTCATGGTAATGCCCGCCTTTTTCAGGCGACTTGATAAATAGATATGCTTGGACGGCGGTCAGAATGGCCAGCAGGAAGATCGCAATAAAGGAAAGATAGGCATATTTCATATTGATATATTTTGTTAGATTTCCCGAGGCATGCAGATGATAAAAGAAAAACGTAAATCCCATCAGCACCAATAGACGAAACATCCAATCACCCCTTTACCAGTAGTGATCCCGCTAAAACAATCACGACAATGTATGTAATCAGCAGGAAAACAAATCGTTTTTTGAAGGCCGCAAGCATCATCAATAGATTCTTAATATCCACCATTGCCCCAAAGACGAGAAAGGCGATTAACGATCCTAATGAAAATGTGCTGCTGAAGGAAGACGCGATGAACGCATCAACTTCTGAACAAAGCGACAAGACAAATGCCAGACCCATCATCACGAGGGAAGAGGATACATCATTCTGCCCGATCGCAAGCAGAGTGGATGTTTTGACATACGTCTGCATGGCTGCTGCGATAAAGGCGCCGATGATTAAATATTTCCCCACGGAGAAAAATTCATCAATGGCATGACGCAAGGTTCCGCCCAGCTTTTGGAGCAAGGTGCCATGATGATGATGGTGCCCGGGTTCGTCAGGCTTTAAAAGCTGGTTATCCTTAAATTGATAGGATAAGATGACCCCGATGATCAGCGAAACGGCGAGAGCCAGTCCGCCTCTGTAAAAGACCACGCTCCATCTATTCCCGAACGCAATATAAGTAGAAAATAAAACGATAGGATTAATGATAGGCGCGGTCAGCATGAAAGCAACGCCCGCATGCAGAGGAACTCCCTTTAACAGAAGCCGCCTCGTAATCGGGATGATGCCGCATTCGCAGGCGGGAAATAAAACGCCGGCCAGCGCACCGAATAAAACGGCGAGAAAGCGGTTTTTCGGCATGATTCTTGCAATCATTTCTTCAGAAACAAACATTTGAATGATTCCGGAAAGTATGACGCCAATCAGAATAAACGGAATGGCTTCTATTAAAATGCTGATAAAAATAGAATTCAGCTGAAGAAAAGATGATTGTGCTGTCACAATAAAACCTCCGCTCATGTTAAGCTGCCTTTCTTATGATACCAGAAAAAAAGGCACTGCTTGTTTGACGGAGGAGGGGAAAGGATCGTTTCACTTTGGTGAGGATTCCAAAAAGCCGAGTAGGATACTGTCTGTTTCTGCAGCTTCTTTTCCGAGCCAAATCAGGTGCCCCCATGAGTGAAGCAAACAGAGGGCGGCGTCATGAATGTGCTCTTTTGCATGATGTGCATGTGACAAGTCGACAAATCCATCATAAACACTTTGCATAATCAGCACGGGACATGAGATAGCCTGCAGTTCTTTCGAAGAGACAGCGGTTGTTTGTGACAAGTCAAGAAGAAATCCCTCACCCGAGCGCTGCCGGCTGTTCATTTTTTGAAAAGCTTCTATGTCGCTTTCATCCATCAAGGACTTGATTCGCTGAAACGGAAGCGTGCTGAATTGCGGGCTCATAGCACGAAACATCAAACGCGGAAAGGCGTTATTCAAAGAAGAAATCAGCTTCCATATCCACTTTTCCAGCGGTGGGCGGAAGAGAATTCTTCCGACTTTGTATTCCGCGTCTTTGGGGGTAAGCCATTCCTTTGTGACCGCGGATTGCAGGATCAAAGTGTTTACTCTTTCCGGATAATGTGAGGCAAAGTATATGCCGCTCGGCCCTCCTGCTGAGATGGCGATCACATGGACGCGTTCGAGTTGTAAATGATCTAATAATTTCACATAGAAACGGCAGGCATTGGCAAGACTTTTTCCAATTTCTTTTGACGTCCGTCCATAGCCGGGCCTTGAAGGCGTAATGATGGAATACCCTTGCTCAATCAACGCTGTGTATCCGAATTCCTCGTAACAATTTGAATGCCCGCCATGCATGACAAGGATGGGGGCACCCTTTCCAGCCACTGAATATTCTAGTGTATGTCCTTCGAAGGTGATCGTTTCGACTCGTCTTTTCATCTGTTTCACCCAATTGGTTTTTGCCTATTATAGGGTTTTCAGCAATTGATCACAAGGTGAAGAAATGAATAAACACAGGCTCGTGAAATATGATATACTTTGTATTGATATTCATTCTCAATTAAAACTTTGATATAGATGTGAACGGGAGGCAGGACGGATGGCTGAGAATCAAGAGGTATATGACGTTACGATTATAGGCGGGGGGCCGATTGGGCTGTTTACTGCTTTTTACTGCGGGATGCGGGAGCTGAAAACAAAGGTAATCGAATTTTTGCCGAAGCTCGGAGGGAAAGTGTCTTTATTTTTTCCTGAGAAAATCATTCGCGATATCGGCGGCATACCGGGGATTGCGGGAAAGCAGCTGATCGAGCAGCTGAAGGAGCAGGCGGCGACGTTTGATCCTGATATCGTGCTGAATCAGCGTGTGACCGGGTTAGAACGCCTGAATGACGGCACCATTGTATTGACAGGTTCTGAAGGGGAAAAGCACTATACAAGAACTGTGATTTTGGCTTGCGGCATGGGCACGCTTGAGGTCAATGAGTTTGACAGCGAGGATGCAACTCGGTACGCGGGCAAAAATCTTCATTATGGAGTGGAGAAGCTTGATACGTTTAAAGGGAAGCGCGTGGTGATATCAGGCGGCGGAGATACTGCCGTCGATTGGGCCAATGAGCTGGAACCGATTGCGGCGTCTGTGACTGTCGTTCATCGCCGCGAGGAATTCGGAGGAATGGAAAGCAGTGTGACGAAAATGAAGCAATCATCGGTGCGAGTGCTGACGCCTTATCGTCTGGAACAGCTGAGCGGCAATGAGGAGCGCATCAAAAGCGTGACGATTTGTCATACTGAATCAGGCCAGAGGGAAGAGATAGCGGTTGATGAACTGATCATTAATCATGGCTTCAAAATTGATCTCGGGCCGATGAAGGAGTGGGGGCTGGAGATTGAGGAAGGCAGGGTGAAAGCGGACAGACATATGCGTACGAATCTTCCGGGCGTTTTTGTGGCAGGGGACGCGGCTTTTTATGAAAGCAAGCTGAGATTGATTGCCGGAGGCTTTACCGAAGGCCCGACAGCGGTCAACAGCGCTAAGGCTTATTTGGACCCTAAGGCTGAGAATATGGCGATGTATTCAACCCATCATAAAAAATTGGTGCATAAATAAACAGCCCTTGAGGAAAAGGGCTGCTTGCCATCAGCTGTGAAGGAGTTTTTTTTCCGTTTGTTGATTGTGGATGAAAGCAAACAATTCATCCTGTGCTTGGACGGCTGCGAATCCATAAGCGCCGGCAGCCGAGTCATCGCCTATGCAGACGATAGGGGTGCGGCTTGCTGATGGTTCTGGTGAAATGCCAATTTGTTGTCCATTACTGATCAATTGCTGAACGGACAGCTTGTTCGGGCAAATGACCATGTGCAACGGGGATTCACTGATGGTACGCTGAATCATGTGGGTGAACCGGTCGTCTATGACGTTTTCATGAGTGATATAAAACGAACTGGACTCATGCGTCTGGACATTTTCCACTGCAGGGCGGCTCCCAACAACAAGGCGTTTTTCTGAATCAGGCTGAATGGCGGTGACAAGAAAACCCCGTTTTTCAAGCTCCGCCTTTGCTTGCTCAGTTGCTGCACTCAGTCGGGCTGTCAGCTGGCGGATGTCGATTTTCTTAGAAGCCAGTGCTTTGAAAAATTCACAAACCGCACGGCGCGATGTGAAAAGTATGTCTTCAAAGCTGCCGATCTTTCGAAGAATGTCTTCATTGACGGGCATATTTTCAGTCCGCCACTTGGGCCATTCGATGACATCGGCGCCGGAATCACGCAGCCTGTCTGCAAGCGGGTCTTCATCCTCGCCATGAGTGACTATCATCATATGCCGGCCGATAAGTGGTTTGCTTTCAAACCAGCTGTGTGTTTGAAAGTTAACGATATCTCCGATGACGATAATCGCAGGGTTTGTAATCTGGTGTTCCTGCACTTTTTGCTGAATGTTCTCAAGCGTTCCTTTCACACTTCGCTGGCGGCCCCACGTTCCCCATTGGATGACAATGACAGGGACAGAAGGCGATTTTCCGTATGAAATGAGCTGCTGGCAAATATAAGACAAGTTCTTGACACCCATGTAAAAAACAAGGGTTTGAACGCTTCGGGCAAGCCCTTCCCAGTCAAGGTTCGGCGTGCCTTTTAATGATTTATCATGCGCTGTAATCATGGCAAAAGACGATGCGAAATCCCGATGCGTGACGGGGATGCCCGCATATAGCGGCGCTGCAATTCCAGAGGTGATTCCCGGCACCATTTCATAGCGAATGCCGTGCTCATGAAGAGCATCCGCTTCCTCGCCGACTCTGCCGAATACGCTCGGATCTCCGCCCTTCAAGCGAACGACGGTTGACCCATTTAATGCTTTCTCAACCAGCAGGGCGTTAATTTCTTTTTGTTTCATAAAATGGCGGTCTGGCAGTTTTCCGCAATAAATAAACTGGCAGTCCGGTGATGCAAATTCGAGCAGCCTCGGGTTGGCGAGCCGGTCATATAAAATGACATCTGCTTCTTCGAGCGCCTGTTTTCCTTTGATGGTGAGCAGGCCTGGGTCGCCGGGACCGGCTCCCACGAAATATACGATTCCGTTCTTCATGATCATGTCATCCTTCCGTCACTGTAAAAAATGAAGGACCACTAGAAAAGTGATCCGGTCTTTTGATCAATATACGAGATAAACATGCTCTCCTTCGATCAGTGTTTCGTATGTTTTGACGCATCCGTGGTCAGGTTCTTGAACGATTCCGTCTTCTAGGGAGATTTTCCAGTCGTGCATCGGGCAAAAAACATATTCGCCGCTGACGATGCCTTCTGCCAGAACGCCGCCCTTATGCGGACAGCGGTTTTCGATGGCGCGGATGCTTCCGTTTGAAAGCTTGAAGACTGCAAGCTCCTTATCTTCAATATACACTGTTTTGCCTAATTGTTCAGGCAATTCTCCAATTTTTCCGATACATACTTTTGTTACGTCTTTGTTTACCATGTCCATTCCTCCTTAATGTTTGTTTTTGTCATTATGATGTGGTGACGACATTTTCAAATAATTCTTTAGAGGTTTGTTTATCTTCTAAAAAGTCTTTCCACGGATCCTTATGGACAGAGAGTGTTTCATTCATTCTGTCGTTCAGCTCCTGCCGCTTTGCCGGATCGTTTAACACGGACTGGACATGGGATAAACCGACGCGCTCAAGCCATGCGGATGTACGCTCCAGATAGTTTGCGGTTTCCCGGTAATATTGCAGGTAAGCGCCTGCGTATTCTAACACTTCTTCATTTGTTTTCACCTTCATCAGCAAATCGCCGGCACGCAAATGAGTTCCGCCGTTTCCGCCGACATAAAGCTCCCAGCCTCCGTCGATGCCGACTACGCCAAGGTCCTTAATGCCGGATTCCGCACAGTTTCGCGGGCAGGCAGACACGGCCATTTTGACTTTATGAGGCGTGTTCAGCCCTTCGAATTTTTTCTCAAGCGCAATGCCCAGTGCCATGGAGTCTTGTGTGCCGAAGCGGCAGAATTGCTCGCCTACGCATGTTTTGACTGTCCGAAGTGTCTTTCCGTACGCGTAGCCTGATGGCATATCAAGATCTTCCCATACCTTCGGAAGGTCTTCTTTTTTCACACCGATAAGATCAATTCGCTGGCCGCCTGTCATTTTCACGAGCGGGATCTCATATTTGTCGACGACATCAGCGATTTTGCGCAAATCTGTAGAGTTGGTCACGCCGCCGTACATCCGAGGAACGACTGAGTATGTTCCGTCTTTTTGAATATTGGCGTGCATTCGTTCATTTACAAAGCGGGATGTCCGTTCATCCTCGTATTTGGTTGGATTGATCATGCCTAAGTAGTAGTTCAGAGCCGGACGGCATTTGGAACAGCCTTCTGGCGTTTTCCAGCCGAGCACATTCATGACTTCTCTTGTATGTGACAGCCCTTTGGCTTTGATTTCTTCTACGACCTCATCTCTCGACAATGTGGTGCAGCTGCAAATGGCTTCTTTTTGCGCTGACGCATCAAAGTCTGATCCGAGCGTATGCTGGAGGATTTCTTCTACGAGCGGCTTACAGCCTCCGCATGAACGGGATGCACCGGTGCATGCTTTGATCTCGTCCGTTGACGAGCAGCCCTTTTCCTGGATGGCTTGAATAATCGCACCTTTTGACACGCCATTGCAGCCGCAGATAATTTCATCATCGCTCATAGCTGCGGTAATGCTTGTGCCTGCTTCTTGGTCGAGAGGCTGTAAGATTGATATTTTTGAGGTTTCAGAGATATCGGCTTCTTTTTGAATCATAGAAAACAGGCGGTTGCCCTCGCTGCTGTCGCCGAATAAAACAGCACCGACAATTTGATTGCCTCTCAGGACGATTTTTTTATAGATGCCGTCCTGCTCATCAAAGACTTTAATCGCTTTTTTCTCCTCTGATTCGTTAAAGTCACCGGCAGAGAAGACTTCGACGCCTGATACCTTTAACTGTGTGGAGAGAACGGAACCTTCATACGGTTTTGTGTCGATGCCGCAAATATGCTTCGCCAGCACTTTTGCCTGTTCATAAAGCGGCGCCACAAGCCCGTAGGCGATTCCGCGGTGCTCAGCACATTCGCCGACCGCATAAATGTGCGGGATTTCCGTCTGCATATAATCGTTGACGATGATGCCGCGGTTAACCGGAATGCCGCTCTCGGCCCCGAGCGTTGTATTTGGGCGGATGCCGACAGCCATGACGACCAAATCAGCTTCAATGCTTGTGCCATCCTTGAAGCGGAGGCCTTCGACACGATCGTCACCAACAATTTCTTCGGTTTGCTTTTCAAGTAAAAAGGTCATCCCTTGTTTTTCTAACTCGTTTTGCAGCAGGCGTCCTGCCGTTGCATCAAGCTGGCGCTCCATCAGGAATGGGGCGAGGTGGATGACGGATACTTCCATGCCGAGATTCAGCAGTCCGCGAGCGGCTTCCAAACCAAGAAGTCCTCCGCCGATGACGGCTGCTTTTTTATATTGTTTTGACGCGGCGAGCATTGTGTCTGTATCTTTTATATCCCGGAAAGCTGTGACGCCTTTTTTGTCTGCGCCCGGAATCGGAAGGATAAAAGGGACAGAGCCTGTCGCCAGAATCAATTCGTCGTAAGGCTGGATTCTGTCTGCGTCTGTGATGACTGTTTTGTTTTCCGTATCTACTTTGATGACCGTTTCGTTTGTATACAATTGAATGTTGTTTTCTTCGTACCAGTCCCAATCGTTTAACGTAATATCTTTAATATCTGTATCGCCTTGAAGCACTTTTGACAAAAGGATTCGATTATAGTTGGGATGCGGTTCGGCACCAAAAATTGTGATCTGAAACTCGTCTTTAGCAACACTCAGTATCTCTTCAATGGCCCTTACCCCGGCCATTCCATTACCAACAAGAACTAGCTGTTTTTTTCCCATCAGATGATCCGCTCCTTATCAATGTTTTTTCCAGCGTAGCACAGCAAAAAGGAATATTTAAGATACATGTTATAAAATGTAACAAAATATACGAAAAGTTCTAAAAATTTTATGAAAAATTTAAATAGGTCTGATACGGACGGCGCATACCTTAAAACCGGGCATTTTACAGGCTGGATCTAAGGCCTCCCCGATTAAATCATTCACATTTTGAGCGTCTGCCCAATGAATGGGAACAAAAACGGTATCCTTTCTGATTTGTTCTGATAATTTGCTGCGGACGGTGATGCTTCCCCGCGGCGATTCTATTTTTACCAGTACACGGTCCTCGATATTGTGGGTCGCTGCTGTTTGCGGATGGATTTCCATAAACGATTCAAAATGTCTCGCGGCAAGGGCGGCGCTTTTTCTTGTTTGAACGCCTGTTAAGTAGTGAGACATGACGCGGCCTGTCGTTAAATAAAGCGGATAATCGGCTGTCGGTTTCTCTTTTGGAACAGGCGGTTCATTTGGAATTACACTTAATGCCGCTTTTTGATCCGGATGAGCAAATGATTCTGCAAACAAGCGCCCGGTTCCGGGATGATCAGGTTCCGGACATGGCCAGTGAATGCCGCCTTCACGTCTTAGCCTCTCATATGTGATGCCTGAATAATCGGCGATCCCTCCTCGGCTCGCTTCTCTTAATTCATTAAAAATATCCTCCGCTGACGTGTAAGAAAAGTAGCGGCCTTTGCCGAGAACGGATGCGAGATCACAAATGATCTGCCAATCATGCTTTGCTTCGCCGGGACATGGCCGGCTTGCTTCTCTTAATGTCACGCGTCCTTCTACATTTGTCATGGTGCCCTCATCTTCTAAATAAGAGGAGGCTGGCAAAATCACATCTGCGTATTCCGCAGTCTCTGAAATAAACAAATCGATTGCGACAAAGAATGTTAGTTTTCTTAGGGCTTTTTTCACGAGATTCGCATTTGGGCTGGAGACAGCAGGATTGGAGCACATGAGGAACAGTCCTTTAATGTCGCCGTCATGGATTTTTTCCATCATTTCATAGGCTGAGACACCTTTTCTCGGCAGATCATCCTGATGAATTCCCCACACTTTCGCAATATGTGCCCGGTGTTGCTCATTTTCGATAGATCGGTAGCCCGGAAGCTGATCGGCTTTCTGGCCATGCTCTCTTGCACCTTGCCCGTTGCCTTGTCCGGTGATCGCCCCGTAACCTGAGTAAGGTTTGCCGATTTTTCCTGCGATCAGCACCATGTTTAAGAAGCCTTTCACCGCCGCTGTTCCATCGGTTTGCTGTTCAATCCCGCGGGCTGTAAACAGCATGCCGGACGTTTCCTTTGCAAACTTTACAGCAGCTTTTCTTATATGCGCCAGCGGAACACTCGTCTGTTCGGCGATGTCATTCAGGTTTAACGAGTCAGTATGCTGCTTCAGCTCCTTGAATCCATTTGTTCGTGATTGAATGAAATCCTCGTTTATGAGCTGCTCGTCAATGATGATTTTGACGAGACCGTTGGCAAGGGCAGCGTCTGTGCCGGGTTTTATTTTCAGATGAAGATCGGCGATTTTTGTTGTCGCTGTTTCACGCGGATCAATGGCAATGATGTAAGCTCCGTTATCTTTCGCTTTTTCAAAATACGGCATCATTGTAGGCTGGCATTCCGCAATATTGGTGCCGGCCAGAATGATCACACGGGTGTGGGGAATGTCTGATAAGGGATTCGTTAGGCCTCTGTCCGCGCCGAATGTTTGGTTGGCTGCGGTTGCGGCGGCGGACATACAAAGCCTCCCGTTGTAGTCAATGTATTTTGTCTGTAAGCCCACCCGTGCGAATTTCCCCAACAAATACGCCTCTTCATTTGTTATCGAGGCGCTTCCGTATACAGCCATGGCGTCATGGCCGTGTTCTGTTTGGAGCATCGTCACTTGGTCTTTGATGTAATTCAGTGCTTCTTCCCAAGAAACAGGCATAAACTCGCCGTTTTTCTTTAGCAGCGGGTGGGTGATGCGAGAGGAGTTCAAGGCATGCTGGTGAGCATTCATGCCCTTCATGCATAGCCGGCCCTTTGTCGTAGGATTGTCAATCCCAATCGCTGTGTACTTTTTCCGTGTGACGATGGTTTGTTCCACGAGCTGCATTTTGCACTGCATGCTGCAAAACGGGCATTGGGTGTCATACGTTTTTTCTGATTGGATGTCTTGCTGTTTATCGCGGAAATATCTAAGCAGTCGTTCGGTCAAAATGCCTCATCCTTTCTTATGTGCGCCAGCCTCTATAGGCGGATTTTGAATCAGCGACTGGTCTGTATGAAGGCTTTCCAGCAGCTGTGTCCTTAGGTCCTCTTCAAAAAGCACTTCTCTGATATGAACGATTCCGAGACGGTCTATCCACTGATGAACGGCTTCTAAGTAATGAGCTGTTTCACGATAATACTGGATCAGTCCTTTGATCATGCCTACAGTTTTTTCTGCGTTGTCTGTCACGCAAAACAGGACTCCGGAACGGGCATGAGTTCCGCGGATGCCGCCGATGTATATGTCCCAGCCAGCTTGTGTCCGAATCGCGCCGACATCTTGTATGGCGGCATCGGTGCAGTCTGTTTCACATGATAGACTGATAGAAATGGGAGCGGGTAAGGAAAGTGTTTCAAGGTGTCTTTCAATTTGGGCTGCCAGCTGCTGAATCAATCGATTTTGCCCGCATGTACATGCTTTGATGCTTTGCAGCGTGTGCCGGTGTTCATTGGTGTAAACGGGCATCTTCAGGTCTTTTTTTATGTTCGGAAGATCCGCAGATTTGATCCCTGAAAGCTTCAGTCTTTGGCCGTGAGTGATGGATACGTCAGGGATGCTGTATGCTTCGATGGTGTTGGCGATGTTTCTTAGCTGCTCCGCGTTTGTCCGCCCGCCGTACATTTGCGGGATCAGGATGCATGTGTCTTCAGCGGCTGGCTCAGGCTGGACAAACCCGGGGTACAGCATTTCCAGGTAGTATTGAATCGCAGGAACACAAGTACTGCATCCGTTTTTCGTTTTCCACCCAAGCTTGTTCATTGCTTCTGCCGGATCAGTGAATGGCCTGCGCTGAAGCTCAGCGATGATGTCGTCTTCCGTAAAATCGGTGCAGCCGCAAAATGAAGGTGTGCCTGCGGGCTCCGTATATTCGCTGCTTGCCATATATCTCAAGAGTTCTTCAACAAGCGGTTTGCACCCTCCGCAGGAGCCTGATGCTTTGGTACAGTGCTTAATTTCCTCAAGAGTTGTTAAGTTTTTCGTGTGCACCGCTCCTTCAATCGCGCCTTTTGTCACTGAGTTGCATTGGCAAATCGTTTCACTGGAAGGCATGGATTCAAATAAAGTGCCGCTTTTCTGCGGTTCGATGATCTGCTTTTTGACAATGGAGATGTCTCGTTGTTTCAGTAAGCTGTCGAGAAGCCGCTGCTTATCACGGGTGTCTCCGAATAAAATAACCCCGGCCAGCTTGTCATCTACAAAAAGCGCTTTTTTATAAACTCCTGCTTGTTCGTCGTGGATTTTGATGCTCGTCGTGTGTTCATCCTCTTGGATCTTTCCTGCTGACCACACATCGATTCCAGCTATTTTTAATGCCGCAGATGGTGCTGAGCCTTGATATTCCTCACATGGAATGCCGCAAATATGACTGGCGAGCGCTTTTCCCTGCTCATAAAGCGGTGCCACCAATCCGTACACCGTTCCGTTATGCTCGGCGCATTCGCCAACGGCGTAGACATTCGGTTCGCTTGTCTGCATACAGTCATTCACGATGATCCCGCGGTTCACTTTGATTCCAGCGGATACAGCCAATTCAATATTTGGTCTAACGCCAGCCGCCATCACAATCAGGTCTGCTTTTAGTGAAGCGCCATCTTTAAAATGGATTCGGTCTACCCGCGTGTTGCCGGAAATGGAGACGGTGTCTTTCTCCAAAAGAAAGGTTAGGCCTTTTTGTTCCAGCTCTGTTTGCAGCAGCCGCGCCGCTGTTTGATCGAGCTGTTTTTGCATAATGCCGGCGGAGTGGTGAATGACGCTGACATCCATACCGAGATGCTGTAAACCGACTGCAGCTTCCAGTCCTAATAAGCCGGCTCCGATTACCGCAGCCTTTTGAAAGTGCTGAGCCATCTTCATCAGCGCTTGGCAGTCTTCTATTGTCCGAAATCCATAGACGCCTTCTTTGTCTGCCCCGGGGATAGGGAGAATATAAGGGGAGGAGCCTGTTGCAACAATGAATTTGTCATAAGACAGGATGCGCTTGCGATCCGTTATGACCTGCTGCTGATCTGTATCAATCTGAATAACCGTTTCGCCTGTGTAAAGCGTGATCCCGTGCTTGTCGTACCAATCCTTGCTGTTCAGTGTAATATCATCGAGTGACGCTTCACCCTGCAATACAGAGGATAAGAGAATGCGATTGTAATTGGGATGCGGCTCGCTTCCGAAAATGACAATCTCAAACATGTGGCGATTCAGCTTTAATACTTCTTCAATACAGCGGATTCCGGCCATGCCGTTTCCCGCTAACACCAATCTTTGTTTCTTCATGTATCAGACCTCCTTTGGCGAAGCTCGTAAGTTTTCTCCTATTAAAAATTATGTCACAATGCACTGTTAACGCATTAAACGTGTCACAAAAACTTACACATGTCTTTTCCAGAAAATAATGGTCCTATATCCTTGATTCAGAAAATGTAAAATAATGAGGGTCTAGAAAGGGGAATCTTATGAAGCTGTCGGAACTGAAAACTAGCGGTCATCCACTCACGTTGCTCTGTTCCTTTTTATACTTTGATGTCAGTTTTATGATATGGGTTATGCTAGGGGCGCTGGGTGTTTATATTTCTCAGGATTTTGGCCTGTCTCCTTTTGAGAAAGGGCTTGTCGTAGCTGTGCCGATTTTATCTGGATCTGTGTTTCGTATCATTCTTGGTATTTTAACGGACAGAATCGGACCGAAAAAAACGGCAGTGATCGGGATGCTGGTGACGATGATTCCGTTGTTGTGGGGGACATTTGGCGGCCGTTCACTGACTGAGCTGTATGCCATCGGGATTCTGCTTGGCGTAGCTGGGGCAAGCTTTGCCGTTGCGCTGCCAATGGCAAGCCGCTGGTATCCGCCTCATTTGCAGGGGCTTGCGATGGGGATTGCCGGCGCGGGAAACAGCGGCACGTTGTTTGCAACCCTGTTTGGCCCTCGTCTGGCAGAGCAGTTCGGCTGGCACATTGTTATGGGAATTGCGCTTATTCCATTATTGATCGTCTTTATTCTTTTTGTCTCCTTGGCTAAAGATTCTCCTGCACAGCCGGCTCCGCAGCCGCTCAAAAGCTATCTTCATGTGTTCGGGCAAAAGGAAACATGGTTTTTCTGCCTGCTGTACAGCGTCACATTTGGCGGATTTGTCGGGCTCTCAAGCTTTTTATCTATTTTCTTTGTTGATCAATACCAGCTGTCAAAAATTCACGCAGGGGACTTCGTTACATTATGTGTGGCGGCGGGGAGCTTTTTCCGGCCTGTCGGGGGCTTGATTTCGGATCGTGTCGGCGGCACGAAAGTTCTTTCTGTACTGTTTGTCATCGTGGCACTGTGTATGGCCGGAGTCAGCAGCCTGCCATCTCTTTCAATGGTTATTGTTCTATTGTTTGTCGGAATGATGGGGCTCGGAATGGGTAACGGTGCAGTATTCCAGCTCGTGCCGCAGCGTTTTCGCAAAGAAATTGGCATGGTGACGGGAATCGTCGGTGCGGCCGGAGGAATCGGAGGGTTTTTCCTGCCGAACATCCTAGGATCTCTCAAACAGATGACAGGCACATATGCTATCGGTTTTATCACGTTTTCCTGTATCGCGCTGCTGGCGTTTGCACTTGTCCTTGCCGCAGGCTATTACTGGCGGAAAAGCTGGAGCGCGGAAAGCAGCCCGGCGGATGTATAGGTTTTTGACGGACACGCATTTGTGCGTGTCTTTTTTATTTTCTCTTGATTTTCAACAGCGAACCGATCAAAATAAATAGTAATTATTACGATTTGTTAGTGAGAGGAGTTTTCTGAATGAATCAACATACGCTGCTCCCGAAAAAAACGGAGCGTCTTCAATA
Source organism: Bacillus sp. F56 (assembly GCF_001748205.1). Lineage (NCBI taxonomy): Bacteria > Bacillati > Bacillota > Bacilli > Caryophanales > Bacillaceae > Bacillus > Bacillus sp. F56. The sequence continues at coordinate 185,332 of NZ_BDFC01000008.1, forward strand.
CTTTGGATCGGTCAGTCCGATCAAAGGCGAGAAACCAGTGGAAAAAGAGAAAATGAAGGACCTGCAAAATATCAGGAAGGATTATTTTTTTGACATTCAGCATGTAGGTGTCGCTAATGTGTCCCATCCAGTGACAATCACTTCTGCCATGATGCCTGCCGAGCAAACAACGGCTGCGAACTTTACAATGACTTGTAATTTGCCGAGAAATCAGAAGGGGATTAATATGAGCCGGTTAACAGAGCTGCTGCAAGTCTATCATCAAAACGGCTGGGTTCTCTCATTTTCCTCTCTTCAGCAATTTACGAAAGAGCTTGCAGAAAACATGGACACATCATCTGCCTCAGTTGAAGTGAGGTTTCCGTGGTTTTTCGAACGGAAAAGCCCAAAGCTTGAGAAAGCGGGTTTGATGCATGCTGATATATTCATGTCTGTCACCTATCGCAAAGATCAGCCGTTTAAACAGCGTGCCGGCATCTCAGCAAAAGTAACGACTCTGTGCCCTTGCTCCAAGGAAATCAGCGAATACAGTGCCCATAATCAGAGGGGAACGGTCAGCATTTGGGCGGATATTCACCCGGCCGCATCGCTGCCAAGTGATGTTAAAGCTGATTTGCTTCACGCCGCAGAATCAAATGCCTCTGCGAGACTGCATCCGGTATTGAAGCGCCCTGATGAAAAAGCGGTGACAGAAACGGCCTATGAGAATCCGAGGTTTGTTGAGGATCTCGCCCGGCTGATTGCTGCAGATTTGTTTGAGCTTGAATGGGTGTCTGCCTTTGAGCTTGAATGCCGCAATGAAGAATCGATCCATCTCCACGATGCCTATGCGAAGCTGTGTTTTTCGAAGGAAGTGGATGGAATATGAAACTCTCATTATTCATTATTGCCGTTCTTATGCCAGCCTGCCTGCTGTCAGCATGCTCCGATCATGCGGAAGAACACGCAAGTGCCGATAAAAAGAAAACGGAAGAACATGCAAGCGCTGATACAAAGAAAACGGCAGAGCACGTAACGTCCGACCAAAAGACAGAAAAAACTAGCATCGATTGGACAAAACCATCGGGCGGTAAATACCCGGATATCAAGCAGAAACATGTCTGGATTGATGTGGACGTGAAAGAACAGAAGGCTTACATCAAAGAAGGAAGTAAAACTTTATATACAATGATTGTCTCGTCAGGACTGGATCAAACAAAAGATGATGCTACGCCAAAGGGTACCTTTCATATAGAGCCGGAACGGAGAGAATGGTTTTTTTTCGAAGGATACCAGGAAGGCGCGGAATATTGGGTATCATGGAAAAACCATGGAGAATTTCTATTTCATAGTGTGCCAATGACAAAGGATCAAAAAGTCATCAAAGCTGAAGCAGCAAAACTAGAAACGAAAGCATCTCACGGGTGTATCAGGCTGACCATCCCGGATGCGAAATGGATATATGAAAATATCCCTGAACATACAAAAGTGGTGATCAACTGAATTGAAAGCTGTTGACAAAAAGGAAAAAAGACCATACAATTCAAATCGTAATAATTACGTTTTGAGATAAATGGGTTATCATTGGCTGTGCATCCGTGAGAAACAGAAAGACATTGATTAAGGATCTTGCTGTCGGCAAGGGGAAGAGATTTGCGATGGGGAAAAGGATTAAACGCGGTTGGAGCCTTTACTGATTTAGCAATCGGGCGGCAGCAAGAAATGTTTTCGGAGCGCGAAAAGCTGCTTACACCATTGCTTATACGGCGAAGCATACGAATTAAATCGTAATTATTCTATTTTATAAGGGAGGACATTAGTATGAAAAAAATTCCGGTTACCGTACTGAGCGGTTATCTCGGTGCGGGAAAAACAACATTGTTGAACAGCATTCTGCAGAATCGCGAAGGCTTAAAAATAGCGGTCATTGTAAACGATATGAGCGAGGTGAACATTGACGCGGGCTTGGTTAAGCAGGAAGGGGGCCTTTCCAGAACAGATGAAAAGCTTGTGGAAATGTCAAACGGCTGCATTTGCTGCACGCTTCGCGAAGACTTATTAATAGAGGTTGAGAAGCTGGCAAAGGACGGACGGTTTGATTATATCGTCATCGAATCAACAGGAATCAGCGAACCGATCCCGGTGGCCCAGACTTTCTCTTATATCGATGAAGAGATGGGAATCGACCTGACAAAATTCTGTCAGCTGGATACGATGGTGACAGTGGTGGATGCCAACCGTTTTTGGCATGACTATCAGTCAGGCGAAAGCCTTCTGGACCGCAAAGAGGCATTGGGGGAAGAGGATGAAAGAGAAATCGCCGACCTCTTGATCGATCAAATTGAGTTTTGTGATGTACTGATCTTAAATAAATGTGATTTGGTCAGCGAGCAAGAGCTCGAACAGCTTGAAAACGTTCTTCGCAAACTGCAGCCTAGGGCCAAATTCATACGTTCTGTCAAAGGAAATGTAAAACCGCAGGAGATTTTACATACAGGGCTATTTAACTTCGAGGAAGCGAGCGGATCGGCCGGCTGGATTCAAGAGCTGACGGCAGGCCATGCGGAACATACCCCGGAAACAGAAGAATACGGTATCTCTTCATTTGTGTATAAGAGACGTTTGCCGTTTCATTCTACACGATTTTACCGTTGGCTGGATCAAATGCCAAAGAACGTGGTACGTGCCAAAGGAATCGTCTGGTGCGCATCTCATAACAACCTTGCTTTACTGATGTCGCAAGCAGGTCCGTCGGTTACGATTGAGCCTGTATCATATTGGGTGGCGGCGCTGCCAAAGCTTGAGCAGGAGCAAGTCAAACAGCAAGAGCCGGAAATGTTGGCGGAGTGGGACCCTGAATTTGGCGACCGCCTAACGCAGTTAGTGTTTATTGGAACTGATCTGGATGAAGAAGCGATCACGAAAGAGCTTGATCAATGCCTGCTGACTGAGTATGAATTTGATTCCGACTGGTCGCTGTTTGAAGACCCATTTAAATGGAAACTGAATCAATAGAAAAAAGCCGTTCCCTGGGGAGCGGCTTTTTTAATGAAACGTTTGTTTAAACATAATGAGCGTATTTTTTCTCAAGGATATTCTGAAAGGTTGCGGCAATTGAGCAGATGGCCCAATAAATGAGAGCGGTCAGAATATACATGGTCATGTAATCAAACTCTCTGCCTCCGATGATTTTCGCATGCTGGAGCAATTCCGGCACTGTAATCATTGCAGCGAGAGATGACGCTTTGATTAAGTCGAGCAATACATTGGCAAGCGGAGGCAACGCAATACGTATCGATTGCGGCAAAATGATGCCCTTCATCGTCTGCCAATAGGAAAGGCCCAGCGAGGATGCCGCTTCCCATTGTCCTTTATCAACGGATGAAATGGCTGAACGGTTAATTTCCGCAATGTAGGCGGCACTGTTAAGGCTAAAGCCGATTAAAGCAGCCGTGACAGCGGAAAATTCAATGCCGATGTATGGAAACCCAAAATAAAGGATAAACAAAATCACCAAAATCGGAACGCCCCGCATAAATGAGATATAGAGCTTCGCCGGCCATCTTAACAAAGCAAGCTTAGACATTCTGGCGAGTGATATGAACAGGCCGATCACAGTTCCCGCAAACATGCTTACAAAAGAGATGAGCAGTGTATACCCAATGCCTTTTATGACATAAGGAAACGATTCAATGGCCAGCTTCGTGTTGAAAATATATTCCCACTGAATGCTATTGATCATGGCGTCCGATTACAAATCAACGTCCTGAACGTCGACATTCAGTTTCTTTGATACATCTGCTTTATTGAAGAATTGCTTCGACAGCTTAGTCAAAGTGCCATCCTTGCTCATTTCCTTCAATGTTTCATTCATCTTTTTCTGAAGTGCCGCATTGCTTTTTTTCATGACAAGCGCCTGTTTGTTCGGCATGTACTTGATGTCAGGATGGATCGTAATGTTGAGATCCGGGAATGCTGCGAGCGCGAGTGTCTGCAGGTAATAGTCGTTTAAAATAACATCAGTGCGTCCGTTGGCGACATCTTTTAAATATTGCTCATTCGTCGCATTATCATAAATCACTTCTTTGGCGCCGTATTTTCTCGCGACATCCATGTAGACGGTGGTAGCAGCGCCAGCCGCTTTCTTCCCTTTCAAATCCTTAAGCGTTTTAATCCCTGATAAATCGTCTTTACGGACGATTGCCGTGCCGTATGAATATTTATAAGGAGTAGAAAATGCGAACTTCTTCTCGCGGTCCTTCGTCACATCGATGTCATTCGCGGCTGCGTCAACCTGTCCGCTGTTCACCGCTGTCAGCATCCCGTCAATGCCCATCTCCTTGAACTCAACCTTCAATCCCAGGCGTTTTGCCGCTTCGCGAACGACTTCTACCTCGTAGCCCGTCAGCTTATCGGAGCCAGAGTCGGTATCGTGATAAGAAGTAGGATAGAGCGTACCTGATGTAGCGACTACGATTTTCCCTTTATCCTTAATCTGCTCCCAGCCCGTATCCTTGGAATCGGCTTCATTTTTGCCGGAACAAGCTGCCAATATAAGAAAGAAAGCCATTGTGAAACTGAATATAACGGCTTTGGATTGCTTGAATGATTTCACCTATAGTTCCCCCAATCTGTTAATCAACTAAAAAGATAGCATTGAACATAAGGGGTTGCAATATGTTGATGACGTTTTCAAAAAGTTCGAATTGTGTATACAAAAGGCATGGGCGGGTGTTTAAAAGCGGCTATGAAGGGAAGAGGTGATGAAAAAAGGAGTTGTCCAAGGATGAATGCCAGACGTGCCAAGGATAGGAGCCTGTGAAGTGAAGGTGCAGCAGAGAGCAATACCGTAAGAAATGGTCAAGAGGCATGAAAGCGATCTTCAGAATAAATTAAGTCTTGCTGATGCCCCTAAGGCATATGATATATTCGATGAGAAAGAAAATGGAAACATTTAAACCATAATGGGGGAGTCAAATGAATATTTACAGACCAGCCGGATTTTGGATCAGACTTGGAGCTGCATTGTTAGATTACATTATAGTCTCGGTACCTCTTTTGCTGATCTATTGGCTGATTACAGGAAAAGACCCGAACGACAGCATGTTCATCAGCTTGGTTGTTCTGCTGTACTCTATGCTGCTGCCAGTGTTTTGGCGCGGCTACCTTATCGGAAAAAGAATCTGCGGAATCAGAATCGTAAAAAAAGACGGATCACAAGTCAGCCTGTTAACAATGTTTTTACGAGTTATTGTTGGCGGCCTTGTTTACGGTATAACCTTCGGACTTGGCTTGATCGCCAGCCTGATTCTGATTGCCGTACGAGAAGACAAACGAACCCTGCATGATTTAATCGCGGGAACGTATGTCACGTACGCGTCACCCGGTGAAGAAGAACTTTATACTGACGAAGAGATTAGAAAGAGCGAATAATATTCGCTCTTTTTATATTTATGCATAAAAAATACAATGCAGCAAAACATATGAAAAATAGGATTGGAGGAATAAACTGGATGAAACGAATAACCATCAACGTGATCACAATGTTCATTGCCGCGGCTGTCATTTCTCTGACCGGTATAGCTGAAGCCGCTGAAAAACAGCAGCAGCCTCCCGCAAATGTCACACTGACAGATCAGCAAAAGAAAGAGATTGAAAAAATGGAAGCAGAGATTCTAAAAAAACGCAAAGACGTGATCTCAAAGTATGTACAATACGGCGTACTGCCTAAAGAAAGAGGAGAATATATCAAAAATCACATGGACAAACACTTTGAAATGATGAAACAAAACGGCTTTGTTCCAAAGCCCCATCTCCATCCGCATAAATTTGAAAAAAGACATTAAGACGGTAAGCATCCAATGGGAATTGGGTGCTTTTTTATTGTTAAAAGTTGCAAAATGAATTTTCTGAAAAATACATCGTTTAAATTGATTATATCTTATGATAAGATATAAATGAGGTGTATAAAGATGGAAACGGACTTCATAGCAAAACTTAATCAGCAGTGGACAGAAATTTATTATTTATTACATTATCAACATAAGGATAATATTTCTCACCAGGCAATACGAATCATGCAACATATCGAAAAGCAAGGTGAGGCAACAATAGGAGCTTTGGCTGAATACTTGTCTGTCTCACACAATACAGCATCTGAGCATATTAAACGTTTGATTCAAAAGGGATTTATAGCTAAACGGCGAAGTCAGCAGGATGAACGAAAAGTTTTCGTTTTCTTAACGCAAGAAGGAAGAGCTGTTCTTGAACAGCATACACAGCTAGATAAAGAGAAATTGAAAGAAATAATTGAACGAATGAGCACATCAGAAAAGGAATTAGTTGAACAGGCATTTGAACTATTGAGTAGGAAAGCTAAACAATGGCAGTTTTAAGTAAAGTAATCATCTCTGCGTTGATTATCGGTTTTGTTACTGAAATATCAAAAAGACATCCGACCTATGGAGGGATCATTGCCGCTTTGCCCTTGGTCAGTTTATTAAGCCTTTTTTGGATGCAGTTACAAGGTGAAAAAACAGCTCAATTAAGTCAATTTGCATCTGGTGTGCTTACAGGAATCCCAGCTACAGTTTGTTTACTAGCTATTTTGGCTTTTTTGCTGAAAATTCATGTGCCGTTTTGGTTTGCATTATGTGTTGGAATACTAGGATGGGCTATGTTTTTATGGATGCAGAAGATCTTTCTCAATATATTATTTAACTGAGTATAGAAAGGAGATGCTATGTTTTTAAAAAAGGTTACTCTTCTTCGAGATAAGATTTTGGACTTTGACAGATTTCCTTTTACTATCCCGGCTATAAGTCAATTAAATGACATCTTATTTACTAGCCAAGTGACTTTTTTTGTGGGGGAAAATGGGTCTGGAAAATCTACTTTGCTTGAAGCGATAGCAGATAAGTGTGAATTCAATACAGCGGGTGGAAGCCGAAATAATGTCTATGAATTACAGGAGTCAGATTCCCATTTAGGAGATTACATACGTTTATCTTGGCTTCCAAAGGTAACAAATGGCTTCTTCTTAAGAGCTGAAGCGTTTTATCATCTTTCTCTTCATCTGGATGAAATGGAATTAGATGCTCCTCAGCCCTACCGTTCCTATGGAGGGAGACCGCTACACAAACAATCACATGGAGAGTCCTTTATGTCTCTATTCCGTCATCGTTTTAAAGAGAAAGCGATTTATCTTTTAGATGAGCCAGAAGCAGCACTTTCTCCAGCTAGGCAGCTAGCTTTTTTGAGAGTTATACATGATTTGGTGAAGGGCGGAAAGGTACAAATGATCATTGCGACTCATTCCCCTATCCTGCTGGGCTATCCCAATGCTAATATTTTAAGCTTTGATGATGGAAGAATACATCATATTGAATATGAGAATACAGAACATGTTCAATTAACACGATATTTTCTTGGACAAAGAGAAAAAATATTAGCTGAACTGTTCCGCGACTAAGATCGAGTTGATCTGAAACGCGTTTCATAGCCTATGATAGATTTATCAAATCATTCAGGAGTGATAAACACTATGATTCACCAGCATCCAGAATCTTTTCCGAAACATTTTTTGTGGGGCTCTGCTTCTGCAGCGTACCAGATTGAAGGCGCTTGGAATGAAGATGGCAAAGGCCCTTCTGTTTGGGATGTATTTACGAAAATACCGGGCAAAACGTTTAAAGGAACCAATGGAGACATTGCGGTTGACCATTATCACCGATATAAAGAAGATGTCGCCCTGATGGCTGAGATGGGATTAAAAGCGTATCGATTTTCCGTCAGCTGGCCGCGGATTTTTCCAAAAGGAAGAGGGGAGATCAATGAAGCAGGTCTAGCGTTTTACGACAACCTGATTGATGAATTGCTTTCTCATCACATCGAGCCGGTTTTGACTTTATATCACTGGGATTTGCCTCAAGCGCTTATGGACGAGTACGGCGGGTTTGAGTCAAGAAAAATCATAGAGGATTTTAATCATTACTGTATTACTCTTTATAAACGTTTTGGAGACAGGGTGAAATATTGGGTTACGTTAAACGAACAGAACTACAATTTTAATCACGGCTTTATTACAGCCATGCATCCGCCTGGAGTGAAAGACAGAAAACGATTTTATGAAGCAAACCATATTGCATTTCTGGCTAATGCAAAAGCCATTGAATCCTTTAGAGATTATGTGCCTGAAGGCAAAATCGGTCCAAGCTTTGCTTATTCTCCGGCTTATCCTTTATCAAGCCATCCAGAGGATATCCTGGCATTTGAAAACGCAGAAGAATTTATGAACAATTGGTGGCTTGACATGTATTGCTGGGGAACCTACCCGCAAATCCCTTTCCGTTACTTGGAAAAACAGGGATGGGCGCCGACTATCGAAGCGGGAGATATGGAGCTCCTTGCCAAAGGGAAGCCTGATTTTGTAGGTGTCAATTATTATCAGACGATCACCTACGAACGAAATCCGCTTGATGGTGTGTCGGAAGGGAAAATGAATACGACAGGCCAAAAGGGAACCAATCAAGAGACGGGGGTACCGGGAGTGTTCAAAACGAAAAAAAATCCTCATCTGACAACGAGCAACTGGGATTGGACAATTGACCCAACTGGGCTGCGTATCGGCCTTCGCCGAATTACAAGCCGCTATCAGCTTCCAGTGTTTATAACAGAGAACGGTTTAGGTGAATTTGATAAAGTTGAGGACGGCACTGTACAGGATGATTATCGAATTGATTATTTGCGTTCGCATCTTGAGCAATGCAGACAAGCCATCAGTGACGGTGTCGATTTAATCGGCTATTGCAGCTGGTCGTTTACTGATCTGTTAAGCTGGCTGAACGGCTACCAAAAAAGATACGGATTTGTATATGTCAATCGTGATGAAGAAAGCACATACGATTTAAAACGCTTGAAGAAAAAAAGCTTTTATTGGTATCAAGATGTCATCAAGACGAACGGAGAAAGTTTATAAAGAGTCCCTGAGAGTTATTCTCTCAGGGGTTTTTCATTACACAGAAACAGCATCAATAATATAAGTGTCAGCGTGCAAATCTGACATTTCAGCCGGCACAGTCCAGCATGTCAATTGATAGTTTCCTTTGGGGAGATCAAAGGACAGTCTTTTAGACATGATGCTTTCAATTTGAATTCCGTTTTCTGTGAGATGAAAAGGAACAGTCACTTTTTTCTCGTAGGCGTTTACTGTTTCTGAACTGTTCAGGCGCAAAAGAATAAAGGCCTTTGTATTTCGCTGTGCCTCAAAGGAAATGGCCCCGTCTGCCGCAGTATAACCTTTTTCAATCGCTTCGTCAGTCCAATCCATTACAGGAGGTGCAGAATCCTTTTGAAATACAGTAAATTGATGATATGAAATCGAAAGTTCTTGCGGCTTCCATGATTTGATCAATGTGCTGTTCCTCCTCTATGTACTGTTTACTGAATTGTGAATAAAACCTTTGTGCCGTCTGGATAATCGGTAAGCTGATGCCCGACCCAAGAGCCTGCTCCGCGGTTGTCAGCGGGAGAAATGTATTCTACAGAAGCTCCCTCACCGCCTTCTTTGCACATGGCCATTGGCCATTCATCTCTGTCATACCCCGTTTTTGGCGGTACGTCTTTTAATGATTGCTCGCGGCGTTCCTCAGCTCCGTCTCTGTCGATGGTGCACACCTCTGAGTGCCCCTCATTTATCGCATCCTTAATATGTTTGGCCGTTTCGGGAAAACGGTCAGAAGGGAGGGCGATCGTTTCGTCATATTCTTTCGTTTGAGACGTTTTTTGATCAGCTGAGAAAAAGTCTCCCTTTATCAGGCCGACAGCTGCAGCTGCTATGACGACGATGACGAGAAGTATCGTTTTTATGATGTCCGTCGTGATGTTCACCTCCCGCTTTTAGCAACTTTAAAACTGACACAAGAGTAATCCAGAAAGCATGTGGTGTAAAGGTTTAAATTTTAGGTTTTACGCTCAGTTTATTGCAGAAATCGTAATTTTAGCAGATCGAAATATTTGTTTTCAGCAAATTACAATTGCGAATTTACAATAATGATAGTAAGTCATCAGCCGTTTTCGGCTTGATTAATCATTTTAAATTGGCTTATGATACCGGTAAGCTCCTCAGCTAATTGAGACAGCGTTTCAGAAGCTGCGGTAATCTCCTCCATTGCAGCAAATTGCTCCTCTGTTAATGCAGCCGCTTGCCGGGTATTTTGAGTAGATTCTTTAATGTCGGCCGTATTGGCTGCAAAGGAATCATTTATTTGATGTGCACTGGCTGAAATGTTTGTTACAGATGCTGATAAATCACTAATCTCGGCGCTGATTTCACCTGTTGCAGCTGCAATTTCCTTAAATGCATCTCTGGTGCGCTGGATCATGGTGACTCCCTCTGCAGCTTCTGTTTTCACATGCTCAACAGATCTTGCAGATTGGTTCATATCATTTTGTATTTCTTTGATCAGTTTTGAAATCTGTCCCGCAGACTGTTGAGACTCTTCCGCTAATTTGCGTACCTCATCGGCAACAACAGCAAAGCCTTTTCCATGTTCACCGGCTCTGGCAGCTTCGATCGCTGCATTCAGCGCAAGCAGGTTTGTCTGGTCGGCAATTTGGGTGATGACCGATAAAATTTGCTCAATTTGTTTAGAGCGGCCGTCTAGCTGGTGTATGATTTCTCCGCTTTTCTGAATTGACTGGTGAATCGCATCCATTTGCGCCTGTACATTTGCAATTTCCTTTTGTCCAATGTCTGCTTTTGATTGAGCGAGCTGCCCTTTGTCAGCGATAGCGGCAGTATTTGCAGAAATATCCCGGATGTCTGCTGAAGCTTGTTTTAATGAGCTTTCACTATTTTCAATTCGGGTGATCTGATCTTGGGCTCCATTTGCAATCTGCTGTACAGCTTCTGTGATTTTTTCTGAAGCTTGATTTGTTTCCTCTGCTCCGGCTGAGAGCTGCTGAGAGGCTGACGCAAGCTGAAGGGCTGATTGTTGTACAGTTTGGATAGTATCGTTCAGCTTCATTCTCATCTTGTTATAATAGGCGCTTAGTTCTGAGAGCTCGTCACCGGTTTTATCTGACACCTCTATTGTCATGTCTCCGTTTCCGGCACTTTCAAACGCGCTTTTTAAAGCGTTCAGCCGCTTGTTGATTTTTTTTGTGAAAAGCAGGACAAGGATGACTGATACCATAATGACGATAACAAGAACGATAGCGAATTGAGTGAAAAGCGAATGTGTAAGTGATGCTAATATGCTTTGATTGGCTCCGGTATAAAGCATGCCGATGATGTTCCCGTTTTGATCTTTTAACGGCATGTATGCCGTCTGATAAGAGGAGCCTGCAACATCTGCCTGTCCGTAGAACCGTTTGCCGTTCTTTAATACAGCTTCAGTAACTTCAGAAGAAGCCTGGGTGCCAACAGCTCTTTCTCCATTCTTCATGACATTGGTTGCAACACGAGTATCGCCTTGGAAAATGGTAATGGTATCACCCGTTTTTTCGCCAAGCAGATCAACGATATCTTCATTTCCATTGATTTGTGTTTGCCCTTTATAGAGCTTATTGTTTTTCACCTGCCAGTCCCCTGAAATGACATCATCAATATAAGCATTGCTTAAAGCGAGATCCCCTTTCGCTTTTTCAGTTGCCATTTGTTTCATGTTTTCTGTAATTTCCTTAAGCATCACCGTGCCGACTGATGCGGAAAATAAAAGAATCACCACAAAAACCAGGAAAAGAATTTTAGTTCCTAGCTTCAACTTAAGTCGTTTTATCAACATAATTCCTCCTTTTGCAATTCGTAGGTCATATTACTTATCGGATTTTCAGGCTTAAAGTTTTATTTTAGAAAAAATAAAACCGGCCTGATCTTCAGGCCGGTTGTGTAAGGCTATTCAAGGTTCGCGTGGTGGGTGAACATGGTTTCAGAATCGAGTTCTTTTTTCTCCATGAGTTTTAAAATTACTGCGTCGTAGAATAGCAGCAACGTTTGTTCAAATAATGATCCCATTGGCTGGATGGTTTTATAGCTTCCGTTTGACTGGTCTTTAGGAGAACCAGGCATTCTAATGATCAGGTCTGCTTGTTTTCCGATACTTGATTGCGGATTGATGGTTAAAGCTGCAACATTTCCGTGTAAGCTTTTCGCTTTTGCTGCGGTATGAATCAAGCTCTTTGTCTCGCCTGAGCCTGAGCCGATAATAACTAGATCTCCTTCGGCGAGCGGCGGAGTGAGAATTTCACCGACTATATGGGCGTTGAAGCCCATGTGCATCAATCTCATCGCGAAGGATTTTGCCATCAGGCCAGACCGCCCCGCACCCGCAGTAAAAATTTGATTAGACGAAAGAATGTGATCGGCAAGCTGGTCAGCTTTTTCATCAGAAATATAAGCTGCTGAACGGTGTAACTCATTGAGAATTTCCGTTACGTATTCAGTCGTTTTCATCTGATTTATCCTTGGGCAATCAGCTGTTTCATTTTTGAAGCTGTTTCGGCTTTGTCTGCCGCGCTTGTAATTCCGCCCCCAACAATGACAAGGTCAGGCTTTTGTTTGATTACTTCTGGCAGTGTATCAAGTTTGATGCCGCCCGCGATTGCGGTTTTTGCGTTTTTTACGGTATTTTTGATTGTCGTTAATTCATCGAAAGAGTTTTTGCCCTCTGCTTGAAGATCATAACCAGTGTGGACGCAGATGTAGTCAACACCGAGTGCGTCGATTTCTTTCGTGCGGGATTCGATGTCTTTCACGTTAATCATGTCCACTAGGATTTTCTTCTTTTGTTTTTTGGCTTCTTCTACTGCGCCTTTAATCGTTGCATCGTCTGTAGCCCCTAAAACGGTGATGATGTCAGCGCCCGCTTCCGACGCTTTCATGATTTCGTAGCCCCCGGCATCCATGATTTTCAGGTCTGCAAGAACTTTCAATTGCGGAAATGTGTCTTTTATTTCTTTAACGGCTTTTAGGCCTTCATTAATGACGACAGGTGTTCCGATTTCAACCACGTCGATATATTGTTCCACTTCTTTGACAAGCTCAATGGCTTCGGGGATGTTGACGAGGTCTAATGCAAGCTGTAATTCCATTGTTGATCCACTCCCTTTTTCGAATTATTTTTCATTCTATAGGTTCCTTCTATTGATGAGAAGTAGGCACTTTGAAGTCAACAAGTTACTTGGAGGATACTGTGTGGAGCGGCAATCAGATTTCTTTCTCTAAGTATTATGAGTGAGTATAATGAAAAAAGAGTCTGCAAAAAAGTAAGTAAGTGACGATACGTATCTAACATATAAAAAGGTTACTGAGAGGGGATTTCTTTTGAGCCGGATGGACGGAAAAAGGTTTAATTGTGAGAAGGAATTAACGCTTGCAGTGATTGGCGGTAAGTGGAAAATGCTCATTTTGTGGCATTTAGGAAAAGAAGGCACAAAACGGTTCAATGAATTAAAAACATTGATTCCTGATATTACGCAGAAGATCCTCGCGAATCAGCTGAGAGAGCTTGAGCAGGATATGATTGTTCACAGGGAAGTGTATCCGGTTGTCCCGCCAAGGGTTGAATATTCTCTGACCTCGCAAGGAGAAAGCCTCATGCCTATTCTTGATGCCATGTATGAGTGGGGGAAAGGCTATATGGAATTGTTTGATATCGACAAAAATGTCATGAAAGAATCGTTGTAAGGCGCTCTTCGCAAGGGTGTCTTTTTTTTGCCTGTTTTTCGGTTTTTGCGCGGTAAACATATATCATGTAAAGACTGTAAATCGCAGTCAACAATAAATAAGATTGAACGCAGAAGTTTGTTTTAAAAATTTTTATTTTTCTGTAAATAATGTTTAGTGGAAATAATTGCGGCATCCCGCAAAAATATCCCTGTAAATAAACTGGAATCTTTCGGCATCCCGCATGAAACTTTTCACCCATTTTTCGGTGATAAAAACATTTTTTTCATTTAAAGTGAACGGTAGTAAGATAAAAAATATTGAAAACAATGAATAAATAGCCAAAATTGTTTCCTATTAGGGTGGGGGGGCTTGCGGTCTTTATTCGCTTGTGTTAGACCCCGCAATGCTGACTGACGGCAGCCTGTTTTAATAGCGGTAGATTGGAAGCACTGCTTTTTAAGTGTAGTACTTTGGGCTATTTCGGTTGTTAGTTCATAAGAATTAAAAGCTGGTATGGATAAAAAAGAGAAAATGCGCTGCACATGTTCACTGCTTATGAAGACTAGGGGAGGTATGACAATATGGAAATAACTTTTTATCCTTTAACGGATGCACAAAAACGAATTTGGTATACAGAAAAATTTTATCCTCACACGAGTATTTCAAACCTTGCGGGGATTGGTAAGCTGGTTTCAGCCGATGCGATTGATTATGTGCTTGTTGGGCAGGCGATTCAAGAGTTTATTCGCAGAAATGAGTCCATGCGCCTTCGGCTGCGGCTCGATGAAAACGGTGAGCCAGTTCAATATATTAGCGAGTATCGGCCTGTTGATATAAAACATACTGACACTACTGGAGATCCGAATGCGATAGAGTCTATTTCACAATGGAGCCGGGAGGAAACGAAAAAACCTTTGCCGCTGTACGATTGTGATTTGTTCCGTTTTTCCTTGTTCACCATAAAGGAAAATGAAGTGTGGTTTTACGCAAATGTTCATCACGTAATTTCTGATGGCATCTCCATGAATATTCTCGGGAATGCGATCATGCACATTTATTTAGAATTAGCTAGCGGCTCAGAGACAAAAGAAGGAATCTCGCATTCATTTATCGATCATGTTTTATCTGAACAGGACTATGCTCAATCGAAGCGGTTTGAAAAGGACAAGGCGTTTTGGAACAAGCAATTTGAATCGGTGCCTGAACTTGTTTCCCTGAAACGGAATGCTTCCGCAGGAGGGAGTTTGGATGCTGAGAGGTACTCTCAAGATGTGCCTGAAGCGCTTCATCAACAGATTCTCTCGTTTTGTGAGGCAAACAAAGTCAGTGTTCTTTCGGTGTTTCAATCGTTGCTTGCCGCCTATTTGTACAGGGTCAGCGGCCAGAATGATGTTGTGACGGGAACCTTTATGGGCAACCGGACGAATGCGAAAGAGAAGCAAATGCTAGGCATGTTTGTTTCTACGGTTCCGCTTCGGACAAACATTGACGGCGGGCAAGCGTTTTTAGAATTTGTCAAAG
Organism: Bacillus sp. F56; assembly: GCF_001748205.1. NCBI lineage: Bacteria > Bacillati > Bacillota > Bacilli > Caryophanales > Bacillaceae > Bacillus > Bacillus sp. F56. Next base: position 200,501 of record NZ_BDFC01000008.1, read on the forward strand.
ATCGGATGAAGGATCTCATGAAGACACTTCGCCACCAAAAGTATCCGTATAATCTCCTGATCAACGATTTGCGTGAAACAAAGAGCTCTCTGACCAGGCTGTTTACAGTTTCTCTTGAATATCAAGTGATGCAGTGGCAGAAAGAAGAGGATCTTGCCTTTTTGACAGAGCCGATTTTCAGCGGCAGCGGATTAAATGATGTCTCGATTCATGTAAAGGATCGATGGGATACTGGGAAACTCACCATAGATTTTGATTACCGAACTGATTTATTTTCACGTGAAGAAATCAACATGATTTGTGAGCGCATGATGACCATGCTGGAGAACGCGTTAACGCATCCAGAACATACAATTGATGAATTAACACTGATTTCTGAAGGGGAGAAAGAGAAGCTGCTTGCGATGGCCGGCGGTAAATCTGTGAACTACCGTAAGGACATGACGATCCCAGAGCTTTTCCGAGAAAAGGCTGAGCTGCTTTCAGATCACCCAGCAGTTGTATTTGAAGATCGCACATTGTCCTATCGAGCGTTACATGAGCAATCTGCACGCATTGCCAATGTGCTGAAACAAAAAGGGGTTGGCCCGGACAGTCCTGTCGCCGTACTGATTGAACGCTCTGAACGGATGATTACATCTATCATGGGGATTTTAAATGCCGGCGGAGCCTATGTGCCGATTGATCCCGGTTTTCCTGCTGAGCGGATTCAATATATTTTGGAGGATTGCGGGGCGGACTTCATCCTGACTGAATCGCAGATTGAAGCTCCTGCGTCCGATGCTGAATTGATTGATTTTGATCAGGCGATTGCGGAAGGCGCAGACGACATGCCGGAGGCTGATGTAAACGCGCGGAATCTTGCTTACATTATTTACACATCGGGAACAACCGGACGTCCGAAAGGCGTTATGATCGAGCATCGCCAGGTTCATCACTTGGTTGAATCTCTGCAGCAGACGATTTATCAAAGCGGCTGCCAAACCCTGCGGATGGCATTGCTTGCGCCTTTCCACTTTGATGCGTCAGTGAAGCAGATTTTCGCGTCGCTTCTTTTGGGACAAACCCTATATATCGTACCGAAGAAAACAGTGACGAACGGGGCCGCCCTTGCTGCGTATTATCGGAGAAATAGCATTGAGGCGACGGATGGTACACCTGCCCATCTGCAAATGTTGATAGCGGCGGGCGATCTTGTCGGACTTAAGCTGAAGCATATGCTGATTGGCGGAGAAGGCCTATCCTCTGTCGTTGCGGATAAGCTGATGAAGCTGTTTAAAGAAACAGGCGCGGCACCGCGTTTGACCAATGTGTACGGACCGACTGAAACGTGTGTTGACGCCTCTGTTCATCCGGTTATCTCGGAGAGTCCCGTTCAATCAGCGTATGTGCCGATCGGGAAAGCGCTGGGTAATAACCGCTTATATATTTTGGATCAAAAATGCCGGCTGCAGCCTGAAGGCGTGGCGGGCGAGCTTTATATCGCGGGAGACGGTGTAGGCCGAGGCTATTTGCATTTACCTGAATTGACGGATGAGAAGTTTTTACAAGATCCGTTCGTGGCGGGCGAGCGCATGTACCGAACCGGGGATGTGGTGCGCTGGCTTCCAGATGGAACAATCGAATATTTAGGCAGAGAGGATGACCAGGTCAAAGTCCGCGGATACCGAATTGAGCTTGGGGAAATTGAAGCTGTGATTCAGCAGGCGCCCGACGTTGCAAAAGCCGTTGTTTTGGCACGGCCTGACGAACAGGGAAATCTTGAGGTTTGCGCATATGTTGTGCAGAAGCCTGGAAGCGAATTTGCGCCAGCCGGCTTGAGGGAGCATGCGGCCAGACAGCTTCCTGACTATATGGTGCCGGCTTACTTTACAGACGTGACAGAAATTCCGCTTACGCCAAGCGGCAAAGTCGATCGCCGCAAGCTGTTTGCGCTAGAGGTGAAGGCTGTCAGCGGCACGGCCTATACAGCGCCGCGAAATGAGACTGAAAAAGCAATCGCAGCCATTTGGCAGGATGTGCTGAACGTTGAGAAGGCGGGGATCTTTGACAATTTCTTTGAAACGGGCGGACATTCATTGAAGGCCATGACCCTTTTAACGAAGATTCATAAGGAAACAGGCATCGAGATTCCGCTTCAATATTTGTTTGAGCATCCGACGATTGCGGCTCTTGCACAGGAAGCAGATCACAGAGAAAGCAAAGCTTTTGCGGTGATTGAACCTGCTGAAAAACAGGAGCATTATCCGCTTTCTCTGGCACAGCAGCGAACATATATCGTCAGCCAGTTCGAGGATGCGGGAGTCGGCTACAACATGCCGGCGGCAGCAATTCTGGAAGGGCCTTTAGATATTCAAAAACTGGAGCGCGCATTTCAGGGGTTAATCCGACGCCACGAGTCTTTGAGAACGTCATTTGTTCTTGAAAACAGCACGCCGAGACAGAACATTTACGACAGCGTTGAATTCAACATTGAGATGATTGAAAGAGGCGGCCGCTCAGATGAGGCAATTATGGCTTCATTCGTTCGGAAATTTGATTTGGCGAAAGCTCCGCTGTTCAGAATCGGTCTGCTGAAGCTTGAAGAGAACCGTCATATGCTGCTGTTTGACATGCACCACTTGATTTCTGACGGTGTATCCATTGGCATTATATTGGAGGAATTAGCACGCATTTATAAAGGCGAACAGCTTCCTGAGCTTCGTCTCCAGTATAAGGACTACGCCGTATGGCAAAGCAGGCAGGCTGCTGAAGGGTACAAGAAGGACCGAGCTTATTGGAAGGAAGTCTTTGCAGGCGAGCTCCCGGTGCTTCAGCTTCTGTCCGATTATCCGAGACCGCCTGTTCAAAGCTTTGAAGGGGATCGGGTGTCAATCAAGCTGGATGCGGGGGTAAAGGATCGCCTCAATCGTTTGGCTGAACAAAACGGCGCCACTTTGTATATGGTGATGCTTTCCGCTTACTATACGCTTTTGTCAAAGTATACGGGACAGGATGACATCATTGTCGGGACGCCGTCAGCCGGCAGAAACCATTCCGATACAGAGGGCATTGTCGGGATGTTCGTCAATACGCTTGCGATTCGCAGTGAGGTCAAGCAGGATGAGACGTTTACCCAATTGATCTCGCGTGTCCGCAAACGCGTGCTGGATGCCTTTTCCCATCAGGATTATCCGTTTGAGTGGCTTGTTGAAGATTTAAACATCCCGCGTGATGTAAGCAGGCATCCGCTGTTTGACACGATGTTCAGCCTTCAAAACGCGACAGAGGGCATTCCGGCTGTCGGCGATCTGTCCTTGTCTGTTCATGAGACCAATTTCAAGATAGCCAAATTTGATTTGACAGTGCAGGCGAGAGAAACCGATGAAGGCATTGAGCTTGATTTGGATTACAGCACGAAGCTCTTTAAACAAAGCACGGCAAACAGGCTGCTTACGCATTTTGCGCGTTTGCTTGAAGATGCTGCGGCTGAGCCGGAACAGCGGATTTCCGAGTTTAAGCTTCTTTCTGAAGAGGAGGCTGCTTTGCAAATTCAGCAGTTTAACCCGGGCAGAACACCTTATCCGAAAGACAAAACAATTGTTCAGCTGTTTGAAGAGCAAGCGGCGAATACGCCAGACCACACTGCGCTTCAATATGAAGGCGAATCACTCACTTATCGTGAACTGAATGAACGGGCCAATCGTTTAGCCCGCGGCATTCTTTCTCTTGGAGCTGGCGAAGGCGGAACTGCGGCTGTCTTATGTGAGCGGTCCATGGAGATGATTGTGTCGATCTTGGCAGTATTAAAATCAGGTTCGGCTTATGTTCCGATTGATCCGGAACATCCGATTCAGCGGATGCAGCATTTCTTCCGTGACAGCGGCGCAAAGGTGCTTCTCACACAGAGGAAATTAAAGGCTTTAGCGGAAGAAGCTGAATTTGGCGGCGTTATCGTGCTCGCAGATGAGGAAGAAAGCTATCATGACGAAGCGCGAAATCTCGCACTGCCTCTTGATTCTGCGGCAATGGCCAACCTGACGTATACTTCCGGAACGACAGGAACGCCAAAGGGGAATATCGTGACACATGCCAATATTCTCCGTACGGTGAAGAAAACGAATTATCTCAGCATTACAGAACAGGATACGATTCTCGGACTTTCAAATTACGTGTTTGACGCGTTTATGTTCGATATGTTCGGCTCTTTGTTAAACGGAGCCAAGCTGGTGCTGATACCGAAAGAAACCGTTTTGGACATGGCTCGTCTGTCCCGCGTCATTGAACGGGAGAACATCAGCATTCTCATGATTACAACCGCTTTGTTCCACTTGCTTGTGGACTTGAATCCGGCATGCTTGTCAACGCTTCGCAAGATTATGTTTGGCGGGGAACGGGCTTCGGTTGAGCATGTCAGAAAAGCTTTGCAAACGGTTGGAAAGGGCAAGCTCCTTCACATGTATGGGCCGTCTGAAAGCACGGTTTTCGCGACGTATCATCCGGTTGATGAATTGGAGGAGCACACGCTGTCTGTTCCGATTGGAAAACCGGTTAGCAATACGGAAGTATACATTCTTGACCGTACGGGACACGTGCAGCCTGCCGGGATTGCCGGAGAGCTTTGCGTCAGCGGCGAAGGACTCGTGAAAGGCTATTACAACCGTCCAGAACTGACTGAGGAGAAATTTGTTCCCCATCCGTTTACATCCGGCGAACGCATGTATAAAACGGGAGACCTTGCGAGATGGCTGCCGAATGGCGACATCGAATTTATCGGGCGAATCGACCATCAGGTGAAGATTCGCGGACAGCGCATCGAGCTTGGAGAAATCGAACATCAGCTGCAAACCCATGATCGTGTTCAGGAAAGTGTTGTGCTTGCTGTTGAACAAGGAGCGGGAGATCAACTGCTTTGCGCTTACTATGTCGGAGAGGGAGACATCTCATCACAAGAGATGAGAGAGCATGCTGCGAAGGACTTGCCGGCATATATGGTTCCTGCGGTGTTTATCCAAATGGACGAGCTGCCGCTGACAGGGAACGGAAAAATTGACCGGAGAGCGCTGCCGATTCCTGATGCCAACGTTTCAAGAGGTGTTTCATATGTTGCGCCACGCAATGGAACGGAACAAAAAGTCGCAGACATTTGGGCACAGGTACTTCAGGCAGAACAAGTCGGCGTTTATGACCACTTCTTTGACATTGGCGGACATTCATTAGCAGGCATGAAGATGCTTGCCTTGGTTCATCAGGAACTGGGCGTTGAGCTGTCACTCAAGGATCTCTTCCAATCACCGACGGTTGAGGGCTTGGCACAGGTGATTGCCTCTGCTGAAAAAGGGACAGCCGCAAGTATCAGCCCGGCAGAGAAACAAGATACGTATCCTGTTTCTTCACCGCAAAAACGGATGTACGTGCTTCAGCAGCTTGAGGATGCGCAAACGAGCTATAACATGCCGGCGGTTCTGCGCCTGACAGGTGAGCTTGATGTTGAAAGGCTTAACAGCGTCATGCAGCAGTTAATGCAGCGTCATGAAGCCTTGAGAACCACGTTTGAAATAAAAGATGGAGAAACGGTGCAGCGGATCTGGGAAGAGGCTGAGTGCGAGATAGCCTATTTCGAAGCCCCGGAAGAAGAGACAGAGCGGATCGTTTCTGAGTTTATTAAGCCTTTCAAAATCGACCAACTTCCACTGTTCAGAATAGGGCTTATCAAGCATTCAGACACTGAGCATGTGCTGCTGTTCGATATGCATCATATTATTTCTGATGGTGCATCTGTCGGTGTGCTGATTGAGGAGCTTTCAAAGCTGTACGACGGAGAAACCCTTGAGCCGCTCCGTATTCAATATAAGGATTATGCCGTGTGGCAGCAACAGTTCATTCAGTCTGAGCTTTACAAGAAGCAAGAGGAACATTGGCTGAAGGAGCTGGATGGAGAGCTGCCGGTACTGACGCTTCCGACTGACTACAGCCGGCCTGCCGTTCAAACATTTGAGGGAGACCGCATTGCATTTTCATTAGAAGCAGGCAAAGCTGATGCTCTGCGCAGGCTTGCAAAAGAAACGGATTCCACGCTTTACATGGTGCTGCTGGCTTCATACAGTGCGTTTTTATCAAAATTGAGCGGACAAGACGATATCATCGTCGGTTCACCTGTGGCCGGACGATCTCAAGCGGACGTCAGCCGCGTTATCGGAATGTTCGTCAATACATTGGCGCTGCGCACGTATCCGAAGGGTGAAAAGACCTTTGCTGACTATCTTAATGAAGTGAAAGAAACGGCACTCAGCGCTTTTGATGCGCAGGATTACCCGCTTGAGGACTTGATCGGAAATGTTCAGGTTCAGCGTGACACAAGCAGAAATCCGTTATTCGATGCAGTTTTTTCAATGCAAAATGCGAATATAAAGGATTTAACAATGAAAGGGATTCAGCTTGAGCCACATCCGTTTGAACGGAAAACAGCCAAGTTTGATCTCACACTGACAGCTGACGAAACCGACGGAGGGCTTACATTCGTACTCGAATACAATACAGCTCTGTTTAAGCAGGAAACGATTGAACGATGGAAGCAATACTGGATGCAGCTTTTAGATGCTGTTACTGGGAACCTGAACCAGCCGCTTTCCAGCCTGTCACTCGTCACTGAAACAGAAAAACAAGCGCTTCTCGAGGCATGGAAGGGCAAGACGCTGCCTGTGCCGACAGACAAAACGGTTCATCAGCTATTCGAAGAGACTGTCCAGCGCCACAAAGACCGCCCGGCTGTCACATACAACGGCCGATCTTGGACGTACGGCGAGCTGAATGCGAAGGCAAACCGTCTCGCGCGGATTCTGATCGACTGCGGCATCAGCCCGGATGACCGCGTCGGCGTTCTCACGAAGCCGTCGCTTGAAATGTCCGCCGCTTTGCTCGGCGTCTTAAAGGCGGGAGCGGCATTTGTGCCGATTGATCCTGACTACCCTGATCAGCGGATTGAGTATATTTTACAGGACAGCGGCGCGAAGCTTCTCTTGAAGCAAGAGGGCATTTCAGTGCCGGACAGCTATACGGGAGATGTCATCCTTCTCGACGGAAGCCGCACGATTCTAAGCCTGCCGCTTGATGAAAATGACGAGGAGAATCCAGAGACCACTGTAACCGCTGAGAACTTGGCGTACATGATTTACACGTCTGGGACGACCGGACAGCCGAAGGGTGTCATGGTCGAGCACCATGCGCTTGTGAACCTGTGCTTCTGGCACCACGACGCGTTTGGCATGACAGCGGAGGACCGCAGTGCGAAGTACGCGGGCTTTGGGTTTGACGCTTCCATTTGGGAGATGTTCCCGACTTGGACGATCGGCGCCGAGCTTCACGTCATAGATGAAGCGATCCGCCTCGATATTGTCCGCCTAAACGATTATTTCGAAACGAACGGCGTAACGATTACGTTCCTGCCGACACAGCTGGCGGAACAGTTCATGGAGCTTGAGAACACATCACTTCGTGTCCTCTTGACTGGAGGAGACAAGCTGAAGCGTGCCGTGAAAAAGCCGTACAAGCTCGTCAACAACTACGGGCCGACAGAAAACACGGTCGTTGCCACAAGCACGGAAATCCATCCGGAGGAAGGCTCGCTTTCCATCGGACAGGCGATCGCCAATACGAGAGTGTACATTCTTGGCGAGGGCAATCAGGTGCAGCCGGAAGGCGTAGCCGGAGAGCTTTGCGTGGCGGGACGCGGACTGGCGCGAGGCTATCTGAATCGAGAAGACGAAACCGCGAAGCGGTTTGTCGCTGATCCGTTTGTGCCGGGTGAACGCATGTACCGCACCGGCGATTTGGTGAAGTGGGTGAACGGCGGCATCGAATACATCGGCCGGATCGACCAGCAGGTCAAGGTCCGCGGCAACCGAATCGAGCTTTCAGAAATCGAAGTCCAGCTCGCACAGCTTTCTGGGGTGCAGGATGCGGCAGTGACAGCTGTCAAAGATAAAGGCGGCAATACAGCGATCGCGGCGTATGTCACACCGGAATCAGCTGACATAGAAGCACTGAAATCAGCACTGAAGGAAACCCTGCCGGATTACATGATCCCGGCGTTCTGGGTGACGCTGAGCGAGCTTCCGGTTACGGCAAACGGCAAAGTGGACCGCAAAGCCTTGCCTGAGCCGGACATCGAAGCGGGAAGCGGGGAATACAAAGCGCCGACGACCGACATGGAAGAGCTGCTTGCCGGCATCTGGCAGGACGTGCTTGGAATGGCTGAAGTCGGTGTCACCGATAATTTCTTCTCGCTGGGCGGAGATTCCATCAAAGGAATTCAGATGGCGAGCCGCTTGAACCAGCACGGCTGGAAGCTGGAAATGAAAGATCTCTTCCAGCACCCAACGATCGAGGAGCTGACCCAATACGTAGAGCGTGCCGAAGGCAAACAGGCAGACCAAGGCCCGGTGGAGGGCGAAGTCATCCTGACGCCGATCCAGCGCTGGTTCTTTGAAAAGAACTTCACGAACAAGCACCACTGGAACCAATCGGTGATGCTTCACGCCAAGAAGGGCTTTGATCCTGAACGTGTTGAGAAAACATTGCAGGCGCTGATCGAGCATCATGACGCGCTCCGTATGGTTTACCGTGAGGGACAGGAAGATGTCGTTCAATACAACAGAGGACTTGAAGCCTCTTCCGCTCAATTGGAGGTCATCCAGATTGAGGGACAATCGAAAGATCACGAAGACCGTATAGAGAGAGAAGCGGAGCGTTTGCAAAGCAGCATCGACTTGCAGGAAGGCGGATTGTTAAAAGCGGGATTGTTCCAAGCGGAAGACGGAGACCACTTGCTGCTTGCCATTCACCACTTAGTGGTTGACGGCGTGTCGTGGCGGATTTTACTGGAGGATTTCGCCGCGGTATATACACAGCTTGAGCAAGGCAATGAACCGGTTCTCCCGCAGAAAACACATTCATTTGCAGAGTATGCAGAGAGATTGCAAGACTTCGCGAACTCCAAAGCCTTTTTGAAAGAAAAAGAGTATTGGAGACAGCTTGAAGAACAAACTGTCGCTGTAAAGCTTCCGAAAGACCGCGAATCTGGTGATCAGCGAATGAAACATACAAAGACAATTGAATTCTCGCTGACTGCTGAAGAGACAGAACAGCTCACCACAAAGGTGCATGAGGCATATCACACAGAAATGAATGATATTTTGCTGACGGCATTCGGATTGGCGATGAAGGAGTGGACAGGCCAAGATCAAGTAAGTGTTCATTTAGAGGGGCATGGACGTGAAGAAATGATAGAAGACCTGACTATTTCCCGCACAGTCGGCTGGTTTACAAGTATGTACCCGATGGTGCTTGATATGAAGCATGCGGATGACCTGGGCTACCAGCTGAAGCAAATGAAAGAAGATATCAGACATGTGCCGAATAAGGGAGTCGGATACGGCATTCTGCACTATCTGACGGCACCGGAACATAAAGAAGATGTGGCGTTCTCGATTCAGCCGGATGTCAGCTTTAACTATTTAGGACAGTTCGATGACATGTCGGATGCAGGCTTGTTCACGAGATCAGAGCTGCCATCAGGACAATCGTTAAGCCCGGAAACAGAAAAACCGAACGCGCTGGATGTTGTCGGATATATCGAAAACGGAAAACTGACGATGTCACTGGCCTATCATTCTCTTGAATTTCATGAAAAAACGATAAAGTCATTCAGCGACAGCTTTAAAGCGCATCTACTCAGAATCATTGAACATTGCCTATCTCAAGATGGTACGGAACTGACCCCGAGTGACCTTGGTGACGACGATTTGACGCTGGATGAGCTTGATAAATTAATGGAAATTTTCTAATAGAGGTGGCATATGAGCAAAAAATCGATTCAAAAGGTGTACGCACTGACACCAATGCAGGAGGGAATGCTGTATCATGCGATGCTTGATCCGCATTCTTCCTCATACTTCACACAATTAGAGCTTGGGATTCACGGCGCTTTTGATCTTGAAATCTTTGAGAAAAGCGTCAATGAACTGATTCGGTCATACGATATTCTCCGTACGGTATTTGTGCATCAGCAGCTGCAAAAACCGCGTCAGGTCGTATTAGCGGAACGCAAAACAAAGGTGCATTATGAGGATATCAGTCATGCAGACGCGAGCCGCCAGAAAGAGCACATTGAGCGTTACAAACAAGACGTTCAGCGACAAGGCTTTAACCTGGCAAAAGACATTTTGTTCAAGGTGGCAGTTTTCCGCCTTGATGAAGATCAGCTGTACCTCGTCTGGAGCAATCATCATATTATGATGGACGGCTGGAGCATGGGCGTCCTCATGAAAAGCCTGTTCCAAAACTATGAAGCGCTCAGAGCTGGCAGGACACCGGCAAACGGTCAGGGCAAGCCTTATTCCGATTACATCAAGTGGCTTGGAAAACAGGACAATGAAGAAGCCGAGATCTACTGGAGCGAGCGCTTGGCGGGTTTTGAACAGCCAAGTGTGCTCCCGGGCCGCCTGCCTGTGAAAAAAGACGAATACGTCAATAAAGAATATTCATTTACATGGGACGAAACACTGGTTGCCCGTATTCAGCAAGCCGCAAACCGCCATCAAGTGACAGGGCCTAACCTATTTCAGGCCGTTTGGGGCATTGTTCTCAGCAAATACAACTTTACGGATGATGTGGTCTTCGGAACGGTCGTCTCGGGAAGGCCGTCTGAAATCAACGGAATTGAAACGATGGCGGGGCTGTTTATCAACACCATTCCAGTGCGGGTAAACGTTGAACGAGATGCTGCTTTCGCTGATATTTTCACAGCTGTTCAGCGGCATGCAGTAGAGGCGGAGCGTTACGATTACGTGCCGCTCTATGAGATTCAAAAACGCTCAGCCCTTGATGGCAATCTCTTAAACCATCTGGTCGCGTTTGAAAATTATCCGCTTGATCAGGAGCTTGAAAATGGCAGCATGGAAGACCGTCTCGGGTTCTCGATCAAGGTAGAAAGCGCATTTGAACAAACGAGCTTCGATTTCAACCTGATTGTGTATCCGGGCAAAACGTGGACCGTCAAAATCAAATATAACGGCGCCGCCTTTGATTCCGCTTTTATCGAACGGACAGCGGAGCACCTTACCCGCATGATGGAAGCAGCTGTCGATCAGCCGGCCGCGTTTGTGCGTGAGTGCGGGCTTGTGGGAGCCGAAGAGCAGCAGCAAATTGTCGAGGTGTTTAACAGCACGAAAGCCGAACTCCCGGAAGGAATGGCTGTTCATCAAGTGTTTGAAGAACAAGCGAAACGGACGCCGGCGAGTACTGCCGTTGTATATGAAGGAACCGAGCTGACATATCGCGAGCTGAATGCCGCGGCCAATCGTCTGGCGAGAAAGCTGATTGAGCAAGGCCTTCAAAAAGGGGAAACAGTCGCGATTATGAACGACCGCTCAATAGAAACCGTTGTCGGCATGCTGGCTGTGTTAAAAGCAGGCGCCGCATATGTTCCGCTTGATCCAGCGCTTCCTGGGGACCGTCTTCGGTTCATGGCAGAGGACAGCTCCGTTCGAATGGTCTTGAACGGAATTTCTTATACAGAGCAGGCACATCAGCTGCAGGTGCCGGTCCTTACACTGGACATAGGCTTGGATGAGAGCGAAGCGGCTGACAATCTCAACCTGCCATCCGCCCCGTCCGACTTGGCATACATCATGTACACATCCGGTTCAACGGGCAAACCAAAAGGCGTCATGATCGAACATAAAAGCATTCTGCGCCTCGTCAAAAATGCCGGGTACGTTCCTGTTACTGAAGAGGACCGTATGGCGCAAACAGGAGCGGTCAGCTTTGATGCCGGAACGTTTGAAGTGTTCGGCGCACTGCTAAATGGCGCAGCGCTTTATCCGGTCAAAAAAGAGACGCTGCTTGATGCGAAACAATTTGCTGCATTCCTGCGCGAGCAAAGAATCTCGACGATGTGGCTGACATCACCTTTATTCAACCAGCTTGCCGCAAAGGATGCGGGTATGTTCAGCACACTGCGTCATTTAATCATCGGGGGAGACGCACTCGTTCCGCATATTGTCAGCAAAGTCAAACAGGCATCGCCGTCGCTTTCATTGTGGAACGGATACGGCCCGACAGAAAACACGACGTTTTCAACAAGTTTTCTGATCGACCGCGAGTATGGCGGCTCTATCCCAATCGGGAAGCCGATCGGAAATTCCACTGCCTACATCATGGATGAGCAGGCACGCCTGCAGCCGATCGGCGCACCCGGCGAGCTTTGCGTCGGCGGAATCGGTGTGGCGCGTGGCTATGTCAATCTCCCTGAGCTGACGGAGAAGCAATTTCTCGAAGACCCGTTCAGACCGGGTGAAAGGATTTATCGCACTGGCGACTTGGCAAGATGGCTGCCGGACGGCAATATCGAATTTTTAGGCAGAATCGACAACCAAGTGAAGGTGCGCGGCTTCCGAATTGAGCTTGGCGAAATTGAAACAAAACTGAACATGGCTGAGCATGTGACAGAGGCTGCGGTGATCATCCGCAAAAACAAAGCGGATGAAAATGAAATTTGCGCGTACTTTACGGCGGACTGTGAAGTGACTGTGAGCGAGCTGAGAAAAACGCTATCTCAGTCTTTGCCTGATTATATGGTCCCTGCCCACCTGATTCAAATGGACAGTCTGCCGCTCACGCCAAACGGGAAAATCAACAAAAAAGAACTGCCCGCGCCGCAATCAGAAGCCGTGCAGCCGGAATACGCAGCACCAGAAACAGAGAGTGAAAAGAAATTAGCGGAGATCTGGGAAGGAATACTCGGTGTCAAAGCAGGCGTTACCGATAACTTCTTTATGATCGGCGGCCATTCTTTGAAAGCGATGATGATGACGGCAAAAATCCAAGAGCATTTCCATAAGGAAGTACCGATTAAAGTGCTTTTTGAAAAGCCGACCATTCAAGAATTGGCGCTGTATTTGGACGAGAACGAAAGCAAGGAGGAGCAGACGTTTGAACCGATCAGGCAAGCACCTTATCAGCAGCATTATCCTGTATCCCCGGCCCAGCGGAGAATGTATATCCTCAATCAGCTTGGACAAGCAAACACAAGCTACAACGTCCCCGCTGTACTTTTGCTGGAGGGAGAAGTAGATAAAGACCGACTTGAAAACGCGATGCAGCAATTAATCAACCGGCACGAAATCCTCCGTACATCGTTTGACATGATCGACGGAGAGGTTGTACAAACCGTTCATAAAAACATATCGTTCCAGCTGGAGGCTGCCAAGGGACGGGAAGAGGACGCGGAGGAAATGATCAGAGCGTTCGTTCAGCCGTTTGAATTACATCGTGCGCCGCTCGTCCGTTCGAAGCTTGTCCAGCTGGAAGAAAATCGCCACCTGCTGCTCATTGATATGCATCATATTATCACTGACGGCAGTTCAACAGGCATTCTGATCGGTGATCTTGCCAAAATGTATCAAGGCGCGGATCTGGAGCTGCCGCAAATTCACTATAAAGATTACGCAGTTTGGCACAAAGAACACGCTGATTATCAAAAGGATGAGGCATACTGGCTCGATGTCTTTAAAGGCGAGCTGCCAATACTGGATCTTCCCGCGGATTTCGAGCGGCCTGCTGAGCGGAGCTTTGCGGGAGAGCGCGTGATGTTCGGGCTTGATCAACAGATGACTGCTCAAATCAAGTCACTCTTGGCAGAAACGGATACGACAATGTACATGTTTTTGCTGGCGGCATTCAATGTACTCCTTTCTAAGTACGCGTCGCAGGATGATATCATTGTCGGCTCGCCGACAGCTGGCAGAACACATCCTGATCTGCAAGGTGTGCCGGGGATGTTTGTCAACACGGTAGCACTCAGAACGGCACCAGCGGGGGATAAAACCTTCGCGCAATTCCTTGAGGAGGTCAAAACAGCCAGCCTTCAAGCCTTCGAGCACCAGAGCTATCCGCTTGAGGAGCTGATTGAAAAGCTTCCCCTTACAAGGGATACAAGCAGAAGTCCGCTGTTCAGCGTGATGTTCAACATGCAGAATATGGAGATTCCTTCTTTAAGATTAGGAGATTTGAAGATTTCCTCGTATTCCATGCTTCATCATGTGGCGAAATTTGACCTCTCCTTGGAAGCGGTCGAGCGTGAAGACGATATCGGCCTAAGCTTTGACTATGCGACTGCTCTGTTTAAGGACGAGACGATCCGCCGCTTGAGCAGCCACTTTGTCAATATCATCAAAGCGGCCGCGGCTAATCCGAACGTTCGGCTGTCTGAAGTAGATATGCTTTCATCTGCAGAAACGGCTGCTTTGCTGGAAGAAAGACATATGACTCAAATAACAGAAGCCACCTTTGCAGCTCTTTTTGAAAAACAGGCCCAGCAAACACCTGACCATCCTGCCGTGAAGGCTGGCGGAAATCTGCTGACCTATCGCGAGCTTGATGAACAGGCGAACCAGCTGGCGCACCATCTTCGTGCCCAAGGGGCAGGAAGTGAAGATATCGTTGCGATTGTTATGGACCGGTCAGCTGAGGTGATGGTATCCATTCTCGGTGTCATGAAGGCGGGGGCAGCTTTCCTTCCCATTGATCCTGATACACCCGAAGAACGAATCCGTTATTCATTAGAGGACAGCGGAGCAAAAATTGCGATCGTCAATGAAAGAAACATGACGGCTATTGGGCAATATGAAGGGGCAATCGTCAACCTTGATGAAGGTAAATGGAGAAATGAAAGCAAGGAGCGCCCAGCATCCATTTCAGGGTCTCGCAATCTTGCATATGTCATTTATACGTCCGGTACGACCGGAAAGCCGAAGGGCGTGCAGATCGAGCATCGCAATCTGACAAACTATGTCTCTTGGTTTAGTGAAGAGGCGAGCCTGACGGAAAAGGATAAGACTGTATTGCTATCCTCTTACGCATTTGACCTAGGCTATACGAGCGTGTTCCCCGTGCTTCTGGGCGGGGGCGAGCTCCATATCGTACAGAAGGAAACCTATACGGCGCCGGATGAAATAGCGCACTATATCAAGGAGCATGGGATCACATATATCAAACTGACCCCGTCTCTGTTCCATACAATGGTGAACACATCCAGTTTTGCAAAAGAGACGAAGTTTGAATCCCTGCGCTTGATCGTCTTGGGAGGAGAAAAAATCATCCCGTCTGATGTTCTTGCCTTTCGCAGGATGTATGGACATACCGAATTTATCAATCACTACGGCCCGACAGAAGCAACGATCGGCGCCATAGCCGGACGGATTGATCTGTCTGAGCCGGATGCATTTGCGAAACGCCCGACAATCGGAAAACCGATTGCGAATGCCGGCGCGCTTGTCTTAAATGAAGCATTGAAGCTTGTGCCGCCGGGAGCGAGCGGACAGCTTTATATTACGGGACAGGGGCTTGCGAGAGGATATCTCAACAGGCCTCAGCTGACAGCCGAGAGATTTGTGGAGAATCCATATTCGCCGGGCAGCCTCATGTACAAAACCGGAGATGTCGTACGGAGACTTTCTGACGGTACGTTTGAATTTATCGGCCGGGCTGATGATCAGGTGAAAATTCGCGGCTACCGCATTGAGCCGAAAGAAATTGAAACGGTCATGCTCAGCCTCAGCGGAATTCAAGAAGCGGTTGTGCTAGCGGTTTCCGAGGGCGGCCTTCAAGAGCTTTGCGCGTATTATACGTCAGATCAGGCCATCGAAAAAGCAGAGCTCCGGAACCAGCTTTCACAAACACTGCCGTCTCATATGATTCCTGCTTTCTTTGTGCAGGTTGACGCAATTCCGCTGACGGCAAACGGGAAAACCGACAGAAACGCTTTGCCGAAGCCGAATGCGGCACAATCTTCTGGCAAGGCCTTGGCGGCACCGGAAACAGCGCTTGAAGAAAGCTTATGCCGCATATGGCGGAAAACGCTTGGCATAGAAGCCATCGGCATTGACGACAATTTTTTCGATTTAGGCGGCCATTCATTAAAAGGAATGATGCTGATTGCCAACATTCAGGCAGAATTGGAGAAAAGCGTACCGCTTAAAGCACTGTTCGAGCAGCCGACTATTCGCCAGCTGGCGGCTTATATGGAGGTATCTGCTGTTTCAGGCGGCCACCAAGTCCTCAAGCCGGCTGACAAGCAGGCTATGTATCCATTGTCATCCGCGCAGAAACGGATGTATGTGCTCAATCAGCTTGACCGCCAGACGATAAGCTACAACATGCCATCTGTTCTTTTAATGGAAGGAGAGCTTGATGTGTCGCGCCTGCGCGACTCGCTCAATCAGCTTGTGAACCGGCACGAATCATTGCGGACGTCATTTATGGAAGCTAATGGTGAGCCTGTTCAGCGCATTATTGAGGAGGCGGAGGTTGATCTTCATCTGTTTGAAGCGGAAGAAGACGAAGCGGACCAAAAGATTAAGGAATTTATCCAGCCATTTGACTTAACCGACGCACCGCTCATTCGCGCCGCTTTGCTTCGAATAGAAGCGAAGAAACATTTGTTGCTTTTAGATATGCATCACATCATCGCAGACGGCGTCTCAAGAGGCATCTTTGTAAAAGAATTGGCGCTGCTTTACAAAGGAGAGCAGCTTCCGGAGCCGTCGCTTCATTATAAAGATTTCGCCGTTTGGCAACATGAAGCTGAGCAAAAAGAACGGATGAAGGAGCATGAGGCGTACTGGCTGTCGGTTCTTTCAGGCGAGCTGCCAGAGCTTGATCTCCCGCTCGATTACGCCCGTCCGCCTGTGCAAAGCTTTAAAGGAGATACGCTTCGTTTCCGTACGGGAAGTGAGACGGCAAAGGCGGTCGAAAAGCTGCTCGCGGAAACCGGAGCGACCTTGCACATGGTGCTTCACGCGGTTTTCCACGTCTTTTTAAGCAAAATTTCCGGACAGCGGGATATCGTCATCGGCTCCGTTACTGCGGGCCGGACGAATGCCGATGTCCAAGACATGCCGGGAATGTTCGTCAATACCCTTGCTTTAAGAATGGAAGCGAAAGAACAGCAGACATTTGCGGAGCTTCTGGAGCAAGCGAAGCAGACGAACCTGTCAGCGCTGGAGCATCAGGAGTATCCATTTGAAGATCTGGTTAATCAGCTTGATCTCCCTCGGGATATGAGCCGAAATCCAGTATTTAATGTGATGGTGACGACAGAAAACCCCGATAAAGAACAGCTTACATTGCCAAATCTGGGCATTTCACCTTATGAGGCTCATCAGGGAACCTCTAAGTTTGATCTGACATTGGGCGGGTTTACTGATGAAAACGGCATTGGCTTGCAGCTCGAATATGCGACAGATCTGTTCACAAAAGAAACGGCTGAAAAATGGAGCGAATACGTTCTGAGGTTACTAAAGGCTGTTGCGGAAAACCCGAACCAGCCGCTTTCCAGCCTATCACTCGTCACTGAAACAGAAAAACAAGCGCTTCTTGAGGCATGGAAGGGCAAAACGCTGCCTGTGCCGACAGACAAAACGGTTCATCAGCTATTCGAAGAGACTGTTCAGCGCCACAAAGACCGCCCTGCTGTCACATACAACGGCCGATCTTGGACGTACGGCGAGCTGAATGCGAAGGCAAACCGTCTCGCGCGGATTCTGATCGACTGCGGCATCAGCCCGGATGACCGCGTCGGCGTTCTTACGAAGCCGTCGCTTGAAATGTCGGCCGCTGTGCTCGGCGTCTTAAAGGCGGGAGCGGCATTTGTGCCGATTGATCCTGACTACCCGGATCAGCGGATTGAGTATATTTTACAGGACAGCGGCGCGAAGCTTCTCTTGAAGCAAGAGGGCATTTCAGTGCCGGACAGCTATACGGGGGATGTCATCCTTCTCGACGGAAGCCGCACGATTCTAAGCCTGCCGCTTGATGAAAACGACGAGGAAAATCCAGAAACCGCTGTAACCTCGGAGAACTTGGCGTACATGATTTACACATCTGGAACGACCGGACAGCCGAAGGGTGTCATGGTCGAGCACCATGCGCTTGTGAACCTGTGCTTCTGGCATCACGATGCGTTCAGCATGACAGCGGAGGACCGCAGTGCGAAGTACGCGGGCTTCGGATTTGACGCCTCCATTTGGGAGATGTTCCCGACCTGGACGATTGGCGCTGAGCTTCACGTCATTGATGAAGCGATCCGCCTCGATATTGTCCGCCTGAACGATTATTTCGAAACGAACGGCGTAACGATTACGTTCCTGCCGACACAGCTGGCGGAACAGTTCATGGAGCTTGAGAACACATCACTTCGCGTCCTCTTGACTGGAGGAGACAAGCTGAAGCGTGCCGTGAAAAAGCCGTACAAGCTCGTCAACAACTACGGGCCGACAGAAAACACGGTCGTTGCCACAAGCACGGAAATCCATCCGGAGGAAGGCTCGCTTTCCATCGGACAGGCGATCGCCAATACGAGAGTGTACATTCTTGGCGAGGGCAATCAGGTACAGCCGGAAGGCGTAGCCGGAGAGCTTTGCGTGGCGGGACGCGGACTGGCGCGAGGCTATCTGAATCGAGAAGACGAAACCGCGAAGCGGTTTGTCGCTGATCCGTTTGTGCCGGGTGAACGCATGTACCGCACCGGCGATTTGGTGAAGTGGGTGAACGGCGGCATCGAATACATCGGCCGGATCGACCAGCAGGTCAAGGTCCGCGGCTACCGAATCGAGCTTTCAGAAATTGAAGTCCAGCTCGCGCAGCTTTCTGAGGTGCAGGATGCGGCAGTGACAGCCGTGAAGGATAAAGGCGGCAATACAGCGATCGCGGCGTATGTCACACCGGAATCAGCTGACATAGAAGCACTGAAATCAGCACTGAAGGAAACCCTGCCTGATTACATGATCCCGGCGTTCTGGGTGACGCTGAGCGAGCTTCCGGTTACGGCAAACGGCAAAGTGGACCGCAAAGCCTTGCCTGAGCCGGACATCGAAGCGGGAAGCGGAGAATACAAAGCGCCGACGACCGACATGGAAGAGCTGCTTGCCGGCATCTGGCAGGACGTGCTTGGAATGGCTGAAGTCGGTGTCACCGATAATTTCTTCTCGCTTGGCGGAGATTCCATCAAAGGAATTCAGATGGCGAGCCGCTTGAACCAGCACGGCTGGAAGCTGGAAATGAAAGATCTCTTCCAGCACCCGACGATCGAGGAGCTGACCCAATACGTAGAGCGTGCCGAAGGCAAACAGGCAGACCAAGGCCCGGTGGAGGGCGAAGTCATCCTGACGCCGATCCAGCGCTGGTTCTTTGAAAAGAACTTCACGAACCAACACCACTGGAACCAATCGGTGATGCTTCACGCCAAGAAGGGCTTTGATCCTGAACGGGTGGAGAAAACATTGCAGGCGCTGATCGAGCATCATGACGCGCTCCGTATGGTTTACCGTGAGGAAAACGGGGACATCATTCAGGCGTATCAACCGATCGGTGAGAGCAAGGTCAGCTTCGAAATCGTGGATCTATACGGCTCTGATGAAGAGATGCTGAAAAACCAGATTAAGATTCTGGCGAACAGGCTGCAAAGCAGTATCGACCTGCAAAACGGGCCCCTTCTAAAGGCGGAGCAATACCGCACGGAAGCTGGGGATCACCTGCTCATCGCTGTACACCATCTCGTGGTCGACGGTGTGTCATGGCGGATTTTGCTTGAAGATTTTGCTTCAGGCTACATGCAGGCTGAGAAAGAAGAGAGCCTTGTCTTCCCGCAAAAAACAAACTCCTTCAAGGACTGGGCGGAAGAACTGGCAGCATTCAGCCAATCAGCGCATCTTTTACAGCAGGCTGAATACTGGTCGCAAATTGCCGCTGAGCAGGTTTCTCCTTTACCGAAGGATTGTAAAACAGAGCAGCGGATCGTCAAGGATACATCATCCGTCCTATGTGAATTAACGGAAGAAGACACGAAGCATCTTTTAACAGATGTTCATCAGCCATATGGAACTGAAATCAACGATATTCTACTCAGCGCGCTTGGTTTGACAATGAAAGAATGGACAGCCAGTGCCAAAATCGGCATTAACCTTGAGGGACACGGCCGGGAGGACATCATCCCGAATGTGAATATCTCCAGAACGGTCGGCTGGTTTACGGCACAATACCCAGTTGTGATCGACATGTCTGAAGCAGATGTCTCAGCTGTGATCAAAACAGTCAAAGAAAACCTGCGCCGCATTCCGGATAAAGGTGTTGGCTACGGCATTCTTCGTTATTTCACAGAAACATCGGAAACAAAGGGCTTCACACCGGAGATCAGCTTCAACTATTTGGGCCAATTCGACAGTGAAGTCAAAACCGATTTCTTTGAACCGTCCGCTTTCGATATGGGGCGCCAAGTAAGCGGAGAATCAGAGGCGCTGTACGCATTAAGCTTCAGCGGCATGATCAGAAACGGCCGGTTTGTGCTTTCCTGCTCCTACAATGAGAAGGAGTTTGAAAGAGCTACGATTGAAGAGCGAATGGAACGGTTTAAAGAAAATCTTCTGATGCTGATCCGCCATTGCACGGAAAAAGAAGAGAAGGAATTCACGCCAAGCGACTTCAGCGCCGAAAACCTTGAGATGGATGAGATGGGAGATATCTTTGACATGCTTGAGGAGAATTTAAAATAAAACGCAAGGGAATTACAGAAGGCGGGAGCGAAACATATGAGTCAATTTAGCAAGGATCAGGTTCAAGATATGTATTACCTATCGCCGATGCAGGAAGGGATGCTGTTTCATACCATCCTGAATCCCGGCCAAAGCTTTTACCTTGAACAGATCACGATGAAAGTAAAAGGCAGCTTGAATATCAAATGCCTAGAAGAAAGCATGAATGTGATCATGGACCGGTACGATGTATTTCGTACCGTGTTCATTCACGAAAAAGTAAAAAGGCCTGTCCAAGTCGTATTGAAAAAACGGCAGTTTCATATAGAAGAAATCGATCTGACACATGCAACAGACAGCGAGCAAGCAGCCAAAATCAATGAATACAAGGAACAGGATAAGATCAGAGGCTTTGATTTGACGCGGGATATTCCAATGCGGGCAGCTGTTTTCAAAAAAGCTGAAGAAAGCTTTGAATGGGTGTGGAGCTACCACCACATTATTTTGGACGGATGGTGCTTTGGCATCGTCGTCCAGGATCTATTTAAAGTATACAATGCTCTGCGCGAACAAAAGCCGTACAGCCTGCCGCCAGTCAAACCGTATAAAGACTATATCAAGTGGCTTGAAAAGCAGGATAAACACGCATCACTGCATTACTGGCGCGAGTACTTAAAGGATGTTGAGGGACAAACGACGTTTGCGGAGCAAAGAAAGAAACAAAAGGACGGCTATGAGCCGAAAGAGCTGCTCTTTTCATTGCCGAAGGCGGAAACAAAGGCCTTTGCCGAGCTTGCAAAATCGCAGCATACCACTTTAAGCACGGCGCTGCAGGCAGTCTGGAGCGTATTGATCAGCCGCTATCAGCAGTCTGGCGATTTAACGTTTGGTACAGTCGTTTCCGGGCGTCCCGCGGAAATTAAAGGCGTTGAACATATGGTTGGACTGTTTATCAACGTTGTCCCGAGACGTGTGAAGCTGTCTAAGGATATCACATTTACCGGCTTGCTCAAGCAGCTGCAGGAGCAATCGCTGCAGTCCGAGCCGCATCAATATGTGCCGCTTTATGACATCCAAAGCCAGGCCGATCAGCCGAAACTGATTGACCACATCATTGTTTTTGAGAACTATCCGCTTCAGGATGCGAAAAATGAAGAAAGCAGTGAAAACGGCTTTGATATGGTGGATGTTCATGTTTTTGAGAAGTCGAATTATGATCTCAACCTAATGGCTTCTCCAGGTGAAGAAATGCTGATTAAGCTTGCTTATAATGAGAATGTGTTTGATGAGGCGTTTATCCTTCGCTTGAAATCTCAGCTTCTCACAGCAATTCAGCAGCTCATCCAGAATCCGGATCAGCCTGTCAGCACGATCAACCTCGTTGACGACAGGGAGAGAGAATTTTTGCTTACCGGCTTAAACCCGCCGGCTCAGACTCATGAGACAAAGCCTCTGACCGATTGGTTTAAGGAAGCGGTGAATGTCAATCCGAATGGACCGGCGCTTACGTATTCCGGCCAGACTCTGTCTTATCGCGAATTAGATCAGGAAGCGAACCGCCTTGCGCACCGTTTGCAAAAACACGGTGCGGGCAAAGGCTCCGTTGTAGCGCTGTACACGAAACGCTCACTTGAACTGGTGATCGGCATTCTCGGTGTATTAAAGGCGGGAGCGGCTTATCTGCCGGTTGACCCGAAGCTGCCAGAGGACCGAGTCTCGTATATGCTGACTGACAGTGCGGCAGCTTGTCTGCTGACACATCAGGAGATGAAAGAACAAGCGGCTCAGCTGCCGTATACAGGCACAACGCTCGTCATCGATGATCAAACACGGTTTGAGGAAAAGGAAAGCGATCCTGCCACCGTAATTGATCCCGATGATCCGGCATATATTATGTACACGTCCGGCACAACCGGAAAGCCAAAGGGCAATATCACCACTCATGCCAATATTCAAGGATTGGTCAAGCATGTAGACTACATGGCATTTTCTGATCAGGATACGTTCTTGTCTGTTTCGAATTACGCCTTTGACGCATTTACCTTTGATTTCTATGCTTCTATGCTGAATGCGGCACGGCTCATTATCGCAGATGAACATACGCTGCTTGATACAGAACGGCTCACAGATCTGATCCTGCAAGAGAATGTCAATGTCATGTTTGCGACAACCGCACTATTTAATCTTCTCACGGATGCGGGAGAGGATTGGATGAAGGGGCTTCGCTGCGTGTTATTCGGCGGAGAGCGCGCGTCTGTGCCTCACGTCAGAAAAGCGCTGCGGGTCATGGGGCCGGGCAAGCTGATTAACTGCTACGGGCCGACTGAGGGAACAGTGTTTGCGACAGCTCACGTCGTGCATGATATACCGGATTCCATCTCCTCATTGCCGATCGGAAAGCCGATCAGCAATGCCAGTGTTTATATTCTGAACGAGCAAAGCCAGCTCCAGCCATTCGGGGCGATCGGTGAACTGTGCATCAGCGGAATGGGCGTGTCAAAAGGGTATGTAAATCGTGCTGACCTCACGAAGGAAAAGTTTATTAAGAACCCGTTCAAGCCGGGAGAAACGCTTTACCGCACAGGGGATTTAGCGCGCTGGCTGCCGGATGGAACGATTGAATACGCCGGCCGTATTGACGACCAGGTCAAAATACGCGGACACCGGATTGAGCTTGAAGAAATCGAAAAGCAGCTGCAGGAATACCCAGGTGTGAAAGATGCGGTCGTTGTGGCGGACTGCCATGAGTCTGGCGATGCATCAATCAATGCCTACCTCGTGAACCGAACGCAGCTTTCAGCTGAAGACGTGAAGGCGCACCTGAAAAAACAGCTTCCTGCTTACATGGTGCCGCAAACCTTTACCTTCTTGGATGAGCTTCCTTTAACGACGAACGGGAAAGTCAATAAACGGCTGCTCCCAAAACCTGATCAGGATCAGCTGGCGGAAGAATGGATTGGACCGCGGAACGAGATGGAAGAAACAATCGCACAAATATGGTCTGAGGTTCTCGGCAGAAAGCAAATTGGCATTCATGACGATTTCTTTGCGCTCGGAGGGCATTCCTTGAAGGCCATGACCGCCGCGTCCCGCATCAAGAAAGAGCTCGGGATTGATCTTCCAGTGAAGCTTTTGTTTGAAGCGCCGACGATCGCCGGTATTTCAGCGTATTTGAAAAACGGGGGCTCTGATGGCTTGCAGGATGTAACGATAATGAATCAGGATCAGGAGCAGATCATTTTCGCATTCCCGCCGGTCTTGGGCTATGGCCTTATGTACCAAAACCTGGCCAACCGCTTGCCGTCATACAAGCTGTGCGCCTTTGACTTCATTGAGGAAGAAAATCGCCTTGACCGCTATGCGGATTTGATCCAGAAGCTTCAGCCGGAAGGGCCTTTGACTTTGTTTGGATATTCAGCAGGATGCAGCCTGGCGTTTGAAGCTGCCAAAAAGCTTGAGGAACAAGGCCGTATTGTGCAGCGGATCATCATGGTGGATTCCTATAAAAAACAAGGTGTCAGTGATCTGGACGGACGCACGGTTGAAAGTGATGTCGAAGCGTTGATGAATGTCAACCGGGACAATGAAGCGCTCAACAGCGAAGCCGTCAAACAAGGACTTAAGCAAAAAACACATGCCTTTTACTCATACTACGTCAGCCTGATCAGCACAGGCCAAGTGAAAGCAGATATTGATCTGCTGACTTCAGGCACTGATTTTGACATGCCGGAATGGCTTGCATCATGGGAAGAGGCAACAACAGGTGCTTATCGTGTGAAAAGAGGCTTCGGAACACACGCAGAAATGCTGCAGGGCGAAACGCTAGATAGGAATGCCGTAATTTTGCTCGAATTTCTTAATACACAAACCGTAACGGTTTCTTAAATGAAGTGATGAAAGGAGGAGACAGCCAATGAGCCAACTCTTCAAATCATTTGATGCGTCGGAAAAAACGCAGCTCATCTGTTTTCCGTTTGCCGGCGGCTACTCAGCGTCGTTTCGCCCTCTCCATGCTTTTTTGCAGGGGGAGTGTGAGATGCTTGCTGCTGAGCCGCCGGGACACGGCACGAATCAAACGACAGCCATTGAGGATCTCGAAGAGCTGACGGATTTGTACAAGCAAGAACTGAACCTGGGCCCTGATCGGCCGTTTGTGCTGTTCGGACACAGTATGGGCGGCATGATCACCTTCAGGCTGGCGCAAAAGCTTGAGCGGGAAGGCATCTTTCCACAGGCCGTTATCATTTCTGCGATACAGCCGCCTCATATTCAGCGGAAGAAAGTGTCCCATCTGCCTGATGATCAATTCCTTGATCATATTATCAAATTAGGCGGAATGCCCGCAGAGCTTGTTGAAAATAAGGAGGTCATGTCCTTTTTCCTGCCTTCCTTCCGATCGGACTACCGGGCGCTTGAACAATTTGTGCTTCACGATCTGGCCCAGATCCAATCGCCTGTTCATGTCTTTAACGGGCTTGATGATAAAAAATGCATTCGAGATGCGGAAGGCTGGAAGAAGTGGGCAAAAGACATCACATTCCATCAATTTGACGGCGGCCACATGTTCCTGCTGTCACAAACGGAAGAAGTCGCAGAACGGATTTTTGCAATCTTGAATCAGCATCCGATCATTCAATCGTGATCAAAAGCGGACAGCTCAGGCTGTTCCGCTTTTTTAGTGTGGAATGTCAATTTTTGCATGGTATAATAGTCGAAATACTCAAATAAAGGCGGGTCAAAACATGCGCACGTCTCCCAGGATGAAATGGTTTGTATTGCTGTTTACGTTTGTTTTCGCCATCGGAATGAACTCATTCAGAAACTCCTTTCAATTTTTTATGCTTCCAATGGCGGATGCCTTCCATGCCGACAGGTCGCTGATCTCGGTTTCTGTCAGCATTTTTATGATCACAACCGGCATCGTCCAGTTTTTTGTCGGTTTTTTTATCGACCGGTTCAGTGTCAGAAAAATTATGGCGCTGGGGGCTGTTTGCATCAGCGCTAGCTTTTTGGTGCTTCCGTATTCACCAAATGTTCATGTGTTTTCCGCTATTTACGGTGTGCTTGGCGGGATCGGCTATTCCTGTGCGGTCGGCGTGACAACCCAGTATTTCATCAGCCGCTGGTTTGACACACACAAAGGTCTGGCGCTTGCTATTTTGACCAATGCCAACTCTGCGGGCTTGCTGCTTCTCTCGCCCATTTGGGCAGCGGCTCCGTACCATGCCGGCTGGCAGATCACCTATACCATTTTGGGAATCGTCATGGCGGCTGTTCTGCTGCCGCTCCTCGCCTTCGGGATGAAGCACCCGCCACATGCACAAGTGCAGTCAGTGAAAAAATCTTATGACTGGCGGGGATTTTGGAACTTGATGAAGCAGTCTCGCCTCATTCATATCCTGTACTTCGGGGTGTTTACTTGCGGATTTACGATGGGAATCATTGATGCTCACCTCGTCCCGATACTGAAGGATGCGCATGTCTCTCATGTTAACGGAATGATGGCCGCGTTCGGGGCGTTTATTATCATTGGCGGATTATTAGCGGGCTGGCTGTCAGATCTCCTCGGCAGCAGAAGCATCATGCTATCCATCTTATTTTTCATCCGGCTGCTCAGCCTGATTTGCCTGCTCATCCCCATTCTCGGAATTCATCACAGCGAACTTTGGTATTTTGGCTTTATCCTGTTATTTGGACTCAGTTACACAGGCGTGATCCCGCTGACCGCGGCGTCAATTTCAGAAAGCTATCAAACAGGATTGATAGGTTCGCTGTTAGGCATCAATTTCTTTATCCATCAGGTTGCCGGGGCTCTCAGTGTGTATACGGGCGGTTTGTTTTTTGACATGACTCATGATTATCTGCTGATTGTTGCTGTGTGTATCGTGTTTGTGGGTGTATCGGCTGTAATAGAGCTTGTGCCGTTTTTCGATAAACAAAAGGCAAAAGAAACACATCAATCAATATAAAAGGACCGGCACTATCAATGCCGATCCTTTTTAAATTTGAGTTTTTTTGTTTCGGAATTTTTAAGGATAATCTCCTTGAATCTGTTCATCTCCACTTCGGAATGAAAAAAATGTTTTGGTATCGCAATATATTGGCTGCTGGATGTATTGATGCGGAAGATATTCTTATATTCGAAAACAGCTGTGAGTTCATTCCAATTGAAAATGAGGTCATATTTTTTAGAACTTATACGAATTCCTTCTTGATTCACAGTATATGTTCTTTTGGATTTCATCCGTTCGTTCCTCTTGTATGCTCTGGAAAACTTCACATATAGAAGAAGGAGGAGCAGCAGTGTAAACAGAACGGACATCACGATAATCAACATACTGTTCATAAACAAGTTAAGCGCGTCACTGCCATAAACGATACGGGGCCATCCGTTAATGAAGTTAACTGCAGCAAATATGGCGCAACACAACAGAAAGTAAAAGCATGACATTTTTGCGATTTGATAAAAAAAGATTTCTCTTACATCCTTAAAAGTGATTTCTCCTGGAAGAATGATACTTTCACTAGCATATTGAATCATACGGTAAACCTACACCTCTAACCATGTTTTTCCTTTCAGTCTAGCATAATTTCTCATTTTTTTGCAGGCATACCAGAGCGCTTTGTTTTTTTCTGCAGATCGGTATTGCTCCCCAGCACGCCAATCATAATACAAACTGCTCCGGCAAAGTGATACCAGGCAAGGCTTTCGTTTAGAATCACCACTCCTGCAATCATCGTTACGATAGTAGATACATGATTAAAAGCACTCATTTTAAACGCCTCAATCCGTGACAGCGTATAGTTAGACAAGAATGAAGTGACAAGTGAAGACAGCACGCCCAAATACAAAATAGAGAGAACGAAGCCGGGCTCCTGGAATGGCTGAAAATAAGTGCCGACAGTTCCCGCCGCTCCGTGGCGCACAAGGGCAATGGCGTTGAAGACGACAAAGCCGATGGCAGACATGATGTAGGTAAGCTCGGTCAGCTTGAACCGCTGCGTCATTTTTCTGGCAGCGGTATTGTACATCGCTGAAGACAAGGCGGACAACAGTATCAGCAAAGACCCTTTTAAGCTGGCTGATTCCACGTCAACGCCTTTCATCACAAAAATAAACATGACACCGGCAACGGATAAAACCGTGAACCCCTTTTGCATCCACGTCGGGCGTTCCTTTAAAACATAAGCGGCAAACACCATCGTGAAAATCGGAATGGCTGCCTGAATAACCCCCGCTTCAGATGAGGACGAGTACACAAGGCCGAATGCCTGAAAGCTGAAAAATAGCGCGGGATACAGCAGGGCGAGCGGCAAAATGGCAATGACGTCCTTTACGCGGATTGAAAGCTTTACCCAGCCGAATAAGACAGGTACAGTGGCCGCAGCAAACGCAATGGTGAACCGGTGCGCCAGAATATCAAACGGCTCTGCTGTTTGCAGTGCGATTTTTACGAATAGAAAGGATAAACCGATAATAACCGAATATAAAACAGCCGCTATATAAGCGGAGGCTTGCTGATGTTTAACCATAATGGGAGGTGCTCCTTTACCTGAATTGCAGCGCCGGTCGCTCCCTTTATTGTATGGCCGCGGTCAGCACGGTACAATGAGAAAAACAATGAACTGTACCGGTACAAAACAGGAGGAGAAGACATGGAGAAATATATGTGTCTATTAACGAGGATAGAGGAGATGATGCAAAGCACCGCCTATCAAGAAGGAGACAGGCTTCCATCTATCCGTCAGCTGTCCGCCCGCCACCAAGTCAGCAAAAGCACAGTGATCCGCGCACTGCAGGAGCTGGAAAAGCGCCACCTTATCTATTCCGTTCCGAAAAGCGGCTATTATATTGTGAAAAAGACAGGGAAATCAAAAAGCGGGCAGCCTGGCCCCATCGACTTTGCCACTTCTGCGCCGGATCCTGATGTGTTTCCGTATCTTGATTTTCAGCACTGCATCAACAAAGCGATTGATACATACAAAAACGATTTGTTTATTTATGGGACGCCAAAGGGGCTTCCATCACTCATCCGTGTACTCCGAAAGCTCTTGGCCAATCAGCAGGTATTTGCGGATGAACGGCACATTTTCATTACTTCAGGTGTCCAGCAGGCGTTATCCTTGCTTTGTGCCATGCCGTTTCCAAATGGGAAAGAGAAGATCGCCATTGAACAGCCGGGCTACCATTTGATGGTCGAACAGCTTGAGACGCTTGGAATTCCCGCCATCGGAGTGAAACGAACGGAAGAGGGGCTTAATTTAACCGAGGTTGAGCGGCTTTTTCAAACAGAATCGATCAAATTTTTTTACACGATGCCGCGCTTCCATAACCCGCTTGGCTGCTCTTTGTCAGAGCAAGAGAAACAAGAGCTTGTAAGACTGGCAGAAGCGTATGATGTCTATCTCGTTGAGGATGATTATCTTGGTGATCTTGAGGAAAATAAAAAGGCAGATCCGCTGCACGCATATGACCTGTCCTCACATGTCATATATTTAAAAAGCTTCTCGAAAATGATGTTTCCCGGCCTTCGCGTGGGGGCGGCTGTTTTGCCCGAAGCACTGACTGACACGTTTCATGCGTACAAAAAGCTGAACGACATCGACTGTTCGATGATTTCTCAAGCGGCATTGGAGATTTATCTGAAAAGCGGTATGTATGGCAGGCACAAGGAGAAAATCAGAGATTCCTATAAGGAGCGATCACTGAGGCTTCATCAAGCCATACAAACCCACAGGCAGCTGGGAAGCGGCCGCTTTACGTTTTCAGGCGGTCAGGCACCCTGTATGCACACCCATCTGGTGCTTCCTGTGGATCTACCGGCCTCAAGAGTGATTCATAGACTGAAAAAACAAGGGGTTCACCTTGAGGCGATAGACCGTCATTATTTATCAGGTTATCCAAAAGAAAATCTATTAAAAATCAATATATCCAATGTGAAAACGGAAGATATTGATCGCGGTGTCAAGCTGTTGATGAGCCATTTATAAAAGCTCTTCGTACGAGACCATTGTGATATCCTCGGGGAAATCAGGGTGCGCGGCGCATACAGCCATTTTGTAGCCGGGATCGACATCATACGTTTTGATATAGCAGGGGGAATGGCTGTCCGGAAGCTCAATGGATACTTCTCCGTCCTGATGCAGGCGCACTGAAAAGGAATCAAGCGGTAGTGATAACCCCTTGCCCTCCTGTTTGATAAAGCTTTCTTTCATTGACCATAGATGATAAAAATAGTCTGTTTGCTCGTCCTTGTTTTTGGCTAAAAGGTCGCTGTACTCTGTTTTTGAAAAGAAGCGCTTGGCGATCTCAAGGCTGATCGGTTTCATTTTTTCAATATCGATGCCGATGGGCTGTGAATCAAACGCACCAATGACCCAGCGGCCGGAATGAGAAATGTTGAAATGGGCGTCAGGAAGATCAGGGATGCAGGGCTTCCCGTATTCCTGCGTGCTAAAGCGGATATCAGATTTGTCCAACTGATACTGCCCGCTTATGACTGAACGAACAAGCACATCTCCCAGCAGGGTGCGGTGTGCATCTTCTTTATGATAAAATCTCCGGCATTTCTCCCGTTTTTCAGGCGATATGAAAGACATGAACCGTTCAGTCTCTTCCTGTGAAAGCGGGCGGTCCATATAAATTCCGTAAATCTTCATTCTAGGTCCTCCGTCTGCAAAAGATTGTCAAAACCATCCTATCATACATCAACAAGACTCATATAGAGGAGAAAATAAAAAACAAAGCCAAGACGGCTTTGTTTTAGTGTACAGGCGGAGATGCTTTCACAGCGGCTGTCCGCCTTGCCACGGCATAATTCAGCAGCTGGATTGACTGCGGCAATGAAAAGCGCAAAATGAGTCCGGTGAAGATGGCGGTCAAAATGGTGCCAAAACCGATCGGGCCGCCCATGCCCCATGCCGCAAATAAAATAGTTAATTCCATGCCGTTCCGCACCCATTGCACATTCCAGCCGGTTTTTTCTGTAATCAGCATCATCAGTGAATCACGCGGCCCCGCGCCAAGGCCTGCTGATACATAAACACCGACGCCGTAACCGATCAGCACCACGCCGAGAGAGAAGACGATGACGGAGCCCGTGTAGGTCGAGGGAGCAGGCAGAAGAAAATTGAAAAAGTCTATAAATACACCGATGAGCACCATATTCAGGATCGCTCCAATTTTTGGCCAAGCCCTCGTGAACAATGACGTTAATCCGACGATGAGCGCTCCAATAATGATGGACCACTGGCCGACGGTAAGCCCGTAGTGCTGAAACAGGCTGTAATGAAATGCATCCCACGGACTAATGCCGAGTGCTTTTCCTTCTATCGTCAGGGATACACCAAAAGCCAAAATGATCAAACCGGCAAAATAAAATGTCCAGCGCAGAACAAGTTCTTGCTTCACGTGAGGTCCCTTCTTTCGTAAAATCAGTCGATTGTCATTGTAGCACATCTGACAGAAGGGCGGAATAGGCGAAAGGGGCTCAACAAAAAAACAGGGCCGCCGCAGGCGCCCTGTTTCAGCGTGTTGGCAAACCCTTGCATTCGTTGTCAGGCCTGTGCTTCGGTGCTCACGAATTTAACATTCGCTGTGCTCCAATGCTCGCCCTTCCTAGACTTCAAAGGTTTTCAATCACGCTGAAAATCACAAAATCCTAAAACGAAAATCGTTTTAGGATTTTGTCAATAATCTGAAACAGGGCGCTGGCGCCCTGTTTTTCTTATTACAGCGGGTTCAAAATCCGGTTCAAGAACCGCTGTGTCCGTTCTTCTTTTGGTGCGGAGAAAATTTGCTCCGGCGGTCCCTGCTCCACGATTACACCGCCGTCGATGAAGATGACTTCATCGGCAACCTCCTGCGCGAACTTGATTTCGTGGGTCACCACGACCATGGTCCAGCCTTCATTGGCTAAGTCCTTGATAACCTTCAGCACCTCTCCGACGAGCTCCGGATCAAGCGCTGAGGTCGGTTCGTCAAACAGCATGAGCTCAGGCTGAATCGCCAGTGCGCGGGCGATGCCGACACGCTGCTGCTGGCCGCCGGAAAGCTGGAACGGATATAAATCCATTTTGTCCTTCAATCCGACTTTATCAAGAAGCTGGATCGCTTCTTTTCTGACTTCCTCTTTGTTCCGTTTTTGCACCTGAACAGGGCCCTCCATCACGTTTTCGAGGGCTGTGCGGTGCGGGAACAGGTGATACGCCTGAAACACCATTCCGGATTTTCGGCGAAGCTTTAGGATATCCGCCTGTTTCACCTTTTTGGAGAAATCGATGGAGAAATCATCAAATGCAAGCTCTCCGCGATTCGGGATCTCCAGCGCGTTCAGGCAGCGGAGCAGCGTCGTTTTCCCTGAACCTGAAGGCCCAAGTATGGCGATGACTTTTCCTTTTTCAATCTTCATATCTATCTTTTTTAAAATTTCATTTTCACCGAATGATTTGTTTAATCCTTTAACGGTAAGCATACTCGGAACCTCCTTATTTGGCCACGTAGCGGTCAAGACGCCGTTCGATGACATGCTGGACGAGTGAAAGCAGGAAGCAGATAATCCAATAAATAAAGGCTGCTTCAATATAGATCACTAAAATTTGATCAAGATTCCGCGCGCCGATTTCCTGGGCTTTTCTGAACAGCTCAGCGACCAGAATTTGAGAGGCGAGGGATGTATCTTTAATCAGGCTGATAAAAGTATTGGATAATGGCGGGATCGACACACGAAACGCCTGCGGCAGTATGACGCGGAACAGCGTTTTCTGATGTGTCATGCCGATTGTGTAGCCGGCCTCCCATTGCCCTTTCGGCACGGATAAAATAGATGCCCGGATGATTTCAGATGCATAGGCGCCGACGTTTAATGAAAAGGCGATAACTGCGCTTGGAAATGGATCTAATGTGATGTTAAAGGCCGGGAACAGATAGAAAATGATGAACAATTGAACGAGAAGAGGAGTGCCGCGTATTGCGGATACGTATACGCTGAACACCCATCTCAAAGGTCTCACTTTCGACATTCTGGCAAGCGCCGTAATCAGCGCCAGAATCATTCCAAATATAAAGGAAAGAATCGTAAGGGGAATCGTATAGTAGATTCCCCCTGAAAGTATCGGCCAGAATGACTGCTGCACCAGATCCCACGGGATCGCCGTGCCAAGCGTCAATGCCGGCAGATTATTTAGAAACATCTTCGCCGAACCATTTTTTAGAAATTTTAGAAAGAGTCCCGTCCTCTTTCATTTCTTTTAATGCTTTGTTGACTTGATCAACAACCTCGCCGCTTCCTTTACGGAACGTGAAATACGTTTCCTGCGGATCGCCTGTTTCAAACGCGATCTTCACGTTTTTGTTGCCGGATGTTTTTAAGTAGTTCAATACGGCAAGCTTATCGTTGTAGGTCATATCAACGCGGCCTTGCTGGATCATTTGGAGGGCCTGCGCCATGCCCTCAACGCCTTCTACTTTAGCGCCGGCATTCGTAGCTAATTTGTTGTAGTTGCTTGTCAGTGATTGAGCTGACGTTTTTCCTTTTACATCTGCTTCAGACTTAATATCGTTGTTGTCTTTTTTCGTTACGACAACGGCTCTTGATGTTGTGTATTTATCTGAGAAATCATATTGGTTTTCACGATCTGTTTTTCCGACTTGGTTGGCAACAACGTCAAACCGTTTGGAATTCAGGCCGGCAAACATGCTGTCCCATTGTGTTTCTTTAAAATCGACTTTAAGCCCGAGGCGTTTTGCGACTTCTGTGATGACTTCGACATCATAGCCAGTCAGCTTGTCAGTGTCTTTGTCGTGGTAAGTGAACGGCTCATATGTTCCTTCCGTTCCGACTGTGAGCACACCTTTTTTCTTGATTGAAGCCCAAAGATCGCCATCTTTGGCATTATCTTTTGACTGATTGTCATTTCCTGCTCCGCAAGCTGCAAGAGCTGCAATACTTACGACCATGAATAAAGCCAATAATGCTTTTTTCATCTTATTCCCCACTTTTCTGGTTGATTTTATTGAAATAAAAAATTAGCTTACAAATCTAAAGGATAACTTTTTTTTAGTATGAGTCAAGTATTTGGTTTTCATAAGACAAAATCTTTTAAAATAAATCCAAAAATTGCTGTGCCGGTTTAGGCAAATAACTGTCCGTTCTCCACATGACAGCCGGCGTCATAATGAAGGGATTATTTTCGATATGAACGGTGTGAACGTGATTTCGCATATGAACGGGAATCATTGTGACAGGCAGAATAGACGCGCCAAAACCGGATGACACGAGGCTGAGCAAAGTTGCAGAGTCATGGCATTCACAAACAATGCTCGGCTTCAGGTTCAAACGATGAAATTCATTCATGACCTGATTATAAACGCCTTTTCCGTTAACAGGCCGGAGTAGTATCAGCGGAAACGAAGGAATGTCCTCCATCTTAATCGTGTCTCCGCACGGATATCCGGCTTCATCTGAAAGCACGAGCACACATGGAATGTCATCAAGCTGCTTGAATTGTACTCTGTCACTTTTGATCAGTGTTGTCGTGACCGCCGCATCGATTTGCCGGCTTTCCAGCAGTTCCAACAGTGTCGCAGGCTCATTTTCCCAAATATTAAAGGTGAGATGGGGGTATCTCTCTTTGATCTGTGTGACTTTTTCAAGCATCAGAGCCGCGCAATAAATTGTTGAACCCACGGCAAGCGTGCCGGCTACCTCCTCCTTCAGCTCCTGTACCTCGATGACGGCATCTTCAAACCTATGCAAAATCTCTTTTGCTCTTTTCAGAAAAACAGTTCCTTCATATGTAAGCGTCATTTGTTTTTTCTTGTTCCGATCAAACAGAACAACACCAAGTTCGTCCTCCAGCTGTTTGAGCTGCCTGCTTAAAGGCGGCTGCGCCATGTGAAGCTTTTTGGCTGCGGACGTGATTTTCTGTTCTTGGGCAATGGTAATGAAGTATCGAAGCTGGCGAATGTCCAAAAGAAAGCGCCTCCTTAATATACCTTTTAAGTATTAAATATAGATTTTATAGATATTTTTCATATGGATATATCAGGAGTATGATTGAAATGAAAGCAGAATTCAAGC
Source organism: Bacillus sp. F56 (assembly GCF_001748205.1). NCBI lineage: Bacteria > Bacillati > Bacillota > Bacilli > Caryophanales > Bacillaceae > Bacillus > Bacillus sp. F56. The sequence goes on from NZ_BDFC01000008.1 coordinate 235,149, forward strand.
GTAAAGGAGGGGGCAAAGTGAAACTCGTTGTCGGAATGACAGGGGCAACAGGGGCGATTTTCGGGGTCAGGCTGCTGCAGTGGCTGAAGGCCGCCGAAGTGGAAACCCATCTCGTTGTGTCTCCTTGGGCGAACGTCACGATCAAACACGAAACAGGCTATACCTTACAGGAGGTAGAACAGCTGGTCACATACACTTACTCACATAAGGACCAGGCGGCAGCCATTTCAAGCGGATCGTTTGATACCGATGGAATGATCGTTGCGCCGTGCAGCATGAAATCTCTCGCAAGCATTCGCACCGGAATGGCGGATAATCTGCTGACACGTGCGGCGGATGTCATGCTCAAGGAGAGAAAAAAACTCGTCCTCTTAACGAGAGAGACGCCTTTGAACCAAATACATCTCGAAAATATGCTAGCGCTTACGAAAATGGGTACAATCATTCTTCCTCCGATGCCGGCATTTTATAATCAGCCGAGCAGCTTAGAGGAAATGGTTGACCATATTGTATTTAGAACGTTGGATCAATTCGGCATTCGCCTTCCTGAAGCGAAGCGCTGGAATGGGATTGAAAAACATAAAGGAGGAGCTTGATCATGGCTTATCAAGATTTCAGAGAATTTCTCGCAGCCCTCGAAAAAGAAGGACAGCTGCTTACAGTGAATGAAGAGGTAAAGCCGGAGCCTGATTTAGGGGCCGCCGCACGCGCAGCCAGCAACCTTGGCGATAAAAGCCCCGCGCTCTTATTTGACAACATTTATGGCTATCATAACGCGCGAATTGCGATGAATGTCATCGGCTCTTGGCCGAACCATGCAATGATGCTGGGCATGCCGAAAGACACACCGGTAAAAGAACAGTTTTTTGAATTCGCAAAGCGTTATGACCAGTTTCCGATGCCGGTCAAACGTGAGGAAACAGCGCCATTTCATGAAAATGAAATCACAAAAGATATCAATTTGTTCGATATACTGCCTCTTTTCAGAATTAACCAAGGTGATGGAGGCTACTATTTAGACAAAGCATGTGTCATTTCCCGTGATCTTGAAGACCCTGACAACTTCGGCAAACAAAATGTCGGCATTTACAGAATGCAGGTCAAAGGAAAAGACCGCCTCGGCATTCAGCCTGTCCCGCAGCACGATATTGCCATCCATTTGCGCCAAGCTGAAGAACGCGGCATCAATCTTCCAGTCACGATTGCGCTTGGCTGTGAGCCGGTTATTACAACAGCGGCATCGACTCCGCTTCTCTATGATCAATCAGAATACGAAATGGCAGGCGCGATTCAAGGCGAACCATATCGCATCGTCAAATCAAAGCTGTCTGATCTTGATGTTCCGTGGGGCGCTGAAGTGGTGCTTGAAGGTGAGATTATTGCCGGAGAGCGCGAATATGAAGGGCCGTTCGGTGAATTCACAGGCCATTATTCCGGCGGACGCAGCATGCCGATCATTAAAATTAAACGCGTCTATCACAGAAACAATCCGATCTTTGAACATTTATACTTAGGCATGCCTTGGACAGAATGCGATTACATGATCGGCATTAACACATGCGTGCCGCTTTATCAGCAGTTAAAAGAAGCGTATCCGAACGAAATTGTGGCAGTAAACGCCATGTACACACACGGTTTAATCGCGATTGTATCCACAAAAACCCGTTATGGCGGATTTGCGAAAGCGGTCGGCATGCGCGCATTGACCACACCGCACGGACTTGGCTACTGCAAAATGGTCATTGTTGTTGATGAGGATGTCGATCCATTCAACCTGCCGCAGGTCATGTGGGCGCTTTCGACCAAAATGCATCCGAAACACGATGCGGTCATCATTCCGGACTTATCTGTTCTGCCGCTTGATCCGGGATCTAATCCGTCAGGAATCACTCACAAAATGATTCTTGACGCGACTACACCGGTTGCGCCGGAAACAAGAGGCCACTATTCACAGCCGCTTGATTCTCCGCTTACAACGAAAGAATGGGAACAAAAACTAATGGATTTAATGAATAAATAAGGAAAGGATGTTCGAAATGCATACATGTCCTCGATGCGACTCAAAAAAGGGAGAAGTCATGAGCAAATCGCCTGTAGAAGGCGCATGGGAAGTTTATCAGTGCCAAACATGCTTTTTTACATGGAGATCCTGTGAACCGGAAAGCATTACAAATCCCGCGAAATACAATCCGGCGTTTAAAATTGATCCGAAGGAAACAGAAACAGCCATTGAAGTTCCGGCGGTGCCGGAACGAAAGGCTTGATCAGCGTGAACTGTCTATCAGACCGTCTTTTTGAACTGCTTGACGGGGATCGCCTAAATGAGAAGCAGCATGAGGCCTTCGTTCTGCAAACAGTATCAGAGGATGGCTGGCCGCATGCCGCTATGATCAGTGCGGGGGAAATGATCGCGCTGAACCGAACTGATATCCGAATCGCTCTGTGGAAAAACACAATGACTTCGGCCAATATCCTTCGCACAGGAAAAGCTCAGTTCACGGCATGGTGGAAGGGAGCCGCTTATTATGTAAAGCTTGAATGCACGCCTTTGCCGCCTTTGAAAGATGCCGAATATGATAGAGACCGTTTTTCCTGCCGGGTCGTTTCAGTGAAGGAAGACATTGCGAAATACGCTGATTTGACTTCTGGTGTTTGTATCCAGCTTCATAGCCCTGAAGAGGTGCTGAGCAGATGGAAAAAGACCCTGGAAGAAGTAAAACGGTAATATCGAGAGCCTGACGCCATGCGTCAGGCTTTTTTTATATAATGAAAACAAAGGGGGCGGAAAAATGGAACGTACGGGGATCTGTCACTCGGACGGTTTTGATTTAGCTTATCGAATTGAGGGCGAGGGCGCACCCATCCTTGTGATCGGGAGTGCGGTTTACTACCCGCGCCTTTTTTCCTCAGATATCAAACAGAAATATCAATGGATCTTTGTCGACCATAGGGGATTTGCTAAGCCTAAACGAGAGCTTCGTGAGGAGGATTCGAGGCTTGATGCCGTTTTGGCTGATATTGAAAGGATGAGAACATTTCTTCAGCTTGAGGATGTTATCATCCTGGGACATTCCGGGCATGCTTTTATGGCTTTAGAGTATGCCAGGACATATCCTGAACATGTCCGGAAGGTGGCGCTCTTCAATACTGCGCCTGATAACAGTGAAGAAAGACAACGAAAAAGTGAATCATTTTTTATGGAAACAGCCAGTCTTGAGAGAAAGAAACGATTTGAAAAAGATATCGCGAATTTGCCGCAGGACATTGAAAACGATCCTGAAAGACGCTTCGTACACATGTGTATTCGCGCTGAAGCGAAAAGCTTTTATCAAGAGCGGCCGCATGCAGCTGCTTTATGGGATGGCGTATTTACGAATATGCCGATCATGGATGAATTATGGGGGAATACATTTGCCCGGCTGAATCTCATTCAGCGGTTAGCTGATGTACAAGTGCCGGTGTACATCGGCTTAGGAAGATATGATTATTTGGTTGCGCCTGTTACGCTATGGGATACTGTTGACGATTTATATCCCCATGTGGAGAAGGTTATTTTTGAAAAGAGCGGCCATCAGCCGATGCTGGAAGAACCGCAAGCCTTCGAACAAAGCTTCAGGAAATGGCTTGATCAATAAAAAACAGCCCGCAGATCAACATCCGCGGGCTGTTTCTGATTATAAGACCCCTTTCATCGCGCGTTTGATCACCGGCGAGAGCAGCAGGAGAATGCCGCCAAGAACGATAGAAATCAAACCGATGGTGCCGAAGTACGTTGTTTCAGGAATTTTATCAAACAATCCGGCTACTTGGGCATTGATCGCTTGGGCTGCTGCGTTCGTCAGAAACCACATACTCATTGTCTGTGCAGAGAAGGCAGCTGGCGCCAGTTTCGTTGTCACGGATAAACCGACTGGAGACAGGCACAGCTCTCCAAGCACAACAAGGAGGAAGCTGAGAACGAGCCAAAGCGGGCTAACGAGGGCTTCTTTTCCTTGCATAGCCGGGAATACCATAATGATAAATGACAATCCGGCAAGTATAATTCCGATTGAGAATTTAACTGGCGTAGACGGCTGGCGTTTGCCGAGCTTCATCCAGAGCCATGCGAATATTGGCGCAAATATGACGACAAACAATGGATTTAATGATTGGAACCAAGATGATTGAAGTTCGAATCCACCCAAAGAAAGTCTTATGCGTTCATCAGCGTATACCGCAAGAATGGTCGCTCCCTGTTCCTGAATGGCCCAGAACATGACAGCACCGATAAACAAAGGAACGTAAGCGGCAAGACGGGATTTTTCTGTTTTGTCCGCTTTTTTGCTAGTAAACATAATGATGAAATAAATAACAGGAATCAAAATACCGAGAATACTTACAAGGTCGATGAAACGCTTGATCGTCAGCACGCCTGTTTGTACGGAGATAATCACTGCGATCGCCACAATGATCACACCGATTCCGGTGCCAATCGCAGATTTTTTAGACAGCGGATTCGGCACATTGGAACCTGCAAGACCGAGGTTTTTCTTTCTTGTCAAAGCAAATACGATAAGTCCGAGAAGCATTCCGACCGCGGCAGCTCCGAAGCCGAGATGATAGTTGTACTTCTGTCCGAGTGTTCCGACAATTAACGGCGCAAGTAAACCACCGAGGTTAATCCCCATGTAGAAAATACTGAAACCTGAGTCGCGGCGCGGGTCTTCTTTCGTGTAAAGATCCCCAACCACGCTTGAAACGTTTGGTTTTAATAAGCCTGTTCCGACAATGATAAGCACCATGCTGATATAGAATGCTATCGAACTGCCCGGATAGGCGAGTGCAATGTGGCCGAACATAATGAATATGCCGCCGTAAAACACGGTGTTTGCGGTACCGAATACCCGATCAGCGAGCCATCCGCCAATAATAGTGGACATGTATACGAGTGAGCCGTAAATCGACATAATGGCAACCGCAGTGCCTTTGTCAAAACCAAGCCCGCCGTTTACCGTCTCTGTATACAAATAGTAAAGTAAGATTGCTCTCATTCCATAGTAAGAGAAACGCTCCCAAAATTCGGTGAAAAATAGTGTAAATAGTCCTCGCGGGTGACCAAAGAACCCTTTTTGCGGGACGCTTTTGATGATACTTTCGTTATCAATCGAAGCCATGTCAGCCAAACCCTTTCTAAAAAAAGTGTATTATAAAAATCATATTCTTATATAATACTTGTGTCAATATAATTTATACTCATTTCAAATAGTTCCATAATGGAAAAATTATAAATGCCTAAAAATAGTGATTTTCTCCTAATTTTTATACTCTTTATCGTGAGATTTTCTTACACAACTATTCCTTTATATTTTTTTAATAAAATTTTAGAGAAATGTACAAGCAGACCGGGCCTTTGTGAGTAACATGATAGTAATCATAGAGAAGGAGGCTCGCAATTGGCTGAATTCATATTAAATGCAGCAGATTTCGGTGTTCCTGGAGATGGTCAAACGGATTCGACAGAACTGATTAATCAGTGCCTTAGTACAGCTGTTTCTCAAGGCTATCATACTGTCTGGTTTCCAAAGGGAACATATTTAATAGATGGAACGCTTGGCGGAGATTTTAATCAGAAGTTTCGAAACGCGGGAATCATTGTTCCCGGCAACCTTGAGATTATGATGGACCCGGAGTGTATCATGAAAGTAATCCCGAATCGTTCTTGGGGTTATTCCGCATTTTATGTAGGCAAGCAAGAGAATATAACCATTTCCGGGGGACAAATTATCGGCGAACGCGATGAGCATATCTACGCCTCAGCGGGGATAAGGTCAACCCATGAATGGGGCTTTGGCATATGTATTGAAGGATGCTCGAATGTTGTCATTGATCAAGTGAAAATTTCTGATTTTACCGGCGATGGGATCATTGTCAGTCCGAGGGGATTAAAGACCAATCAAGATTATCGAACGTCAAAGCAAATTATCATCCGCCGCTGTGAGGTTCGGCGGTCGAGGAGAAATAACATTTCCATTACCGGATGTGACATGGTCACAGTGGAGGAATGCGTGATTGAAGACGCCGGAACGGGGAATGGGACAGCGCCGAAATACGGAATTGACATTGAAGGATATGGCGAAGGTGATGTTGATTATGAGGAACCGATTAATGTATCAATTCGCAATAACTACTTTATTGGAAACGTTTCAAGTTCTGTGACCAATTTTAACGGGTATGGCGTTTTAATAGAAGGAAATCTCTCAGATAATACAATCAGTTATGGATATGGGACGCAAACAGTGATCAAGGGAAATATTCTGAGAGGTTCTGGAGATGCGGCGGCTGCGACAAGAGTCGGGATAACCGGACTCGGTGTGTCACAAGGAAAAGAGACCAGTGATGCGGTGATCGCTGGCAATCTGATTACCGGATTTTCAACTGGAATTGATGTCAGGGGAAAGAGCGTTCTTGTGACCAACAACAAAATCAGCAACTTTGAAAACACAGGGATATTGGTTTATCAGTCTTCTGACGTAAAGGTAGACGGAAACCACATTCAAAACGGACTGTCTGAAACAAGGCGTAGCATCGGTCTTCGCGCAGTGCTGTCAGATGACATCGCGTTTCTGAATAACTGTCTCATTCAAGTCATTGACGGTGTGAACATCTCCGGAGGCGACGTGATCATTAAAGATAATCTCCTGAGAAAATTCAGCCGGGGCATTTGGATCGCTCAAGGGAATGCGGTGATTGAAGGCAATACACTGCATCCTGACACGTTTGAAGCGGTCCCGGAATCATATGCTGTTTCCGTCACAAATAATGCTGGCGCTATCATCAAAAACAATACATTTAAAGAGTTTAAAAATTACCCGATTTACTGCTCCACAAGTGCAAAAACCTCAATTATCGGCAACCACCTCGAGAAATCTCCGCTTTTGGTCACCGTCTATATCAGCACAGGTGTGCATGAGATTTTTGATAATACCATTTCAGTCAACAGAACAGCCGGGAATCCGATTGTGATTTATGTCAATGGATCAGCAGGCTCTATCATTTCTGGAAACACCATCAATAACCTCTCCGCAGGCACTGCGACAGCTATTCAAACAAACACCTCAACCAATTCCAAAATCATTGGCAACCGCATTTTTAAAGGGACCATCAACAAACACAGCAGTGATACACTAGACGGCAATATTATCGCCTGAAAAAAAGCGCCCCTCTAGGGGTTCTTTTTTTTCGATTTATAGATCACGTACATTTCCCTCACAAGGACTAACACAAAAAATAAAAGTACAACCCATTCCGCAAACGTTGTCATCTTAAAGCTGGACATATTGTTATAAATCGCTTTTGTTAAACTGAACCCTTGAAGCATGTCCATCAATACAGAAATAGTTAATAAACAAATTAATATGACTCCTGTCACGCCCAATATCTTCATTCTTCATCATCCTCCGCTTTTAGTGTCTATCGTTGGCGGAGAAGTTATACGGCATCTAAACCTATGCATAATCTTAATTCTAATAGGAAGAATATGAGAAAACGACAAGGAAAGGTATTTGTGTATGCCTTTATTTTCTAAGCGAAAGAACAATACCGGTTCAAAAGACAAGCGGAATACAGAAGAAAAGAATCAGGAACGGCAGCAAGAAAAAGAAAGGCCGGCTCTCATTTCTCCTAGTTTGGCAAAGAATATAGCAGAAACGAAAAAGGAAGTCGGAAGCAGCTCTGACGTTATCATTCGCGAGATTAAAATCGGGGAGCAGGATCGTGTCCATCTAGCTGTTATTTATATTGCTGGGCTGGTCGATAATAACACGATCCATGAGTCGTTAATCGATCCATTGGTACAGGATGAGTCTATCCAGAATACTCATGCGATCCAGCAAATTCTTGAAAAAACGCTCCCACTGGGCGGGGTGAAAGCGGAAAAGAGCTGGGATAAGCTTTTTTCCGAGTTAATGCTCGGCAATGCGCTCGTTTTTGCCGATGGCTATGCCGAAGCGCTGATTTGCAGCACTCAAGGGGGAGAGCAGCGCTCCATTCAAGAGCCGAGCACCCAGGTGTCATTCCGCGGCCCGCGCCAAGGGTTTACAGAATCTCTGCAAACCAATATTTCCATGATCCGGCGATACATTAAAAACCCGAATTTATGGGTTGAAAAAATGAAAAAAGGTTCTGTCACAAATACGGATATCGCCCTCATGTACATTGAAGGAATATGTGATGAAAAGGTGCTGAAGGAAGTGAAGCAGCGCCTGGAAAAAATAGATATTGACAGTATTTTGGAATCTGGATATATTGAGCAGCTGATTGAAGATGAAACCTTTACGACGTTTCCGACTATGTATCATACAGAACGCCCTGATGTTGTAGCGGGCAATCTGTTAGAAGGAAGATTCGCGATTATTGTGGACGGAACACCGTTTGTGCTTATTGCTCCGGCATTATTTGTCCAATTTTTTCAGTCTGTTGAAGATTATTATTCCCGTTTTGACATTGCGACAAGCATACGGATCCTGCGGGTTTTAGTCTTTTTCATTTCGCTTGTGGCTCCGGCTGTGTACGTGGCAGCCACAACGTTTCACCAAGAAATGATACCGACTCAGCTGTTAGTGGTCATTGCGGCTCAGCGGGAAATTGTTCCGTTTCCGGCTGTTGTGGAGGCGCTAACGATGGAGGTTGCTTTTGAGATTCTGAGGGAAGCGGGGGTCAGGCTGCCCCGGGTTGTTGGCTCGGCAGTATCAATCGTAGGCGCGCTCGTAATCGGCCAGGCTGCCGTACAAGCTGGTATCGTCTCTCCGGCAATGGTGATTATCGTGGCACTCACCGCGATTGCGAGCTTCGCAACGCCGGCATTTGCAATGGCGATTTCAGCCCGGCTTATCCGGTTTATGTTTATTATTGCCTCAGCTGTTATGGGTTTTTACGGGCTGATTTTAGGGATCATTATGATGTTTGTGCACTTATGCAGTCTTCGTTCATTTGGCGTTCCATATATGTCGCCGCTTGCACCCTTTTCTTCACAAGGCGTAAAGGACGCGCTTTTCCGGGTTCCGTGGTGGGCCGATGAAAAGAGGCCGGAATCGGTCAGTAAGAAAGATAAGGTGCGGCAGGGGCAAGATCAACGCCCAGAGCCGGCCGGTTCACGAGGAATGGTGAACAAAGATTTGGAAGAAGGGGATCAGAATGGTACGTAAATGTCTATTAGCCGTTCTCATGCTTTTGAGCGTCATTGTGCTGCCCGGCTGCTGGGATAAGCGGGAGCTGACGGATCTTGCGATTATCTCGGCAATTGGCATCGATCGGACAAACGACGGCAACTACGTGCTGCATCTTCAAATTATCAATCCAGGAAATGTTGCCGGCGGCCTTCAAGGAGGCGGTGCTGGAGACAGGCCGCCTGTATCTGTCTATTCGATTGAGGGTAACAATATGACGGAAGCACTCAGGAAAGCCTCCATGAAGGTATCACGCCGGCTTTATTTTGCCCATACCAATCTGGTCGTGATCAGTGAAAAGCTGGCAAAAGAAGAAGGTTTGGATTTTGTATTAGATAATCTTGACCGGGACACAGAATTCAGGACAACGGCAACATTCGTCGTTGCTCATAAAACAAAAGCTGAAAATATTGTGAAAATCTTAACGCCGATTGATAAAATTCCGTCAAATAAAGTCAATAAAACCCTGGATTTCACCGAGGCGCAATACGGGCGGGTGGTCAAAACCAACATTCAGGACGTTTTGAAAACACTTGCCGCCAACACAATGGCACCGGTAATCCCCGGATATATGATGATTGGTGACGATAAAAAAGGAGTCAGTATGGAAAACACGCAGGCGACTGACCCGAAAGCCATTCTTCAGGCAGATGGTTTGGCGATTTTTGATAAGGCAGGGTATTTAAAGTATTGGCTTGAAGATGATGAAAGCGTGGGGGCAGTCTGGCTTATGAATAAGATCCAGCATACGTTTATTAATGCTGACTGGGACAAGACGAAGGATGCGGTCAGCTTGCAGGTTACCCATCAGGATACAAAGCTGGTACCGGAGATGCGGAACGGACGTCCATACATCCATGTGAAAGTGTCGGTTGAAGGTATTATAGATGCTGTCAAATACCCTTTCCAATTGTCTGACCCCAAGGTGCTGGCCGCTATTGAAAAAGCGCTCAACAAAGAGCTGGAAAAGGAAATCAGCCATACTGTGAAAAAGATCAAAAAGAATCAAATAGATTTTATCGGTTTTGGTGACACGATATATAGAAAGTATCCGGAGCAGTGGGAGAAAATGAAGGACACATGGGACAAAGAGTATTTACCGGAACTGCCCATCGATGTGAAGGCCGAGACGTATATCAGAAGAACGGGATTGCGAAACAATCCGATCAAACACCAGTTTAAAGATGATTAGGTCTGAAGAAAGGGGAAGTGACAGATGGAAAAAGCCAGAATAAGCATAAGGCAGCTGTTTGTCATGATTATCATTTTTGAACTGGGCAGCTCCTTATTGATTACACCGGGATCAATGGCGGGCAGGGATGCTTGGATAGCAGTTCTATTAGGCTGTGCGGCCGGACTGTTTCTTTTCTATTTGTATCAAGGCATTTATCAATGCTATCCGGAATCTTCGCCGAAAGAATATATGGATGATATGCTCGGAACCAAGCTGAGCTGGCTGTTTTCATTTCTCTATATCTTGTACTTTGCCTATATTGCCGCAAGGGTGCTGCGTGACTTTGGAGAAATGCTGCTGACGTTTGCTTATCATGATACACCTATCATTATTGTAAATGCTTTATTAATGGTCGTAAGCATATATGCCGTAAGAAAAGGAATTGAAGTGCTCGCACGCGCGGCCGAACTTCTTTTCGGGGCCATGTATTTACTGGGCGCGATCGGCCTCGTGCTGATTATTGTCTCAGGCACTATAGACCCGCACAATTTAAAGCCGGTTTTGGCAAACGGCATTTCTCCTGTCCTTCACTCTGTTTTCACACAGACCATGTACGTTCCGTTTGGTGAAGTTGTTTTATTTGTGATGATTTTCCCTAACCTGAATGACAGAAAAAATGTGAAAAAAATGGGGATGATCGCCATGGCTATTAGCGGATTGGTTGTGGCGCTCACCGTGGCGATTAATATCAGCGTGCTTGATGTTGATCTTACACTCAGATCCCAGTTTCCGCTTTTAAGCACGATCCAGACAATCAAAGTCGAAGAATTTTTAGATCGGCTTGATGTCTTTTTTATGCTGGCGCTGATCATTGGCGGCTTCTTTAAAGTCAGTCTCTACTTATATGCCACTGTGGTGGGGACATCTACGCTCTTTAAGGAAAAGAATCCCTCCCAATTGGCTTATCCGATGGGATTGGGCATCTTGATCCTCTCTATTACGATTGCGACTAACTTTTCGGAGCACTTGAACGAAGGCCTGAAAGTGGTGCCGCTGTATATTCATTTGCCTTTTCAATTATTGTTTCCGCTCTTTCTGTTTATTCTGGCTGTTTGGAAAAAGAAGCGAAGAGAGAAGTCAAAAGGGGCAGGAACGAAAAAATGATAAAAAGAGCGGGGGGATGCAGCCGCCGCTCTTTTTATGTTCACTTCTATATAAAAGGGGGATATAGGTTGCGCCCCTGTCTGCACTGGCAGAGGCGCGTTTTGTTATACCACTGCGACGTTTTCCTTCACAGTAAAGCTTCCTCTTGAAAGTCTGATATTAATGTCGGATACTTTTGCAATTTGCTCATCGTGCGTCACCATAATGACGCATTTATCTTCCTTGTGCGCCAGATCTTGAAAGAGACGTACAATTTCTTTTGATGTGTCCTCATCAAGGTTTCCGGTCGGTTCATCGGCTACGATAAGATCCGTGTCACAGCAGAAAGCTCTTGTAATTGATACCCGCTGCTGCTGTCCGCCGCTCAGTGTGAGCACTTTTTGCCGGGCTTGTTTTTCGTTGATGCCGACCTTCTGCAGCATGTCAAGCGCATACGATTCTTTGTTCTTTTCTTTAGATCCTGTGATTTCCATAGCGGTTGTGACGTTCTGCAAAGCCGTCATATACGGAAGCAGGTTGTACGCCTGAAAAACAATTGATACATATTGATTTCTGAAATTGGTTAAGCCGATTTTAGAAACCGCTTTTCCGTTGTAAAGGATGTTTCCTTCTTTTGGTGCGTCAAGTCCGCCTGCCAGAGACAGGAAAGTAGTTTTCCCTGTCCCTGATGTGCCAACAATGGTGTAGAATTTTCCTTTTTGAAAGCTGATGTTAATATCCTGAAACAACGGCTGGCTCTTGTCTTTATACCAGTAGCCGACTTGTTGAAATTCTAATAAGCTCATAGGTTCCGCCTCTTTCTATTCCTGTTTTGTCAGTATCGTTTTCGGATGAAGCCGCAGTACTGAAATGGACGGCAGCAATGTTGCAATGATTGCGATAAGGATGCCGATCCCGCCAAGAACAAGCATGTCGTTCATAGAAACCGCGACGTTCAGTGAATCGATAACGTCCGCGTTTGATGAACTGTGGCCGAACATTCCGCCGCCCATTCCGCCACCGCCGCCAGGCATTTGTCCGTTTTGCCCGCTTGCAGTTTGCGTTGAATCGGTTGATGAACTGATCTGCTGGGATAAAAGCTGATTTCCAAGCTGATTTGCGACGAGATTTCCAGTCACCGATGCAAGGCCGATCGCGATAACGGCCACGATCAGAATCTCAGTCAAGAACTGTCCAATCAATTTCCACCGTTTTTCACCGATGGCCATTAACACGCCCATTTCGTATTTGCGCTCCCTGATCGACATCATGACAATCAGGCCAAGAATGACAGCCCCTGCCACTGATACAAGATACACCACGTTTTTAGAAAAAGAAGCTACATTTTCAATCGGGCCGACCATTTGCTGGTACAACTGATCGTTTGTATTCAGTGTGTACGTATCGAAGTCAATGGATGTTTTCTTCGCTGCTTTTACGAAAGCATCCATATTTTTCGCATCGTCCATATAGTAAACGGCTGAGTCAATCGTATTTTGATAGTCGTCGCCTTTCAGCGCCGCTGTTGCTGTGTAAGGTGTATAAAGCTTGTTATAAGGATTTAAGAAAGAGAAATTTTGGGCTTGGTCATCGCCTGAAGATGTTGTTTTATAAATACCGACGATCTTCAGTTTTACTGTTGTATCCTCATCTGTTGCTGATTCAATTGTGATCGAATCGCCAACGCTTAAATCATTTTCTTCCGCTAATGTTTCGTTGATCACTGTTACTTTTTTGCCGACATCTGATTTTGTAATCGCGCGTCCGTCAGTGATTTTTGAATCCCCGTCAGAGAAATCATCAACTAATGCTGTGCTGATGACACCTTCAATCGAAAGATCGGCTTGCACCATTTGCGGTCCGCCTTGTCCGCCGCCTTGGCTGTTTTTAGCATTTGAGTTTGAACTGCTTAAGCTGGAATCGCTTGAACTGGAGCTTGAGCTCTCAATCGCATCAAAGTTCCCCGCGTTGGCTGAAGCTGATGTGATGTAATTGTAGCTTTTCACATAATCGAGTGCTGCAAGCTTATTTGCATCAGACACTTTGATCGGTGTTGATTCGAAGCTGCGTTTTTCGCCGCTGTCCTGCTGTTTTTCCATTTGCTTTTGGCGGTCAACCTGTAGTGTCACGCTTCCGCCTAGCTCCTGTCTGGCCAGTTCGCTTGATTTTTGTGCTGCCGACTGGATGGTGAGCCCTGATAGAACAAAGACACATATGACTGTAAACACAAATAATTGCAATAACGTTTTTCCCTTTTTAGCCTTCATATTCCAAAAGGCCCGTTTGATAAAGTTCATTTATGTTCCTCCGTATAGGTATTGTTATTGATAAGGCCGCCTCTGGGGCGGGCTTGCTTGTTGATAAATTAATAGTAGTCCAAAGGTATGAAAAAAATATGAACAATCTATTTCTAGTTGATGAAATAAAAACTAACAATTGCGAAACGCAAAACCTTCTGTTTAAAATGGTGCTATTATATAAAAAAGCATCAAAACAACCGGAGGATATAATGAAAATATTAATGATAGAAGATAATGTTAGTGTCTGTACGATGACGGAGATGTTCTTTTTTAAGGAAGGTTTTGAAGCGGAATTCGTTCATGACGGATTAGAGGGATACCAGCGTTTTACGGAAGAAAATTGGGATCTGATCATTTTGGATATCATGCTTCCATCTATGGACGGCGTGACCATTTGCAGAAAAATAAGAGAGACAAGCACGGTGCCGATTATCATGCTTACTGCCAAAGACACTGAATCAGATCAGGTCATCGGTTTTGAGATGGGAGCGGATGATTATGTCACGAAGCCGTTCAGCCCGCTGACATTGGTTGCCCGCATCAAAGCCGTCATCAGAAGATACAAGGCGACAGGCAAAGCGGTTGTTGATGAAGATATGATCGAATCGGAATGCTTTACAATTAATAAGAAGACGAGAGAAGTCTTTTTGAACGGAGAGCCTGTAGAAAATCTCACGCCGAAGGAATTCGATCTGCTTTACTACCTTGTCCAAAATCCGCGGCAGGTGTTCTCCAGAGAACAGCTGCTTGAACAGGTATGGGGCTATCAATTTTATGGAGATGAGCGGACGGTTGACGTTCATATCAAACGGCTGCGGAAAAAGCTTGCCAGCGAAGACAAGCCTTTCCTATATACCGTGTGGGGAGTAGGGTATAAATTTGATGAAGATTAAATATTTATACCAGCTGCTGCTGAGCCATATCAGCATTTTGATTTTAGCGTTTGTCATTATCATTTCGCTATTTTCTCACTTTGTGAAAGATTTTGCCTATCAAAATAAAGTAGAGGAACTGACGTCATATGCGGTGCAGATCGCGAATGAATTCCAAGCAGGCCAGGTTGATATGCGCAGGCTCTATCCTTATCAGGACATTTTAAGCACAAGAAAGACTCAGTTTATCATCTTCAATGAAAAGCAGCAGCCTTATTTTCTTCCTGAAGGCTTTCATCATCAGCCAAGGGAACAGCTGAAGAAATCAGAATGGAACAAGCTGAAAAAAGGGCAGACTGTCATGATCAGGGCCGATGGCCGTTTTGATGATGAAGTGTCTCTTGTGGCGCAGCCTATATTTGTTCAGAATGAGTTTAAAGGCGCCGTTCTGCTGATTTCTCCAATCAGCGGCGTTGAACAGATGGTCAATCAGGTCAACCTCTATATGTTTTACGCTGTAATCAGCACGCTCGTCATTACGATTCTTGTGAGCTGGCTCCTATCCAAATTCCATGTCAAACGGATTCAAAAGCTGAGAGAAGCGACAGATAAAGTGGCTTCCGGCGATTATGACATCCACTTGGAAAACAGCTACAGGGATGAAATCGGCGTACTGGCGTCCGACTTTAATATTATGGCGAAAAAATTAAAGCAGTCGAGGGATGAAATCGATCGCCTTGAGAAGCGGAGAAGGCAGTTTATCGCTGATGTGTCACATGAATTAAAAACTCCGCTGACGACGATCAACGGTTTGGTTGAAGGGCTGAATAGCCATACGATTCCTGAGGATAAGAAGGATAAGTGCTTCTCGCTGATCAGTGAGGAAACGAAGCGCATGCTGCGGCTCGTAAAAGAGAATCTGGATTATGAAAAAATCAGGTCCCAGCAAATTACCTTGAACATGCTGGATGTTCCGCTGATCGAGGTGTTTGAAATCGTGAAAGAGCACTTGGAGCAGCAGGCGGAAGAAAAACAAAACAGGCTGATGATTCAGGTAGAGGATCACGTGATCGTTCATGCCGATTACGACCGGCTCATTCAAATACTCGTCAACATTACGAAAAACAGCGTCCAATTTACGCAAAACGGTGACATTTGGCTGCGCGGAATAGAAGGTTATAAAGAGACGATTATTGAAATTGAAGATACGGGGATCGGCATTTCAAAAGAGGATATTGAGCATATTTGGGAGCGGTTCTATAAAGCAGATATTTCAAGAACGAACACGGCATACGGTGAATACGGACTCGGTCTCTCGATCGTCAAGCAGCTCGTTGAAATGCATCGGGGCACAGTAGAGATCAAGAGTGAAGAAGGGAAAGGCACAAAATTTATCATCCGCCTTCCCTTAACGGCAAAGCAGCAATAGCATACAGGGCGGCAGCATCATCAGATGAGCCGCCTTTTTTGCACACCGCTTCGGTTTATTGCGTGCTCCCGAAAACAAAGATTGCGTGTTTTTCGGGTTAGGACAGTCTATAAACATGATAAAATATGACATAAACAGTTTTTGATGGGAGAGGGTGAAGGAATGAAGAGCGGGGTAATTCCTTCTTCAGCGGTCGGTCAAAAAATTAACGAGTGGTACAAATATATCCGGACATTCAGCGTGCCGGATGCCGAAGTGTTAAAAGCTGAAATCCAGCAGGAACTGAAACACATGCAGCATGATTCCAACTTGCTGCTTTATTATTCACTAATGGAATTCCGGCACCAGCTTATGCTGGATTATCTTGAGCCGTTAGAAAAATTAAATATCGAAGACCAGCCAAGCCTGTCTGAATTATCACGAAACATTGACAGCAATCAGGCAGATCTTAAAGGGCTGCTCGACTATTACGTGAATTTTTTCCGCGGGATGTATGAGTTTGATAAGCGGGAATTTATTTCTGCCATCACATACTATAAACAGGCGGAGAAAAAGCTTTCCTTTGTCGCAGACCATATTGAACGGGCTGAATTCTACTTTAAAATCGCGGAAGCTTATTATTATATGAAGCAAACGTATTTTTCATTGATTAATATCAAAAACGCCTATGAAATTTACGTGGAGCAGGAAACCTATAATGTGAGAATCATTCAATGCCATTTCGTGTTCGGGGTTAACCTGATGGATGAAAGAAATTTCGAACAAGCCGCGCGCCATTTTAAATTGGCGCTCAATATGGCCCAAGCGGAACAAAAAGCCCAGCTGGTCGGAAGAGCATACTACAATCTCGGATTATGCTATTACAATCAAGACCTTCTTGACCCTGCCATTGAGTACTTTGAAAAAGCGGTCTCCACGTTTGAAAGCAGCAGGATCATCAATTCTTTGCCGCAAGCCTATTTTTTAATCACCCTGATTTATTATAAACAGGGAAAACATGATAAAGCTTCGGAATATCACAAGCGGGGCTATGAATATGCTAAAGAAACAGACGATGCAGACTATGCCGTGAAATTCGAGTTTTTGCAATCCCTATATCAGGATCAGCCCAGTGAAGAAGGAATCGAACGATGTTTTCAATACCTAAAAAATAAAAATATGTACGCTGATATAGAGGATTTAGCCCTAGAAGTAGCAAAATATTACTATGAACAGAAGTGGTTTAAACTGTCTGCTTCCTACTTTCTACAAGTTGAAGAGGCAAGAAAACAAATACAAAGGAGTGAAGGTTTGTATGAAATTGAAATCTAAGTTGTTTGTTATTTGTTTAGCCGCAGCCGCGATTTTTACAGCGGCTGGCGTTTCTGCTCATGCGGAAGCACTCGACTTTCATGTGACGGAAAGAGGAATGACGTAAGAACCAGCCCCTTCTCTTTGGTGAGAAGGGGTTTTTCTTTTCAAAAAAACACCGCAAGACATAGTCTTGCGGCGCCCCCGCAGAGACGGTCAGCAGCTTAGTAGCCGCCAACAAACGCAGTCCCTACGATAATTAAAAGAATGAACAATACAACGATTAAAGCGAAAGAACTGATGCCGTAACCGCCGCCAGTAGAGTATCCTGACATAAGGTTTCACCTCCCTATGAAGGATACTATAAGATATGCTGAGCCGATCTGTTTGGCAGGGATAATAGTGGACAAGAGAAAAAAATGAACAATTCGGCTATTTATGTACGATTAAGAGATCAGCACGCCCGCGAAAAATTCCTGGTATAACGCTTGAACGGCTTTTCTTTCTTCGGCTTCTTTTACGCCAAACATCATGCTCACTTCAGATGATCCCTGATTGATCATTTCGATATTCACCTTAGCCTCTGATAATGCTTTGGCGGCTCTTGCTGTTGTACCGACATTGTGGCGCATCGCTTCTCCTACAACCATAATCAGTGCGAGATGATGCTCGACAATGACTTCGTCGGCATGCAAATCCTTTTCGATCCGTTTGATCACGCTGCGTTCAGTGGCGGCATCCATTTGACCCTCCCGCAAGATGATGGTCATGTCATCAATTCCCGATGGAACATGCTCATACGTCAATCCGTGCTCCTCCAGGATTTGAAGGGCTTTGCGGCCAAATCCGATTTCTCTGTTCATTAAATACTTGCTGATATAAATGCTGCAAAAACCGGTATCGCTGGCAATGCCGACGACAGGCCCGTTCGTGTTATCCCGCTTGCTGACGACACGGGTGCCTTCGGCTGAGGGGTTGTTCGTATTTTTGATCTGAACAGGAATCCCCGCTCTGAATGCCGGAATGAGCGCTTCATCATGAAACACTGAAAAACCGGCGTAAGACAGCTCCCGCATCTCTCTATATGTCAGCTCACTGATTTCCTTTGGATTTTCAACGAAGGACGGATTGACAGAATACACAGCGTCCACGTCTGTAAAGTTTTCGTACAAATCAGCTTGAAGTCCGTTGGCAAGAATCGAGCCGGTAATATCAGAACCGCTCCGTGAGAATGTGATCACATCGCCATCCTTGCTGAATCCGAAAAAACCGGGAAAAATAATGAGTCCGTCACGTTCCCGAAGACGATAGAGATTTTGATAGGATTCAGGAAGAACTTGCGCGTTGCCGGGTTCATTTGTCACAAAAAGGCCGGCATCCTTCGGGTTGACATATTCCGCTTTGACGCCTTTATAACGGAAATAAGCGGCGATCAGCTTGGCGTTGTTATCCTCCCCGCTGGCCTTAACTGCGTCAAGATATTGCTCGGGATTGCTTTTGTCTCCTTCTAAAAGCGTAAACAAATCATCTCTGATTTTATCGATAATGCTTTGCCCCAGCTGAAGCTCATTGGCGATGAGAGCGTACCGTTCCACAACCGCTTCCGCCAGTTCAGGTGCACTGCCTGATGCCAAATATTGTTCCGCACATGCGATTAACAGATCAGTCACTTTCGTATCCTCGGCATAGCGTTTTCCCGGAGCTGAAACGACTACAGCTTTCCGTGCCGGGTCTGAGGTAACGATGTGAAACACCTTGTCAAGCTGGGCGCCTGAAGCAAGTGAGCTGCCTCCGAATTTAACGACCTTCATGTTTACATCTCCTAATGTTTAAAATTTTCACACAAATTTAGTATTTATTATCTCTCTTTCAGTCCTGTAAATCAAGGGATAATTTCTCTCCGGAATGAACATTTGTATTTTCCACGAGGAATGATGTCAGGTTTGCTGACCGTAAACAGGCGTTCAAAAGATAAATATGGTAAACAGCCTAACGTTTTGGGATGGAAAATGGTTAGAATGATTAGTAAAATTGATAAATGACCAGGTTAATATTTTTAAAGAATATTGACTAACACTAGAAAAATGGTAATATGTAAATGATAATGATAATCAATTACTATATGGCCATATTGTTTTGAGTCCTTGCGGAGTAGGAGATACGTTCTTTTTGCTGTAAGGATGTAAGGAGGCAGCATGAAGCTACGTTACTTATTTATTCTACTTATCATATTAGCCGTCACATCTGTATTTATCGGCGTAGAAGATCTGTCGCCGCTTGATCTCTTCGATTTAAGCAAACAAGAGGCGTCAACGCTGTTTGCAAGCCGTTTGCCGCGATTGATCAGCATTGTCATCGCGGGCTTAAGCATGAGCATCTGCGGCTTGATTATGCAGCAGATCAGCAGAAACAAATTCGTGTCACCGACGACGGCGGGCACGATGGATTGGGCTCGGCTCGGCATTTTAATTTCCTTGCTGCTGTTTACATCCGCCAGTCCTTTAATCAAAATGCTGGTCGCGTTTGTCTTTGCCCTAGCAGGCAACTTTCTGTTTATGAAAATCCTTGAAAGAATCAAGTTTAACGACACCATCTTTATTCCGCTTGTCGGTTTAATGCTCGGGAATATCGTCAGTTCAATCGCGACTTTTATCGCGTATAAATATGACTTGATCCAGAACGTGTCATCATGGCTTCAGGGAGACTTCTCCTTAGTCGTGAAAGGGAGATACGAGCTTCTTTATCTGAGTATTCCGCTCGTCATCATTGCCTATGTGTATGCGGATAAATTCACATTGGCCGGTATGGGAGAAAGCTTTTCTGTCAATCTCGGCCTAAAGTACAAGCGGGTAGTGAACATCGGGCTCATTATCGTGTCCCTGATCACGTCTCTTGTCATTTTGACTGTCGGTATGCTCCCGTTTCTCGGTTTAATCATCCCGAATATTGTATCGATTTACAGAGGAGACAATCTGAAGAGCAGCCTGCCGCATACTGCGCTATTGGGAGCGGTTTTTGTGCTGTTTTGCGATATATTGGGCAGAGTTATTATCTTCCCTTACGAAATCTCGATTGGCCTGATGGTCGGAATCATCGGCAGCGGCATTTTCCTGTTTATGCTGTTAAGGAGAAAAGCCTATGCGTAACCAGATGAAAATAGCTTTGCTCGTTGGTTTAGCCATTGTATGTATTGGCTTGTTTCTGTTTTATGACTTAGGCAATTGGGATTACACCCTGCCGAGACGAATCAAAAAGGTCGCCGCCATTGTGCTGACGGGGGGAGCGATTGCGTTTTCGACCATGATCTTTCAAACGATTACGAACAACCGCATCCTGACGCCGGGCATCTTGGGCCTTGATTCTCTCTACATGCTGATTCAGACCGGCATTATCTTTCTGTTCGGCTCTGCGAATATGGTCATTATGAATAAAAACATTAACTTTATCATCTCTGTTCTTCTGATGATACTGTTTTCTCTTGTTTTATATCAGATCATGTTCAAGGGTGAGGGGAGAAATATCTTTTTCCTTCTGCTTATCGGTATCGTGTTTGGCACGCTGTTCAGCAGCCTGTCTTCCTTTATGCAGATGCTGATTGATCCGAATGAGTTCCAAGTGGTGCAGGACAAGATGTTTGCCAGCTTTAACAACATTAATACAGATTTGTTATGGCTCGCGTTCATCATCTTCCTGCTGACTGGCGCGTATGTCTGGCGTTTTACAAAGTTTTTCGATGTGCTGTCGCTCGGACGCGAGCACGCCGTGAATTTGGGCATTAACTACGACAAAGTGGTGAAGCAGATGCTGATCGTGGTTGCGATTTTGGTTTCTGTGTCAACAGCGCTAGTCGGGCCGATTATGTTTTTAGGCCTTCTTGTCGTCAACCTGGCGAGAGAATTCCTGAAAACCTATAAGCATTCATACTTAATCGCAGGCTCTGTTTTCATCAGCATCATTGCGCTGGTCGGAGGGCAGTTTGTGGTTGAGAAAGTGTTTACCTTCTCAACGACGCTGAGCGTCATTATTAATTTTGCCGGCGGGATTTATTTTATCTACTTGCTGTTAAAGGAGAATAAATCATGGTAGAGGTCAAAAATGTAAGCAAACAATATGGCGGGAAAGTTGTCCTTGAAGAGACGTCAGTCACGATTCAAAAGGGCAAAATCACCTCGTTTATCGGTCCTAACGGCGCCGGCAAAAGTACGCTGCTGTCTATCATGAGCCGCCTGATCAAAAAGGATTCCGGCGAGATTTACATAGACGGACAAGAGATTGGATCATGCGACAGCAAAGAGCTTGCCAAGAAAATGAGCATTTTGAAGCAGGCGAACCAAATCAATATCAGGCTCACGATCAAAGACCTCGTCAGTTTTGGCAGGTTTCCGTACTCACAGGGCCGGCTGACAGAAGAAGACTGGGTTCATATCAACCAGGCGCTCAGCTATATGAAGCTGGAAGACATTCAGGACAAATACCTGGACCAACTGAGCGGCGGACAGTGCCAAAGGGCATTTATCGCCATGGTCATTGCCCAGGACACCGATTATATCTTTCTGGATGAGCCGCTGAACAATCTGGATATGAAACATTCAGTTGAAATTATGAAACTGCTGAAACGGCTGGTAAAGGAGCTTGGAAAAACGATCGTCATCGTTATTCACGATATCAATTTTGCTTCTGTCTATTCGGACTATATCGTAGCTTTGAAAAACGGCCGCATCGTAAAAGAGGGGCCGCCTGAAAAAATAATAGAAACCTCTGTGCTTGAGGAAATCTACGATATGACCATCCCGATTCAGACGATTGATCATCAAAGAATAGGTGTCTATTTTTCTTAATATATAGAAGAGGTGAAGAGCATGAAAAAGTTCGCATTACTATTCATCGCTTTGGTGACGGCAGTTGTCATTTCTGCATGCGGAAACCAAAGCACAAGCAGCAAAGGTTCTGATTCAAAGAAAGAACAAATCACGGTGAAACACCAGCTGGACAAAAACGGCACAAAAGTACCGAAGAACCCTAAAAAAGTTGTCGTATTTGACTTTGGAAGCTTAGATACATTAGATAAACTAGGACTTGATGATAAAGTAGCGGGCCTGCCGAAACAAGCCCTTCCTAAATATCTGTCCAAATTCAAAGATGACAAATATGCTGATGTCGGAAGCCTAAAAGAGCCAGACTTCGAGAAAGTGGCAGATTTAGACCCTGACTTGATCATTATCTCAGGAAGACAATCTGAGTCTTACAAAGAATTCTCTAAAATCGCTCCGACAATTTACCTTGGCGTAGACACAGCGAAGTATATGGAATCATTTAAATCAGACGCGGAAACAATCGGTAAGATTTTCGATAAAGAAGACGAAGTGAAAGATGAACTCGCAAAAATCGATGATTCAATCGCAGATGTAAAGAAAACGGCTGAAAAGCTTAACAAAAACGGTCTAGTGATTATGGCGAACGACGGGAAGATCAGCGCATTCGGCCCTAAATCAAGATACGGCCTGATCCATGACGTGTTCGGCGTGACACCGGCTGATAAAAACATCAAAGCGTCTACTCACGGACAAAGCGTTTCATACGAGTACATTTCAAAAACAAACCCTGATTACCTGTTTGTCATTGACCGCGGTACAGCGATCGGTGAAACATCATCTACAAAACAAGTCGTTGAAAACGATTATGTGAAAAACGTAAACGCAGTGAAAAATGATCATGTCGTCTACCTTGATTCTGCTACTTGGTACTTATCAGGAGGCGGTCTTGAGTCTATGGCGCAAATGATTAAAGAAGTGAAAGACGGTTTAGAAAAGTAAAACCAAAAAGAGCCTCCGCTAAATCAGCGGGGCTCTTTTTTTGTTGATCAGCGTGCCGGCTGCTGTTCGGCAGGGCGCTGAGGTTTCTTTAGTGTGAATGAGAGAAGGAAGCCGACAAGTGCTATGACGGCAGCCACAATAAAAGCGGCGTTCATGCCGTGCAGGGCGGCGTGCTTTACATTTGTCGTGCCTGCATGTGCCGCCTGGTTGCTCATCACGGAAACCAATAGCGCGGTTCCGATCGAGCCGCCGACTTGGCGAATCGTGTTGTTCATCGCCGTTCCGTGCGGAATCAGGTGGCGCGGCAGCGCATTGATGCCGGCTGTTGTCACCGGCATCATGATCATGGCGGTGCCTAAGAGACGAACGGTGTATAAAACGACAATCCAAGCGAGTGACGTATGATCAGTCAGCTGCATAAACGGCAGTGATGTCAGGAAGATGATGCAGAAACCGGCAATCGCCAGCCCTCTTCCGCCGACACGGTCAAAAACTCTGCCGATAATCGGCGACATGAAGCCCATCACAACGGCTCCCGGCAGAAGCATAAGCCCTGTATCAAAAGCTGTGACGTTTCTGACGTTTTGTGTATAAAGCGGCAGGATGGTTTCCGTACCGATCAATAATGCAAAGACAAGGGTTCCCAGCAGTGTTGTTAAGCTGAAAACGCCAAACGTGAAGACGCGGAATTCCAGCATTGGTTTTTCAAGCTTCATTTGTCTTGTGATAAACAAGAGCAGCGCGATGACACCCACCAGCAGTGAAATCAAGACGGTTGAACTGGACCAGCCGTAAGAGCCGACGCTTGAGAAGCCGTACAGAAGGCCGCCGAACCCAAATGTTGAAAGGATGACTGATAAAATATCAATCTGTGTTTTTCTTAAAGTCGTCACGTTTTTCATCAGGATGCTGGCAAGAATCAAATCAATCACAGCAAACGGAAGAATAATATAAAACAATGATCTCCAAGAGAAAGCTTCGACAGCCCATCCCGAAAGAGTCGGTCCGATCGCAGGAGCGAATGAGATGACCAATCCAACCATACCCATAGCCTGGCCGCGCTTTTCAATCGGAAAGATTGTCAGGAATACAGTCTGCATGAGCGGCATCATAATGCCGGCTCCGGCCGCTTGAATGATACGAGCCGTCAGCAGAACCGGGAAGTTCGGCGCGAATGCCCCGACAATCGTTCCGGCGGTGAAAATGCTCATTGCTGTGATGAGCAGCGCCCGGCTTGTGAATTTCTCAATTAAAAACGCGGTAATCGGAATTAAGATCCCGTTGGTTAACATAAATGACGTGGTCAGCCACTGTGCTTGGTTGGCATCAACATTGAAATCCCTCATGATATGGGGGAGGGCGGTAATCAACAATGTCTGATTCAAAATCGCCACAAATGCTCCGGCTAACAAAATGCCGACAATGACAGAACGGTTAAAAGGTTTCGGTTCAATACTTGTGTCCAATACATATCCCTTCTTTTCTCTAAGTGATTAACAGTGTTTTTAACATGGAAACGGGCTGTGTTAAAACACCGATTTGTTCCAGGTAGCCAATCAGTGATTTGAGTAAAAAAGCGCGGGGTTCTTCCTTCTTCGCTTCTTCCTCCAGCATGGCGGCTGCGGATGTCAGTTCATCTACGTCATAGTCCGCGGCAGGCAGGGAAGAGATGCCTTTATGTAATTCCTTCAGGCTTTCCGATAATAGGACTGACTTATCCTTTGGCTTGTAGGAGGATGCCGAATGAATATAAAGCTCGATGGCTTCGGGCGGAAGAAGAGACTGATGGGTTTCCCTGTTTTTGACAATCTGATTGAGGGTGCTGATGATAAACGCTGCGATCGGGTCAAGCTCAAGCGGTTTGTCCTCGATTTTGATCAGCATTAAAAACTCGCGCATCATGCCGTGAAGAATGATGACCAAATCCCACACAAACGGGAGAATGGTTTCTCCATACGCCTGGATCAGCGAATCACGGTGCCAGCAGATAATCGTCGATCTGGTCTGATGGATATGCTGTTTGACCCGGTCATTATGCAGCTTGGGATTTCCGTAGGTCAGCATATTGAAAAACTGCTGATTCCGCCTGAAGCCCTCCAGTTCCATTTTGACCTTTTGCGTCAAACGCTCCTCCGGTGTAAGTGCGGTATTTTCCTGAAGTCTTGAGGCCGCGGCCACCATTTGCTTCTGGTTAAATGACAGCAGCTCCAAAAGCAGGTCTTCTTTAGATTGAAACAGCTTATATATCGAAGCTTTTGACATCTTACATTCTTCTGCGATCGCCTGCATGGAAACCGACGTAAAATCCTTTTCCGAAAAAAGCTTTCGCGCGGCTAACAAGATATCTGTTTTTTTATCAAGCATCTCATGGCTTCCTTCTTTCTTGAGCATTAGAAAACCCATTGGTTCACAGAAAACCAATGAGTAACAATGAAAAAATTTTACCAAATAAACAAATTAGAAGTCAATGGATTTTAACCGGGTAAATGAAAGGCCTGCCGGAAAATCCGACAGGCCGGGTGAAGGCTTATTTTTCAACCTTAAATCCTTGTTTTTCAAGCATTTCACGGATATGCGGATAGTACAGGCGCTCATAGTAGGAAGCGATGCTCTGTGACCAGTTTCTTGTTTCTTTTCCGTTTGTCCGTTTATTCATGTATTCAGACATCTGTTCGTCGTATGCCTGAATGTGAGACGTCAGCTCATCCTGGTTCAAATAAGTTTCCTGATGATTGACTGCTGCCTGTGGAAGGCGCGGTTTTTTCGCGGAACGGTCAGCAGGATACCCAATGACAAGTCCTGACAAAGGGAACACGTATTTCGGAAGCTCAAGCAGTTCGATCAGCTCTTGAGGGTTTCCGCGGACCGCGCCGATCGGAACTGTGCCAAGTCCGAGTGACTCAGCGGCTGCTGTCGCTGTGCCGAGGGCAATACCAGCGTCTACTGCGCCGACAAGAACAGATTCCAATCCATTTGTGATTTCCATTTTGAAATCATGCAGATCTTCAAGCGCGATTTTGGCCCGGTTGAAATCTGCGCAGAACAGCAGGAAAACAGGGGCTTGATCGATCCATGGCTGACCGCCTGCCAGCTCAGAGATTTTCTTTTTGCGCTCTTTATCCTGCACTGTGATCACAGTCACTTGCTGCCCGTTGATAGAAGAAGGGGCTGCTTGCACCGCTTCAATGATTTGGTCCAATTGCTCTTGAGCTACAGGTTCATCTGTGTAGCTGCGAATTGAGCGGTGGTCTGTTAATGATTTAATCACTTCATTCATATGAGACACCCTTTCTTTACTCGCTAAGCTCTGTGCGGACAACATCAAGAGGAGCGCTCAGCAGTTCTTTTGCTTTTGCGACAAACCCTTGGAAGTGTGCAGTTTCATTGTGGGATTTCATCGCTGCTTCACCTTTCCATTGTTCAAGCATGACAAATGTATTTTCTTCGCCTACTTTTTCAAATAGGTCGTACTGCGCGTTGCCTTCCTCAGCTCTTGAATGCTGAACAAGCGATTGCGCCTCGCTCAAAAATTCCTCGCGTTTTTCTGGTTTTACTTTCATGTAAGCTTGTAATACGATCATTCTAATCTCCTCCATCGTTATGCTGAATTTATTGTTCGAATTTAATCGAACTAACTGTACCATGTAATCTACATGAGGTAAAGGAAAAACCCTTAATTAGTAAAATTGTCATTCTAATTGTTGTGTGATACATTTGTGTCATGAACATTCCAAACCATCCAGAAACAGAAACATTGCAGCTGACAAAGGTTCTTCATGCACTTAGCGATCCGCTTCGTTTAGAGCTGGTCAAGCAATTAGCTGAAGCGAAAGAAAAAACGTGCAGCACCTGTGCGGATGTGCAGGTTGCTAAATCGACTTTGTCGCATCACTTTAAAGTTTTGAGAGAATCAGGCATCGCGCAAGTTCGGATAGAAGGAAAGCGCCGGTATTACTCGCTTCGCGCTGAAGACCTTGAAAAGGCATTTCCGGGCCTGCTTGAAGCCGTGCTGAATGTAGACCAGGACCGCTGGTGAATCAATCCCCTGTAACGGGGATTTTTTTATGTCCGTAAACAGCTTTGAAAAGCCGCTGCACACCCTCCTGAATATCCTCTTCCTTCAGCCGGGCAAAGCCGATAATGAGTGATGGCCTGCCTGTTTGCCGCTGGTTTTTCTTCAAGTTAAACCGGCTCATTCCGAATATTTCAAGCTGCAGGCCGGCGGCATGTGAGAGGATGTCTTGTTCGGTGCGGCTGGTATCAAATTCGGTAACAAAGTGCAGCCCCGCATTTGCTCCTTTAACGGTAACTGCTCCGCTAAACCCTGCTTCTAAAGCGGTGATCAGGCGTTCTCTCTTTTCTTTATAATGCTGCTTCATTTTTTTAATATGCTTCTGGTATTCACCAGACTCGATAAATTCCTGCAGGGTGAGCTGCGTCAGTGACGAGCAAGTCTGCAGATCATAGCCCCGCTGTTTGTATGTCCTCAACAGCTCAGGCGGCAACACCATATAGCTGATCCTCAAGCCGGGGAGAAGGGACTTCGAAAACGTTCCCATATAGATGACATTTTGAAAACGATCTAAGCTTTGCAGTGCCGGTATACTGTCTACATCATATGTAAATTCACTATCATAATCGTCCTCAATGATGTATCGACGCGGCTTCCCAGCTGCCCAGTTCAGCAGCTGAATTCTTCTGGATACAGGCATAATCGTTCCGGACGGAAACTGATGCGACGGGGTCGTCACCAGCACATCAGGCTGCTGTCTGGTGATTTCAGCAATCGACATGCCTTTTTCATCCAGCATGATCGTTTTTACTTGTTTTCCTGCATTCCTCAAAAGCTGGTACATGCGCCTGTAGCCAGGCTCCTCCATCGCATACACGGCTTCCTTGGGCAAAAGCTCAGTCAACAGCTGCATGAGCACCTGTGTGCCTGCCCCTATGATTATTTGTTCCGGCCTGCATTTTACACCCCGCGTCAGAGAAATGAGCCTGGTAATGGCCGCTCTTACTTCATATATCCCTTGCGGATGCGACATCTCGCCGAGCGTGCGGTATGAGCGGGAGGCCGCTTTTTGCTCGCAGCGAAACCAGCTTTTGATCGGAAAATGGTCTGTATCGGAGCTCATGTGTGAAAACGAAATCCAATCGCTCTGATCAATGTGAATCTCTTTCAGGTCATCGGGCAGTGCATATGGAGTATGCTCCTCGGCGGAAAACATGTCTAACTCCTCCACGAAGAAACCCTTTCGCTCAATGGCGTACAAATACCCCTCAGCCAGCAGCTGCTGATAGGCTGAATTCACTGAATTTACGCTGACCTTCAGATTTACAGCCAGCTCCCGCTTGGAGGGAACCTTCGAGTGTGGCAGCAAATTGTGGCTGAGGATTTCTTTTTTCAGCTTTTGATAAATTTGCTGATAGATATAATCAGCTTGTTCTGAACGATCGAGTGTAATCGTGATATCCATTTGCAGATTCTCCTTCTGATACCATCCAAAAGTTATAATTGGTACTTTTCATCATACCAAAGAGAAGTCAGAATGATAAGAAAATACCGACAGGGGGATATTCACATGAGTCAAACAACAGCAAGCATCACAACTGCACAATGGCAGCAAAAACGGGATCAATTTGTGTCAAAAGGTGTGAGCAACGGCAACCGCAGTCTGGCGGTCAAAGGAGAAGGGGCTGAGCTGTACGATCTGGACGGCCGGAGATTTATTGATTTTGCAGGCGCCATCGGAACGTTAAACGTCGGTCACTCTCATCCGAAGGTGGTTGAGGCTGTGAAGCGGCAGGCGGAGGAGCTGATTCATCCAGGCTTCAATGTCATGATGTATCCGTCTTATATCGAATTAGCCGAAAAACTGTGCGGCATTGCACCGGGCGGCCACGAGAAAAAAGCGATTTTTCTTAACTCAGGGGCGGAAGCGGTCGAAAACGCTGTGAAAATCGCCAGAAAGTATACAAAACGTCAAGCGGTTGTCTCGTTTACCCGCGGGTTTCACGGGCGTACGAATATGACGATGAGCATGACAAGCAAGGTAAAACCTTATAAATTCGGTTTCGGGCCTTTTGCGTCAGAGGTTTATCAAGCGCCGTTCCCTTACTATTATCAGAAGCCGGCCGGCATGAATGATGAAAGCTATGACGACATGATAATCCAAGCGTTCAATGATTTCTTTATCGCTTCCGTTGCGCCTGAAACGGTAGCGTGTGTCGTGATGGAGCCGGTGCAGGGAGAAGGCGGATTTATTATTCCTTCAAAACGCTTTGTGCAGCATGTTGCTTCATTCTGTAAAGAACACGGCATTGTTTTTGTTGCTGATGAAATTCAAACGGGCTTTTCCAGAACTGGCACTTATTTTGCGATTGAGCATTTTGATGTAGTGCCTGACCTGATCACGGTGTCTAAATCGCTTGCGGCAGGCCTGCCATTAAGCGGTGTGATTGGCCGTGCGGAAATGCTAGATGCGGCAGCGCCAGGCGAGCTAGGGGGCACGTATGCCGGCAGCCCGCTCGGCTGCGCGGCGGCTTTGGCTGTCTTGGATATTATTGAAGAAGAAGGGCTGAATGAGCGATCTGAAGAAATTGGCAAAACCATTGAAGGCAAGGCGTATGAGTGGAAACAAGAATTCCCGTTTATCGGTGACATCCGCAGACTCGGGGCGATGGCGGCAATCGAAATCGTCAAGGATCCTGACACGCGTGAGCCTGATAAAGCAAAAGCAGCAGCGATTGCTGCCTATGCGAATCAAAATGGATTACTTTTGCTGACAGCGGGAATTAACGGTAATATCATCCGCTTTTTGACACCGCTTGTCATCTCAGACAGCCTTTTAAATGAAGGGCTAAGCATCCTGGAGGCGGGCCTGCGAGCTTAATCATTGGAAAGAAAACGGCTGGGTCTGCTATCATTTTAAGTAATCATGAAAAGAAAGGAATGTTCAATATGCCAGATCAATTAAAGGTCTACAACCCGGCTACGGGCGAGGAGATCAAAACGATCCCTCAGCAATCAGCCAAAGAAGTAGAAGAAGCCATTGAACGTTCACATCAAGCGTTTAAAACGTGGTCTAAAACATCAGCGAACGAAAGAGCGTCTCTTTTGAAAAAATGGTATGAGCTGATTGTTGAACATAAAGAAGAACTTGCAGATTTAATTACAAAGGAAAACGGAAAACCCTATCAGGAAGCAGTCGGAGAGGTACTATACGGCGCAGGCTATATCGAATGGTTCGCAGAGGAAGCGAAGCGTGTGTACGGAAGAACGGTCCCCGCTCCGACAACGGGTAAACGAATTGTGGTCACACGCCAGCCCGTCGGTCCCGTTGCCGCTATCACGCCTTGGAATTTTCCGAATGCGATGATTACACGCAAAGCGGCGCCTGCTCTTGCCGCTGGCTGTACATTTATCATCAAGCCGGCGCCGGACACACCGCTGTCTGCCTATGAACTGGCGCGCCTCGCATATGAAGCGGGCATTCCGAAGGATGTTCTTCACGTTGTGATCGGCGATGGAGAAGAAATCGGAAATGTGTTCACAAGCAGTCCGAAAATCCGCAAAATCACGTTCACAGGATCAACACCAGTAGGGAAAATCCTCATGAAAAACAGCGCGGACACTGTGAAACACGTTTCAATGGAACTCGGCGGACACGCCCCGCTGATCGTAGATGAAGATGCGGACATTGACCTTGCCGTTGAACAGGCGATGGCGTCCAAATACCGGAACGCCGGGCAAACATGCGTATGTGCAAACCGCCTGATCGTTCATGAATCCATCAAAGATGAATTTGCTGCGAAACTGAGCGAGCAAGTGTCTAAGCTGAAAGTCGGAAATGGACTTGAGGAAGGCGTCAATGTCGGCCCGATCATCAACAAAAGAGGCTTTGAAAAAATCGTCAGCCAAATTGATGATGCGGTTGAAAAAGGCGCGAAAGTGATTGCTGGGGGCACATATGACCGAAACGATGACAAAGGTTGCTACTTTGTGAATCCGACAGTGCTTACCGATGTTGATACGTCCATGAATATCATGCATGAGGAAACATTCGGCCCAGTCGCCCCGATCGTCACGTTTTCTGATATTGATGAAGCGATTCAGCTTGCCAACGATACACCGTACGGCTTAGCTGCTTACTTCTTCACAGAAAACTACCGCCGCGGCATCTATATTTCCGAGAATCTAGAGTATGGCATTATCGGCTGGAATGACGGCGGACCATCAGCGGTTCAAGCGCCATTCGGCGGAATGAAAGAAAGCGGCATCGGCCGTGAAGGCGGTTCAGAAGGCATCGAGCCGTACCTTGAAACAAAATATTTGTCCATCGGTTTGTAAAACTTAATATGTTATGAAAATGCGAATGAAAAGCGAAAACAAAAAACCTTTGTCGTAAGGGACTGACCCCCGTTTTTGAGACAGGGATCACAACACCTTTTATACAGCCAACTGCCGATGTTTATCGGTGATTGGCTGTTTAGTTTCATTTGAATACGAGTGTTGTTATATTAATGAATGTATTCTTTGACGGTGCGTTCTACGATGTCGGTCGTAGTACGACCAATGCTGTTCAGATAGAACGTTTTAAACTTTAATGGGGAATGAAACGATTCAATGGTGGCATTATCAGTGGGCATCCCTTTGCGGGACATGCTCATGGTAATGCCTTTTGTTTTAACAGCTTTCTGATACTCTTAAGATGTATACACAGATCCTTGGTCACTATGTAAACGCAGTTCACAGGCAGTGTTGGCAACTGATCAAGTGTGTTTAGAACAAAATCTGTGTCCTGTTTATCTCCAATCGTAAAAGCAATCACTTCTCCATTGTATAAATCCAATATATTGGAAAGGTGCAATTATTTCTGTCCAAGGCAAATACGTGATGTCCGTTACTAGTTTTTCTAGAGGACGATCAGACTGAAAATTCCGATCCAATATATTATCGATCACGGCATATGGACTACCCATTCTTCTTATGCTTTTTCACCTTAACCCGGCACTGCCACTGATTTTCCTGCATAATACGTTGAACCGTTTTATGGTTGATACGCATTCCCTTTTTTAATATGGCTGTGATTTTCCGATATCCATATCGATACTTGTGCTGTCCGCACAACGTGCCGATTTGTTTTTCCAAATGGCGCTTGGGATGATCTTTCGTCAGATTCTTCTTCTAACGATAATAAGACGCACGTAAGATACCTAAATGAATACAGACATCCTGCACGGTCATTGTGCTGTGCAATACTTCTACAAGTTCGACTGACGTTTCGCTATCAACTTCCTTTTTAATTCGTTGTACTTTTTTAAAACTTCATTCTGTTGTCTCAGTTAACGAATCTCTTCTTGCAGTTTCTCTAATTCGGAAGAATACTCCGAACCTTTACCGTAAGTGTATTGCTTACCAACAGGCTGTTCAAATCGATGTTTATCACCAGCCTTATACCATCTGACCATGCTTAATCTACGTATTATTTTTGATATTCAACTCCTTCATGATCTCTTTCATAGGCAAGCCTGCCAATCTCATTTCTACAGCCTTCTGTTTCACTTCAACCGGATAACTCACTCTTGTCCCCATAGAAAAAACACCTCCAAGTCTAATTTTGGATAACAATCATCCGTATCCAAACTTGAAGGTGTTTTTATTTGTCTCATCTTATGGGATCAGTCCCGTAAATTCAAAGGCTTTTGTTTAAATTATTTTCACGTAAAGAATTTTTATTCAAATGATGCTTCTAAGACAACAGAAGTTGAATGTCATAACTTAAGATATCCATCTTGAGTTTGAGATGTATACAACTTATTGTAGTATGAACTTGATTTGATTAGCTCTTTATGTGATCCAATGTCAGTTATTTTACCATCTTTCATAACTATTACTTTGTCAACTAAAGTACATACATTTAAACGATGAGTAAGTATAATAATGGTTTTATCTTTGTCTTCTTTAAACAAATTCTTATAAATTTTATTTTCTGATATGGGGTCTATTGCGGATGTGGGTTCATCCATAACCATTATATTAGAATCCCGATAGTATAATCTAGCTAAAGCAACTTTTTGCCATTGCCCACCAGATAAATCAATTCCCTCTTCAAAAGAAGGATCAAGCACCGTTTTTAGTTTTAACGGTAATTTTTTTGCAAATTCATTAACTAAGCTTTTTTCTAAAGAATAAGTTAAATCAGGATCAATTTTTCTCATATTACCTAAATATACATTTTCCTCTAGAGAATATGGATATTCTATAAAGTCCTGAGCTAACCAGCCTATTTCTTTTCGTATCGTGTCTTGATTATATTCTTGTATTTCTCTGCTGTCATAATATATACTTCCATCATAATTATCATATAGCCCTATTAAACATTTAATTAAAGTGGTTTTGCCAGACCCATTAAACCCAACAACTGCAACTTTTTCACCTTTTAATATTTCTAAATTGACATTTTTTAAAGAGTAGGATTCTGAGTTAGAGTATCTAAAACTTAAATCTTTTACACGAATACTATGTTCTAATTTATCGAAATTAATTTTCTTAGTGCCAGTCGATTCTTCCTCTTCCTTATTTAATATATTGAAATATAGAGGAAGGTAAATTATAGTTTGATGCAAGTTTGTTAAAGAACCGACTATCTGATGAGAAAAGCCTTGGAATTGTGATATTGCTTGAATTAGCAACATAAATGTTCCAATTGGTATATTAGGCCAATTGGAAATAATGAAAATGATTAGAATAACCAATTGCAAAATTTGAGTACCAATCATTAAAATTTGAACTAGAAATTCTCGTTTATTGTTAAGCCTTCGTTCAGGATTTACTGCTTTCCAGTAATATTTACTCCACTTGTTTATTAAATAAACGCCAACTTGAAACATTTTTATTTGAACAACTGATTCTCTGTTTTTTAACAGATCCCAAATTGTATCTTTTTTTCTTTTTATTTCACTAGTTTTATTCAAAATGGCTAGTTCCTCTTTATTATACAACCTTGACATAAGAAAATTAATGACGCTGATAATTACTAATAAAGTAACGATCGACCAGTGCAAATTCTTAAGGATTACAATTAATCCAGTTATGGATAAAATACCTTTAAATAGCTCTATAATATCAATTAATAAACGAGTCCCCATCAAAGGGATTACTTGGGAAACTTGTAGGATATCATTATATATTGTGGAATTATCTAAAGTGGAAGTCTTAATCTTACCTACTTTATTAATTAATTTTAATTCAAAATGGTACGTGAATTTGTAGTCTAAATTATTTTCGATGATGCTATTGATCAAAGAAAGTATCTGAATGCTAATATATAAGATTGCTTGAAAAATCAATAACCAGATAATCTTTGAAAAATCAGTCGAATTTGAAATGTTATTGCCTATCTCCTCAGTAACTGTAAGTGAATAGATAGGGAGTATAGAAAGCATAACAGAAAACAAAAGGAGAATAATCAAACTAAGTTTTGATATATGAAAGTAAATTTTAATAATTTTAAAAACGTTTCTAAACATTTTTAACCTCTTCAAAACGAACTAATAGTTTAAATTTGTTAAAGTGGAATTAATAAGTGAAATTAAATAAAAAAGAAAGACTTTAAAAGTCTTTCTTTTTTATTTATGCTTTGATACAAGGTTTAGCTGAGCATTTAGGCATTGCAACGATTACAGATTCACCCTTTTTGCAACCCCAAACCTCAGTATAACGGTAATATGAATAACCTACAAGATGGTTACATTTTGAGAAGTTATAAACACATCTATTCTTTGTTTTACATGCCATTGTATTCACCCCCTTTCATGATACTCACATTTTATTCCAAGTTGATAAATCACGTAAGACATCAATATTACCATGATACGTACCTAACGATCGACCTTCATAATCGATAGCCATAATTAATGGAAATTGATTGAATTTCAATTGTTCAAGTGTATCAACAGAGCTAATATAGTGAGTTATTCCTGGCAATTCTTCGATCACACTAAAATGTCTTTTTCTATCTTTGTCAGGAATAACATTAGCTTCTGGAGGCATAAATGATAATACAACTATATTTTCATTCATGTTTCTTAAGTTATAAATAGAAAGGTCCTCCAGCAACTTTTGACATTCACCACAGCCGACTGCTGTAAATAACAGAAAACCACCTTGTAAGGTATTTGAAGGGATTGCAGTTTCTTTGTAATTTACAGGATCAATAATCGTAAATTCAGGAATAATATCGCCTTTTTTAATTCCTTGATCTGTTACCTCATGAAGTTCTATTTTTTTCTTAATTGATAACCCAGTTTCATTCTTTTGCAATAGATTAGTTATCTTCCACATCAAATACAAAATTATAATTAATAAAAGCATTATTATAAGGTTGAAAATCAGATCAATCTGCATTTAAATCCCACTTTTCATCTAATAAATTATGAATATTCCGAGCGATAATAAAACCTGTAAATAAAAAAAAGATTCCTAGTTCTAGTAATATGAAATAGTATACATTTACTGTATTTGTTTTGGTGGGAATAATTAGTATAGCGAAAGATAAGAG
This sequence comes from Bacillus sp. F56, assembly GCF_001748205.1. Classification (NCBI taxonomy): domain Bacteria; kingdom Bacillati; phylum Bacillota; class Bacilli; order Caryophanales; family Bacillaceae; genus Bacillus; species Bacillus sp. F56. The sequence goes on from NZ_BDFC01000008.1 coordinate 270,936, forward strand.
CAGTAAGCTCAAATTTCTGAGAATGGTTTTTTTTCCAATAAAACTGCTTCCAAGAATTCCTCCACAACTACATTTTATAATGTTTTTTTTCTTTAAATTAAATGAAATTAATAATGTAAATACTAACAACAGAATTGATATTCCAAGTGCTCCAATCCATCGCGTCGATTGAAAAAATAATAATAATGATAAAACTAACTCTGCAGCAATGACAAATATAGAAAAAGTTAAAATGATTCGTGAATTATTAATTTTAGTAAAGGAAAAAACTGTTTTTTTAAAATTTGTGAACTTCATTATTTTTGAAAAACTCGTACTTATAAATATATTTGCCAGGAGTAAACGAAAAACTAAGGAGATACTTATCATTCTATAACAAGCCTCTTTTCAATCTTATATATGGAAATGGTAACTATTTCTTCTGAAAGGTATCATAACATCAGACGGATAGATTTACAATATATTTCATTATTTTTCATGTAATATACTTAAACGCTGATTTGTTGTTTGTCTTGTTAAGTTTTTTACCATAGACTAACTATTTAAAGTGAACTGAAATTATTATTATTTAAATATTTTTTTTGAAAATAAATTATTACTGCAGCTTGTTCTTGGGATTTTGATTCGATTGTTAAAGATGGTTAAAAAATGTTTCTTTAGGCGAATAATCACAACAATTCCAGCCAAAATAACAGCAAATACATTTTGAAAGAAGGTTCCCCAACGATGGATTTATTATTGGCTCTTCTCCCAGCTTTGTTTTGGGGGAGCATTGTTCTCTTCAATGTGAAATTAGGCGGCGGGCCGTACAGCCAGACACTGGGAACGACGATCGGGGCGCTCATTGTTTCTATCGTTATTTACTTTTTTGTTCAGCCCGTTCTGTCACTTCGCATCTTTATTGTTGGAATCGTATCCGGCTTATTTTGGTCACTTGGACAGGCCAACCAGCTGAAAAGCATTCAATTGATGGGCGTATCTAAAACAATGCCGATTTCCACAGGAATGCAGCTCGTTTCCACCTCGCTGTTCGGTGTGATCGTGTTCCGCGAATGGTCAACACCGATTGCGATTACGCTTGGCGTTCTCGCTTTGATCTTTATCATTGTGGGAATCATTCTCACGTCCTTGGAAGATAAGAATGATAAAAAAGAAGGCGAGCCAAGCAATTTGAAAAAGGGCATTTTGATTCTCCTCGTCTCGACTCTTGGTTATTTGGTTTATGTAGTCGTGGCTAGATTGTTCAATGTGTCCGGCTGGTCCGCGCTGCTGCCGCAGGCAATTGGCATGGTGGTCGGGGGGTTAGTTTTAACCTATAGACACAAACCCTTTAACAAGTATGCAATCAGAAATATCCTCCCAGGCTTAATCTGGGCAGGCGGAAATATGTTTTTGTTTATTTCTCAGCCGCGAGTTGGCGTTGCAACGAGCTTCTCCCTTTCACAAATGGGAATTGTCATTTCTACGCTCGGGGGTATTTTCATCCTGCGTGAAAAGAAAACGAAACGTCAGCTAATAGCAATTGCAATCGGGATTATCCTGATTATTGCGGCCGCCGTCTTCTTGGGTATCGCGAAATCAAATTCATAACAAATGGAGGAAGATGTATATGTATCCGGATTTAAAAGGAAAAGTCGTTGCCATTACAGGAGCTGCATCAGGGCTTGGAAAGGCAATGGCCATCCGCTTCGGCAAAGAGCAGGCAAAAGTGGTTATCAACTATTATAGTGATAAACAGGATCCAAACGAGGTAAAAGAAGAGGTCATCAAGGCGGGCGGTGAAGCTGTTGTCGTCCAAGGAGATGTCACGAAAGAGGAAGATGTAAAAAATATCGTGCAAACGGCAATTAAAGAGTTCGGCACACTCGATATTATGATTAATAATGCCGGGCTTGAAAATCCTGTGCCGTCTCACGAAATGCCGCTTAAGGATTGGGAAAAAGTCATCGGCACGAACTTAACGGGTGCCTTTTTAGGAAGCCGTGAAGCGATTAAGTACTTCGTAGAAAACGATATCAAGGGAAATGTCATCAACATGTCCAGCGTGCATGAGATGATTCCGTGGCCCTTATTTGTCCACTATGCCGCTAGTAAAGGCGGAATTAAGCTGATGTCTGAAACGCTGGCTTTGGAATACGCGCCGAAGGGCATTCGCGTCAACAATATCGGGCCAGGTGCGATCAACACGCCAATCAATGCTGAAAAATTTGCTGACCCTAAACAGAAAGCGGATGTAGAAAGCATGATTCCGATGGGATATATCGGCGAACCAGAGGAAATCGCAGCAGTAGCGGTGTGGCTTGCTTCGAAGGAATCCAGCTACGTCACAGGCATTACGCTGTTTGCAGACGGCGGAATGACGAAATATCCTTCCTTCCAGGCAGGCCGCGGTTAAACATAAAAAGCGACCCAGACATGACATCTGGATCGCTTTTTTTATTAGGCGCGTTTTTTCTTAACAAGCGCTGCTACAGATAAAATAATGGCAGCCGCGGACAGCACAATCGCTGTAATGTCTAGAGCTGAAGAACCTGCGTTTTTGGAATCATCTTCAGTTTTCGTGGCGCCGTGCTCATCTGTCACTTGTTTTGCAGAAGTGATCTTTGTAATGGAGTGAGGTGTATCGGCATTCTCGTCACCTGTCCATTCAACAATGCTGCCGTCTTTATAATATTGATATGCGTCCCAAGCGGCTTCCTCCGCTTTGTCAGGGTTTTTGGCAACAAAGGTAAACTGCTGGAACTGTCCTTCCTGAATGCCGCCGCCAGTCGCTTCCCACGTCACGGACACTGATTTGTCATCATGTTTTTGGGTGGAAACCTTCCAGCCTGGAATTGGCTCGTACTGCTGGAATTCAACATCCTTCGGCATTTTGAGGACAACCTTCGTTGTCGGTTGATTTTTCTCGGAAGGAACCTTCATTGTATACGTTTCCCAAGAGCCTGCAGCAGATTCAGCCGGTTTTACAGAAACATGCGCGCTGGCAGGAGCCGTAAAGAATAAGAGAGAGCCGACAATAGCCGGACATAGTGTCAATGCGATTTTTTTCAACAACGTAAACACTCCTTTAATTGGTCTTTGTAAACATGATATTGATTTCGTTAAAGTCACCGGTCAGTCCGTGGACTTTGATCTTCCAGTTTCCCTTCTCATTAATGGACAGGTTTTCATCCTGGAAGACGCCTTTTGTTTTCTCTTTTAATTGAAACGTGCTTTTGTTTTCGTTGCCTGACAGCCCTGTTTTATAAATGGTTAACGTGATTTGCTGGATGTTTTTCACCGGATCTCCGTTATGGTCGGTGACTCGCAGCTCAAAAACATTTTTCCCTGGCTGGTTTGGGCTGATGCTGAGTGAAACGCTTTGTCCGTTCTCAATCGCTTTGGTTTGGTAGAACGGTTCCGGCTGCGGCTCAGGCGGGCTTGGCAGGCTTGTAAACACGGCAGCCGTGATCAATACAGCAATGCCGATTGCCCACTCCGCTTTCAACGTTCGGCTGATTCCTGTGCGGCGCTGCTTTCTGGTGAGAAGAAAATGAATCGCGCCTAAAACCAGCATGAAAACAAACAGCCCGCTTTTCACTAAAAGTGCTTGGCCATACGCCGTATGGAACAGTGAATCCATTGAACGAATGATGAAAAATCCATTGAGCAAGCCTGAAAACAAAATGACGCCGACTGCAGTGAGTGCCCATGGGGAGAACCGGCTTACCGTTTCCCATGCGAGCGTTTTGTCAGGCTGCCTCCATTCTTTTGAGAGCAGCAAAACGAGTGCCGCAATTCCGCCGACCCAGATGGAAGCGGAAGATAAATGAAGGAAATCCATCAAAATGCCCACTGTTTTTTCTTCAACGACAGCCGCATGCCCTGTAAACGCCTTGGCAAGCAGGAGACCGAAAAAGAAAATAAGCGGCGCAGTCCAATAGCCAAAAGATGAAAAGCGGTTTTTCCGTATTGCAGGGATTACAGACAGTGCGAGCAGCACGAACAGCGCGGCCTGTATAATCCAAATAGAGCCGCCTGCTGTCTCAAACAGTGTTTCTCTGATGTAGCCCGGCTGGAATGCGCTGCCCCAGCCACCGCCTGCGTTCGCTTTTGTTTGAATCGGAAGCTGAAGCAAAAGCGCCAGACCCAGTGCTGCGATCGAGACGATCAGGATACGTCTCGTCCGTTTCACGAGCTGTTCTGGTTTCCCTTTATACCAGAAAAGATGGAAGAAAACCGTTCCGATAAACAGAGATAAGGCTGTATACAGAATCGCGCGATCTGCGGCTGTTCCCGGATTCAGCGCTGAAACGGATGCTTTTTGGCTGCTGAATCCGCCATCCGCTTTCCCGATACTGAACGGAATGACGCCGGAAACCGGATGCCCGTCCGCGGATACCGCATTCCATTCCGCTCTGTACACATCATGAGGCAGATTCTTTTTTAGCTTCACTGTCATGATGTGATTGTTGTCTTTTTTGATTTCCGTCTTATCCATATCCACCCGGTCGCCGTTTGAATTATAGACTTTAATGTAATGAAACCCTTCTTCAACTGGTTCATTAAATTCAATCTCCACCTGTGCAGGCGCGGTTTTTAATTCGCTGTTTTCCCCAGGTGAGGATTTGACAATATAGGCGTGAGCAAAGCTTGTTTTCGGCAGGAAAACAAGAAAAAGCAGCAGGATGATCCACCATCTGTTTCGCTTCATCACTCAGACACCACCTTCCGCTGTATGTGTTGTGTTATTTCTTGGTGCAGCTGCAGCGTTTCTTTCTGTCTTTGAGCATGTCTTCCAGCGCTTGGTCGAAAGTACGGACGGCGCCGCCGAATCCTTTTTGAAATCGTTCGGCATGGTCAAGCGTCGCAAACGGAATGGCCTGCGGCTGGCAGCAGTGCAGGTTTAATTCAGCATTTACGACGAAATAAGCTGAACCGGCACTGACGGTTGTGTGTAACAGAAAATCTCTGCAAATCAAGTGTGAAACCTCTTCCGTTTTATCGGCGTAACGCAAAAATGCACAATGTGCGCAGCATAGCTGTTCAATGTCTTGGTTTACCGTAATCAGCTGAACCGAATGAGCTTGATTGACGGGCTTCAAGCAATAGCTGCACATATGATCTGTTTGAGGTGTTCGGACGGGAAGCGTGATACCGCCGGCTGTTTTGATGACTTGATTTGACTGAACCAGCTGATTGACATCTCTATATACCGTCATTTCCGAAACGCCGAACCTTGCGCTGATGTCAGAAATTCTAAGCGAGCCTTCTTCTTTCAGCCACTTTAGTATGTGTTGCTGTCTATTAATCGGAAGCATTCATACACCCTCTTCATTAAGATCTATTTAAGCGTAGAGGATTTTAGAGACGGAGACAAGTAAGTGGATGATAAAAAATGTGAAAATGTGTTGAACAGCAACAAAACGTAACAGAAGGGACTCTGGTATAATAGACAGATGGAATAGAAAGTGAGGAATACCCTATGAAAGAAACACCATGCCCGAACTGCGGCAAACCTTTGACAGGCGATATGGTCAGATCATCAAATGTGCCTTGTCAATTTCGCTGCGGCCACTGCCGGGAACGGCTTTATGAATATAAAGTTTCAGCTCCGATTATGCTGGTATCATTAGCGGCTATCGTGCTGCTTATTTATCTTTTGATGCTCCTCCGCAATGCGGCAGGCTCAGTGCTGCCAGCTGTACAGCACGTGCCGATGGCTGTATTTGCGCTTGTATGCGCGTATCCCGTTTTTATTGTGAGTGAGCGGATGATTGCAAAGTACGTGATTCAAAACGGCAACATCATTTATAGAGGAAAGAGAAAAGGCTCCTGATATCAGGAGCCTTTTTATTTTTAAAAAATTGTCACAGTCATGTGCCAAAGTCCTCTTTACTTTCAATTGTATAGGGGCTGTAAGCGTTTTAACATAGAGTCAAAGGGAAGGCATCATTCTCTAAACATATCTTTGTATCTTATAGCGACAAACAAAACAGGGAGGGTTTATATATGCAGCAGCAAGAACAGCAGCAAGGCGGCATGAAAGTGAAAGTGCAGCGCTTTGGGAGTTATTTGAGCGGAATGATCATGCCGAACATCGGCGCGTTTATCGCGTGGGGCATCATTACCGCGTTGTTTATTCCGGCAGGATGGTTTCCAAATGAACAGCTGAATACGCTTGTCAGCCCGATGATCACGTATTTACTGCCGCTTTTGATAGCGTATACAGGCGGAAAAATGATTTACGACCACCGCGGCGGAGTCGTCGGGGCGACAGCGGCAATCGGGGTGATTGTCGGGTCAGATATTCCAATGTTTCTAGGCGCAATGATTATGGGTCCCCTTGGCGGATACCTCATTAAACAGACAGATAAATTGTTCAAGGATAAAGTCAAACAAGGCTTTGAAATGCTGATCAACAACTTTACGGCAGGGATTGTCGGCGCGGCTTTAACGATTCTCGCGTTTTACGCCATCGGCCCGGTTGTCCTGACACTAAACAAATTGCTGGCGGCTGGTGTGGAAGTCATTGTACACGCGAATTTACTGCCGGTAGCCAGTGTTTTTGTAGAACCGGCGAAAGTGTTGTTCCTCAACAACGCCATTAACCATGGAATCTTAAGCCCGATCGGAATCGAGCAAGCATCTCAAACAGGAAAATCCATTTTGTTTTTAGTGGAAGCAAACCCAGGACCGGGGCTCGGCATTTTGCTGGCGTACATGTTCTTCGGCAAGGGATCTTCAAAATCAACGGCTCCCGGTGCGGCGATCATCCATTTCTTCGGCGGGATTCACGAGATTTATTTCCCGTACATTTTGATGAAACCGGCCCTGATTCTCGCAGCCATTGCCGGCGGAGCAAGTGGACTTTTAACATTCACGATCTTTAATGCCGGACTTGTCGCAGCGGCGTCACCGGGAAGCATTATCGCATTGATGGCGATGACGCCAAGAGGAGGCTATTTCGGCGTATTGGCGGGTGTATTGGTCGCTGCAGCTGTATCGTTCATCGTTTCAGCAGTGATCCTGAAATCCTCAAAAGCAAGTGGAGAAGACCTGGCTGCCGCAACAGAAAAAATGCAGTCCATGAAGGGGAAGAAAAGCCAAGCAGCCGCTGCTTTAGAGGCGGAACAAACCAAAGCGGAGGAAGCGTCTGAGCTGTCTCCTGAAAGCGTAAACAAAATTATCTTTGCGTGTGATGCGGGAATGGGATCAAGTGCCATGGGGGCATCCATCTTAAGAAACAAAGTGAAAAAAGCAGAGCTTGACATCAGTGTGACCAACACGGCCATTAACAATCTGCCAAGCGATGCGGATATTGTCATCACCCACAAAGATTTAACAGACCGCGCGAAAGCAAAGCTGCCGAACGCGACACACATATCAGTGGATAACTTCTTAAACAGCCCGAAATACGATGAGCTGATTGAAAAGCTGAAAAAGTAATCTTATAGAAAGAGAGTGATACTCATGCAAGTACTCGCAAAGGAAAATATTAAACTCAATCAAACGGTATCATCAAAAGAAGAGGCTATCAAATTGGCAGGCCAGACGCTGATTGACAACGGCTATGTGACAGAGGATTACATTAACAAAATGTTTGAACGTGAAGAAACGTCTTCTACGTTTATGGGGAATTTCATTGCCATTCCACACGGCACAGAAGAAGCGAAAAGCGAGGTGCTTCACTCTGGAATCTCAATCATACAAATTCCAGACGGTGTTGAGTACGGAGAAGGCAACACGGCAAAAGTGGTATTTGGCATTGCGGGTAAAAATAATGAGCATTTAGACATTTTGTCTAACATCGCCATTATCTGCTCAGAAGAAGAAAACATTGAACGCCTGATCTCCGCTAAAAGTGAAGAAGATTTGATCGCCATTTTCAACGAGGTGAACTGACATGATCGCCTTACATTTCGGTGCGGGAAATATCGGGAGAGGGTTTATCGGCGCGCTGCTTCACCACTCTGGCTATGATGTGGTGTTTGCGGATGTAAACGACACGATGGTCAGCCTCCTCAATGAAAAAAAAGAATACACAGTCGAACTGGCAGAAGAAGGACGTTCATCAGAGGTCATTGGCCCGGTCAGCGCGATTAACAGCGGCAGCCAGCTGGAGGAGCTGTACCGGCTGATTAATGAGGCTTCACTCATCACAACAGCTGTCGGCCCGAATGTGCTGAAGCTGATTGCTCCATCTATCGCAGAAGGTTTAAGACAGAGAAACGCTGCCAACACACTGAATATCATTGCGTGCGAAAATATGATTGGCGGAAGCAGCTTCTTAAAGAAAGAGATATACAGCCATTTAACGGAAGCAGAGCAGGAATCCGTCAGTGAAACGATAGGTTTCCCGAATTCTGCCGTTGACCGGATCGTGCCGATTCAGCATCATGAAGACCCGCTAAAAGTATCGGTTGAACCATTTTTCGAATGGGTCATTGATGAATCAGGCTTTAAAGGGAATACACCAGTCATAAACGGCGCGCTGTTTGTTGATGATTTAACGCCGTACATCGAACGGAAGCTGTTTACGGTTAATACCGGACATGCGGTGACAGCGTATGTCGGCTATCAGCGCGGACTTAAAACAGTCAAAGAAGCAATCGATCATCCGGAAATCCGCCGTGTCGTTCATTCGGCGCTGCTTGAAACTGGTGACTATCTCGTTAAATCGTATGGCTTTAAGCAAACTGAACACGAACAATATATCAAAAAAATCATCGGGCGCTTTGAAAATCCTTTCATTTCGGACGATGTGACCCGCGTAGCGAGATCGCCTCTCAGAAAATTGGGAGAGAATGATAGACTTGTAGGCCCGGCAAAGAAAATAAAAGAGCCGAACGCACTGGCGGAAGGAATTGCCGCAGCCCTGCGCTTCGATTTTACCGGTGACCCTGAAGCGGTTGAACTGCAGGCGCTGATCGAAGAAAAAGGATACAGCGGCGTACTTCAAGAGGTGTGCGGCATTCAGTCCCATGAACCGCTGCACGCCATTGTTTTAAAGAAACTCAATCAATAACCAACCACCACCCGTGACACAATGTCACGGGCTTTTTTTACAATCTCGCTATCTAGTATAATAGAAAACGCTTACGATAACAGGGGGAGGAGAATGACGATGAAACAATTCGAGATTGCGGCAATACCGGGAGACGGAGTAGGAAAAGAGGTTGTAGCGGCTGCTGAAAAAGTGCTTCATACAGCGGCTGAGGTGCACGGGGGTTTGTCATTCTCATTCACGGCTTTTCCATGGAGCTGTGATTATTACTTGGAGCACGGCAAAATGATGCCCGAAGATGGAATACATACGCTTACTCAATTTGAAGCCGTTTTCTTGGGAGCCGTCGGAAATCCGAAGCTGGTTCCCGATCATATTTCGTTATGGGGGCTGCTGCTGAAAATACGGAGGGAGCTTGAGCTTTCCGTTAATATGAGGCCAGCCAAACAAATGGCGGGCATTACGTCGCCGCTTTTGCATCCAAATGATTTTGACCTCGTGGTGATTCGCGAGAACAGTGAGGGTGAATACAGTGAAGTCGGCGGGCGCATTCATAAAGGCGATGATGAAATCGCCATCCAGAATGCCGTGTTTACAAGAAAAGCGACAGAACGTGTCATGCGCTTTGCCTTCGAATTGGCGAAAAAACGGCGCGGCCATGTGACAAGTGCGACAAAGTCTAACGGCATTTATCACGCGATGCCGTTTTGGGATGAAGTCTTTCAGCAGACGGCCGCTGAGTATAGCGGAATCGAAACGTCATCCCAGCATATTGATGCGCTGGCCGCTTTTTTTGTGACGCGTCCGGAAACGTTTGATGTTATTGTGGCGAGTAACTTGTTCGGTGATATTTTAACCGACATCAGCTCGAGCCTGATGGGAAGCATCGGCATTGCGCCTTCTGCGAACATCAATCCATCCGGCAAATATCCATCCATGTTTGAACCGGTTCACGGCTCGGCTCCTGACATTGCCGGACAGGGCCTTGCCAATCCAATCGGCCAGATTTGGACAGCGAAGCTGATGCTGGACCACTTCGAGGAGGAAGAACTGGGGGCGAAAATTCTGGATGTAATGGAGCAAGTAACTGCCGACGGCATCAAAACACGCGACATTGGGGGACAAAGCACAACGGCTGAGGTCACTGATGAAATCTGTGCGCGTTTAAGAAAGCTCTGATGAAACAGGCCGGGGAAGTTGGCTGCCCCGGCCTGTCCATTTGCTTACGAAAATTTCCACAAAAGTCTAACCAAGCTGATCCAAATGCTGTATAATAATTTGGAATTCTTAGGAAAGCACTGGGTGAAGGAAGTTGAATGCAAAAACAATCACGTTAAAGAAAAAAATAAAAATCAAATGGATCGTTGTACTCAGTATCGTTATGATCGCAGCTCTCATATTTACGATCAGATTGGTGTTTTACAAGCCCTTTCTCGTTGAAGGCTCATCGATGGCCCCAACGCTTAAAGATTCAGAAAGAATTCTGGTTGACAAAGCAGTCAAATGGACTGGCGGGTTTCATAGAGGCGACATCATAGTCATTCATGACAAAATGAGCGGCCGCTCTTTTGTCAAACGTTTAATCGGTTTGCCTGGTGACAGCATCAAAATGAAGAATGATCAGCTATACATAAATGATAAAAAGGTGGAAGAACCGTACTTAAAGGAACAGAAACAAGAGGTCGAAGAGTCAGGTGGAACCTTAACAGGCGACTTCGAAGTTGAGGTGCCATCCGGTAAATATTTTGTAATGGGAGATAACCGTCTCAATTCACTGGATAGCAGAAATGGAATGGGCATGCCTTCTGAGGAAGATATCATCGGTACTGAATCTCTCGTCTTTTATCCATTCGGTGAGATGAGACAGGCAAAATAAAACGCAATGCAAAAAGTACATGGAACGTATGACGGCACTGATAAAAAAGCGCCGTGCACGTTTAAAAAAATGATGATGAAGCAGGGCGGAGACGTTTTTCCGCCCCGTTTTTTATGATGGAAAGCGTTTTGAAGAAAAGGGCTCTGTCGAAATAAACAGAATCAGGATTGGCGAAGCCGTGAAGCGCATCAAATTGATAAATCTTCAGATGGGCATGCTGTTTCTCCCGAAGGTTTTTGATCAGAAGCGTCACGTCAAACGATGGCTCATAAGAAGGGAAAAACAATAGCACCGGGCAGGCTGGCACGTGATGAAGAGAATCACGTATCCGGGAACCGTAATAACAAACAGCTCCGCTAACCTCGGGCATACTGCTGCATTTCCATGCGATGGTAGCCCCTACGCTGAATCCAATCACAAAGATGTGCCGTCCGGTGTTTTGCCTGATCACATTCTGGATGATGGTTTCTCCCGTTTTCAGCCGTTCATGTTTTGTAAATTGTTCGTATGCCGTTTTTTCCTCTAGCAGTGTGTAGACTTCTTCCGGTTCGAGCAAGTTGGGCGTCAGCACGTCATATCCAGCCATGTTGATCAGCCGGGCCATCTTTTTCATATGGCTGTTTACACCGTATATTTCGTGGACAAGAATGACAAGCGGTTTTGGGGACATAACGGCCTCCTTTTGTGTTTTTCCCATTATATCCTATCGTTACGCTTTAGGCTGATATATAATGGTCAAAAAAAGGAGATATACAATGAACCCATTATCTTTGCCTCACCGCTACCCGTTTTTGTTTATTGATGGCGTGACGGATAGCGAGCCCGGCAAACACGCGGCAGCTTATAAACGAATTAGTGAGAATGACTGGTTTATTACTGATGCCCAAACAGAAATGCCGTTTTCACTTGTGATTGAAGCGCTAGCGCAAACCGCTGCTTTTACAGGAATTACAGATGAGAACAGCTTGGGGTTATTGTCTTCGGTGAAGAAAGCGGAAAAGCTGGGAGCGGCTGTGCCTGGTGACCGGCTTGATCTTACGTTTGAAGTCACGCGCAACCGGCGCGGATTTGTGTTCGGACATGCCAAGGCGTCAGTAGGAGAGCAGCCTGTTGCTGAAGCTGAAATCGGCATCTATATTGAAAAATGAAAAAAACCCTTCACAACATTTTGTGAGGGGTTCTATTTTGTGTCGTAATCCCGTTCGCTTTGAGAGTCATCTCTTTGCTGGCGTTTGTGTTTTTCATCATTCATATTTTCCTTCAGCTCTTCATTAGGAATTGGATCGGTTAAGTCGTTGTGCTCGGGATTTTCATTTGGTTTGTTTTGCTGTTTTCTTTCTTCCATGTTTGATCACCTCACCGTTTGTTTTCCTCTTATCAGTTCACCTCAAACATGGGAAATCGCTTTTTTGTCCCGCTGGGTATAATGTATTAGAATAGAGAGAAGCACAACAAAAAGATAAAGAGAGGTACATATATGTCTGTTCAAAGAGAAGATGTAGATATCAAGCTGATCGCAATTGATATGGATGGAACATTGCTGAACGACGAGCAGCTGATCTCGGAGGAAAACCGCAAAGCCATTCGTAAAGCGGAGGATAAAGGTGTGTATGTGGTAATCAGCACGGGCCGGACGCTGATGACGTGCCGGGAGCTGGCGGAGTCGCTGAAGCTGTCATCCTTTCTAATCACGGCAAACGGCAGCGAAATCTGGGACTCGAATTTTAATTTGGTGGAACGGAAGCTGCTCCATACAGACCATATTCAAATGATGTGGGATTTGCGGAATAAACACAACACCAATTTCTGGGCTTCTACCGTGAACAAAGTATGGAGAGGCGAGTTTCCGGAAAACATTACGGATCATGAATGGCTCAAATTCGGCTTTGACATCGAGGATGACGACATCCGAAACGAAGTGCTGGAGGAGCTAAGAAAAAACAAAGAGCTCGAAATCACAAATTCAAGTCCGACAAACATTGAAGTTAACGCGCTCGGCATCAACAAAGCGGCAGCCCTTGCCAAGGTTACGGAAAAACTCGGCTTTGCGATGGAGAATGTGATGGCGATGGGCGACAGCCTCAATGACATCGCGATGATTAAAGAAGCGGGTCTGGGCGTCGCAATGGGTAATGCGCAAGACATCGTGAAAGAAACGGCTGATTGGATCACGGATACAAATATTGAGGATGGTGTCGCTAAGGCGATTCGCCATTGGGTACTATAAAAAAGAGAGTCCTAAGATGGACTCTCTTTTTGTTTGGCAGGTTTTCTTCTGGGACCATGGTAGGTTTTCTGACAAAAGTATTTCACAAACTAATATGCTTGACTTATAATGAAATAAAGTTCAAAAATTCGGAATAGTCGTTCCGAATTTCGGGACAATAAATACATAAAGCATATCGTTTGCTTTGGCAGGAGGGATTCTGTGTTTCAAATTGATTTAAACTGTGATTTAGGAGAAAGCTTCGGAGCCTACAAGATAGGCCTTGACCAAGATATTTTAGAGTATGTGACATCAGCGAATATCGCATGCGGATTTCATGCTGGAGATCCTAGTGTGATGCGAAAAACCGTCGCACTTGCAGCAGAAAGAGGCGTGAAAATCGGCGCGCATCCGGGCTTGCCGGATTTACTCGGTTTTGGGCGCCGCAATATGGCGATTTCACCTGAGGAAGCGTATGATCTTGTCATTTATCAAATTGGCGCGCTCTCTGGCTTTCTAAAAGCAGAGGGACTTCACATGCAGCACGTCAAGCCGCATGGCGCTTTATACAATATGGCGGCAGTCGATCAAAAACTGTCGGATGCGATCGCGAAAGCTGTCTATAAGGTTGATCCCGGCCTGATTCTTTTCGGTCTTGCTGAGAGCGAGCTTGTAAAAGCGGGAGAACGGATCGGACTTCAGACCGCAAATGAAGTGTTCGCCGACAGAACATACCAATCGGACGGCACGCTGACACCGCGCTCCCAGCCGGACGCACTCATTGAAAGTGATGATGCCGCCGTCACCCAGGTCATCAAAATGGTGAAAGAAGGGGCGGTCAAATCTCAGCAAGGACATGATGTGTCATTAAAAGCAGATACAGTCTGCATTCATGGAGATGGAGCCCATGCGCTGACATTTGCCCGAAAAATCAGAAAAGAGCTTAAGGCGGCAGGAATTGAAGTGACAGCTATTTCAGAACAGAAGTCCACATAAAGGAGGAACAATAGATGGAGCAGGAGAAAAAAACAGCAGGAAAAAAAGCGGGCAGCTGGTCATTGCTGATGGGCGCCGCCTTTTTAATGGCAACCTCAGCAATCGGACCGGGCTTCCTCACCCAAACTGCAACTTTCACAAACACACTCGCGGCAAGCTTCGGTTTTGTCATCTTAATCTCTATTATTTTAGATATTTTTGCCCAAACCAATGTATGGCGCATCATCGCAGTTTCTGGAAAACGCGGTCAGGAAATTGCGAATATGGTGCTTCCGGGACTGGGGTATTTCATCGCCATTCTCGTCGTGCTTGGCGGGCTTGCCTTTAATATTGGGAATATCGGAGGTGCCGGGCTGGGGCTTCAGGTGCTGTTCGGCATTAAACCGGAAACAGGCGCATTGATCAGCGCTGTTATCGCCATTTTGATTTTTGTCATTAAAGAAGCGGGAAAAGCGATGGACCGTTTTACGCAAATCGCGGGCTTTGCCATGATCATCCTAACGCTGTATGTCGCAATCACGTCTGCACCGCCAGTCGGACATGCGGTGGCGAACACGTTTGCCCCTGAACACATCAGTATTTTTGCTATTGTTACACTGGTGGGCGGAACTGTCGGCGGATATATCACATTTGCCGGGGGACACCGTTTGCTGGATGCGGGCATTAAAGGGAAGGAATCCATTCCCCAAGTAACAAAAAGCTCGGTTGTCGGCATTTTAATTACCTCTGTCATGCGGATCGCTCTTTTCCTTGCGGTGCTTGGCGTTGTTTCAAAAGGCCTGCATATCGATGAAAGCAACCCTGCGGCTTCAGTCTTCAAGCTTGCTGCTGGAAATGTCGGTTATAAAATTTTCGGATTGATTATGTGGTCTGCGGCCATTACATCTGTGATTGGAGCAGCTTATACATCTGTTTCGTTTTTCAAAACCTTTTCTCCAAAAATTGAAAAGAATTCACGCGGCATTATTATCGGATTTATTGTGATTTCTACGTTAGCTTTTGTCACAATCGGACAGCCTGCGAAGATCCTCGTCCTTGTCGGATCGCTGAACGGCTTGATTTTGCCGATTGCACTCGGAACACTGCTTGTTGCCGCCTACAAGAAAAACATTGTTGGTGATTATAAGCACCCGCTATGGCTGACAAGCACAGGCGCGCTTGTAGTGATTGTAATGGCAGTTATGGGAATCTACACGTTATGTACACAACTTCCTCAATTGTGGAGCTGATATAAGTGGAGCAATTAAACAAAATGGCGCCAAAAGATGTACGTGCCCTGATACGAGAGGGAAAAATAAACGGGCCGACCGCAGGCATGTCCGGCGGATATGCCCAAGCGAATCTTGTGGTTTTGAAGAAAGACCTTGCTTTTGATTTCCTGCTGTTTTGCCAGCGAAATCAAAAGCCCTGCCCTGTGCTCGATGTGACTGAAACGGGTTCGCCTGTGCCGTCTCTGGCTGCGCCGGATGCTGATATCAGAACGGACTTTCCGAAATACCGTATTTACAGGCACGGTATCTTAACGGAAGAAGTATCTGATATTACGCCATACTGGGAGGACGATTTTGTCGGCTTTCTGATCGGATGCAGCTTCTCCTTTGAACAGGCACTGATCAACAATGGGATAGCGGTCCGGCATATTGATGAGGGGACAAATGTCCCGATGTATCAAACGAATATCGATTGTGTTCCGGCGGGGGCGTTTCACGGACGGATGGTTGTCAGCATGAGACCGGTTCCTGAACGGCTGGCTGTACGTGCCGCGCAAGTGACCTCGCGTTTTCCGGCTGTGCACGGAGGGCCGATCCATATCGGCAATCCGGGAGCAATCGGCATTCGCAATCTGGACAAACCGGATTTCGGAGATGCCGTTTCCATTCGTGAAGGCGAGGTTCCTGTTTTTTTGGCATGCGGAGTGACACCGCAAGCCGTGGCTATGAATGTAAAACCTGAAATGGTCATCACACATGCGCCGGGGCATATGCTCATCACAGATATTCGAGACGAGTCGCTTGCGGTGCTGTAACCTCTCGTCATCCTGATGAACGAGAATTAAAAGAGGTGAGAAAGATGACTGTACGATATCAAATCGAACAGCTCGGTGATTCTGCAATGATGATCCGATTCGGAGAAGAAATCAACGAACAGGTCAACGGCATTGTCCATGCCGCGGCCGCTTATATAGAAGAACAGCCATTTCCGGGATTCATTGAATGTATCCCGGCTTTTACAAGTCTAACCGTATTTTATGATATGTATGAAGTGTACAAGCATTTGCCTCAGGGTATAAGCTCACCTTTTGAGAAGGTCAAGCGCGATGTCGAAGAGCGGCTGGTAGAAATAGCTGAAGACTATGAGGTCAACCGCCGTATTGTAGAAATTCCCGTCTGCTATGGCGGTGAATTCGGCCCTGATTTAGAAGAGGTGGCGAAGATCAATCAGCTGTCACCGGAGGAAGTGATCGACATTCATACAAGCGGTGAATATGTGGTGTATATGCTCGGATTCGCGCCTGGTTTTCCTTTTCTAGGCGGGATGTCAAAACGCATTGCAGCTCCGCGAAAATCATCGCCAAGACCGTCGATTCCCGCAGGTTCGGTCGGTATTGCGGGATTGCAGACAGGTGTTTATCCGATTTCAACGCCGGGCGGCTGGCAGCTGATCGGCAAAACGCCGCTGGCGCTTTTCCGGCCGCAGGAAAATCCGCCGACATTGCTGCGGGCGGGAGATACTGTGAAATTCGTTCGCATCTCAGAAGAAGACTATCACGCCTATAAGGAGGAGTCCAATTGAGCATGAAAGTATTAAAGCCCGGACTGCTCACAACGGTTCAGGATATAGGCAGAACGGGTTACCAAAAATACGGCGTTCTGGCCAGCGGCGCCATGGACACGGTTTCGCTGCGCATTGCCAATTTGCTGATCGGAAACGGCGAAAATGAAGCAGGTCTCGAAATAACGATGATGGGGCCGGGTCCGTCGTTTCATGTTGCAAAAACGACGCTGATTGCGGTGACAGGGGCGGATTTCACGCTGCGTATTAATGACGAGGAAGCGCCTTTATGGAAGCCCGTGCTCGTCAAGGAAAACAGCACGGTCAGCTTTGGCCCCTGCAAGCTCGGCAGCCGTGCTTATGTAGCCGCAGCCGGCGGCATCGATGTGCCTGCCGTTATGGAAAGTAAAAGCACATACGTCAGAGCAGGCATCGGCGGACTTCATGGCAGAGCGCTTCAAAAAGAAGATGAACTGTCTATTGGAGAGATGTCAGCTCTTTCGCAAACCATCCTTTCCCGTTTAAGTCCGCAGCTTGAAAAACAGGGATTTGCAGCACCGAAGTGGTCGGTCAGCCGCGGCAGATTTCTGCCGCTGAAGAAGAATCCCATCATTCGGGTGCTGGAAGGAAAGCAATTCGCCTTTTTCACAGAAGAATCAAAAACGCGTTTTTATGAAGAAGCATTTCGTGTCACGCCGCAATCTGACCGTATGGGCTACAGGCTCAAAGGAGAACCGCTCGAACTGAAAGCCCCGCTTGAGATGGTGTCAGAAGCGGTTTCGTTTGGAACAGTTCAGGTGCCGCCTGACGGCAACCCGATTATCCTGCTTGCAGACCGGCAGACGACTGGCGGCTATCCGAGGATCGCGCACATCATATCCGCTGATCTTCCGGTTGTTTCCCAAATCATGCCGGGTGAGCACGTCCAGTTTGAGCCTGTGTCCCTTCAGGAGGCAGAAGCGCTTGCGGTAGAACGGGAACAGCATATAAAAGCACTGAAAACGAGAATGAAGATGGAATGGCTGACATAGCAAAGGGGATGAAGGATGCAGAATAAAAATAAAACCGTAGTCAAATCTATGGCGCTGCTTAATTTGTTTTTGCATAAACCAAGCCTAACCTTAAGTGAACTGGTGGCGCTGACAGGAATGCCGAAGACCTCTGTTCACCGGATGGTCAGCTCCTTGGAGGAAATGGGGTTCCTCAGTCGGGATGCGTCCGGCGCTTATTCGCTGGGGTTGGTGTTTTTGGAATTCGGACAGCTTGTCGCTGACAGGCTGGATATCAGAAAAATAGCGAAACCCGTGATGGAAGAGCTGTGCCGGGAAGTGGACGAGGCCGTGCAGTTGATCATGAGGGACGGCAATGAAGCGATATACGTTGAGAAAATAGAAGGAACACAGACTGTGCGGCTGTATACGGCAATCGGCAGGCGTTCCCCCCTGTATGCGGGAGCGTGCGCCAGAAGCATTCTGTCCTTTCTTCCCCGTGAAGAAATCGAAGCATACATCAAACAAACTGAGCTCATTTCAATTGGCTCCGGAACGATTACCGATCCCGAAAAACTGCTTCAGGAGATTGATGCCTCTGTGCAAAATGGCTATACTGTCAGCTATTCAGAGCTCGAAAACTATACGGCGGCGATCGGCGCCCCGATCTTTAACCATAAGCGACAGGTGGCAGCCGGCATTAGCATTGCAGGCTTTGAAGCGAGATATACAGAAGACAGGCTGCCCTATTTAACAGAAAAGGTGAAGGACGCCGCTTTACAGATTTCAAGAAAATTAGGATATACATAAGTAGCCAATCTTTTCTCTGCTGCGTACATTAACGTATCGACGTTCAAGAGTGGAGGAAAGAACATGGTGCTACGATATACAGCTCTGGGCGATTCCTTAACGACAGGGAGAGGCTCCGGGCTGTTTTCACCCGGCTTCGTCCAGCGTTTTGGGGACATGATGGAAGCTGACTTGAAAACAAAAACGACAATAGCCATATTTGCCAGATCAGGCCTGAATACAGAGGAGATTCTTGGACTCCTGTCATATCCCTATGTGCAAAAATGCATTCGAGATGCTGATATGATAACGATCACAGGGTGCGGAAACGATCTCATCGATTCGGTCTTAGCCTACCAAACCTCTAAGGATGAAACGATTTTCAGCCGTGTATCCGCCCATTGCCATGAGAATTTTGAAAAGATGATTGCCAAGATCGCCGAGATCAAAGGAGAAAACCCTTCCCCGTACGCCATCCGAGTGTTCAACTTATACAACCCGTTTCCCGGCATTGAAATCGCCGGCAAATGGATCACATCCTTCAATTCACATTTAGCAACACTTGCATCAGCACCCCATGTCAAAATCGCGGATGCCTACAGCATCTTCAAAGGCAAGGAGCAGGAATACCTGTCCCTTGACGGTGTCCATCCGAACAGCAAAGGCTATCAAGCGATGGCTGAAGCCGTTCACAAGTTAGGCTATAGAGAATTGTCAGTTTCATAGAAAACGCGCCTCATGACAGGCGCGTTTTTTATGTGTGATCGAAATATTAAAAGAAACTTAAAATTCCCTTTCTTCTGTTCTACATCCCCAAAAAGTGCGCTAGAATAATGGAGGGCGTAGGCAAATATAGCCATAACGTTCAATATTTCGTATATAAGGAAGGATGGTCCTTTTGTTTCGCATTGTTAAAATGTCCTTTGCGGTTATCATTATTTTATTGGCGCTTATTGCTTTTAAATATACGGAACACACCTCTGTTATCCAATCGGTTATGCTTGTTTTTCTTGGCGCAGTCATGTTTATGCAGGGGCTTGAAGAACGCAAAAAAGAAAATGACGGCTCAGGCGCTTTTAATATTTATACCGCCGTTTTTGTATGGTCTGTCTCCCTTATCGGTTTTACACTTCATATTATATAAATCTATTACACATCCTGAAAATGCTCGACCGTCGGGAACGGGGTATAGAACCGATGAAGCAAGGCTTTCCACTCTTGATACTCTGAAGAACCGCGAAAGCCTTCCGTATGGTCCTCAAGTGTTTCCCACTCCACAAGAAGCAGATATTTATGCGTTTCCTCCATGCATTTTGATAACGAGTGAGTGATATAGCCCTTCATGCTGGAAATGATCGGCGCCGCTTGCCGGAACGCCGCCTCAAACTCTTGTTCAAGCCCTTCTTTAATGTGAAGCATTGCTGCCTCTCTGACCATGCTATCCCTTCTTTCTGTCTTTTCAAATAGTCTACAGCAAACGATAGGAGATTTCTGCAAAATCGGTGAACTTTTCCTTCATTTTCAAAAAAATCTTGCACGCACCAATTCAATTAAGAGAAAATAACAAGTGGAAGGCAGGGGAAAGTCATGTTAAAAAAGTGTATTCTACTAGTATTTCTATGCGTCGGGTTGATTGGGTTGATCGGATGCTCCAAAACAGATTCACCAGAGGATCGCATGGAAGCATTCGTGAAACAGTGGAATGATCAGCAATTCGATGACATGTATCAAAGCCTGACTAAAGATGTCAAAAAAGAAATCTCCAAAAAAGATTTCGTCAACAGGTATAAAGCCATCTATGAGCAGGCCGGTGTAAAAGATTTGAAAGTCACTGCGGGAGAAGTAGATAAGGACGATCAAGACAACAAGACGATGAAACATATCCCGTATAAAGTCAGCATGAACACAAATGCCGGCAAAGTCAGCTTCAAGAATACTGCTGTGCTGAAATTAGAAAAAACAGATGACGAGGAGTCATGGAATATAGATTGGGACCCATCGTTTATTTTCAAACAGCTGGCTGACGACAAAACCGTGCAAATTATGAGCATTGAACCGAAACGAGGCCAAATTTACGATAAAAATGGAAAAGGGTTAGCCGTCAATACAGATGTTCCGGAAATCGGGATTGTTCCCGGAGAGCTTGGCGATAAAAAAGAGAAAGTCATAAAAGAGCTCGCCAAAAAACTTGATTTGACTGAAGACGACATCAAGAAAAAGCTGGATCAAGGCTGGGTAAAAGACGATTCGTTTGTGCCGCTCAAAAAGGTCAAGCCTGACCAGGAGAAGTTAGTTTCTGAAGCGACGTCATTACAAGGCGTAACAAGAACGAATGTCAGCTCTCGCTACTATCCGTATGGCGAAAAGACAGCCCATTTGACAGGGTATGTCCGCGCCATTACAGCGGAAGAACTAAAGAAAAAGAAAGCAGGAACGTACAGCGATACGTCTAACATCGGCATCGCCGGACTTGAAAATGTGTATGAAGATAAGCTAAGAGGCACAACTGGCTGGAAAATTTACGTGCCGCAAACCGGGGAAGTCATCGCTGAAAAGAAAGCAAAGGACGGCGAGGATCTTCATCTTACAATTGATATTAAAACGCAAACGAAGCTGTATGATGAACTCAAGGATGACAGCGGGACGGCAGTCGCGCTGCAGCCGAAGACAGGCGAAACACTTGCACTTGTCAGCGCGCCTTCCTACGATCCGAACGGGTTTATTTTCGGCTGGAGCGATAAGGAATGGAAAAAGCTAAACAAAGATAAAAACAATCCGTTTTCAGCGAAATTCAATAAGACGTACGCACCGGGTTCCACGATTAAACCGATTGCGGCTGCTATTGGAATCAAAAACGGCACCCTTAAAGCCGATGAAAAGAAAACAATCAAAGGTAAGGAGTGGCAAAAAGATTCGAGCTGGGGCGGCTATTCAGTGACACGCGTGTCTGAGAGACTTCAGCAAGTCGATTTGGAAAATGCCCTTATTACGTCAGACAATATTTATTTTGCCCAGAACGCGCTTGATATGGGAGCGGATACCTTCACAAAAGGCTTGAAGACATTCGGTTTTTCAGAGGACATTCCGTATGAATTCCCGATCCAGAAATCGTCTATTGCAAATGACAAGCTTGATTCAGACATTTTGCTTGCGGATACAGGCTACGGACAAGGGCAAATGCAAATGTCTCCGCTTCACTTGGCAGCTGCTTACACGCCATTTGTTGACAATGGAGACCTTGTCAAACCGACGCTGATCAAAAAAGACTCGCAAACAGCTGATGTTTGGCACAAGCAAGTGGTCACCAAGGAAGGAGCGGCAGACATTACAAAAGGTCTGAAGGGCGTTGTCGAGGATGAGCGCGGATCAGCCTATCAGCCTGTCGTGAAAGGAATCACAGTGGCCGGAAAAACAGGAACAGCCGAGCTGAAAACATCCAAAGATGATAAGGATGGCGCGGAAAATGGCTGGTTTGTCGGCTACGATTACAAAAACAAAGACCTGCTTGTCGCCATGATGATCCAAAATGTGCAGGACCGCGGCGGCAGCCACTACGTCGTTGAGAAAGCGAAAAAGCAATTTCAATCGAATTAAAATGTCTTTTTAAAAGGGGCGAAAGGAAAAAGGGGATCTGAGGCCGAATGAACTAGTAAGGGGCAAAACCCGGTTTATACAAGGAAAAGAGGGATTTTGCATGCAACGTATTCAATTGGCGGAGGATCTTCAATTTTCAAGAGTCATACACGGCCTTTGGCGGCTGAATGAATGGAACTATTCAGATGCTGAACTGCTGAGTCTCATTGAATGGTGTATCGATCACGGCATCACGACCTTTGATCATGCGGATATTTATGGGGGCTATACGTGCGAAAAGCTGTTTGGAAACGCCCTTGCTCTTTCGCCCGGATTAAGAGAAAACATAGAGCTGGTCACAAAATGCGGCATTGTTCTTGAATCGCCTGAACGGCCAGCTCACAGATCGCATCATTATAACACAAGCAAATCGCATATTTTGGCATCTGTTGAGCAATCACTTATGAACCTTAGGACGGATTATATCGATGTGCTGTTGATTCACAGACCGGACCCGCTCATGGATCCGGAGGGGGTAGCAGAGGCGTTTCAAGCGCTGAAATGCTCTGGCAAGGTCAGGTACTTCGGCGTTTCGAACTTTAAAGATCACCAGTATCGGATGCTGGAATCGTATTTGCCTGAGAAGCTCGTGACCAACCAGATTGAGCTTTCCGCTTATGAATTAGAAAATGTGCGCGACGGCACTTTGAATCTCTGTCAGGAAAAACGGATACCGCCGATGGCTTGGTCGCCTCTGGCAGGCGGCAAAGTTTTCACTGCTGACACGGAAAAAGACCGGCGTGTCCGCACGGCGCTTGAATCCGTTCAAGCAGAGATCGGCGCCGCTTCTTTGGACGAGGTCATGTACGCATGGCTGTATACGCATCCGGCAAACATCATGCCGATTGTCGGAAGCGGAAAGCGCGAGCGGATTTCTGCCGCGATAAATGCGATGTCCTACAAGCTTGACCAAGATCAATGGTTTCGCATTTTTACAGCCATACAGGGTTACGATATTCCATAAAAAGCATCAGCTTACCAGCTGATGCTTTTTCAATGTTGTCACACCGCTTAGTGCCAAATTACCATTTATAACTGATTGATTCTTTTGTGAAAGCGTTTTATATTAAAAGGAAACCTCTCTATATCCTCTACTGCATCTCCTTGCGACTTCATCCGCACATCAAGATTGTCTAGGAGGTCTTTTTTTATGTATATGACTGCCAGAGAACAAAAGCTGTTAAAGCACTTGTTATTACAAAATAGATATATAACCGTAACTGAGCTTGCTGAGCTGATGGAGGTCAGCACGAGAACCATTCACAGGGAGCTCAAATCAATTAAGCCGCTGATGGAAACCGTCGGGCTTACGCTTGATAAACAGCCCGGCAAAGGGTTGAAAGCAGTTGGAAGTCCCGAAGATAAACAAAAGCTGCTCACCGATTTATCATATGAACAGCATGAATACAGCGCGGACGAAAGGAAACTGCTCATTCTCTGTTCGCTATTAGAGTCTCAGGAGCCCGTCAAACTGTACACGCTTGCTCATGATCTTCAGGTGACAAATGCCACGGTCAGCTATGACTTAGACGAGCTGGAGAAATGGATTTCTCCCTTCGGACTGACACTGATCCGCAAAAGAGGTTTTGGCATCCAGCTCATAGGGCCGGAAAATGCGAAACGGAAAATTGTCGGCAACTTGATTGTGAACCGCCTCGACATCCAAATGTTTTTGGAAGCGGTCGAATTAAACATCAAAGGAAAACCTGATTCTTCTGAGAAAATGTTCGGTGTTGTCAGCAAAGGTGAGCTGCTAAAAATGGAGCGTATCTTATTTCAGCTGAAGGAAAAAATCGCTTTTTCATTGTCCGACAGCTCCTATATAGCGCTCGTCGTCCATCTGACGTATGCGATCGAACGGATTAAGCTTGGGGAAACCATCACCATGGAGCAAAATGAGCTTGAGGAGATGAAGAATGCGAGAGAATACAGCTCGGCTCTTGAAATCGCAGGCGAGCTTGAACGAGCCTTCGGCGTGACGATACCCGAGGCAGAGGTCGGCTATATTACAATCCACCTTCGAAGCGCCAATCGAAAATACAAAACAGAATACAAAGCGCAGGGAATTGAGTTGGAAACAGCCCTGCAAACAAAGCGGCTCATTGCTTTTATTTCAGATAAAATCCGAATGGATCTCACGAAAAACTACTCTTTATATGAAGGCTTGATCGCCCATTTGGAGCCGGCCGTCAGCCGCATAAAAGAAAATATTGAGATATACAATCCGATGAAGGAACAGATCAAGCGCGATTATTTTCTGCTTTACATGGCGATCGAAGAAGGCGTCGAAAAATATTTTCCGGGCATGTCCTTTTCTGATGATGAAATCGCTTTTATCGTTCTTCACTTTGGCTCGGCTCTTGAAATCAAAAAAGAAGAAGCAAAAG
Source organism: Bacillus sp. F56 (assembly GCF_001748205.1). Classification (NCBI taxonomy): domain Bacteria; kingdom Bacillati; phylum Bacillota; class Bacilli; order Caryophanales; family Bacillaceae; genus Bacillus; species Bacillus sp. F56. The sequence goes on from NZ_BDFC01000008.1 coordinate 295,570, forward strand.
TGAAAGCGCTTGTCGTCTGCTCAAGCGGGATCGGCTCTTCGAAAATGCTTGCCTCAAGGCTGAAGAAAGAGCTGCCGGAAATTGAATCGTTTGATATGTCATCCCTGATCGAGCTAAAGGGGAAGGATGTTCAAGCGTATGATATGATTGTGTCCACTGTTCCGATTCCTTATGAAAACATAGATTACATCATGGTCAGCCCGCTATTAAATGAGGAAGACGCAAACCAGGTCAAGCAGTATATCAAGCGGAAAATTCCCCTTATTCTTAACAAAAAAAGAAGCCCCAAGGAAGAAACGCAGCAAGCTGATGCACCTGATATGCTGGAAGCGGCGGAAAGCATAGGTCGGTATATGGAGATTATTCAAGATGTTTTACGCCATTTTTCACTAACTCAACTCAAAACAAACTCGGATCATAGCATGCTTCTATTAGAACTTTTTCAGCAGCTGAAAAAGGATGGCTTGATCCGTGATCCGAAAAAAGCCGCGGTTTGCCTGGCTGAGCGGGAGAAACAAGGGGGATTGGGCATCCCGGGAACAAACATGGCGCTTTATCATCTCAAAAATGATGAAATCGTCCTGCCTTTTTTCAAAATGTTTGATCTCAGCACCTCCTATGAAGTGGATGGCATGGACGGAAATACCCTCATCATGACACGCATCCTCGTCATGATGGCGCCTGGTTCATTATCTGCTGAAGGCTCGGAAATTTTAAGCGCGATCAGCTCGGCAATTATCGAGAGCGGAGAAAGCATGGCGGGGTTTCAGGAAGAAGGAGAACAAGAATTGTATCAGCGGTTAAACCGCATATTTTTCACTTGGATGAAAGAAAAAAACATACTGTAATCCTTCATGGCACACGTCAAAAAATTGGCGTGTGTTTTTCTGTGGACGGGGAACAAAATAAGAAAATGTGGGACTATTTTATCATTCAGTATTGGAATAATTCCAAAATGAAATAGTTTTACAAGTTATCTTTTTTGGGTTAAAATGGGTGAGGTAAGGAAGAAAATCTAACAAATTATTGAAGATTCAAGAGAATATAGGAGATGACGATATGGAAACATTACAGCATCTGATTCTGCATGACATGCCGGATAGCAAAGAAATAGAGGCTGTAAAAAGCGGAGACCATACACTGACATATAAAGGTTACCGTAAACGGATTAATCAGCTGGCGAATGCCATGCTGCAAAAAGGAATTCAAAAGGGCGACCGTGTTGCATTGCTTTGCAAAAACGGCCATCCCGCATCAACTGTTATGTTCGCCGCGCTTGAAATAGGTGCTGTTGTTGTACCTGTCAGCTGGCAGCTGAAACCATATGAAATGACAGGCATTTTAAAAGCAAGTGAACCGAAAGCGATGTTTTATGGAGCGGAGTTTAAAGAGACGCTGGATGAAATTCTTCCTGAATTGTCCTCACTGTCTTTAACAATGGAGACAGGAACAGCTTATGAAACATCTGCTGAATTTGAAGCGCTGTTTGCCGGTCCTGATCAATTGCCGGAAACGGAAATGGTTTCCCCAGATGATACAGCACTTCTCATGTTCACGTCTGGCACAACGGGAAACCCGAAAAGATGCATGATCACACATGGCGGCATATACAGATACGTCAAAAAATCCAACAGCTCAGTAACACGCATGAAGGGCCTTCGTTTTCTCGCGTGCCATCCGATTTATCATACGAGTGCGCTCATTTGCATCATGCTTGGAACGTTTGCAGGAACAACCTTTGTGTTCACAAAGGATCAAGATCCTGTTCACATGCTGAAGGTCATTGAAGAAGAGAAAATTCAGACCGTGATGGCTCTTCCTGTGTTTTACACGTATTTGCTTGAAGCGTGGGAAACGCACCAAACTGACTTATCGTCGCTTGTTATTTTAATGACAGGCGGAACAAAAGTGCCGAGCAGCCTAATCCGCCGCTATCTTGATATCGGCATTCCGCTCGCGCATGGCTATGGAAGTACTGAGGCTTGGGGAATCAGCACATGGATGCCTGATATGGGAATGGATAAAGCGGCATCGGCGGGGAAACCTGTGGAAGGCGTTAAAGTCAAAGTCGAAGATCCTCTGACGGGAGAAGAACTCCCCCAAGGAGAAATCGGCGAAATCGTTGTTCATACTCCATTCTTATTTAAAGGCTATGAAGACAACCCTGAAGCAACAGCGAAAGTGCTGCAAAACGGATGGTTCAGAACCGGAGATTCAGGCTATGTGGATGAAGATGGCTTTATTTTCATCACTGGACGCTACAAGGATGTCATTATTTACGGAGGCGATAACGTCTATCCTGATCAGGTTGAAGAAGTTATCCAGCAGATCCCGGGAATCCTTGAAACGGCGGTGGTCGGAATACCAGACCCGCTTTACGGTGAAAAACCGAAAGCTTTTATCGTGAAAAATGGCGGCCAGCGCATAACGGAAGAGGATGTCATCGCATTCTGTAAAGAGCGCCTGTCCGCTTACAAAATACCTGAAGTTGAATTCGTTAACGAACTGCCGAAAAACAACCTCGGCAAGGTGAAAAAAGACGTCCTGCGCAACCAGGCTGTACATTCATAAAAGAAGAAGCCCGCCACTTTATGTGGCGGGCTTCTTTGCAGTTGCACAAACGGCAAGCTCAGGCCTAATGTTCTTAAATTGTATATCAATGTCCTCGAAGCCGGCTGCTTTGAAGTCGGCAATCATCTGTTTTCCAAATGATTTGGTTTTCCCAGGGCTGGCATCCGCTTCCCGCGGCTGCATCGTAATGGCTGCTTTGCCGCCGGGCTTTAATGCACGATAAATCTGTTTCATGCCTTTTGTTTGGTCATTCCAAATGGTGTAGTTGTTAACGGAAATCACTTTATCATAAAACGAGGCGGAAAGAGGAAATGTCTCGACGCTTCCTTGTATCAGGCGTACCCCCTCTGATTTCACTCTGCGGGCGGCCAGCTTCAGCATGGCTTCTGACACATCAATCCCATGAAGATGAACATCCTTTTCGCGTTTCAATATCTGCTGCATGCAGTATCCAGGGCCAAACCCGACTTCTAAAATGCTGTCCCCGCGCATGATCTCAAGCTGATTGATTGTCCACTGATTCAGTGTCTGATTTTCAGCAGCCATGATGTACCCGGCAATCATGCCGATGACGCCTTTAGGTCTGCTGAATTTTTTTGAAAGCATGTTAATCATTCAGTAACCCCCTTTTCAAGTTATTTCCTCCCAGCGTTCCATGTGAAACATTTTTCTGATAAAGCAATACGAAGGTGCCAACCCATGTTTATCCAAAGAGCGTGTGAGGTACACAACAAATAGACAAGAAACCAAAGGAGGAGAATCATCATGGCACATTATCCAAAAGAACTGCCGGCACAAACCCAAAATCGCCAGCCGGGAATTGAAAGCGAAATGAATCCAAGTCCGGTGTATGAGTACGAGGATTATAAAGGAGCAGACAAATTAAAAGGAAAAGTTGCGCTCATTACAGGCGGCGACAGCGGGATCGGACGCGCGGTTTCCGTCGCTTACGCAAAGGAAGGCGCTGATATCGCCATTGTATATAAGGATGAGCATGGAGACGCCGAAGAGACGAAGAAACGCGTTGAACAAGAAGGTGTAAAATGCCTGCTGATTGCCGGTGACGTCGGTGAAGAGGAATTCTGCAATGAAGCGGTTGAAAAAACGGTCAAAGAACTAGGCGGCCTTGACATCCTTGTCAACAATGCCGGTGAACAGCATCCGAAGGAAAGCATCAAAGACATTACAAGTGAACAGCTTCACCGCACATTCAAAACAAACTTTTATTCTCAATTTTATTTGACTAAAAAAGCAATTGATTACCTGAAACCGGGGAGCGCCATCATCAATACGACATCCATCAACCCGTACGTAGGAAACCCGACACTCATTGATTATACAGCGACAAAAGGCGCGATCAATGCCTTTACAAGAACAATGGCGCAGGCGCTTGTCAAAGACGGCATCCGTGTGAATGCAGTTGCGCCGGGACCAATCTGGACGCCATTAATCCCAGCTACGTTCTCTGAAGAAACAGTCGCCCAATTTGGGCAAGATACGCCGATGGGCCGTCCTGGACAGCCTGTTGAGCACGTCGGCTGTTATGTGCTGCTGGCATCAGATGAATCATCTTACATGACAGGCCAGACACTGCATGTCAACGGCGGTAATTTTGTGACGACATAAGAGGGAGTGTGACATATGGGCATCACGAAAGAAGAAGTGAACAGCTACTATCAAAAGGCAGGCATTGTATTAACGGACGAGGAAGTAGACCAAATCCAGCTGATGGACTACGGCTTAGGAAAAGAAAAAACAGTCGGGCTCCAGCTCTTTGTCTACGTCAATACAGACCGTTATTGTTCAAAGGAACTGGTGCTGTTTCCGGGACAGACTTGCCCGGAACACCGCCATCCGCCGGTCGACGGCCAGGAAGGCAAGCAGGAGACCTTCCGCTGCCGCTACGGAAAAGTGTATCTTTACGTAGAAGGAGAAAAAACGCAGCTGCCAAAGGTTCTCCCTCCTCAGGAAGACAGGGAACACTATACGGTCTGGCACGAAATTGAGCTGGAACCGGGCGGGCAATATACGATTCCGCCGAATACAAAGCATTGGTTTCAAGCTGGGGAAGAGGGGGCCGTCGTGACGGAAATGTCGTCTACGAGCACAGATAAACATGATATCTTTACCGATCCAAGGATATAAGGATGAGGCTTAGCAGCCCATCCTTTTTTGTATTGAAAAAAACGGAATCATCGCTATAATGGGTAAAAAAGGAAAGAGGGAGAGGCAATGTTCACTTGCAAGGTAAATGAGCACATCACCATCCGATTGTTGGAGCCGAAGGATGCGGAGCGGCTGGCCGAACTCATTATCGAAAATCAGGAGAGGCTTAGCAAGTGGCTGTTTTTTGCGGAAAATCCAAGCAGCGCTGAAACGTACCGGGAAACAATCATTCCAGATTGGCGGCGCCAGTATGCCGACCTGAACGGCATTGAGGCGGGGCTTCTTTATAACGGCAGCCTATGCGGCATGATCAGCCTGCATAACCTTGATCAAGTGAATCGAAAGGCAGAAATCGGATATTGGATTGCCAAAGAATTTGAAGGGAAAGGCATTATTACCGCTGCCTGCCGAAAACTCATTACGTATGCTTTTGAAGAGCTTGAGCTGAATCGTGTGGCGATCTGTGCGGCTGTCGGAAACGAAAAAAGCAGAGCGGTTCCGGAACGGCTTGGCTTTCTAGAGGAAGGAAAGGCACGGGACGGCTTATTCGTAAATGGCAGGCACCATGATCTTATCTATTACAGCTTGCTAAAGCATGAATGGAAAGGATGAAAATAAAGAGCACACTTTCTTGTTTAAATCTTCCCCGGATGTGGAAAAGTAACAGCGGAGACGTTAAAAAGGAGTGATTCGAGATGAATCAGAAAGACATAAAACAAAAAGTGCTTGATGTTCTAGATCACCATAAAGTAGGTTCGCTCGCAACGGTTCAAAAGGGCAAACCGCATTCCCGCTACATGACTTTTTTCCATGACGGGCTGACGATTTACACACCGACAAGCAAGGAAACTCATAAAGCGGAAGAAATTGAGAACAATCCCAATGTCCACATTTTATTAGGCTATGATTGTGAAGGCTTTGGCGACGCCTATGTCGAAGTTGCCGGAAAAGCCAAAATCAACAATTCGGCAGAACTGAAGGACAAAATATGGAGTTCTAAATTAGAGCGCTGGTTTGACGGCAAGGATGATCCGAATCTGGTGATTCTTGAAATTGAACCGGAGGATATCAGATTAATGAATGCCGGAGAGAAAACACCGGTCTCACTCGAACTATAAAAAATTTGTGTTTTCAGGGGCGATATGTTATTATGAATAGCTAGTAAGAAAAATAAGCAAATAAAAAAGAAAGTAAACTTCTTTTTTCTGTTTTGAGAGAGAAGCTTACCGCTTCCCAAGCAGCATAATCAGCTGCCCTTATTCTTTTCCTTCATAACAAATCGCCCCTAACGATGAGATGGAAAAAAGACTTTTTTGTTTTACAATTCACACCGGCGCGGCTTCGGAGCCGCAGTGACGATTGAGAGGTAGGGCTTTCGTTGTCTTGTGTTCAAGAAATTTCCATGGTGTTTACTTTCCAGAAAGATTCTTCGGAACAATGCTTTATGAATCTAACCCGCCCGAGCTGGCGGATGATATAATCTTTATTTGCGTATAGAAAAGAATAAGACAAACCGCCCGGCGTACGCCGGCGGTTTTTTTATTGCAAAAAACACATCGTACTGAAACCTAATTGCCTTCTTTCCAGTCTTATCTCTAGGATGAAATTGGAGGAAGAATAACGTGCATGTCATTACAACACAAGTACTTTTTATATTTTGTTTTTTATTGCTGATTCATTCGATAGAAACCTTAGCCTATGCCACAAGGCTTTCCGGGGCCCGCGTTGGATTTATTGCGTCCGCGCTTTCCCTGTTTAATGTCATGGTCATTGTGTCCAGAATGTCGAACATGGTGCAGCAGCCCTTTACCGGGCATTTAATTGATGATGCGGGAAAAAACGCACTGGCGATTGTAGGCGAGCAGTTCCGCTTCTTGATTTTCGGATCGACAGTCGGCACCATCCTGGGCATCATCCTGCTCCCGTCTTTTGTCGCTCTTTTTTCACGGGCGATTATTCACTTGGCGGGTGGCGGCGGCTCCGTTTTTCAAGTATTCCGAAAGGGATGCTCGAAACAAGGATTTAAAAATGCCCTTTCCTATTTGCGTCTGCCGTCTATTTCATATGTAAAAGGGTTTCGTATGCGCTTGATTCCGAAGCGTTTGTTTGTCATCAACATGCTGATCACATCGATTTATACGATCGGCGTGCTTTCGGCTTTGTACGCAGGCCTGCTGGCGCCGGAGCGCAGCACGACAGCCGTCATGGCATCGGGCTTGATCAATGGAATTGCGACGATGCTGCTGGCCATTTTTGTTGATCCTAAGGTATCCGTTCTTGCTGATGACGTGGCAAAAGGAAAACGAAGCTATGTCTATCTAAAATGGACCTCTGTCACAATGGTCACATCAAGGGTGGCGGGCACACTCCTCGCCCAGCTCATGTTTATTCCGGGGGCCTACTATATCGCCTGGCTCACAAAATGGTTTTAATAAGAAAGGCTGGATCAAAAAGATTCAGCCTTTTTTGCGTTTCCTTATTTAAAATTCCTCAATCCGCGATCGTACAAAAAGTTTCCGAATGGGACGAAAGCGACGATGAAGCCGGCGGCTGACCATTTCAGCGGCCATTTGACAGAGAAGGTTGCATAAGCCAAGACAAGCAAATACAAAATGAACAACCCTCCGTGAACCGAACCGACAATTGTCACTGCAAGCGGAAGGCCTGCCCAATATTTAAGCGGCATAGCGATGAACAGCAGGATTAAGAGTGACATTCCTTCAATAAAACCCATCGTGCGAAGTCTTCCGATCGGCGTGTGCAGCATAAATCGCCCTCCTTGTGGACACGTTTTCATTTTATACTATAAACAATCCGGAGGGGCATATGACAGCTTTCGAAAAATGTTCGGAAAACATTCATTTTTACATGCCTTTTTCAGGGAACTGTACTTGTCATTTACAAAAATACCCGAGATAATGTGTACAAAATCATAAAAGAAGGATGTTGAAATGAAACTTGACCAGATTGATCTGAATATCATTGAGGAGCTGAAGAAGGACAGCCGTTTGTCAATGAGGGAATTAGGCAGAAAAATTAAGCTGTCACCTCCATCTGTGACAGAACGGGTAAGGCAGCTTGAATCGTTTGGCATCATCAAGCAATACACGCTGGAGGTCGACCAGAAAAAACTGGGCCTTCCCGTTTCCTGCATTGTGGAAGCAACCGTTAAAAACGCGGATTACGAGCGGTTCAAAAGCTATATTCAAACATTGCCGAGTATTGAATTTTGCTACCGAATTGCGGGTGCAGCCTGCTATATGCTGAAAATCAATGCCGAAAGCCTTGAAGCGGTAGAAGATTTCATTAACAAAACATCGCCCTACGCGCAAACCGTCACTCACGTCATTTTCTCAGAAATTGACACGAAAAACGGGCGCGGTTAGAGAGTGCCGCGCGAAGTCTGTTATAATAACAGGATGAGCGTGAAAGAAAGAGAAGTGATCAAGCATGTCAAAAACAGTTGTATTAGCTGAAAAACCTTCAGTCGGCCGGGATTTAGCCCGGGTGCTGAAGTGCCATAAAAAAGGAAACGGTTATCTCGAAGGTGATCAATATATTGTGACCTGGGCTTTAGGCCATTTGGTGACACTTGCTGATCCGGAAGGCTACGGAAAAGAATTTCAATCATGGCGTCTTGAGGATCTGCCAATTATCCCAGAACCATTAAAGCTTGTGGTGATTAAAAAAACCGGAAAGCAGTTCAATGCGGTCAAATCCCAGCTTACCCGTAAAGACGTCAATCAGATTGTCATCGCGACTGACGCAGGCCGAGAAGGTGAGCTTGTTGCGCGCTGGATCATTGAGAAAGCGAATGTCCGCAAACCAATCAAGCGGCTGTGGATTTCTTCTGTAACGGATAAAGCGATCAAGGAAGGATTTCAAAAGCTTCGCAACGGCAAAGAATACGAAAACCTGTACCATTCTGCTGTCGCCAGAGCGGAAGCGGATTGGATTGTGGGGATTAATGCGACCCGTGCGCTGACAACAAAATTCAATGCCCAGCTCTCATGCGGGCGTGTGCAGACCCCGACGCTTGCCATGATTGCAAAGCGCGAGGCAGACATTCAAGCGTTTACGCCAGTTCCATATTACGGCATCCGTGCTGCAGTCGACGGCATGACGCTGACGTGGCAGGATAAGAAATCAAAGCAGACGAGAACGTTCAATCAAGACGTAACAAGCCGTTTGCTAAAAGACCTCGAAGGAAAGCAAGCGGTCATAGCCGAGCTGAAAAAAACAGCGAAAAAAAGCTTTGCGCCTGCGCTTTATGATTTAACGGAGCTGCAGCGTGACGCCCACAAGCGCTTCGGTTTTTCTGCTAAAGAAACGCTTTCTGTGCTGCAGAAGCTGTATGAGCAGCATAAGCTCGTCACATATCCGCGGACGGACTCTAGATTTTTATCCAGTGACATCGTCCCGACGTTAAAAGACCGTCTGGAAGGCATGGAAGTAAAACCGTATGCCCAATATGTCAGCCAAATTAAAAAACGTGGCATCAAATCCCATAAGGGCTACGTCAATGACGCGAAGGTGTCAGACCACCACGCGATTATCCCGACCGAAGAGCCGCTCATTCTCAGCAGTCTGAGTGATAAGGAACGAAAGCTGTATGACCTGATTGCGAAACGTTTCCTTGCAGTATTAATGCCTGCATTCGAATATGAGGAAACAAAGGTCATCGCAGAAATCGGCGGAGAAACCTTTACGGCAAAAGGCAAAACCGTACAGTCCCAAGGATGGAAAGCTGTTTATGATATGGCGGATGAGGATGATGAGCAGGACGATGACAGAGATCAGACACTTCCTGCGCTTCAAAAAGGCGACACACTTGCCGTCCGCACGTTAACGGAAACAAGCGGCCAAACGAAGCCGCCCGCCCGCTTTAACGAAGGGACCCTGTTGTCAGCGATGGAAAACCCAAGCGCGTTTATGCAGGGAGAAGAAAAAGGTCTCGTCAAAACGCTTGGAGAAACAGGCGGCCTCGGCACGGTGGCAACGCGTGCCGACATCATTGAAAAACTGTTCAACAGCTTTTTAATTGAGAAAAAAGGCCAGGATATCTTTATCACGTCTAAAGGGAAACAGCTCCTGCAGCTTGTTCCGGAGGATCTGAAATCACCGGCCTTAACGGCAGAATGGGAGCAAAAGCTGTCTGCGATCGCGGCCGGCAAATTGAAATCGGCTGTCTTTATTAAAGACATGAAGGCTTACGCTCACCAAACGGTAAAAGACATCAAAAACAGCAGCCAAACCTTCCGACATGACAACATCACGGGAACGGCATGTCCGGAATGCGGCAAAATGATGCTGAAAGTAAACGGCAAACGCGGGACGATGCTCGTGTGCCAAGACCGTGAATGTGGAAGCAGAAAAACGATTGCCCGAAAAACAAACGCGCGCTGCCCGAACTGCCATAAAAGAATGGAGCTTCGCGGCCAAGGTGAGGGCCAGACCTTTGCGTGTGTGTGCGGTCACCGCGAGAAGCTCTCTGTATTTGAAAAACGAAAAAACAAAGACAAAGCGCGTGCTTCCAAACGGGACGTGTCCTCTTATTTGAAAAAACAAAATAAAGATGAGCCGATTAACAATGCGCTGGCAGAACAGCTGAAAAAACTCGGTTTGGATAAATAATAAAAAACCTGTGCCTATCGCACAGGTTTTTCTATTGGACTTAGGTCCCGTTTTTTAAATGTTCAAAAAGGGAAAAAAAAGCTAGCAATCTGCATTTTTTTCTTTTATAGTAAATGTACTTTGTAACATGGCAGTCATATTTTCTTCTATAACTATTTGTGAGCGTCTGATTCGCTTCAGGCGACAAAGGGGGATTTGCCTGTGAGGCATGCACTAATTGCTGTCATCTTATTCTTCTTATCTATCGGACTTTCCGCAGGGTGTGCTGAAGCTGGAAATAAGGCCCAAAATCAGTCGGCGGCAGAAGTGAACACCAGCCCGCTGCAGCCAGCGGAATATTTCATCTATCATAATCTAATGAATGATCAAGGGCTGATCAAAACCGATTTTTCAGACCAGCCTTCGTATTTATCGGAATCTCTCGGCCTGTGGATGGAGTTTCTGCTCAGCAAAAATGACGCACCGCATTTCCAGGATCAATATCAGCATCTGACTGATTCATTTCTGATGAGCAATCACTTGGTGACGTGGAAGATTCAAAATGGCCAAGCGAGCGGGACGAATGCGCTGATAGATGATATGAGAATTATGCTGTCTCTTGACCAAGCCGCCGCAAAATGGGGCCGCAGCGACTACGCGCAAACGGCTAAGGATATCGGCACGGCTTTGAAGACATACAATATGAACAACGGTTTATTCACAGACTTTTACGACTCACAGGCCGCTTCAAAGGATGTGACGCTTTCATACGTCATGCCTGATGCCTTAGCTGTTTTAAAGAAGAATGGAATCATAGACGAAGAAACAGAACAGCGGAATGCCAATGTTCTCTATTCAGCTCCTTTAAAAAATGGCTTTTTGCCGAAGACATACAGCTCGGAGACGAAGGAATACACATATGACAGTGAAATCAACCTGATTGATCAGCTTTACACTGCTTGGCATTTGCCGGAAGGGGATGAAAAAGCATCTGTTTTAGCGGACTGGATCAAGCAGGAATTTCAGACAAACGGAAAACTGTACGGGCGATATTCGGCAGATACGAAGGAGCCTGCCGTCCAATATGAATCGTCATCCGTATATGCATTAGCCGTATTGTTTTTGACAAAACAGCATGAAAACAGCTCTGTCATCAAAGCCATATATGACAGAATGAATGACTTTGAAATTCATGATCCGGTGAAATCGTATTATGGAGGCTATATGAGCGGCACTCAGACGCATTCATTTGACAATCTGCTGCCGCTGTTAGCCGAAAGGAAGCTTTTTAATGAAAATATCATTCAATGAATCACAAAAATTATTTGCTTATTTTTCAGGGCTCATCGCGGCCCTGTCTCTGTTTATTTATTATGTGTCAGCCCAGCAATCGGAAGGCGCCCTGATCCTTTGCATCACGTTTGTCGTCATCGCCGCAGGTATCTGGTTCGGCCCGATTTACGCGCTGGCGGTGACCTTAATCGTACTTTTTGTTCTCGGCACCTTAATGATGTTTTTCCAGACTGGACAGGCATCGCTCTTTCCAGCTGAGGAAGGGCTGCGAATGCTTGTCGTGTGGGGAATCGCGCTTTTGCTGTTTTCTTTTATTTCCGGAAGAATCCACGATATCACAGCAGAGCTTCGGCGCTCAATCACACGGCTTCAATCCGAAATCAAAAGTTTTGTTGCTGTTGACAGAGTGACCGGGTTTGATAACAAGCAAAGGATGCAGCTGGAACTTTCAGAAGAAATGAAGCGGGCGGAGCGCTATGGCAATTCTTTTGTGTTTTTGCTGCTCCATATGCATTATTTCAAAGAGTTTAAGTCCTTGTACGGTGAAAAAGAAACGGATCGCCTCTTCCAATATGTCGGTCAGCAAATCAGGACGAGTGTTCGGGAAACGGATAAGAAATTCCGCCCCTCTGACGAGCGTATCGGGATCGTGCTGACGCACACGCCTGCTCAACATATGCCAGCCGTTCTGACCAAGCTGAAGAAACAATTGGATACATATCAGCTGGAAAATGGAAAGTATGTCTCGCTTACGTTCCACGTTTGCTATTTGCCCTACCGGAAAGATATCAAAACAGCTGATCAATTTTTAGAAGAACTGGAAAATGAGATGATGATGAATGAACTATAAAGGAATCACACTGCTCTGCATCATGCTGCTTCTGTTTTCAGCGATTGCTTCTTTTCCCGCTTCAGCGCAAGCGAAGGAGCGGGATGCCGGCATTCTCATCATCTATTCAACCTTGGACGGCAAAGAGTCGTCTCAAGTCAAAATGCTCGATTTGCTTGCGGGACACTTTACATCCCATGTAACAGTCAAAAGAGATTCAGATGTTGAAGCGTCGGATTTCAAAGGAAAAGATCATGTGATGTATTACGGCCAAACGAAAAGAAAGCTCAGCAAAAAATTGCTGTCTCTTATCAGCGGCGTAAAAAAACCGGTTGTCGCCATTGGCTATAACGCAGGACAAATCAGCCAATTTTCCGGGCTTTCATTAGCCCGCAAAGAAAATGTGTTTCAAGTTCACAGCAGGCCGGAAAAGGCCGATGTGTCTCTGGAAAGCGGGCTTAATGTGCTGAGCGTATCAGGCCTGAAAGGAACGGCGCTTTACACCTTCAAAGTCGACGACGGCAAAACACATTCTTTTATATGGAAAACAAAAAAAGGGAATGTGTACATTGGATTAACGAATTTGTTAAATGACAATTTGATCGTGGCGAAACAGCTCAGAGAAGCCTTCGGAGAGAAGGCGGGGACGACGTTATTGTATTTGCGTCTCGAGGATATCAGCCCGATGTCTGATGAAAAATTGCTGCTACAAGCCGGTACATATCTGCATAAGCGGCATATTCCTTTTATCCTGGCGGTCATTCCGGTTTACTTGAATCCGGAAACAGGCGACAAAGTGTATTTGTCTGATCAACCGAAGATGGTCAAGGTGCTGAAAAAGCTGCAAAGCATGGGTGGCAGTATCATTGTTCACGGCTATACTCACGCTTATCGCTACAGTGAAACAGGAGAGGGCTTTGAATTTTGGGATGCAAAGGCGGATCAGCCGATTACATCCGGAAATGCCGAAGACCCCCCGTCCATTTTGGAGAAGGCACAGGACTTCCCGAACGAACAAGCCTACCGCAGCTATCTCGAACCATTTCGGGAAAAGGAAGAAACGTATACAAAGCAAAAACTGACGCGGGCCATTGAGGATTTGACATCATCGGGTCTTTACCCGCTGGCGTTTGAAGCGCCGCATTACACGATGTCCGAATACGGCTATCAAATCGCTTCACAGTATTTTTCAAGCATTTTCGGCCAGATTCAGCTCAGCGACACAACGTGGAAAACCTCCGGTGCACCTCCGTTCGTGACCGCTCCCTCGATGCTGCACGGAATGACGCTTTATCCGGAGACGATCGGCTTTGTTGATACATCAAAGCAAAACCCGCTCGGCGATATGGAGGAGCACATCTCCCAGATGATTGATTTTGAAGGCGGAGTAGCCGGTGGGTTTTATCACCCGTACCTTGGGATGAAATATCTGCCGGAGTTGGTTGATCAGATGGAACGCATTCCAGACAGTGAATGGCTTGATTTAAAGAAAACGCAACAAACCGTCAAAACAGACAAAGTGGAAATTCATACAAGCGGTGATGGAACGATTCAGGTGAAAAACGGCGTAAGCGCCATAGACGAGTTTTTCGATCATCATCGGCAAACCCCTCTGGAAAAGGCATTATGGATTCTCTCCGCTGTCGTGCTCTTATTTGTCATCATGTTTGTCAGTTATACGTTTTACTTGAGAGCCACATTGAAAAAACGAATTTTTAAGGAGAGAAGAAGCCTTGGGTAATACGCTGTTCTTTATCTCGCTAAGTTTAATATGGGTGATGCTTCTCTACCACATGTTCCTCATGCAGGGCGGGTTCCGCCACTATATGACCTTCGAACGGAATATCCCGAAGTGGAGAGAAAACATGAAGGAGCTGCCAAAGGTCAGCGTCCTCATCCCGGCGCATAACGAAGAGGTTGTGATTCGGCAGACGCTGAAGGCGATGGTCAACCTTTATTATCCGAAGGACCGGCTGGAGATTATCGTCGTGAATGACAATTCATCAGACCGGACGGGTGATATCGTCAATGAATTTTCCGAGAAATACGATTTCATCAAAATGGTGATTACGAAGCCGCCGAACGCAGGTAAAGGAAAATCCTCTGCACTCAACTCGGGTTTTGCCGAATCGAATGGCGATGTGATCTGTGTGTATGACGCCGACAATACGCCTGAGAAAATGGCCGTGTATTATCTCGTGCTCGGCCTGATGAATGACGAAAAGGCAGGCGCCGTGGTAGGGAAATTCCGCGTTATCAATGCGGCAAAGACGCTGCTGACGAGGTTTATTAATATCGAAACGATCTGTTTTCAGTGGATGGCCCAGGGAGGCAGATGGAAGTGGTTTAAAATCGCCACGATCCCAGGCACCAACTTCGCGATTCGCAGAAGCATTATCGAAAAGCTCGGAGGCTGGGATGACAAAGCGCTCGCTGAGGATACGGAGCTGACCATCCGGGTGTACAATCTCGGCTATCACATTCGCTTTTTCCCTGCGGCCATCACGTGGGAGCAGGAGCCCGAAACCTGGAAGGTATGGTGGCGCCAGCGCACCCGATGGGCGCGCGGCAATCAATATGTCGTGCTCAAATTTTTGGCGCAGTTTTTTAAGCTGAAACGAAAACGGATTATCTTTGATTTGTTTTATTTTTTCTTTACGTACTTCCTGTTTTTCTTTGGCGTGATCATGTCGAATACGATTTTTGTAGTGAATTTGTTTTATGATTTGCATTTATCGGTTGGATTTTTGGCAATGATTCTCTGGATTTTGGCATTTTTCTTATTTATGACAGAGGTCATGATTACGTTGAGCATTGAAAAAACAGAAATGAACAGGCAAAACTTTTTTATCGTATTTCTCATGTACTTCACATACTCGCAGGCATGGATTGTGCTTGTTATCTACTCTTTATTCGTAGAAATCAAGCACCGTTTATTCAAGCAGGAGGTCAAATGGTACAAGACAGAACGATACAACCAACATAAAAGCGGGTGACCTTTTTGAAACAAATAATGATTTTTCTCACAAGCTTCATGCTGCTGGCGATGGCTGGACAACCGGCTCTTGCCAAGGATGTACAGGTCAGCGGTTCGCTTCTTGGGAAAAGCAGCCAAGAACAAGCCAAACAGCAGGTGCTGACAAGCGAGCTGATTACACTGTATGGATCAAAAGACAGCGCGGAGCTGACGTATCAGATCCCGGCAGGCGCCTCTTCAGGCAATCAGCAATTGGTCATTGAATACGAAGCATCAAATCTTTTAATCTCTCCTTCATCGTTAACGGCTGTCATTGATGATGAACCAGTCAAAACGTTAAAGCTTAATGGTGATTCCAAACGGAAAACAGTGAAGCTGAATCTGAATAAAAGCCAGTCAGCGCAAGGCTATCACAACGTATCGCTGAAATTTTACGGCGTAATGAAAGAGGGCGTGTGTGTCAGACAGGATACGTCTGGCAACTGGATCAAAATTTATCCGGACAGCCGGCTGACACTTGCTGACAGCGGTGAAGCGAAAGGAACGTCGCTGGACCATTATCCGTACCCATTCGCCCAATCTGGAAACACAACCGAAGAAACCGCCCTCGTCATTCCGGATGACCCAAGTTCGGCGGAAATTGAAGCTGCGGTTAAAACAGAAGGCTATTTGAAAACGGTGGACAGCAGTGTCAGGATTGCGTATGTCACAGAATCAGTGCTGAAAAAAATCGATAAGCCGACGATTGTTATCGGAGTGGACAAGCATTGGAACGGCAAAGTGAAAAAACTGATGAAACAAGCCGGCTTACAGGCAAAAGGAAAAGAACTTCTGCTTGCTGAGCGGGTGCTGAAAGCGGAGGGCAAGCAGCAGCCGGTTCTGTTTGCGCAAGCGGCATCCGAGGATGTGCTCGCTAAAAAAATCAGCGTGATGACAGATCAGACATACACAGGCCAGCTCAGCGGCGATACACTTTCAATCAGCAAGCTTAAGCAGACTGAAAAAAAAGAAAGCGATAAGCTGACCCTCGAGAATTTTGGAGCGGGCGATATCACAATTGGAGCCGATAAAACATCTTCAGCACATTATTTTTATCCGGCTTCGGCGGTTTTGGATGAAAACCAATCAGCGAAGCTGTCGCTTAAACTGAAAAAGTCTGAAACGATTCAAGCCTCAACGGACGAAAATGTATCGGCTTCTCAGGCTTCAGAGCTGAAAGTGATGATCAACGGCCAGCCGCACTCGGTCCGGCTTGATGACTTAGGAAAAGAAGATAAAAACGGATTCTATCATGTTACGGTGAAAGTGGACCCTAAGCTGCTGCAAAAAAACCGCTACATTGATATTCAGTTCGTCACAACCGGGTTAAAGGAAAACAACCCTTGCAACACGACTGATGAAGAAAAGTGGGTCTTTATTGATAAAAGCAGTACATTATCATACGCCATCAAAGGGATGTCCCCGTCAGCGGATTTTCAGGAGTGGCCGCTTCCTTACGCCGGAAATCAGGATCAAACAACGGTAATCGTGCTTCCTGACACCGTAAGCCAATCGAAGCTTGAGGAGCTTTCTCTCGTAACAGAATCCTTTGGCAGCGAAGCACAGCATTCATACACGGTAAAGAAATCATCTGACGTTACAGCAAACGATGCGAAAGGTCGAAACCTCATTTTTATAGGGGGGATCAATCAATTTTCTCTTCTGAAGGAGAAATCATCAGACCTGCTTGTGCCGCAGGCAAAAAACGGCTCGTTTGATGTATCTGGTTTCGAGATGCTGAATGAGACGACAAAACAAGTGGTATTTACCCAAGCATCGCCTTGGGATTCACACTATACAATGGCTGTATTTGCACCGGCAAAAGGAGAAGGCACGGCTGTCACGAAAGAGATCATCAATTATCTGAACAGCAACGATGATTCGGCAACCGTCCTTAATGAAACAAATAGCCAGCAGGTGTTTACAAACCACCAGCAGCTCAAATCGGAGACAATCAGCTCCGGCGCAGAACAACCAACACAGGATCATAGCCAGAAATGGATGTATATTGGTGTGCTGGCACTTATTATGGTGATTGCGGCAGTGTTCATTTGGGTTACCGTAAGACGAAGAAAAAGAAAGACAGATACAGAATAAAAACAGAGGCAATCTAGCCTCTGTTTTTTTTATTTTTGGTATGTAAATTCCATTTGTGGAACCTATCATTTTATTTTTTCCGCCGGGCCAATAAGCCTCTTTACAACGTGTGGGAACGGGAGTATGATCTCTTTTAGAAAACAAATCGCTTAATCTGAAATCAGAGCGGGGGACCCATTAGAATGGCTTTTTGCCGTTGGGGTGAATCCTTTTTAGGTAGGGCTAACTCTCATATGCCCGAATCCGTCAGCTAACCTCGTAAGCGTTCGTGAGAGGAGATGAATGAAACCTGTGTTCGATGTTATGGCACAGGGGCATCCGTTTGCCTCTGTGTTTTTTGCCGTTCATTTTTAGGAATGTAAATCGCATACAGAGACATCATAGCAGAAAGGACTATTGCAAAATGTGAGAGCAAGACACTGATGTTTTATTGTTTTAATTGAAAAATGAGAAATTAAAAGGGGAAGACATCGATGTATCATTCAATCAAACGTTTTTTGATTGGGAAACCACTAAAATCTCAAGCAGCGGGAGAGCAAAAACTGACGAAATTAAAAGCCTTGGCAATGCTTTCCTCAGATGCGCTGTCATCTGTCGCTTATGGGACAGAGCAAATTCTAATCATTTTAGCAACAATCAGTGCTGCCGCATTTTGGTACTCCATTCCGATTGCGGTCGGCGTTCTCATATTACTGCTCGCACTGATTCTTTCATACAGGCAAATTATTTACGCTTATCCGCAGGGCGGCGGGGCCTATGTTGTTTCGAAAGAAAACCTCGGTGAAAAGCCGGGATTGATCGCGGGCGGTTCATTGCTTGTCGATTATATTTTAACGGTAGCGGTAAGTATTTCCGCAGGAACGGACGCCATCACGTCGGCCTTTCCTGCATTGCATGATTATCATGTGCCGATCGCTATTTTTCTCGTGTTAGTGATTATGATTTTGAACCTGCGCGGGCTTTCGGAATCGGCATCCATTCTTGCCTACCCGGTTTATCTGTTTGTGGTGGCGCTATTGGTTCTCATTGCCGTCGGGTTGTTCAAGCTCATGACAGGACAAATAGACCAGCCGGTTCATCATACACCGCTTGGCACACCTGTAGCCGGCATTACGCTGTTTTTGCTGCTTAAGGCTTTTTCCTCCGGATGCTCAGCGTTGACCGGAGTTGAGGCCATTTCTAACGCCATTCCTGCTTTCAAAAATCCGCCTGCGCGAAACGCGGCAAGAACGCTTGCGATGATGGGGATTTTGCTGGCGATTCTGTTTTCCGGCATCACGGTGCTCGCATACGGATATGGAACGGCGCCTAAGCCCGATGAAACAGTGGTTTCACAAATTGCGTCCGAAACCTTCGGGCGGAATGTGTTCTACTATGTCATCCAAGGTGTCACATCGCTTATTTTGGTCCTTGCGGCAAATACGGGATTTTCAGCCTTCCCGCAGCTTGCCTTCAACCTGGCGAGAGACCAGTATATGCCGCGAATGTTTACAGTTCGGGGTGACCGCTTAGGCTTCTCAAATGGGATTATCTTTTTAGGCTTTGCCTCCATTATTCTCATTATCTTATTCGGAGGACAGACGGAGCACTTAATCCCGTTATATGCTGTGGGCGTATTTATTCCATTTACGCTTTCACAAACCGGCATGTGCATAAAATGGATCAAGCAAAAACCAAAAGGCTGGATCGGAAAAATGCTGATCAACTCCTGCGGCGCTCTGATTTCGTTTATGGTTCTATCTATCCTTTTTGTGACAAAGTTTAATGTCGTATGGCCTGTGTTAATCTTTATGCCTATCGTCGTTTTGCTGTTTTTTGCGATTAAAAATCACTACACAGCGGTTGGTGAACAGCTTCGCATCGTAGACAAAGAGCCGGAAGAAATCAAAGGCACCGTTGTGATTGTGCCTGTAGCAGGTGTCACCACCGTCGTGCAAAAATCGATTCACTATGCGAAATCACTGTCCGATCAGGTGATCGCCGTTCACGTGTCATTTGACAGAGAACAGGAAAAGAAAGTTGAAAAACGCTGGGAAGAGCTCAATAATGGAGTGCGTCTCGTTACGCTTCACTCCTCGTACAGAAGCCTTGTTCATCCGTTTGATAAATTTTTAGAAACAGTTGAGGCAAAAGCGAAGAAGGAGCAGTTTTCTGTCATGGTGCTGTTTCCGCAATTTATAACGAAAAAACGCTGGCACACCATCCTTCACAATCAATCGGCCTTCCTCCTCAGAGTTCGGCTGTTCTGGAAAAAGGACATAATGGTTGCCACACTGCCGTATCATTTTAAAAAGTAAAGTCTAGGACCAAGGGAATCACCTTGGTCTTTTTTGCGGGAAAGAGAGGAATGGCGGTGTATACTCAAGGTGCTTTTGTAATCGTACTGAACGAAAATCAGCAGATTCTATTGGTCAAACGAAAAGATGTCTCTTTATGGGATCCGCCGGGCGGCAGGATTGATTCCGGGGAATCGGCTGAGGCAGCGGCGGTACGTGAGGTATTGGAAGAGACGGGATACAATACAGCGCTTTCCGCGAAAATAGGTGTCTATCAAAGGCCAAAGTTTCTAGATGAACAGCATGTGTTTTTCGGAAGCATAACAGGCGGACAAGCAATAGCGGACGGCACAGAGACAGCACAATTAAAGTGGTTTTCTCCGCGGCGTTTGCCGCTTTTTATGGTACCGAACCGAAAACGGCAAATCAAAGATTACGTGAATGGCGCCTTAGATGCAACCATCACCCTCAAGGACGTCGGCATGCTTGCGGCGATCGATCTGTTGAAAAGAAGACTTGGCAAGTGATTCAGGTCTCCGGGTTTTAAAGCCTTTCTCCTGTGGTATTGAAAAAAGGAAAAAGGAGGATACGTTATGGCACACAAAACTGCAGGACAAGCAATGACAGAGCTGCTTGAACAATGGGGAGTTGATCATGTTTACGGCATCCCCGGAGATAGTATAAATGAGTTTATTGAGGAATTAAGACACGAAAGAAATCAACTGAAGTTCGTTCAAACCCGCCATGAAGAGGTGGCGGCACTAGCAGCCGCGGCTGAAGCAAAACTCACCGGCAAGATCGGAGTCTGTCTGTCGATCGCAGGGCCGGGAGCAGTGCACTTATTAAATGGTTTATATGATGCAAAAGCGGACGGCGCCCCTGTGCTGGCCATTGCAGGACAGGTTTCATCAGGTGAAGTCGGACGGGATTATTTCCAGGAGATCAAGCTGGAGCAAATGTTTGAGGACGTGGCTGTGTTCAACAGAGAGGTACATAGCGCGGAAACATTGCCGGATCTCTTGAATCAGGCGATCCGCACCGCCTACAGCAAAAAAGGCGTTGCGGTATTGAGCGTGTCAGATGATCTGTTTGCGGAGAAAATTAAACGCGAGCCTGTGTATACTTCACCAGTGTATATTGAAGGGAACCTTGAACCGAAAAAAGAACAGCTCGTCACCTGCGCGCAATATATTAATAATGCTAAGAAGCCGATTATCTTGGCGGGGCAGGGAATGAAAAAGGCGAAACGGGAGCTCTTAGAATTTGCGGACAAAGCCGCCGCTCCGATCGTTGTCACACTACCGGCAAAAGGCGTCGTTCCCGATAAGCACCCGCATTTTCTCGGCAACCTCGGGCAAATTGGCACAAAGCCGGCTTACGAGGCAATGGAGGAATGTGATTTATTAATCATGCTCGGAACGTCATTCCCGTACCGCGATTATTTGCCAGATGATACACCGGCCATCCAGCTCGATTCAGACCCGGCGAAAATCGGAAAACGCTATCCGGTGACAGCGGGCCTTGTCTGCGATTCGGCTCTCGGCCTGCGCGAATTGACAGAGTATATTGAACGGAAGGAAGACAGAAGATTCCTGAATGCCTGCACAGAACATATGCAGCATTGGTGGAACGAAATTGAAAAAGATGAGACAGAGGCAACAACACCGCTTAAACCCCAGCAGGTCGTGGCACGTCTTCAGGAAGCGGCTGCTGATGATGCGGTGCTCTCTGTAGATGTCGGCACTGTGACAGTTTGGATGGCGCGTCATTTCAAAATGAACGCGAACCAGGATTTCATCGTTTCCAGCTGGCTTGCGACAATGGGCTGCGGCCTGCCGGGAGCAATCGCAGCAAGCTTGTCCGAACCGGAACGCCAGGCGATCGCCGTCTGCGGTGACGGGGGATTTTCCATGGTCATGCAGGATCTTCCGACAGCCGTCAAATATAAGCTCCCGATCACTGTCGTCATTTTAAACAACGAAAATCTCGGCATGATTGAGTACGAGCAGCAGGTTAAAGGCAATATCGATTATGTCACACAGCTTCAAAATGTCGACTATGCCGCATTTGCAGAAAGCTGCGGAGCAAAAGGCATCAAAGTGACCAAAGTGGAAGAGCTTGCGCCGGCTTTCCATGAGGCGCTGCGCTCTGACCAACCGGTCGTTGTGGATGTCATGATTGGGAACGAACCGCCGCTGCCTGGCAAAATCACCTACGGGCAGGCAAAAGGCTTTAGCAAGTACATGCTGAAAAACTTCTTCGAAAACCAAAAAATCGAAATGCCGTCACTGAAGAAAAGTTTGAAACGGTTATTCTAAAAAAGAGGCCCTTTTATAGGCCTCTTTTTTGTGTTGGAAACAAATGTATTTTGGGTTATCGTTGTATTATATTGGTATGAGGAGGATTACATGTTTGAGTTCATAAAATTATTGTTGTATGCATTAGGATCTGCAGGAATGATCTATGCGTCATATCACGATTTTCGCCATGCTTAGAACGGGCAAAAGGACAAATGCACCTTCTTTCAAAGCAAAAAGACCAGCGCATTTGTCCTTGTATGTTTCATTTGTTTATTCTTATCAAATCTTACAGAGCTCTTCTCAGTATAGGGTTATTTCTCTTTTTTCTTCAGCCCGAAAAAGAAAGGAAAAGCAGAACCGACCAAGAAGGTGCCGAATAAAAACATGCCGCCGATAAACACGTGAAAATTCGTGTGTCCGGCTGTAAACGCGGTGATCAAGGAAATGATACTGAGCACGATCATGGCCATGCCGGGCGCGATTCTCATTTTCCCTTTGGATTTATAGGCAGCGACAGAACATATAATGCCGATGACAATAGGAACAATCCACAAATAAAACAAAATAAATACTGACATCATCAAAACTCCGATTTTTTCTTCTATCATAACAAATTTCTGTCAAAAAGGGTATCAATGAGCTTTTGCCAAAAAATAAAAACCGGCTTTTGCAGCCGGTTTTTTTATCGAAACGTATCTACAATTAAAAACACATTCAAAGCGACGATCAATACTGCAATCAGCCAAGACACCACTGTGACCCATTTGGCGTTGATCAGAGATCCCATGATCCGTTTATTGCTTGTAAACAGAATCAGCGGAATGAGGGCAAAGGCGATCCCGAAAGACAGCACGACCTGGCTCAAGACGAGAGCGGTCGTCGGATTTACGCCAGACGCGATGATCAAGATCGGCGGAATGATCGTGATAAACCGCCGTACATACAGCGGGATGCGGTAGTTGATAAATCCTTGCATAATCACGTCGCCTGAAAGTGTGCCGACAGACGAACTGGATAGCCCGGCAACGAGCAGCCCAATTCCGAATAAAGCCGCAGACATAGGGCTGACAAGATGTCCGAATTGCTGAAACGCGACATCAAGGTCCTCAACAAACAGGCCGTTTTTGTAGAATAATGCAGCAGCCACAATCAGCATACTTGCATTAATAGCTCCTGCAATTAGCATCGCTATTAAAATATCAATAAATTCAAATCTGAAGATTTTTTTCCGTTCTGCATCCGTTGTGCCGACCACCCGCCGCTGTGTAAGGGCAGAGTGCAAATAAATGGCGTGCGGCATAACAGTTGCGCCGAGAATACCCGCTGCAAGGAGCACACTGTCAGTGCCATGAAACGCCGGGACAAAGAGGCCCTTCATCACTGACACGGCATCAGGCTTTGCGAAAAATGTCTGCAGTGCAAAGGCGATCACGACCACAAACAGCATACCGGCGATGCCGGCTTCAAGTGAGCGATAACCGCGGCGCTGAAGCTCCAAGATCGCGAAAGAACCGATCGCCGCTATAATAGACGCTTCAAGCATCGGAATGCCGAACAGCAAATACAGTCCCAGAGCCGCTCCGATAAATTCCGCCAAATCAGTTGCGATAATGACAAGCTCGCCCTGAATCCATAATCCAATCGAGACAGGCTTCGGGAATTCTTCACGGGCAACCTCAGGCAGATTTTTGCCTGTCGCAATCCCAAGTTTGGCGGATAGAGATTGAATTAAAAGCGCCATGATATTGGAAAATAATATTACCCATAAGAGCATATATCCGTATTTAGAACCCGCCGAGATATTCGTTGCGAAGTTGCCGGGATCAATATAGGCAATGGCTGCTATAAATGCAGGGCCGAGAAAAGGGAGCAGCCCTCTGAATCCTCTGATTTTCCCGTCAAGCGCATCTTGGACGGCTTTGGAACGGGGAGATTGTGCTGTGATGTCCTTGTTCATCATGTCTCACCTGAATTCTGATTGTTTTTGCCGTACAACAAAGAGTTTCCTTAAGGCAAATTATTTTATCTACATCATATGACCATCCCGGTTTCTTGTCAACCGAAAATGTTCAAAATACACTTCTGAATTTTTCCCTGTTATGTAACATGATATGTAGGGATTCGGGATAAGGTCCCATATAAAAAGACATCGTTTCAGTTCGAAACGATGCCTCCTGTATCTAATGAGTCTAGGCTTCCTTCCGCAGCCCGCGGAATATAAGGCCCAGCAAGAACACGAAGATGGCTGCCCCGATGATGGCCGGGAAAATAGCAAAGCCGGCGAGGCTCGGTCCCCAAGTGCCAAGAAGTCCGTGTCCGATCCAAGCGCCGATCAGCCCGGCAATCATAGAGCCGAAAATTCCTCCCGGCAGCCGGTTTCCTACAATGGCGCTTCCAATTAATCCGATAACGATAGCAACAACTAATGAAACCAAAAAGCTAAGCATCATGATCACCTCTCATAAATGATTTACCAATCAATAACCGCTCCTGATTATTTCGAAACACCTAAAAGCACATCGCTTTATGATCCCGTTTTGATCGTTCTCTGCACACTGCCGTCAGCCAAATGGACAACGACCTCAGTGCCTTTATGCGCAGCGATTTCCTTTGCCCGTTCAATCGCTTCTCTCTTTGTATCCTTGATGTCAGATGCGCGTTGGGCTCCCTCGGCTTTGACTGCCCAGCCGTTTTTATGCTTGATGACATGCTCTGCCTTATGCATGAGTTCAGGGTCTCCGCCGCTGTTAGAACCATCATCGCGTTCTGTCTCGTCATCATGTTTAAGGAAATCATCAATTTCATCTGTAGATGCGTTTTCCGCCCATTCCTTCGCTTTGCTTGTCGCGATCGGGATCGCACGTCCGTCCTCATAGCCCTCATCAATCATCGCATTCGCAATCTCAATTGCTTTTTTCTTGACCGGCTTCTCAAGGTTTTTTAATGAAGCGGGATAATCCTTCATCGACCATGGCATGTCCCATCACTCCTTTTTCTTTTATAAAAATGGTACCCGCAGGTGAAAAATAAAAACGCATCTGAACAAATGAAGGTATACTATATAGTAGAAAAAACGGAAGGGAAGTGCGGGTTGGGTGACAACAGAACGAAAAGAAGACTTACACCAGCAATTAAAAGAGATAGAGAAATGGGAAAAAGCTCAGCAAAAAGTCTGGTTTTGGGAAAAGCTCAGCCGTCTCCCGTTTCAGCTGCTGGACAAGCTGACACCTGAATTCATTCAGAAAAAGATCGGCAAGCTCTTGGATGAGATCGGCAGCTTTGTTCAAACAGGCGGACAGTACCTGACATCTGAAAAACAGATTATCAAGATGTTTCAAAAGGAACTGCCGGAGGAGATCTTTGAATCGCTGGAGGACGTCCGGAAAGCGCCTCTTCCTGTCATGGATAAAATTGCGGAAGGAATGGGCAAAAACAGAATCAACGCAGCAACCGTTCAAGGCGCGACAACCGGTGTGGGCGGCGTGTTTACACTGGCGGCAGACATTCCGGCAGTGCTTGGCTTATCACTAAAAACATTACAGGATATCGCAGTTGCATACGGCTATGACCCAAAGGAGAAAAAAGAACGCGTCTTCATTGTGAAATGTTTGCAGCTGACGTCGGCTGATGTTGTCGGCAAAAGATCGATTTTGCAAGAATTAAAACACTACGATCAAGACCGTACATATAAGAATGTCGCATCTCAAATCCAAGGCTGGCGAGAAGTCGTTTTAGGCTATCGGGACACGTTTGGCTGGAAAAAGCTATTCCAGCTGGTGCCGGTCGCCGGAATGGTTTTTGGCGCCGCTGCCAATCGCTCAACATTAAACGATATTACCGAGACAGGCATGATGCTGTACAAAAAGAGGCGCATTCTTGAACGACTGAAAGAAACAGAACGAGAGATGGAATAGCAGAAAGCAGACGGACACCGCGATCCGCCTGCTTTTTTTATTGAAAACATACCCAATGTGTTTTATTTGTTTAAAAGAATTGATAGCGGGAATACAACAACCAACACCAATTAAAGGAGGAATTCAAAATGGCAGACAATAACAAAATGAGCAGAGAAGAAGCAGGTAGAAAAGGCGGAGAAACAACAAGCAAGAACCATGACAAAGAATTCTATCAAGAGATTGGGAAAAAAGGCGGAGAAGCCACTAGCGAAAATCATGACAAAGAATTCTATCAAGAAATTGGCGAAAAAGGCGGAGAAGCCACAAGCCAAAACCATGACAAAGAGTTCTATCAAGAAATCGGTGAAAAAGGCGGAGAAGCCACTAGCGAAAATCATGATAAAGAATTCTATCAAGAAATCGGCCGTAAAGGCGGAGAGGCTACAAGCAAAAATCATGATAAAGAATTCTACCAAGAAATCGGCTCAAAAGGCGGAAACGCCCGCAACAACGACTAATCAAAAGCATAAAGGCAGACAACCTGTAAATAAAAAGCGATCCGGCACATCAGCTGGATCGCTTTTTATTTCAGGAATTTTCTCAATTTATGCGACAATTGAGATACAATAAGTGAAAAAGGGGTTTTCGCTAATGTCCGAAATGCAAAATTTGCTCGCCATCGCAAACGAAGTCAAAGAAAAACACGCCAATTTTTCAATTTCAGAGGTCAACGACCACTGCGTGCGCCTTGCGGTGTTTACAGGAGAATATGACTGGCACCATCACCCTGACTCTGACGAATTGTTTATTGTTCTTGAAGGTGAGCTGCTGATCGACTTTAAGGACAAAGAAACCGCGGTGCTCAAAGCAAATGACAGCCTGCTCATCCCGAAAGGCACGGTTCACCGCACACGCTCTTACGTCAGAACGGTGAATCTCTGTGTTGAGCATAAACAAGCCAAAACCGTCATCATAGAAGAGTTGCCATGCTGATCAAAAGGATTGTATGTGAAGTAGACGCTGCAAACGCTGAAGCATTTGCAAAAGCGCAGTCAGAGTGGGGAGCACTATCACATGTGAATGGCTTCATCAAACAGGCCGGCGGCTGGCGAAAGACAGCAGACGGGCCGCTCACCGCAGAAATCATCAGTGTATGGGAAAACAGAGAAGCCTATGATCATTTTATGGAGAATGAACATGACAGCATTTACGAGGAAAACGAACAGAAGGCTGTGATTCGTTCGATAGAGGTGACGCTGTACGAAGAGGATAAATCGTTCGTTCACGATGTGTTACATAACCCAGACATCCAACACGAACCAGACTGGACGGTTCTGAAGGCATAATCAAAGCCCAAAACATCATGTTTTGGGCTTGTGTCTTTACTCGCGTCCCGGAAGTGTATTATGAACAAAAGGCGGTGCTGGTTTTAACTCCGGTTTTTCTCCAAACGTTTTTGCTTCTTTCACATATTCAAAGGCTTCTCCATCAGGCGCTTTTTCATTCAGCCAGTTTTGCTTGGCGCTTTCTTCGCCTTCAGAGAAATTGATCAGCTGATGTGAGAACTCTTGTTTTTCGAGCGCTTTCGGGAATGTGCCCGGCACAACCGGACCTTCCTGTGCTTCTAATTCTTTAATGGCGGCGAGCCATTGATTTTGGTGCATCGTGTCACGCGCCAGCAGGAAGCTGAGCATATCTTTGACGCCTTTGTCATCCGTCATTTCAAACAGGCGTGCGACCTGCAGACGTCCCTGTGATTCCGCATTCAGGTTGGCGCGGAAGTCTGCCAGCAGGTTTCCGCTTGCTACGATATAACCGCCGCTCCAAGGTACGCCTGTACTGCTTTCCGGCATGGCGCCAAGTCCTGATACAATTGCATGGTGAGGGTTCATGCCGCCCAGGATGGAGCCGATGACCGGATCTTCAGCGGCTTTTTCCTGCTGATCAAGAGGGGCGTCCTCTAGAAGTCTGGCGATCATCGTTGCGATCATTTCAACATGCCCGAGCTCCTCGGTTGCCGTATCCATCAGCAAGTCCTTGTATTTTTCATTTCCTCTTGTGTTCCAGCCTTGAAATAAGTACTGCATGGCAACTGAAATTTCTCCGAATTGCCCGCCTAAAATTTCTTGCATTTTTTTAGCGAATAATGGATCTGGACGATCTGGTTTAGCAGGATGCTGCAGCATTTTTGTATGCTTAAACATGTACCCATCTCCTTTTTCGATTATCTCTTTTTATATTTCCGATCAATAGAAAGATAAACGAAAACCAGCGTATCGAGATGGGAACTATGAATCTTTTCGGAGCTCCAATAATTCCTTGATCAGCTTCCGGCCAAAGATTGGCTCGTACTGCCGGTAAACAGGATCAAGACGCTTCATCCATTCTTTTTTCTCTTGATCTGACAGCTCATAAATATGTATAGCAGAATTCTTTTTGATTTCCTCCAGCTGCTCCTTGTTCATTTGTTCGGCATACGTTTCATTCCACTCCGTCGTCTCCTTCATCGCTTCAGTCAAAATGCGCCTTGTTTCTGGGGTTTGCGCCTTCCAGAAGTGCTCATCAGTCATGACAGCGTAGCCGAGGTAACCGTGGCTGCTTATTGTCAAATAGTCCTGAACATTATAAAATTTTTTAGAATAGATGTTTGAGATTGTATTTTCTTCACCATCAACTACATTGTTTTCTAGCAGCTGAAAGGTAGAATTGAAGGATTCCTGATGAGGTATTGCGCCAAGCAGCTTGAACTGATTCTCAATCACATCGCTTTGCATAATGCGCAGATCCTGCCCTTTTAAATCATCCGGGGTTTTGACCGGCCCTTGATTTGTCGTGATTTGTTTAAAGCCGTTTGTCCAATAGGCCAGTCCTTTTAATTGGTTTTTCTTTAGAGAATCAAACAGCTGTGTGCCGATGCTTCCGTTCAGCCCTTTTTTGGCGGCATTGTAATCTGTAAAAGCATACGGCAGATCCAGCACTCCCCATTCAGGCGAGAGCATGCCGAGCTTCGATGTGGAGGGGGCGATAAATTGAACATCGCCGTTTTGCAATGCTTCGATTTCTTCAATGTCCGAGTACAGGCTTCCATTCGGAAATACTTCAATTTTTATTTTCCCGCCTGATTTTTCGTTCACCAAATCAGCGAATTTATTGGCGGCCAGCCCTTTTGGCGTATTTTCAGCAACCACGTGGCTGAATTTAAACACGATTTGATCCTGCAAGCCTTCCTGGTCGTCATCATAAACAATCTCTTTATTGCCGGTATGATCATGGAATCCGATAAATAAAGCGGTTGCAATTCCAGCGATCATCAGCGCGAGACATGCAAGCAAACTCTTCATGAAAAGCCCTCCCCTATGTTAAGAATAATGGGGGCAATGACATTCGTAAAGACCTGAAAGGAGAAGCTGATGAACAAAAAGAAGCTCTCAATCCGTTGGAAAATCACGATCTTATCCTATATCCTCGTCATTTTCTCCTTTTTGATCGGCGGCATTGTGCTCATCGGCAACATTCAGCATACAGAGGAGCGGGAGCTGAAAAAGCGGCTGATGAATACGGCCCGGACGGTGTCAGAGATGACAGAAGTAAAAGAAGCCTTGGCGCGAAAAAAACGGACAGAAGCGGTTCGCCATGCGGTTGAAGAAATCAGGATGATTAATGAAGCAGACTATATTGTCGTCATGGATATGAATCACATCCGATATACGCATCCCGTCAGCACTAGCATCGGCAAAAAATCAGAGGGAGCCGACGAGGAGGCGGCGTTTGCGGAGCACATTTATTTCTCTGAAGCAAAGGGTGAGATCGGCACGGCGGTTCGCGCTTTTTATCCGGTTAAAGATCACGACCTGAACCAAATAGGCGTGGTGCTTGTCGGAAAAACACTGCCGGGGATTGCTGACATCCTGCTTCATTTAAAGCGTGATATCGCATTCATCGTTGTGCTGACACTCGGCTTCGGGCTTGCGGGTTCCTTTTTGCTTGCCCGTCATATCAAAAAACAAATGTTTCAGCTTGAGCCACATGAGATTGTCCGAATGTATGAAGAGCGGACGGCGACGTTTCACTCAATGAATGAAGGGGTGATCGCCATTGACAACCGTCTCATCATTACGATTTTCAATGAAAAAGCGAAACAGATCTTTGAAGTGCAGGGGGATCTGATCGGCAAGGTGATCTGGGAGGTTCTCAAGGATTCGCGCCTGCCCGAAATCGTGGAGCGAAACAAAGCGGTTTATAATGAAGAAATTCGTGTCAGCGGTAAGGTCATCATGAGCAGCAGAATACCGATCGTCATGAAGAAAAAAGTGATCGGCGCCGTCGCGATTTTTCAGGACAGAACGGAAGCAGCCAAGATGGCAGAGGAATTGACTGGTGTCAGAAACTTTGTGGAGGCGCTCCGTGTCCAAAATCACGAGCATATGAATAAGCTGCACACGATCGCCGGTCTCATCCAGCTGGGGAAATCCGAAAAAGCCTTGCAGCTTGCATTCCAGGCATCAACTGAGCAGGAAAATGTGACTGAATTTTTGCACCGCTCGATTCAAAATGACGCTGCGGCCGGCCTTCTATTAAGTAAAATCAGAAGGGGAAGGGAGCTCGGCATTGCTGTTCATATAGATGAAAACAGCAGTCTTCAGCAATTTCCCGAGCATGTTGATCAGCATGATATCGTCGTGCTTTTGGGGAATCTGATTGAAAATGCCTTCGGTTCTTTTGAAGCCGTTCAATCAGATGACAAACGAATTGACATTAGCATCGAACAAACGGATGATATCCTTGCTATTTTAATAGAAGATAACGGCTGCGGGATTGAACAGGCACATATGCCGCACCTTTATGACAAAGGTTTTACGGTCAATAAAACAGGCGGCACAGGCTATGGCCTGTATTTAGTGAAACAAATCATAGACAAAGGATCGGGCACGATAGAAGTTGATTCACATGCGGGGCAGGGGACATCTTTTTCTATCGTTTTTCCAATGAAGGGGGAGGAAGCACAGCATGGCTCGTAAAGAATGGAAGGTTCTGCTCATTGAAGACGATCCGATGGTTCAAGAGGTCAATAAGGATTTTATTACAACTGTTAAAGGCTTTACTGTCTGTGCAACAGCAGGAAACGGAGAGGAAGGCATTAAGCTGATTAAAGAAGAACAGCCCGATCTCGTCATTCTCGATGTGTACATGCCGAAAAAAGACGGCATCAAGACCTTGCAGGAGATCAGAAAGCAAAAGCTTGAAGTGGATGTCATTGTCGTCTCCGCTGCAAAAGACAAGGAAACGATCTCTCTTATGCTGCAAAACGGGGCGGCTGACTATATCTTAAAGCCGTTTAAGCTTGAGCGAATGAGACAGGCGCTCGAAAAGTACAAGCAATATAAACAAAAAATCGAAGCGAATGATACGCTGTCCCAGGAACAGCTCGATGCGATCCTGAATATTCCGCAGCAGGCCGTACAGGATCTGCCGAAAGGGTTGAATCACTTCACGATGAATGAAGTCACTGCATTTTTGAAACAGCAAACCGCATCCCTTTCTGCGGAAGAGGTCGCCAAGGCGCTCGGCATCGCCAGAGTGACAGCCAGACGATATCTTGATTACTTAGAAAAAACCGGGATCATCAAATTGGACGTTCAATATGGCGGAGTCGGCCGGCCGGTCAACCGCTACGTGTTAAAAGGATAAATCTGAGACCAAAAAGACCAAAATGTCCGTTATGATCATAAACTTCCCCAGACTATATGAAAACGCTATCATTCTAGTAAGAAAGACACAAAGGCGAATAGGACAGGGGGATGAAGGAGATGAAACTGTTTAAAAATTTAACAGTTCAGGTCATAACCGCGGTCATCATCGGGGTCATTGTCGGGCTGGTCTGGCCGGATGTCGGCAAAGAAATGAAACCGCTTGGCGATACATTTATCAACGCTGTTAAAATGGTGATCGCACCAATCATTTTCTTCACAATCGTTCTCGGGATTGCAAAAATGGGCGATATGAAGAAGGTTGGAAAAGTAGGGGGAAAAGCGTTTATCTATTTTGAGGTTGTCACCACCCTCGCACTCATTATCGGTTTATTTGTCGTCAACATCATGAAGCCGGGTGCGGGTCTTGATTACAGCAAGCTTGAAAAGGGAGATGTATCACAATACACGCAAAATGGCGGTCAGGGAATCGACTGGATTGAATTTGTGACACACATTGTTCCGTCCAACATGGTTGATGCCTTCGCAAAAGGGGACATTTTGCAGGTCTTATTCTTTTCTATTCTTTTCGGAGTCGGTCTTGCGGCATTAGGTGAAAAAGGGAAAAGCGTCATTGATTTCTTCGACAAGGTTTCTCACGTCTTTTTCAAAATTATCGGCTACATTATGCGAGCTGCGCCAATCGGGGCATTTGGGGCGATGGCGTATACGATCGGGCACTTCGGGCTCGATTCCATCAAACCGCTGGCAAGCTTAATGATGTCTGTTTATATTACGATGTTCCTGTTCGTATTTGTTGCTTTAAATATCATCTGCAAGCTTTACGGATTCAGCCTGTGGAATTACCTGCGCTTCATTAAAGATGAGCTTCTGATCGTGCTTGGCACAAGCTCTTCCGAATCGGTGCTCCCGCGTATGATGGATAAAATGGAGCGCTACGGCTGTTCCAAATCCGTTGTCGGGCTTGTGATTCCGACGGGCTATTCGTTTAACCTCGACGGCACATCCATTTATTTATCAATGGCGACGGTCTTTTTGGCACAGGTGTTTGGAGTAGATCTCAGCATCGGCCAGCAAATTACGATTATCCTCGTTCTGATGCTGACATCGAAGGGAGCGGCAGGTGTGACGGGGAGCGGATTTATCGTCCTTGCCTCAACGCTGTCAGCGCTTCAGGTCATTCCGCTGGAGGGGCTTGCACTCCTGCTTGGTGTCGACCGTTTCATGAGTGAAGGAAGAGCCATTGTGAACCTGATCGGAAACGGAATCGCCACGATCATTGTTGCAAAAAGCGAAAATGAATTTGATGAAGCAAAAAGCGTAGAGGCTGTTGAAGGCATGAAAAAAATGAAAACAGCAGTTTGAAAAAAGAACGGCCCATTCATGGGCCGTTTTTTTAATTGTTTAAGAATTATTAAGGTAAGGACAGAGACCTCAGCATTTTTTTGTTATATAATTTACAAATGGATACTATATTGAATGAAGGACGTTTGTCCTAACAGGAGTGTATAAATGGCCGCTTTAGTTAAATTTTTTCAGCACCCGGGAGTAAGACGTTTCTCCATCTTTGTCGTGTTAACTGGTGTGTTATATCTATTTAAGAGCATGATCAACTTAATATTGCTTACCTTCATTTTCACGTTTTTAATGGATCGTTTGGAGCTTGTCGTGCGGCAGTTTGTAAGCCAGTTCTTCTGCGTAAGCCAGCGGGTTGTCATTACGTTTCTTTACATGCTGCTGGCTGTGCTGCTTACAGTCGGGGGTTTTGTGTTTTATCCGGTCGTCGCGGCGCAGATCCAGCAGCTGGTTAAGCAGATTAAACATATTGCGTATCACCCTGACAGCATCCCTTTCTTTGATGAGATCACCAGTGTTTTCGGAGATATCAACATCAGTTCATATGTCAAAGAGGGCTTCAATGTAGTGTATACGTATCTGGCCGATATCAGCACATTCGGTTTGCAGGTCGTGATGGCGCTTATCCTCAGCATGTTTTTCTTATTTGAGAAAAAACGCCTTTCTGAATTCATGGCGAAATTTAAAACGAGCAAACTGAGGGTCTTTTATGAGGAAATTGCTTTTTTCGGAAGCAAATTTGCCAGAACGTTCGGCAAGGTGCTTGAGGCACAATTTATCATTGCGCTCGTCAATTGTATTCTGACGTTTATCGCGCTTTGGATTATGCACTTCCCGCAGCTGTTTGGGCTGTCTATTATGGTGTTCTTCCTTGGATTGATCCCTGTGGCAGGCGTCGTCATTTCCTTGATTCCGCTCAGCATTATCGCCTACAGCACTGGCGGCGGAATGTATGTGCTTTACATTGTGCTTGTCATATTCGCCATTCATGCGATCGAAACCTATTTCTTAAATCCAAAGCTGATGTCTGCGAAAACAGAGCTGCCAATCTTTTTCACCTTCACAGTACTCATTTTCTCTGAACATTTTTTCGGCATTTGGGGCTTAATTATCGGGATTCCGATCTTTGTATTTCTCCTTGATATTCTTGATGTCACCAACAAGGAGGATCGACCTAAAAGATCCAGAGAAAAAAGTAACAAAAAATAGTTTACAAAATTGGATCTTTTCTGTATAAATAAAATAGATCATATAATAGTAAGCCACACGCTTAATCCTATAACAAGGAGTGGGGGACCCGATCTTTTGGGGTTAATTTTTCATCTGAAAAACGGACATCTCTTCGTCCGAACCCGTCAGCTAACCTCATCAGCGTGAAGAGAGAGTCCTGTGGTTTGATTGTATAGCCAAAGCCCGCGGGAGTCTCTCGCGGGCTTTTTTCAAAAGAGGGAGGAATGCGGATGAAGCTGGCTACAAAGATTATCATTGCATTGGTGCTGGGTGCTGTGACGGGGATTATTCTTAACGTAACATCACCTGAATTATTTGAAAATTTAAATAAGTTTGTATTTGGTCCTCTAGGCACCATCTTTTTAAACCTCATTAAAATGCTTGTCGTTCCGATTGTCTTTTTCTCACTGACGCTGGGAGTAGCCGGGCTGGGCGATCCTAAGAAGCTTGGCAGAATCGGTGTGAAAGCCATTTCTTATTTTCTCATCACGACTGCAGTCGCGATTACGATTGCCATCATTTTAGCTCTTGTCATCAAACCGGGAGAGTTCGGAACGTATGATACTTCATCTGCCGAATTCACTGCTGAAAAAGCCCCAAGCATTGCAGACACTCTGTTAAACATTATTCCGACAAACCCTGTTCAAGCGATGACGGAAGGAAATATGCTGCAAATTATTGCTTTTGCCATTTTTGTCGGACTAGGGATTACAATGCTCGGAAAAAAAGCGGATATGCTTCTTAAAGTCGTTGAACAAGGAAATGAATTGATGATGTACTTGGTGAATCTTGTCATGAAGTTCGCTCCGTATGGTACATTCGGTCTGATTGCGACAGCTATCGGAAGCCAAGGATTCAGTGCAATGAAAGCGATGGGATTGTACATGGTTGTGGTAACCGTTGCATTGCTGATACATGCAGTCGTTACCTACGGATCTACAGTAGCGCTTTTAGCCAGAAGAAATCCGATCACGTTCTTTAAAGATTTCTCAGAGGTTATGGTTGTGGCGTTCAGTACTTCCAGCAGCAATGCGACACTCCCGGTATCTATGGATGTGGCTCAGAAAAAATTAAAAGTGCCTGAGCCGATCAGCAGCTTCGTCCAGCCGCTCGGTGCAACAATTAATATGGACGGAACAGCCATCATGCAGGGGGTAGCCACTGTCTTCATCGCGCAGGTGTTCGGGCATGATCTGACATTTACGCAGCTGCTGATGGTAATACTGACGGCTGTGCTGGCAAGTGTCGGAACCGCTGGTGTTCCGGGAGTCGGTTTGATTATGCTAGCCATGGTGCTTCAATCTGTCGGTCTGCCTGTCGAGGGAATCGGATTGATTCTTGGAATTGACCGCTTGCTTGATATGCTCCGTACAGTGGTGAACACAACAGGTGACGCGGCCTGCGCTGTCATCATTACAGAAACCGAAAAGAATAAGCAGACTGAGCAAGCGCCGACTCTATCGGTTTAACCAAACATTTGGAAGCAACAAATGCTATAATACAAACAGTGCCTAATTTTGGGCACTGTTTATTTTTGGTTGAAAAAGGAGGAAGGCTTTATGGCTGAGCCGATTTTACATATTGAAGGCCTCGATAAAAAGATTGGGTCTAAAGCGATTTTAAAACAGATCAGCATGGACGTCATGGAGGGTGAAATCATCGGTCTGCTCGGTCCGAATGGTTCCGGAAAAACAACACTTATCCGTATCATCGTCGGGCTGCTAAAACAAAACAGCGGAAGCGTGACAATCAGCGGATTCCAGCATGATACAGAGTTTGAAAAAGCGATGGAAGCGGTTGGAGCGATCGTCGAGAACCCTGAGTTCTATCCGTACCTGACAGGCTGGGAAAACCTCAAGCACTTTGCGAATATGCACAGGAAAATAACGGATGAACGGCTTGATGAAGTGGTGGAACGTGTCGGGCTGACGTCAGCCATTCATGATAAAGTGAAAACCTATTCTCTTGGAATGCGGCAGCGTCTGGGAATAGCTCAGGCAATTCTTCACCGGCCGAAGCTTCTCATTCTAGATGAACCGACAAACGGCCTCGATCCTGCGGGGATGAAGGATTTTCGCGATCATATTAAGGAGCTCGCAGAAGTGGAAGGAACAGCAGTCCTGTTCGCCACTCATTTATTGCGCGAGGTTGAAGATCTGTGCGACCGTGTCATCATCATTCAAAAGGGTGAGATCAAAGCGGAAGTCAGTTTACAAGGAACTGGTCAAACCACAGAAAAAGCGATTATAGAAGTGCAGCCGCAAGAAAAAGCGCTCAATTGGCTGACAGGCAATCAATATCAAGCTGAGCGCCAAGCTGGGACGATTGTAGTTGAGGTAGCAAAAGAAAACATTCCGGAGCTGAACCGATCACTTGTCGGACAAGGTCTGAATGTATTCTCCATTACGCCTTACACGCAATCACTGGAAGACGAATTTATAAAAGCGACGACTGCTCATCAAGAGGAGGGAGAAGAGCTTGTCTAAATTAATTTGGAATGAACATATGAAACTTTTTAATCGGAAGGTCACTTTGGTTTCTCTGATCCTGATGGCTGTCTTCCAATTCTTCATGGCATTGATCATTAAACGGATTGTCGTCAGTGCCGGGACAGATGAAAACTTCATCGGCTATTTATCGTATACACCGAGCCTGAACATTTTGCTGCAGGCCTTAACGATCGTGATTGCAGCGACAATTATTTCGATGGAATTTGATAAAAAGACGATCAAATTTTTGCTCATTCGGCCGGTTAAACGCCAAAAGGTTTTTTGGTCAAAATTAATCACAGTCGTAATGGTCAGCTTTTATTTGTATGTGGCATACTACATTTTGGCTTTATTATTCGGTCTCGTGTTTTTTGGCACATCCGTGACCTCGGAATCACAGACATTGCTGGTCAACACCTTGGCGCTGATCGGGTCAAACTGGCTTGAAGCCGTGATGATGGGATTATTCGGCCTGCTTTGTTCTTCGCTGTTCCGAAATAGCGCGGTAGCAGTTGTTGTTTCCTTTGTCGTTTTATACGGAGCGAGTACACTTGTTCAGCTCATGAAGTTGTTTGAAAACAAGTGGGGAAGCTTTTTGCTTTTTGCGAACACTGACTTTACACAATACAGAAGCGGAGAGACAGCGTTGTTTTCAGGCATGACGCCATTGTTTTCAATTGGGATTCTCATCATACACGCGATATTCTTCATCGTCGTTGGCTGGTGGTGCTTCTGTAAACGGGATGTTCGGGTCTAAAGGCAAGGAATGACATTTTTGTGAAAAAGCTCACGTAAATCAATATCATTTGATATTTTGGTTTATACTAAAGGTACTGACGGAGGTGTCTCGATTGAGGAACTTTATTACCGCTTTACCGATCGTATTGCTGCTTGGATTCTCATTTGTGTCATTCATGTTTCAGTTTGAACATCTTGTTTATTTCAGGCTCGCGCTAGGGTTGTTTTCTCTCGTGGGGCTGTACATGATATATAAAATGAAGACGGGCATTCGCTATTTTATCATCTATCTGTATGCCAGCTGGATTGTGTTGGCTGCAGTGACCGCTTTTGAAGAGCCGATTTTCTCAAGCTTTTTCTTTGGCGGCCTGGTGATGACAATGGGTTACCTGACATATATGCTGATTTATCTCGGCATGAAACAAGACCGGGATGCAAATCCTGTGTAATCGCGCTGTTCCCTAGGGGAACGGCGTGTTTTTCTATACTGGACAAAAAGATTAACAGTTGCGGAAAAATGGCAGGAAATCTATAATACATATTAAATTTATCGGAATTAAAACTTGGGGGGCTGCCGGATGTCATTATTTATACAAAACGATCAACAGCGGCAATGGATGGAGAAAATCGGACGGATTGCGGATGAATTTCAGCAAACTGCTGCTGAAGATGACGAACAGGGACGTTTTCCTGTGGAGAAAATACAAAAACTGCGTGATGCTGGCTATACGGCATTAACATTGCCAGCTTCTCATGGCGGAGGGGGCATTTCTGTTTACGAAATGCTCTTGTTTCAAGAACGGCTTGCACGGGGAGATGCTCCTGCGGCTCTTAGCATCGGCTGGCATTTGAGCGTAATCGGGGAGCTTGGAGAAGGAAACAGCTGGGATGAAGACGTATTTGCATTTGTTGCCAAGGAAGTCCAAAACGGAGCCGTCATTAACAGGGCGGCGACTGAAGCGAAAACCGGAAGCCCGACGAGAGGAGGGCGTCCGGGTACAAACGCCGTCAAAAAGGATGGCAAATGGGCAGTGAATGGAAGAAAAACCTTTACGACGATGTCACAAGCACTGGATTATTTTTTAGTAACCGCATGGATTGAAGACAAACAAACAACAGGCGTTTTTCTCATTCATAAAGATGATCCCGGTTTGTCGATTGAAGAAACGTGGGATATGATGGCGATGCGGGCGACAGGGAGCCATGATCTTGTACTGAACGAAGTCATGCTTGAAGAGAATAAGCTGGTTGAATTGCTTCAAGGGCCTCGTGGAGCTAAGCCGAATGGCTGGCTGCTTCACATTCCTGCGATTTATCTTGGTGTTGCTCAAGCTGCGCGTGACTATGCAGTGCAATTCGCATCTGAGTATTCTCCAAACAGTTTGAAGGGACCGATCAAGAATGTCCCGGCCGTACAGCAAAGGACAGGTGAAATGGAGCTTGAACTGCTTAATGCCAGACACTTTCTTTTCCATATCGCTCAATTGTATGACGATCCGGAGCGGCGTCCACACTTGACAAGCGAGCTCGGTGCGGCGAAGCATATCGTCACAAACGCTGCGTTGTCTGTTGTTGATAAAGCGATGAGAATTGTCGGGGCCAAAAGCCTTGAACGAACCAACCCGCTTCAGCGCTATTACCGTGATGTACGCGCCGGTCTCCATAACCCGCCGATGGATGACGCCGTGATACACACCTTGGCAGCAGAAGCGTTTAAGTCATAAAAAAAAGAGCCTTTCCGGCTCTTTTTATGTATTGTTTTGCTCTTGCAGATTTTTTTGATGCTTGCGGTCGATCCTGTCATAAATAACATTCATCAGCTTTGGATTGCCCATAATCGCCTCTTTGTTTTCCTGGATCAGCTGTTGGTAAGTTTTTATTTTACGCTTCGGCATGCTCCGGCTCCCTCCTGACATGTTTGTATTCACTTTCTAACTCCGTCAGCGACAATTCATACAGATGACGCTTTGACTTTTTGTATATACCATTCTGTATTAACAGATGAATGAGCTGTTTTTTTCTGATTTCTGCAGACTGAGGTGTCATTGTGTCACCAACCTCCAATCAAACGATATTGATAATCATTATCAATTAACTTCAGTATACAATGTCCGCAATAGCCTGTAAAGATGAAAACAGTCCTATTCTTTGCCAATTTACAAACATTCAACAAATCGACAAAAAGTTTCCCGGGCAATAATTGCTGTCGAAATGTCCCGCTTCATTGAACGCAGTTCTGCTATTTTTCATGTTTTGAACCATACTATGTAATAGAATGGAGGCTGGTATACAATGGAGCGGACAGAAAATCTGAAAAAGGGAGAAAAAGGGGCGCTCCTCAATATTTTTGCATATGTCATCCTTGCTGTTGTGAAGCTAGTCATTGGGATTCTATATCATTCTGAAGCGCTGAGAGCAGACGGGTTAAATAATGGAACAGATATTGTTGCGTCCTTAGCGGTGTTCATAGGATTGCGGATTTCCCAAAGGCCGGCTGACAGCGATCATCCATACGGCCATTATCGGGCTGAAACAATTTCGTCTCTTATTGCGTCTTTTATTATGATGGCAGTCGGCATTGAAGTGTTAATCGGCGGAGGAAAAGCGATTGCGGGAGGCACAACGGAAACGCCCAATCTTATCGCGGCATGGACGGCGTTAGGCAGTGCTGTGTTTATGTATGGCATCTATTTATATAACAAAAGGCTGGCAGCGTCCATTAAAAGCTCTGCCCTGATGGCAGCGGCAAAGGACAGCAGGTCAGACGCTTTTGTAAGTGCCGGCGCGTTTATCGGTGTTTTTTCGTCCCAGCTGCAGCTGCCGTGGATTGATCCGGTAACGGCTTTTATCATCGGCATCATCATTTGCAAAACGGCGTGGGATATCTTTAAAGACGCTTCACATTCTTTAACAGACGGCTTCCATTTAAAAGATCTTGAGCCTTACAGACAAACCGTCGCGAGGATCGGAAATGTGCATCGCTTAAAGGATGTGAAAGCGAGGTATTTAGGCAGCACAGTTCATATCGAAATGGTCATTACGGTTGATCCGAAGCTTACAGTAGAAGAAGGTCATGGAGTGGCTGATGAAGTAGAAGACAAAATAAAACATGAACACGATGTCACTCATGTTCATGTTCATGTAGAGCCCGACGACATAAAATAAGGCTGTTTAACGAATTAGCTTATATGTTCAGATAAAAATTCAGTCACTTCTTCAGGCGTTTTGGCATTGGCGCTGTGAAGGTGAGCTGTTTTTTCACCGTTTTTGAAGATAAGCAGGCTGGGAATGCCCATCACTTGGTATTTTTCAGCCAGGTCAGGAAGCTCGTCCTTATTCAGCTCATACCAGTCGTTTTGATTATATTCTTCCAAAATATCGCCGATGAACATATTCATGCGTGTGCAGTCTGGGCACCAATCAGCATAAAACTTTACAATGATTTCTTTATCAGATTGAATCAGTTCATTAAATTGTTCGTTCGTTGTGATTTTTTTCATATGTCACATCTCCTTTTCAATGCCATTTTAATATAAAATAAAAAGGAATTACATACAAATGCATTCAACATCAGCATGCCCAAAAATAATTAGATCATTTTCTTGTGAAAGTGATAAGATAGTAAAGATGAATTGTAGTGGGGGGAGTATCCATTGAAAACAAGTCTAGGATTAGTGTACGGAGGAAAGTCGGCAGAACATAATGTTTCCCTGCAGACAGCTCTGGCTGTAATCAAAGCGCTAAATACTGAGAAGTTTGATATACATCCGATTTATATAACAGAAAAAGGCGAATGGGTAAGAGGCGCCCGTTTAACTGAGCCTGTTTCAAACGTGAAAATGCTTCAATTTGAGCAAGGAGGCAGTGCTTTTTCTCCAGCTGCCCTGAACCAGGAGATGTTTCCGCAGGAAGCGTCACAGCAAAATGAAGCAATCGACGTCGTATTCCCGCTCCTCCACGGACCGAACGGAGAAGACGGTACGATCCAAGGGATGCTAGAGCTCTTGAACATTCCTTATGTCGGCAACGGAGTGCTTGCTTCCTCAGCTGGCATGGATAAAGTCGTTATGAAACATTTATTCGCGCAGGCCGGCCTTGCTCAAGCTAAATACGCAGCTTTCCTTAAGAAGGAATGGACTCATTCTCCGGAAGAATGCTGTGAGCAGGTTGAACAGCAATTAGGCTACCCTTGCTTCGTAAAACCGGCAAACCTTGGTTCAAGTGTCGGAATCAGCAAATGCCGAAACCGTGAAGAACTGCAAAAAGCGTTTGAGCTTGCTTTCCAATATGACCGCAAAGTCGTCGTCGAAGAAGGCATCAACGGCCGCGAGATCGAAATCGGCGTTCTTGGAAATGACGATCCTAAATGCTCTGTTGTGGGAGAAATCGCACCGAAGACGGATTTCTACGATTACAAAGCGAAATATGAGGATGGAGATACTGATCTGATGATTCCGGCGATTGTCACCGAAGAGGAATACGCAACAATCAGTGATATGGCGATCAAAGCGTTTAAAGCGATCGATGGCTCAGGACTCGTCAGAGCGGACTTTTTCCTGACAGCTGACGGCGAAGTTCTAATCAATGAAGTCAACACAATGCCTGGCTTTACGCCTTTCAGCATGTTCCCGCTGCTCTGGAAAGAAGCCGGAGTGGAATATGCTGACCTGATTGAACAGCTTGTGGAGCTTGCAAAAGAACGCCACGCTGAAAAACAATTGATCAAGCATACATTCTAATGAAGAAGGACACTGCCGGTAAAAGGGCAGTGTTTTTTCCCGTATATACAAAAGAAAGAGAGGGACCTCACTTGATTAAGCGAACAGTAAAAAACATTGCCGAAATGGTCAATGGCACGATGACAAATCCGAAATATGAACAAACAGTCATTCATGGAGTGGCAACTGATACAAGAAAACTGGAACAACATCAGCTTTTCATTCCGCTGAAAGGGGAACGTTTTGACGGCCACGCTTTTGTGGAGCAGGCTTTTGAAGCCGGTGTAGCGGCCGTTCTTTGGGATCGGTCAGAGCCAAACCCGCCTGAGAATCACGCCGTCATTTTAGTGGATGATACCCTTATCGCACTTCAGCAGCTTGCAAAAGCCTATTTGCAGGAGCTTGGCACGCGTGTCATCGGAGTAACCGGAAGCAACGGCAAAACGACAACGAAAGATATGATTCACGCCGTCCTGGGAACCCGGTACCATGTCCACAAAACAGGAGGAAACTTCAATAATCACATCGGTCTGCCGCTGACGGTTTTAGCGATGCCTGAAAATAC
Organism: Bacillus sp. F56; assembly: GCF_001748205.1. Lineage (NCBI taxonomy): Bacteria > Bacillati > Bacillota > Bacilli > Caryophanales > Bacillaceae > Bacillus > Bacillus sp. F56. The sequence continues at coordinate 338,431 of NZ_BDFC01000008.1, forward strand.
GGAGATCGCCGTATTGGAGATGGGAATGAGCGCCAAAGGAGAAATTGACCTCTTGAGCCGCCTGGCAAACCCGGATGCGGCAGTGATTACGAATATCGGCGAATCGCATATGCAAGACCTTGGCTCTAGAGAGGGTATCGCGGAGGCGAAGCTTGAAATCATTAACGGGCTTAAAGAAGATGGAGTGCTGATTTATATCGGGGACGAACCGCTCCTTCAAAATGCATACAGCTGCCGGACGAAAACGTACGGAACGGGAGCGCATAATGATTATCAGCTTCAGGATGTCAGCCAGAGTGAGGAAGGCACCCATTTTACAATCAAAGGGATGGAAACATCGTTTTTTATTCCGATACTCGGCAAGCACAATGTGATGAACGCCATGGCTGCAATTGCTGCTGGGGCTTATTTTGGCATCACGCCTGAGGATGCGGCGACAGGACTGAGCGGCCTAAGGGTAACCGGCATGAGACTTGAACTCATCAAAACAGACAGCGGCCTTTCGATAATCAATGACGCTTATAATGCGAGTCCGACCTCCATGAAAGCTGCGATTCAATTGACAGAAAGTCTTGAAGGCTATAGCAAAAAAATGCTCGTGCTCGGCGATATGCTTGAACTCGGCGATCTTGAAGAAACGTTCCATCAAGAGTGCGGCGCTGTGATCAGCCCTGAGAGAATTGACCGCGTTTTTACGTACGGAAAATTGGGAGCTTTTATCGCGGAAGGCGCACTGAAACACTTTGAGAAAGACCGTGTCAGCCACTACACTGAGAAAAAAGATCTCCTCCAAGCTGTGAAGGGAAACGCATCAAAAGGCGATTTGATTTTATTCAAAGCGTCCAGAGGTATGAAGCTTGAAGAAATCGTTAAAGATTTAATAGAGAGCCCGCTTTCATAAGAAAATAATTTGCGAAAAAAATCATATTACATCATAAAATCATACGATGTGCAAACACTAATGTATGCCGGCCGGAAATTATGTATATCTGGCCGGCTGCGGCTATGATACAATATATATAGGTTATTTCGCGATACGAACATATTCGTCCGGCCTTTTCATCCGCTGACCCAAAGTTCTCCGCCGGACAAATGGGAGCGGATGGAGCAGCAGCCGGCATATTCGAGAAGCCGATCTGCTTCTCATCTTATTGAAAAACAAGTAGTGTAATGGTAAGATAAAACTTAAAGTAATTCGGGCTTTGTATACGGATGGATCCTGTCCCTTTTGTCTAAAGGGCAGTTTTATAAGTGGTAAATCACGACATTACTGAAACAGCAATTAGAAGGAGTTTGAATAATTTGACTATAACGTTTCAAGATTTTAATTTAAGTTCTGATCTCATGAAAGCAATTAATCGTATGGGATTTGAAGAAGCAACACCGATTCAGGCACAAACAATACCGCTCGGACTTTCAAATAAAGACGTCATTGGACAAGCGCAAACAGGTACAGGTAAAACAGCTGCGTTTGGTATACCCCTTGTTGAAAAAATTAACCCCGAGTCTCCTAATATTCAAGCAATCGTAATCGCGCCAACCCGTGAATTAGCCATTCAAGTATCTGAAGAATTATATAAAATCGGACAAGATAAACGTGCGAAGGTTCTTCCTATTTACGGCGGACAGGATATTGGACGACAAATCCGGGCGTTAAAGAAGAATCCGAATATTATTGTCGGAACACCTGGACGTCTTCTTGACCACATCAACCGCCGCACAATTCGTTTAAACAATGTAAATACTGTTGTAATGGATGAAGCGGATGAAATGCTGAACATGGGATTCATTGACGACATTGAATCTATCCTTTCAAACGTGCCGAGCGAGCATCAGACACTTCTGTTCTCTGCTACGATGCCTGCACCGATCAAACGCATTGCAGAGCGCTTTATGACTGAGCCGGAACACGTAAAAGTAAAAGCGAAAGAAATGACGGTTTCTAACATTCAGCAGTTCTATTTGGAAGTGCAAGAACGCAAAAAATTCGATACACTGACTCGACTTCTTGACATTCAGTCTCCTGAGCTTGCGATCGTATTCGGACGTACAAAACGCCGTGTCGATGAGCTGGCTGAAGCCCTGAACCTTCGCGGGTATGCAGCTGAAGGAATTCACGGTGACTTAACGCAGGCGAAACGTATGGTTGCGCTTCGTAAATTCAAAGAAGGCGCAATCGAAGTTCTTGTCGCAACTGATGTTGCCGCTCGCGGACTTGATATTTCAGGCGTAACACACGTGTACAACTTTGATGTGCCGCAAGATCCTGAAAGCTACGTTCACCGTATCGGAAGAACGGGCCGTGCAGGAAAAACAGGTATGGCAATGACGTTTATTACACCGCGTGAGAAAAGCATGCTTCGCGCAATTGAACAAACAACAAAACGCAAAATGGACCGCATGAAGGAGCCTACACTTGATGAAGCGTTAGAAGGCCAGCAGCAGGTTACTGTTGAACGTCTTCGCACAACAATCAGTGAAAACAACCTGAACTTCTACATGACAGCGGCAGCTGAGCTGCTTGAAGATCATGATGCAGTAACAGTGGTTGCGGCGGCTATCAAAATGGCTACAAAAGAGCCAGACGACACACCGGTTCGCTTAACAGACGAAGCACCGATGGTCAGCAAACGCTACAAAAACCAGCGCTCTTCTAAACGCAGAGACGGCCAAGGCGGCGGTTACCGCGGCGGAAAAGGGAAAAGCAACAACCGTTCTTCCTACGACAAAAAGCGCTCAAATGATCGCCGTTCTTCAGGTGACAGACGCCAGAAAAAATCTTACTAATTCGATCGATTCAGAGCCCAAAACATCATGTTTTGGGCTTTTTTATATTCGCGATTTGTGATTCAGCAAACTTTCAGCTGACGGAAGCCATTTTTCTATGTATGCTTAAGAATGAAACCTTTCCGTACAAGAGACGTATAAGTAAAGACGAAAAAAAGGGAGGTAGGTATTTTTGAGAGAGCAGCCAAAAAACCAAATCAGTCCAGACGGATTAAAGGTTTGGCGACTTCAAGAGATCATCATATCCGCTGTTTGCTTGCTTATCGTCATAGCAGTTGCAGTGTTAAGCTATTATTTTCATTGGCCGTACTGGATCAGCGGCGTGCTCGGCGCGGTTTGGCTGCTGGGATCGATTGTGACGGTCTTTCTCATTCCGAAGGTCCGTCATAAGGTGTGGCGATATGAAGTCCATGAACATGAAATAGATATTCAGTCAGGTATTTTTGTGGTGACACGTGTGATTGTCCCGATGGTCAGGGTTCAGCACGTTGATACGTCGCAAGGGCCATTATTGAAAAAATACAATCTCGCAACGGTGAAAATTTCCACGGCTGCGACCGTTCATTCGATCCCCGCTTTAGAGATGGAGGAAGCGGACCGGCTGAGAGACTCCATTTCCCGTCTGGCAAGGGTGACTGACGATGATGTCTGAACCGAAACGTCTGCACCCGGCAGCAGTCATTTTGAATTTATGCCATACCATTATTCAAACAATAAAAAATATCATTCTGCCATTCTTTTTTGTGTATATCGTCAATTCAAACCATACTGTCCGTTTTTACGGAGCCATTGCGCTCGGTGTGCTGTTCATCTGGCTTGTAGCGGCAAGCATCATCAAATGGAGAAGGTTTACCTATCGAATTGAAGATGATGAATTTAGAATCGAAGAAGGCTTATTTGTGACGAAAAAGCGATACATATCGATTGATCGGATTCAAACGATGAATACGAGCGCGGGCCTTGTCCAGCAAATCTTTAAGCTTGTGAAGCTGCAAATTGAAACAGCAGGCGGAGGCAAGGAGGCAGAAGCCGTTCTTTCTGCTATTTCTGTGGAAGAGGCTGAACGCATCAAAGAAGCTGTCTTTAAGAAAAAAGCGCAAAGACGAGAAAATGAACTTGATGATGAACAGCTTGAAGCTGAGGAGGAGTTAGATCCTGCCGTTGAGGTGCAAGAGCACTATCGCATGAACGCGAAAGAATTGCTCATGGCCGCTTCTACCTCCGGCGGAATCGGAGTCATTATCTCGGCTGTATTTGCGCTTATTTCCCAGCTCGATGAAGTATTGCCGATGGATTGGTTATTCGATAAATTTTCCTTTCTTCAGCACGCCAGCATCGGTATTTACGCGGTACTCATTTTTATCGGTTTATTTATCGCCTGGATTTTCAGCATTGCGGGCATGATGTTTAGATACGCGAACTTTCAAATCATAAAAAAAGAGCAGGAACTGGTGATTTCAAGAGGAATTATTGAAAAACATCAAGTCACGATTCCGTTGCGAAAAATACAAGCCATTAAAATAAAAGAAAACATCATTCGGCAGCTTTTCGGCTTTGTAACGGTGTCCATCGTCAGTGCGGGCGGCGGCGACCGGGAAAAAGAAGAAGGTGCTTTGACCATTCTCTTTCCAATGATTCATAAAAAAAAGCTTCCGCTCATGCTCCGAACATTTACGCCGGAATACACGCTGGAAGAAAACTGCCGCCGCCTGCCGCGGCGCGCGTTGAAACGCTATTTGTTCCGTTCTGTCATTTTTTCACTCTTTTTGATCATCCCGTTATGTATCTTCTTTCAGCCATGGGGCTATCTGTCTGTCATCCTGCTGCCGATTGAATTGTTTTTCGGCTATCTCGCGTATAAAGACGCTGCGTGGACAATCAACGGGAACCGTCTGCAGCTGACGTCTAGATTTATAGGCAGAACAACCGCCATTGTACTCAAAAAACGAATGCAGGTTTGCAAGTTCAGCCAATCCTATTTCCAAAAGAAAGGCCGCCTGTATACCATTTCTACTTCAGTGAAATCATCGAGCCACATGGAAGAATTAACGGTGAGGGATGTAGGTGAAGAGGATGCAGCCTTCATTTTAAACTGGTACTCATATGAAAAAGCGGACGGTTAATACCGCCGCTCTTTTTTTTGCACACACAAAAACGAAAGAAGAAACCCGCCGCATAGTCCAAACAGATGAGCCATCATGTTAATATTGGAGTTGATAAACGACATGAGAACGGCAAATGCGAGCAGTGTGATGATCATTTTGGAATGCTCCTGCCCAATTAGCTCGTTGCGAAAAAGAACCATAAACAGGTACACGCCGAATAGCCCGAAAATGGCGCCTGAAGCCCCGACATGCACGTAATCAAGCGGCTCTGTAACATACGTGCCGATATTGCCGATGATGCCGGAGCCGGCGTACACAAGAAGGAAGCGCGCTTTTCCCAGCATGCGTTCCAAAGCCGGGGCAAATAAAAAGATGGACATGGAATTAAACAGCAGATGTGTGAAACCGGCGTGCAGCAAAATCGGTGTGATCAGCCTCCACCATTCACCGTTAGCGACACCTAGATTATAGCCTGCGACAGTATCCCTCCATAAAACGACTGAATGGACAGGAAGTGAAAAAAACAGCCAAAGAACAGCTTGCAAAGCCAATATAAAGGTGACAACGGGATAAAGCCTGATAAACGTTTGAAAATTTTCAGTCCGTATAAACATTCCGAGCCCCTTTTCTTCATTTTGGTATATCTATAGTAACACGTTTATGAGACAAACCATTTAAATAGTACGTGCGCAAAGGAGGTTATCATACATGATTTACGGCATTGGACTGGATATTACCGAGCTTAAACGGATCGCCTCTATGGCTGGACGCCAGAAAAGGTTTGCCGAGCGGATTTTGACGCGAAGCGAGCTTGACCAGTATCGTGAGCTTTCAGAGAAAAGAAAAATCGAATTTCTCGCAGGCAGATTCGCGGCAAAAGAAGCGTTCTCAAAAGCATTTGGCACCGGTATAGGGAGGCAGCTCAGCTTTCAGGACATTGAAATTAGGAAAGACCAAAATGGCAAGCCCTACATCATTTGTACCAAACTGAGCCAGGCCGCCGTTCACGTATCAATCACTCACACAAAAGAATATGCTGCCGCGCAGGTTGTGATTGAAAGGTTGTCAAGCTAGTCTGCATATTAGGGAAACCCCACTCATATATTTGATAGTGCATTAAGGGAGACAAGTTGTTTGAGGCTTTTATGGTACGCATCTGTTCTGCCTAAACGTGTACCGAGCGTACCGTTAAAGTCAAACAAGCGATTTCTTCCTTTTACATCAATTGAGAAAAAGGGGTTGAAAAAGGTGAGAAAAAGCTTTGTTTTGCTTTTAACGGGACTGCTTGCTGTTCTTATTCTTTCTGCCTGCGGGCAAAAAACACAGCAAGATATTGTGGCCGGGTTAGATGAAAAGGCGAAAGAATACACCTCGTACAAAGCAAAAGCGAAAATGACCATCGAGACAGGGAGTGAGCCTCAAGTATACAATGTGGAAATCTGGCACAAAAAGCCGTCTCTGTACAGGGTTTATTTAGAAAATCCGAAAAAGGACCAAAACCAAGTCATTTTACGAAATGAAAACGGAGTATTCGTTCTCACGCCGTCTTTAAATAAGAGCTTCAGATTTCAAAGCGACTGGCCGAACAACAGCAGTCAGGTCTATCTGTTTGAATCGCTCGTAAAGGATGTTCAAAACGATTCGGATGCAGTTTTCACAGCGAAAGAAAAGAAATACGTATTCGAAACAAAAACAAACTATCAGCATAACAAAATGCTGCCGACGCAAGAAATCACATTTAACAAAAAGGATATGAGCCCGTCATCTGTCAAAGTGATGGATACTGACCGGAAAGTGATGGTCAAAGTAGAATTCAGCAGCTTCGAATTTAATAAACAATTTGATAAAGAATCATTTGACGAAAAGAAAAATATGACCCTTTCTCAAATGGATGTTGCCACAAGCGCGAAGCCTTCCGATACATTCGCGGTCAAAACGCCGCTGGAACTGCCGCTTGGCGTAAAGCTGCTTGAAGAAAAAGATATTTCTACTGAAGACGGGAAGCGTATCATCATGACGTATGGAGGAGAAAAATCATTTACGTTAATTCAGGAAAAAGCCCAGATTGCCAAGGCCTCCTCCTCCGTTACGCTGAACGGCGAACCGGTAAACCTCGGCTACACCATCGGCGCTTTGTCGGATGCATCATTATCATGGACATATGACGGCGTCGATTACCTTCTCTCTTCTAAAGATCTTTCTAAAGAGGAAATGGTGACAGTAGCGAAAAGCATGCAGGGACAATCATCGAAATAACCGCCAAAGGCCAAACATGATTTGGCCTTTTTTTCGTTAGACATCGTTTCCCTTTGGCCTTTAATTTTAGTATGATATGTAAATGATATTGAATAAAAGCTAGGAAGTGTCGTAATGAGCACAAAACCTTTTTACAGGGATACGTGGGCGGAAATTGACTTGTCCGCGATAAAGGAAAATGTCAGCAATATGAAAGAACATATCGGTGAACATGTCCAGCTAATGGCAGTTGTAAAAGCAAACGCCTACGGGCATGGTGATGCAGAAACAGCAAAGGCTGCTCTTGACGCAGGTGCTTCATGCTTGGCCGTAGCCATTTTGGATGAAGCGATTTCACTGCGTAAAAAGGGATTGAAGGCGCCTATATTGGTGCTCGGCGCGGTTCCCCCGGAGTATGTGGCAATCGCTGCGGAGTATGACGTGACCTTAACAGGTTATTCCGTTGAATGGCTTCAGGAGGCAGCCCGCCACACGAAAAAAGGTCCTCTTCATTTTCATCTGAAGGTCGATACGGGGATGAACAGGCTTGGTGTCAAAACAGAGGAAGAAGTTCAGAACGTGATGGCCATTCTTGACCGCAACCCCCGTTTAAAGTGCAAAGGGGTATTTACCCATTTTGCGACAGCAGATGAAAAGGAAAGAGGCTATTTCTTAATGCAGTTTGAGCGTTTTAAAGAGCTGATTGCTCCGCTGCCGTTAAAGAATTTGATGGTACACTGCGCGAACAGCGCCGCCGGACTTCGGCTGAAAAAAGGCTTTTTTAATGCAGTCAGATTCGGCATTGGCATGTATGGCCTTCGCCCGTCTGCTGACATTTCGGACGAGATACCGTTTCAGCTGCGTCCGGCATTCACCCTGCATTCGACGCTGTCGCATGTCAAACTGATCAGAAAAGGCGAGAGCGTCAGCTACGGAGCCGAGTACACAGCAGAAAAAGACACATGGATCGGGACGGTGCCTGTAGGCTATGCGGACGGCTGGCTCCGAAAATTGAAGGGGACCGACATCCTTGTGAAGGGAAAACGCCTAAAAATTGCCGGCCGAATTTGCATGGACCAATTTATGGTGGAGCTGGATCAGGAATATCCGCCGGGCACAAAAGTCACATTAATAGGCCGGCAGGGAGATGAATATATTTCCATGGATGAGATTGCAGGAAGGCTCAAAACCATTAACTATGAAGTGGCCTGTACAATAAGTTCCCGCGTTCCCCGTATGTTTTTGGAAAATGGGAGTATAATGGAAGTAAGAAATCCTTTGTTGCAGGTCAATACAAGCAATTAGCTTACTTATATGGCGAATTTATAAAACAGCTTTGCTTGAAGAGTGAATAATGGTATCATTATCACTGGATGGATAAAAGAGTCGTATCCGTAAGTTTGGTGGAGGTGTATGTTTTTTGTCTGAATCCAGCGCAAGAACCGAAATGAAAATCAGCTTGCCCGAAAACCTAGTAGCTGAATTGGATGGTGTAGCGATGCGGGAGAAACGAAGCAGAAACGAACTGATATCACAAGCAGTGAGAGCGTATGTCAGCGAACGAACAACTCGTCACAACCGTGATTTGATGAGACGCGGCTATATGGAAATGGCGAAAATCAACCTGAATATTTCTTCTGAGGCTCACTTTGCGGAGTGCGAGGCTGAAACGACAGTTGAGCGCTTAGTCAGCGGAGGATAATCATTTGATTGTGAAACGCGGCGATGTTTATTTTGCTGATTTATCTCCTGTTGTTGGCTCAGAGCAAGGCGGGGTGCGCCCGGTTTTAGTGATCCAAAATGACATCGGAAATCGCTTCAGCCCAACTGCTATTGTTGCAGCCATAACAGCACAAATACAGAAAGCGAAATTACCAACCCACGTCGAAATCGATGCAAAACGCTACGGTTTTGAAAGAGATTCCGTTATTTTGCTGGAGCAAATTCGGACGATTGACAAGCAAAGGTTAACGGATAAGATTACTCATCTGGATGATGAAATGATGGATAAGGTTGATGAAGCCTTGCAAATCAGTTTGGCACTCATTGATTTTTAGACATATTTGCAGGTTGCTCACAAAGAGCAACTTTTTTTGTTTTCAAAAAACATAAACGATATAATAATGAAATAACGAAAAAATATGTTGTTTTTTATTGGGAGGTAAGCGAATTTGATGTCGAACCAGACTGTATACCAGTTCATTGCCGAAAATCAAAATGAACTGCTCCAACTGTGGACTGACACACTAAAAGAATTAAGCGATCAAGAATCCTATCAGCTGACTGACCAAGTGTATGAAAATATATCTAAAGAGTATATCGACATTGTGCTGCTGTCTGTTAAGGACGAAAACGCTGCTGAAAGCCAAATCAGTGAACTGGCGCTTCGGGCGGTCCAAATCGGAATTTCTTTGAAGTTTTTGGCTACTGCGCTTGCTGAATTCTGGAAACGTCTCTACACGAAAATGAATGATAAGAGATTGCCAGATCAAGAGAGCACGGAGTTAATCTGGCAGATTGACCGATTTTTCAGCCCGATTAACACAGAAATTTTTAATCAATACTCAATCTCATGGGAAAAAACAGTATCCCTGCAAAAGATCGCGCTGCAGGAGCTGTCTGCACCGCTTATTCCGGTGTTTGAAAATATCACCGTGATGCCGCTAGTTGGAACAATTGATACAGAACGCGCGAAACGAATTATGGAAAACCTTCTTAATGGCGTTGTCAAACACCGTTCCCAGGTCGTGCTAATTGACATTACGGGTGTCCCTGTCGTCGATACGATGGTTGCCCATCATATTATTCAGGCATCAGAAGCGGTAAGGCTTGTCGGAGCAAAATGCCTGCTGGCCGGAATCCGCCCGGAAATTGCTCAAACCATCGTCAACCTGGGGATTGATTTATCCCAAGTTATAACTAAGAATACCCTGCAAAAAGGAATTCAAACAGCATTGGAAATGACGGATCGAAAAATCGTTTCATTGGGGGAATAACATTTTGAGACATCCGAAAATCCCGATCTTGAAACTGTATAATTGCTTATTAGTGTCCATTCAATGGGAACTTGATGACCAAACTGCATTAACCTTTCAAGAAGACTTATTAAATAAAATATATGAAACAGGTGCTAACGGAGTCGTCATTGACCTGACATCTGTGGATATGATTGATTCATTTATCGCGAAAGTGCTGGGTGACGTTATTACAATGTCCAAGTTAATGGGGGCAAAAGTTGTCTTGACCGGCATTCAGCCCGCTGTGGCAGTGACGCTGATTGAACTTGGAATCGCGCTTGAGGAAATCGAAACTGCGCTCGACTTAGAGCAGGGGCTTGAGACATTGAAGCGGGAATTGGGGGAATAGCGAATGAACGACCAATCCTGTGTAAAAATCATGACAGAATGGGATATTGTAGCCGCCAGACAGCTGGGACGAAACGTTGCGAAAGAACTGGGTTTCGGCACTGTAGACCAGGCTAGAATTACAACGGCTATTTCAGAATTAGCCAGGAATATTTATTTATATGCCGGCAAAGGGCAGATTGGAATTGAACAGGTCGCAGACAGAGGAAAAAAGGGCCTGAAAATCATAGCGGAAGACCAAGGGCCGGGAATTCCTGATATCCGAAAAGTCATGGAAGACGGATTTTCAACGTCTGGAGGACTTGGTGCGGGACTTCCCGGGGTCAAAAGGCTGATGGATGAATTCAGCTTAAATTCCGTATCGGGGGAAGGAACAGAGATACAAGCCATCAAATGGCTTCGGTAGGAGGTAAGAACGTGGATTTTAGGGAGGTTATTGAGCAGCGGTATCATCAGCTGCTTAACCGATATATAGCCGAATTAACAGAAACATCTTTATATCAAGCCCAAAAATTCAGCCGAAAAACAATCGAGCACCAAATTCCTCCGGAAGAAATCATCAGTATTCATAGAAAAGTGCTGAAGGAGCTGTATCCAAGTCTCCCGGAAGATGTGTTTCATTCGCTGGATTTTTTAATAGAAGTCATGATTGGTTATGGAATGGCTTATCAGGAGCATCAAACCCTTAGAGGGATACAGCAGGAAATCAAATCAGAAATTGAAATCGCAGCTAATGTCCAGCAGACGCTGCTCGGAACAAAAATTCCGCAGGAGGACGCGCTGGATATCGGCGCCATCAGTGTTCCTGCCAAACAGATGAGCGGTGATTACTACCACTTCGTCAAAGACAAGGAATCCATTAATATTGCAATCGCGGACGTGATCGGAAAAGGCATTCCAGCTGCTCTCTGTATGTCCATGATTAAATACGCAATGGACTCTTTGCCGGAAACGGGCATACACCCTTCTCAGGTGCTGAAAAATTTAAATCGTGTTGTTGAACAAAACGTTGACGCTAGTATGTTTATTACGATGTTTTATGCCAATTACAATATGGACAAGCATCGATTTACATATGCTTCGGCGGGACATGAACCGGGATTCTATTATTCTCAAAAAGACAACGCGTTTTATGATTTAGAGGCTAAAGGACTCGTTCTCGGCATCTCGCAGGATTATGACTACAGACAATTCGATCAGCATCTGGAAAAGGGTGATATGATCGTTTTATTTTCTGACGGCGTCACAGAATGCAGAACAGAAAACGGTTTCTTGGAGCGTCCTGATTTGCAGAAGCTCATTGAGGCACATATGTGTTCCTCCGCGCAGGAAATGGTCAAAAACATTTATGACAGCCTCCTCAAATTACAGGACTTTCAGCTTCACGATGATTTTACGTTAATTGTTTTGCGGAGAAAGGTTTAACGTCTGTCAGACGAGGGTATAAAGCAACTAGTGATTTGAAGGAAAATTTGAGGTGATACGGATGAATATAAATGTTGATGTGAGGCAAAACGAGAATGATATACAAGTAAACATTGCAGGAGAAATTGATGTATACTCAGCGCCAGTGCTCAGAGAGAAGCTTGTTCCTCTGGCAGAACAAGGCGCGGACTTAAAAATTTGCCTGAAAGATGTCAGCTACATGGACAGTACCGGATTGGGCGTTTTTGTAGGGATCTTTAAAACAGTGAAAAAACAAGGCGGTTCGCTAAAACTTGAAAATCTTTCTGACCGGCTGATCCGACTGTTTGACATTACAGGCCTGAAGGACATCATTGATATTTCTGCAAAGTCAGAAGGTGGAGTGCAATGAAGAATAACGCTGATTACATCGAAATGAAAGTGCCGGCCCAGCCTGAGTATGTAGGAATTATAAGACTGACGCTGTCAGGCGTCGCAAGCAGAATGGGCTATACGTACGATGAAATTGAAGATTTGAAAATCGCAGTCAGTGAAGCGTGCACAAATGCGGTTCAGCACGCTTACAAAGAAGATAAAAATGGGGAAGTGTCAATACGATTCGGTGTGTTTGAAGACCGTTTAGAGGTTATTGTGGCGGATGAAGGAGACAGCTTTGACTTTGATCAAAAGCAGCAGGATCTAGGGCCGTACACACCTTCGCACACAGTTGATCAATTATCAGAAGGAGGGCTCGGTCTATATTTAATGGAAACGCTCATGGATGAAGTTAGAGTGCAAAATCACTCCGGCGTCACTGTAGCGATGACAAAGTATTTAAATGGGGAGCGAGTTGATCATGACACAACCATCAAAAACTACGAAACTAACTAAAGATGAAGTCGATCGGCTCATAAGCGATTACCAAACAAAGCAAGATGAACAGGCGCAGGAAACGCTTGTGCGGGTGTATACAAATCTGGTTGACATGCTTGCGAAAAAATATTCAAAAGGCAAAAGCTTCCACGAGGATCTCCGCCAGGTCGGCATGATCGGGCTGCTCGGCGCGATTAAGCGATACGATCCTGTTGTCGGGAAATCGTTTGAAGCTTTTGCAATTCCGACAATCATCGGTGAAATTAAACGTTTCCTCAGAGATAAAACATGGAGCGTTCACGTGCCGAGACGAATTAAAGAACTGGGGCCAAGAATCAAAATGGCAGTTGATCAGCTGACGACTGAAACACAAAGATCGCCGAAAGTCGAAGAGATTGCCGAATTCCTCGATGTTTCTGAAGAAGAGGTTCTTGAAACGATGGAAATGGGCAAAAGCTATCAAGCCTTATCCGTTGACCACAGCATTGAAGCGGATTCGGACGGAAGCACCGTCACGATCCTTGATATCGTCGGATCGCAGGAGGATGGATATGAGCGAGTCAACCAGCAAATGATGCTGCAAAGCGTGCTTCATGTCCTTTCAGACCGTGAAAAACAAATCATAGACCTTACGTATATTCAAAACAAAAGCCAAAAAGAAACTGGGGACATTCTCGGTATATCTCAAATGCACGTCTCGCGTCTGCAGCGCAAAGCTGTGAAGAAGCTCAGAGAGGCCTTGATTGAAGATCCCTCGATGGAGTTAATGTAATGATCCAGGTTGAAGAAAACGAGCATATTCAAACTCTAGTATATCAACTGAATAAAGAAGGAAAATCGATTTGCGGAGACAGCTTTTTTATGAAAGCTGATGACAAGGAATTAATTTGCGCGGTTGCTGACGGACTTGGAAGCGGATCGCTTGCAAACGAATCCTCTGCAGCCATCAAAGACTTAGTGGAAAACTATGCGAATGAAGACGTACAAAGCATTATCGAACGCTGTAATCAGGCGATGAAAAACAAAAGAGGCGCCACAGCATCTATCCTGAAAATCAATTTTGAACAAAGGCAGTTTACGTACTGCTCTGTCGGCAATGTACGGTTTATTCTGCATTCCCCGTCTGGTGAAAGCTTTTATCCTCTGCCGATTTCGGGCTATTTATCAGGCAAGCCGCAAAAATACAAAACGCACACCGCCACCTATGAAAAGGGTTCAAAGTTCATTATACATACAGATGGACTCAACGTACCTGATATCCGCTCCCATTTGAAAAAGGGCCAATCGGTAGAAGACATATCGAATTCGCTGAAAATGTATACGACATCGAGAAAAGATGATCTGACCTATATTCTTGGACATCTGTCCTAGGAAACCGGAAAAAGAAGCTGGATATCCAGCTTCTTTTTTTTGCGGTTGACTGTTAGTAAGTGCGCTTATTATAATTAATAAGTGAACTTATCATTTAGGAGGCCTATGGGATGTGGAATTATGAATACACTGCGATAGCTGATGCGGATATAGACAAAATCTGGAGCCGTTATCAGGAAACAGAAACATGGGATCAATGGGATGCGGGTCTTGCATCAGCTTCTTTGAAAGAACCATTTCAAAAGGGAACGGAAGGAACATTGCTTCTGCAAGGACATACAGTTCCTTTTTGGCTTGAGCATGTGGAGAAACATCGGTCATTTTCTATCATGGCCAACATGCCGCATAACAATGTAAAAATGGAATTTTCTCACGTGCTTCAAAAGCAAAAAGAAGGTTTGCGTATCACACATGGAATTGTATTAGATGGTGCTGAAGCAAAAAAATGTGGAGAAATCATTGGTACTGAACTGTCTAAAGACATCCCGGCGGCTGTCAGCAGGCTTGTTCACCTATGCGGAGGAGTGATAAAATGAACCCAAATTATTGGATCGGCGTTGTGTCAGAGCAGCATGTATTAAAAGGTGCTGCCGGTGGCTTTGCACAGCTGTGCCATGGAAAAAAAGCCCCGCTCGCCAAAATGAATGAGGGAGATTGGCTGATTTATTATTCTCCAAGAGACGCATATCCAGATGGCAAACTGCTGCGAAGCTTTACTGCGATCGGCAAAGTGAAAAGCGGAAATATCTATCCGTATCAAATGGCTCCGAATTTTATTCCATACCGATTAGATATAGACTATTATCCATGCCATAAAATCGGTTTTTACGACATTAAATCAAAGCTTGAATTTGTTCAGGAAACCAAGCATCTTGGCTTTTTATTTCGCAGAGGACATTTTGAAATCAGCAAAAATGATTTTTTGACAATAGCACAAGCGATGGGAGTTAACATAAGTGGAATGGCACTCTAAATTTAGCGGTCCGAACACAAGCCCGGGCTTTTTATTATGGCAGGCCACGCAAAGCTGGCAGCGGAAAGTGGGAAAAGAATTGGCTGAGTTTGACCTGACCCACGTTCAATTTGTTCTGCTGACCTCGTGCAAGTATATGATTGCTCACGGAGAAACCGTCACGCAAAAAAAACTTGCAAGCTTCAGCCAGACCAATATCATGATGGTTTCGGAGGTTGTGCGGACGCTTGAGAAAAAAGGATTTATCGAAAGAAGCAAAAATCCCCAGGATAAAAGAGAGGTCCTCCTGTCTCTTACAGAAACAGGAGGAGAAAAAGTAACAGCGGCTTTGCCAATTGTTGAGAAGATTGATCAAGCCTTCTTTGCAGCTGCGATGAAAAAAGAGAATTTTCTGAGCGGCTTACAGGAACTATTGAAACATGAGTAAAGATACGGGCAGCGCCAGCTGTCTTTTTTTATGTGTTTTTTTCGGTTTTTGATACACTAGAGAAAGAACGACAAAATTGGAGGCTTTGGTTACATGGAAACGTCAGCCCTTTTAAAACAGCAAATTGCGAAAGAAATAGGTTTATCACAAAAACATGTTGAAAGTGTTATCCGTCTGCTTGAGGACGGCAACACAGTCCCGTTTATTGCCCGGTATCGAAAAGAGCAGACGGGTTCAATGGATGAGGTTGAGATTCAAACGATTTCTGAACGCTGGCAATACATACAAAACCTGAATCAGCGAAAAGAAGAAGTCATCAGGCTGATTGCAGAGCAGGATAAACTGACAGATGATCTAAAACGTAAAATCGAGCAATCGGTGAAGCTTCAGGAAGTGGAAGACCTTTACCGCCCTTATAAACAAAAACGCAAAACAAAGGCAACAGTTGCTAAAAGCAAAGGCCTGGAGCCGCTTGCCGACTATATTCTGACACTCCCCCAAGATGATCGTCTGGCAAAAACAGCAGACCAGTACATCAGCGAAGAAAAAGAAGTGTTCACACGAGAAGAAGCGATTGAAGGCGCCAAGCACATTATTGCGGAACAAATCTCAGACGAGCCGTCTTTCAGAAAGTGGATTCGCCAGGAAACCTTCAAAAAAGGAACCATTAAGTCTGTTGCCGGAAAGTCGGCAGACACGGACGAAAAAAATGTGTATGAAATGTATTATGAATATGAAGAGCCAATCGCAAAGGTCGTTCCGCACAGGGTGCTGGCAATGAACCGCGGCGAAAAAGAAGACATTTTAAAGGTATCGATCGAACCACCTGCGGATCACATTAAAGCGTATTTAGAAAAACAAATCATCAAAAACCGCTCAACATCCGTAAAAGAGATTTTGCAGGAGACAATTGAGGACAGCTATAAAAGACTGATCCAGCCGGCAATCGAGCGTGAAATCAGGAAAGAGCTCTCAGAAAAAGCCGATGAACAGGCGATTCATATTTTTTCAGAAAACTTGAGAAAGCTTCTGCTTCAGCCGCCAATGAAAGGCAAAACCGTTCTCGGTGTTGACCCAGCCTTTCGAACCGGCTGTAAGCTCGCTGTGTCAGATGAGACCGGAAAAGTCTTGAAAATTGATGTAATCTATCCGCATGCGCCAGTCAACAAAACAAAAGAAGCCCATGAAAAAGTGAAAAAGATTCTTGAGCAATATCAAGTCGAGATGGTGGCGATCGGAAACGGCACAGCATCCAGAGAAACAGAACAATTCATTGTCAATGTACTAAAGGATATGCCGCGCAAAATTTATTATGTAATTGTCAATGAAGCTGGAGCAAGCGTCTATTCGGCTTCTGAGCTTGCCCGAGAAGAATTCCCTGACCTTAAGGTTGAAGAGCGCAGTGCCGTATCTATTGCGCGAAGACTTCAAGACCCGCTCGCGGAGCTCGTTAAGATCGATCCGAAGTCTGTGGGTGTCGGACAGTATCAGCATGACGTCAGCCAAAAGCGCTTAAATGAATCTCTGCGGTTTGTCGTCGAAACGGTCGTAAACCAGGTTGGAGTAAACGTCAACACAGCATCTGCCGCGCTGCTTCAGTATGTAGCGGGATTATCGAAGTCTGTCGCAGGCAACGTTGTCAAAAAACGTGAGGAAATCGGAAAGTTTTCAAATCGAAAAGAACTGAAGGACATCCCAAGGCTCGGTGCGAAAACTTACGAGCAATGTATCGGTTTCTTAAGAGTGCAGGAAGGGACAGAGCCTTTGGATAGAACAGGCATCCACCCGGAAAGCTATAAAGAAACAAAAGCGCTATTGAAAAAACTCGGGCTTTCAACAGAACATATCGGCACGGCGGAATTGAAGGACAAAATCAATCAGCTGGCACTTTCTGAAACGGCAAAAGAGCTGGGAATCGGCGAAATTACTCTGAAAGACATTTGTGAACAGCTGACAAGACCGGAACGCGATCCCCGCGACGAGGTGCCAAAGCCTTTGCTGAAAACAGACGTCCTTCAGTTGGAAGATTTGAAAGAGGGAATGGAACTGCAGGGCACCGTGCGCAATGTAGTGGACTTTGGAGCGTTTGTTGATATCGGAGTCAAACAAGACGGGCTTGTGCATATCTCAAAACTCAGCAATCAATTCGTCAAGCATCCTCTTGATGTTGTCTCTGTCGGCGATATCGTGACAGTTTGGGTTGACGGCGTAGATGTACAAAAAGGCAGAGTATCGCTGTCTATGGTAAAATAAAAGCACTGCTTACGAGCAGTGTTTTTTCCTATAGAAATACCAGCATTGATTTAGCAGTTTAATTTGGTAATTATCTTTTTCAAGGAACGCTTTTTGCATCTGCTTTTTAAGCCAATTTGGCATAGGCTCATTCCTCCTCAGCTTTTATCATAAGAGGGACAGTGATTACCATATTGTATGCGAACGGTGAATTGTCCCGTTCAATGTTTTTTAAGTGAGGTGCACTATGGATAATGTAGAGCTTCAAAAGCTGACAGAGGATATTTCTGAAACGTATTTTAAAAAGCCGTTCCGCCATCAGGCGCTTTTTAATGATAGGCTTAAAACCACTGGCGGCAGGTACCTGTTAACCTCCCATAACATTGAATTGAACAGAAAATATTTGATTGAACACGGCAGGGAGGAGCTGATCGGCATCATCAAGCATGAGCTCTGCCATTATCATCTTCACCTTGAAGGAAAAGGGTACAAGCACAGAGACAGAGATTTTAGAATGCTTTTGCAGCAAGTCAACGCGCCGAGGTTCTGTACACCCCTTAAGAAAAAAGCGGAAAACAAAAAAACTTATATGTATATCTGTACGGCCTGCGGCCAACAGTATATAAAGAAGCGGGCTATGAACCCTGACAGATACAGATGCGGAAAATGCCGCGGGAAAATAAAAAGAATTTTTTCGTGAAAAAGGTTGACGAATATGGCAAGCCTATGTTACATTATAAAAGTCGTTACGAGAGATAAATAAAAACATTTACCTCTTGACACTGAAAATCAAGGCTGATATAATAAGTCTTGTCTCATTATTCCACAGTAGCTCAGTGGTAGAGCTATCGGCTGTTAACCGATCGGTCGCAGGTTCGAATCCTGCCTGTGGAGCCATATTGGAGAAGTACTCAAGTGGCTGAAGAGGCGCCCCTGCTAAGGGTGTAGGTCGCGTAAGCGGCGCGAGGGTTCAAATCCCTCCTTCTCCGCCATAAGATTTCGATATAAGTTCTCAACCATCGGCCCGTTGGTCAAGCGGTTAAGACACCGCCCTTTCACGGCGGTAACACGGGTTCGAATCCCGTACGGGTCATTCCATTTCGTTGGGCTATAGCCAAGCGGTAAGGCAACGGACTTTGACTCCGTCATGCGTTGGTTCGAATCCAGCTAGCCCAGCCATTTTTATTTTTTTGAAATCGAATAGTAAGAGCCATTAGCTCAGTTGGTAGAGCATCTGACTTTTAATCAGAGGGTCGAAGGTTCGAGTCCTTCATGGCTCACCACTTATATTTTTGCGGGTGTGGCGGAATTGGCAGACGCGCTAGACTTAGGATCTAGTGTCTTACGACGTGGGGGTTCGAGTCCCTTCACCCGCACTTTATTTACAAAGTGCACGCAAATTGGTTTTACTAGGTTAAGAGCCTAATAAACCAGCACAAACACAATTTCATCATCACGCGGTCGTGGCGGAATGGCAGACGCGCTAGGTTGAGGGCCTAGTGGGTGAATAACCCGTGGAGGTTCAAGTCCTCTCGGCCGCATCAATGATACCAAGGGTTTAGAGTACCTTGGTATTTTTTGTGTCTTTTGAACAGAACGTATTTTGTGACTAAAACTGACCACTTACTTTAAGTAGGTGGTCTGATTTGTCCGCAAAAGTATATAGTTAAATAAGATAAAAAGGCATAGTATATTAGCATACAAAATATGTTATGTTTGTTATGTCCTTTTTGTTTTAATAACGCATCCGTTATTTTAAGCGTACGATTTTACTTTATTATGGAATAAAAACAAGTGTCGGTCAGCTTGCTTCCATCTGCGGATAAATCATCATTTCTTAAAGTGCCTTCGAATACAAACCCAAGTTTTTCTGGAATAGCACGACTTTTGAGGTTTGTTGATTCACATCTTATTTCAATTCTTCTAAATTTAATATTATGTAACCCAAAGGTAGCTAATTTTTTTACTGCTTCTGTCATATATCCATTCCCGCCAAATTTAGTATTTACCCAGTACCCAATTTCACATTTAGGAATGGTCCAGTCAATCCTCTGAAGGCTAGTTATTCCAATAAAGTTATTGCTAGCTTTATCAAAAATAAGAAAACGAAAACTTTCCCTCTTTAAAAAATTTATATGAGCGTTTCTTAAATTTACCTCTGTTTCTTCAACAGTAGGAAGTTCTTGAGCAAATGGCAACCACGCTTTTAATTCATTAAAGGAATCCCTAATTGCTTGGTTTACAATTTTCCCGTCTCCTGTTTGGTGTGGTGCTCGAAGGATTAGTCTTTCTGTTTCCAATTGTAAAGGCACATCTAACAATAAAGGATTCATTTGATTTCTCCTCTCGGAAGTTCAATGTTAAAAATTGAAAATATGTAATGAAAACTCTTATCTCTAAGAAATAATTTTTGAGGACGAGTTACAACTTCTTGGTACCTATTTGTTTATCTATGACACCTCCAGTAAGAATTGAATATTTTTTATTCTCATCAAAGAATTTTTTCACTCTAGAGTAATTCACATTTAACCTCACATACATTTGATTTTGGTTTGCAATTCATCGATCTTATTAAGTTCATACTCATAATCACAGTTACCTTCTAAAACAAAATTCATAGTTTCAAAGAAACTTTTCGCATTCTTTAAGAGTGATTCAAAAAAATCAAGTTTCGGTAGTAATACTTTTTGTTTTTGGTCAATTTCAAATAACAACATATCATTCGATATTGATTTCATTTTCAATAGAAGGGGTTGATCTGGAAAATAAGTTTCGCTTTTTCCTGTTTCAATAGCTTCTTCAATTAGATTTAAAAAATAAGCCCACAATTGGTCAACCAAGTCCCACATAGTGACATCAAGCAAATTTTGTTCACCATATTTTAAAATAATCGCCCCAGATAAATAGTAAGAGTCTAACTGTGGTTTTATGTTCTTTAGTCCCTCTATATTGCTAAGTGGAACAAAGTAATCGTCAATATTATTTTTTAAGATTGAAAGATCGTTTATCTTCTTATTTGGCCTAAGAATTAATGATTGAATATAAAACATTTTACCTCTCCTACTTTTCAGGATAGAATTGTTCTACTCTCCCTACCTCATACGATCTTTATATCTTTTGCTCCGTTTCAGCTTCAGATAACAAGGACTTGGCTTCAAAACTGTCAATGTAGAGAATTCATAACTAAATATTACCATAAATGTGAAAGAATCAAAGGAGGTACTGAATCTTAGATCCTTTAAACATAATGGGACTTACAAAGTTGAGGGATTTTATTTAGAGGAAGATACCAAAAATACTAGTATCTTTATTATTTTTGGTTTGGAGGTATAAGTCTTTATAGTACATATTCAAATTAATCATCATCTAAAACTCATAACAAACGTAGGTGATGGGAATGAAAAAGGAATTGCAATAAATATAGATTTCAAAAGGTGAGAGTCTATCTTAGAAAACCATACCAAAGCATCTTGGTATGGTTTTCTAACACCTTTATTTTGAGAATTGTAAAGATTAATCTTCCCAATCCTCATCTTCATCTAAGTCCTCTTTACCCTTTTCTAGTCGCTGAAGAAAAAATTCAAGAAAATTACTTGCAGCTGTATAACCATATCCTTCACTGTTATCCCAAAGAATAACCGGACACTCTCCATCTACCATTCTGTTTGTATCAAGACAATAAGAGAATTCATCTATATACTCTATAACAACAAGACCTGGTATAAGACCGTAAAATGTTCTGTATTCTTTTGTTTGCTCTACAACTTCAGCGCCTTCAGAGTCATAACCAAGGATCATTGTTCCGTATGCACCACCAGAACCATACTCTTTTAAATACCATTTATAACTTTCGGGGAGAGAAACTTCAAGTTCTTCTTCTATCTCGTGAATCTCTTTTTCGCTGACTCCTCCAGTGATAATAGAGAATTCTTTGTTTTCTTCTAAAAACTTTTGTATTGTTGAGTAATCCATAAAATTCACCTCTTACTGTGTTTTTCAAATTGTTGTGCTCTCCACTTCCAATATCTCTTTCTAAAACTGTCGTATTGAGCAGAAAGTTCGGGATTGTTTCTAAAACTTTGCCCGTTTTCCTTTAAACCATGGAGAATATTGTGATATTTCTTGTGCAGGCTTTCAGGAACTTCAACCATTGTACCAGGTTCTTCTTGGATTAAATGATGTAGGTTTATTTGTGTTCCGTCCTTTGCAAAAGGTGCATTGCCAAGTTTCATTAATTGAAGATTTGTTTGGCCTTTACGATTTTTTTGATTTAGGTCTATATCTTTTAACATATACACTTTTCGGCTTACGTCTTTTATATTTCCTTTAGCTTTCACTTTTCCTTCTATTTCAGCAGCAGTATATTTTTCTTTATTTAACCAAGGAACATCAATGTATTTCCCCGTAAAAGGTTTTCGAGTTACATCAGCTACCTTTTTGGAAAACTGATGAAATGATTTTTTATAACTCTCCCCATCTATTGTGTTGAATGGAAAAGTCCCTGAACCACCAGCCATTGCATACTGTTGTTCAAAAACATTTGGTATTTTAACGTATTCAATACCTTTTTTTATTCCTGCTTTTGAAGCTTCAAGTGTCTTAATTGCAGCAACTTTTGAACCGGCTTTTGCAACTTTGGATACTTTATCAATACCTTTCGGACCAACTATTGCAAGAACAACAGTACTGCCTACATAGGAAACCCATTTTGCTCTGCTGTAGCTATCTCCATTAATCATATCACGTTGAAATGTGTCTTCTATGTCTTTTGCTATGATCTTATAAGTATCGATTGGATGTAAGGCTGCGTTCACAGTTCCAGAAAGCGATTCAATTGGGTGTCTTGCAAGTTGATAGAGACCCATCACTGTATCTTTACCTGCTTCATACATTCCCACTGCAATACCTTTTCCAATTTCAGCTTTTTGTTGGAGTTCTTCGAGTTGGCGGAAATAAACTTGCTGGTCAGGTTCCAAATTCTCGTATCCTATTTTCTTCGCAATTTTTAAATACTCGTCTGGATCTGTTACCTTTACAAGCTGTTTTTTCAAATCTTTTATTTCGCGTTTTTTAGATTCTTCTTTTTTGATCTTCAAATAAGCTTCAGATTGCTTCTTGATATCGCTTTTTTTCTTATGTATATCGCTCTCACGATATGCCTTGGCATTATAGTGAAGGGGTGTAGCATTCTTGCCCTTACCTGTTGATTCCTGTAACTTTTGAAAGTCTGCTTTAATGAATTGTTCGTTAGGTTCAGTTATTGCATATTCAGTTTTTAAGTTTTTGTCCACATCGCCTATTTTATCAACAGTCTTTTTCCGTTTGTTTTCGGCAGAAGAGAGCTCATCCTTAAAAGTCTCTGTTGAAAATAAATCAAGTGGAAGAATGTCATCGATGTCATTCAGAATATCTTTCATTGCTTTCTTCTGCTCAGACATAATTGATTTTGATTTTTTATATGCGTTTGCTAATTCATGTTCCAAGAAGGATTCCTCGATATATGCATCAGATAAGCTGGCATCTTCTAATACACCGGAGATACTAGTAAGGAAAGCGATCTTCATTTCAATTAAATCAATCCATTGATCAGTGACACCCACATGATCGTGATAAAATGCTTTGATATTGTTTGCTCCCTTGCCAGAGAACTCACTATCATCCAGATCAGCAACAGCCTTAAATGCTTTTCTTAGCTTAATCAATTGATTTTTCAATTCTTTATAATCTTTTGCTCGGTTTTCAGCTTCAGATAACAAAGACTTAGCTTCAAATACCTTCATTGTCCAATCCTTTCAGTGATTTTATATCTAAATATTACCATGGATAAGTTATGAAGTTCGAAAAAATTATTTAAGGATAGGTAATGAATTGAACGAAATGAGAATTCATTGGTGTAAAATAAGCTTACATCCCATTTATTACATATAGAGATTGGAGTTAACAATGAAAAAAAGTAAGTTTATTTTAGCGAGTATTGTTTCTGTTGGGCTGCTAGTTTTTTTAGCATGGTTTATTTATGCTGGCACCCACCAACCTCCTATTTTGAAGGGTAATTCAAAAGATGGAAAATGGAGTGTTATCTATTCTCCTGAAAAAGACATAGATCTTGCAAGGCAAGACTTATGGGCGGTTCATATTACATGGAAAAGGGATTCTGAGTTTTCAATAAAAGAGGTTGTGTTTAAAGAAAATGGTGTTGTTGAGGCATCAGGTGACGCAACAGATGAACCTAAGAATGCTAAAAAAATAGCAGTAGCGATAATGGGAGATCCACCAAATATGAATAATGATTATACAGTAGAAGTTATTTGGGAGGAGAATGGGAAAACACAAAAAGACATTATACAAGTAAATAAAGAAATCAAGCGGTCTTTTGTTATTCCTAATGTAATAAAAAGAATTTTAAGTTTAGGATAAAGCTAAAATACTCTCATGGCATAAAAATTTTTAAAAAGCAGGTAAATAGCGCCTGCTTTTTCGTGTTTAATCTTAATTTTTCACCTTAACCGATTACTTCGAGCAGGGCTGTTACTAAGTAAACATCAATAATAAGGTAATTTTTTTAAAAAGACCGCTACTCCAATTTTACTCCTCAATATGAATAAATCATTATAAAACTTTATAATCAATATAAATAAACACTGATATATAAAGGTTTTATAACAGAAAACAAAGATTCACTTTATTGAGGGCCTAGTGGGTGAATAACCCGTGGAGGTTCAAGTCCTCTCGGCCGCATCTCAATGATACCAAGGGTAGAAGACCTTTGGTATTTTTTTGTGCTCTTTTTTATTTTTAAGGTTTTTACTTCTTTTTACTCCACTTGTTAGAATAATTCATCCCTTGTAACTTTTGGACGAATTAAATAATTAGGAGTGGAAATAAAAAAATGTACATCACAAGTTTTAGAGGGTGAATAAAAAGTGGAAAAGAATTTATTGTTTATCTATACTTAAGAAGGAAAAGGAATTAGATGTTTAATTATGAAAACTTTCACTTATCAAAAACATGATCATAATAGGTATAAAACACACCGTATAACATGGTTGCAACCGTAAGTTGACAAAGTGCATTTGCTGGAAGATAGAACGGAGAGCGCTGTTTT
Organism: Bacillus sp. F56; assembly: GCF_001748205.1. NCBI lineage: Bacteria > Bacillati > Bacillota > Bacilli > Caryophanales > Bacillaceae > Bacillus > Bacillus sp. F56. Next base: position 363,308 of record NZ_BDFC01000008.1, read on the forward strand.
CATACAATGTAGTCATCAAAGTAAAGGAGTTCTTAACTATGACATTTGGTGAAAAACTTTTTAAGCTGCGAAAAGAAAAAGGTCTGTCACAGGAAGCTTTAGCAGAGAAAGTAAACACGACAAGGCAGGCGATTAGTAAGTGGGAAAATGGGCAAGGGTTTCCTGAAACAGAAAAGCTTCTAATGATTGGAAACATTTTCGAAGTATCAATTGATTATTTGTTAAAAGACTCTGCTGAACCTCATCCCGATAACAAAGAAGGATATTATGTAAGCAGAGAAATGGCAGACGGCTTTTTATTGCATCAACGCAAAGTTTTCAAGTATTTATCTTTCGGACTGAGCATGCTTATTTTTTCCACTGTCCCTTATTTGGTTTTTAAACAAGAACCAGCTATTTATACACTCCTTATCATTATTATAGCAGTACTCGGCATTGGAGCTATTGTGACAGGAATGATTACGGAAGAAGATAAATATAAGGTACTCAAGAAAGAGGCTCTCATATTTGATCAAAATCATCATAAAGAGCTGACAGCGAGATATACAGATATTAAAAGAAGGTATGCTGCTATCATGGTCGTTGGAGTTTGTTCTATTGTAGCAGGCGTAATCCCTTTTCTTCTTGAAAGAAAACATATAGCCTCAGGTTTAATTGCCTACTATCCAGTTTGTGTAGTTTTGATAGCTGTAGGTGTCTATATCTTGATTCGTACCTTGCCAATCATAGAGGCATATCAAATAATGGTGAAAAACGAAGAGTATATAAATAGATTCGGCTTTAAGCTTAGTAAAAAAGTGAGAAAAAGAATGGATAATATCTAATAAAAGAGCCTAAAAAGGTTCTTTTTTTCATTATGAAAAAAGATTAAGCTCTCAGTTAATCTTAATTTGAAATAGGTTCATTATATTTTTAAATAAATTCATGTACTAGGAGTGAAAATATGAAAACACATATTACATGGGCTTCAGCTTGTTTATTATTGATCTAGCTGACCGGATTTTCAAAGGATAAAAATTATATTTCTGACAGAAAAAATCAAAAAATTAAACCATATAGAATCAACAACAAGCGCTTCGGAAAATAAAGCATTTTTTAATTACTCGGACATAGAAAAGCGATATGAAACAGTTAAGAAGCATACAACCGAAAAGGGTTTGATTATGGATTCCCTTCTCGTTCAGATAAAAGATGGGGAATATACTGGGATTATTCAGAGGATTATTCTGTTATATCGGATTTCTACAAAACAATGTCTTAAGTCATAATTGATTTTGATGCCCAATTAGTTGCCCTGAATTCATGAAAAGGAATAAAATAGCTGTAAATAAAGTTGCTATTTTAAAATGAGAATCAATTCATTATCGTAAAAGCAATAACTAATCGGCGAAGAAAGGATAATCAGTCAAATGAAAACATTAGTTATCGTTATACACCCTAATTTGGAAACGTCTGTTGTCAACAAGACCTGGATGAATCGTTTAAAGCAAGAGAAAGACATTACGGTTCATGACCTATACGGTGAATATCCTAATTTTATCATTGATGTGGAAAAAGAGCAGCAGTTCCTGGTAGATCATGAGCGTATCGTGTTCCAGTTTCCAATGTATTGGTACAGCAGTCCCGCGTTACTAAAACAATGGGAAGATGATGTGTTAACACATGGCTGGGCTTATGGAACTGGAGGAACTAAATTGCATGGAAAAGAACTACTCTTAGCTATCTCCTTAGGTGCACAGGAATCTGATTATCAAGCAGGCGGAGAATATAATATCACGATCAGCGAGCTTATCAGACCGTTTCAAGTCACTGCTAACTATATAGGAATGCGTTTTCTCCCTGCGTTTACAGAATATGGGACACTTTACCTTTCGGAAGCAGATGTTAAGAACAGTGCGGAGAAATTGGTTGACTATCTTAAAGCTGAGCATTGATCCGATATTCGCAAGGTAAGCTGAAACAAATGATGTGTTGTGAAAATAAGGGTTTGTGATAGATTTTAATAAATTTAATTTCAAAGTTACATCGAATACTGAATTCAGGGGAGCATAGAGCGAGGACTTAAAATTAATTAAAGCAGGGCAATCTACATATTTCTTGATGAAATGTAGAGTTCCTTGGTCTCTATGTGGCCAGAATTCATGAAAAATGATGAAAATAAGTATAAATAAAATAAATAAATAAATGCTTTGAATAAAAGCTTTTGTAACTCAAGGTATGTTTTTACTAGGTTCATGCCTTCGTTTTTTATTTTACCTATCTTGGCGAGTGGTCAATTTTTTTTTACT